>NZ_JBIBIJ010000024.1:6158-116672 GCF_042957465.1 Kitasatospora sp. NPDC008050
CTCGGTCAACTTCATGGCCAACAACCTCACGGATCAGGTGCGAAATATCGCGCAGGTGACCACGGCGGTGGCGCGTGGTGATCTGTCGCAGAAGATCGAGGTCGATGCCCGGGGCGAGATCCTGGAGCTCAAGAACACCATCAACACCATGGTGGATCAGCTCTCCGCCTTCGCCGCGCAGGTGACCCGGGTGGCGCGGGATGTGGGGACCGAGGGGCGTCTGGGGGGTCAGGCGCAGGTGCCCGGGGTGGCGGGGGTGTGGCGTGATCTGACCGACTCGGTCAACTTCATGGCCAACAACCTCACGGATCAGGTGCGAAATATCGCGCAGGTGACCACGGCGGTGGCGCGTGGTGATCTGTCGCAGAAGATCCAAGTCGATGCCCGGGGCGAGATCCTGGAGCTCAAGAACACCATCAACACCATGGTCGATCAGCTCTCCGCCTTCGCGGACGAGGTCACCAGGGTGGCCAGGGACGTCGGTACCGAGGGCATCCTGGGCGGTCAGGCCAGCGTGCCCGGCGTCTCCGGGACCTGGAAGGACCTGACCAACAGCGTCAACCTGATGGCCAACAACCTGACCAGTCAGGTGCGCAACATCGCTGAGGTGACCACGGCGGTGGCCCGCGGCGACGTCTCGAAGAAGATCACCGTGGACGCCCGCGGCGAGATCCTCGAACTGGTCACCACCGTCAACACGATGGTCGACCAACTGAGCGCGTTCGCCGACGAGGTGACCCGGGTGGCCCGCGAGGTGGGCACCGACGGGATCCTGGGCGGCCAGGCGCGGGTCCGCGGGGTCTCGGGCATCTGGAAGGACCTGACCGACAACGTCAACTTCATGGCGTCCAACCTGACCAGCCAGGTCCGCAACATCGCCGAGGTGGCCACCGCGGTGGCCCGCGGCGACCTGTCCAAGAAGATCACCATCGAGGCCCAGGGCGAGGTCGCGGCGCTGGCCGGCACCCTGAACACGATGGTCGACCAGCTGAGCGCGTTCGCCGTCCAGGTGACCCGGGTGGCCCGCGAGGTGGGCACCGACGGCATCCTGGGCGGTCAGGCGGACGTTCCGGGCGTGGCCGGGATCTGGAAGGACCTGACCGACAACGTCAACTTCATGGCGTCCAACCTGACCAGCCAGGTCCGCAACATCGCCCTGGTGATCACGGCGGTGGCCCGCGGCGACCTGTCGCAGAAGATCGATGTCGACGCGGCCGGCGAGATCCTGGAGCTGAAGACCAGCATCAACACGATGGTCGACCAGCTGAGCGCGTTCGCCGACGAGGTGACCCGGGTGGCCCGCGAGGTGGGCACCGACGGTCGGCTCGGCGGCCAGGCCCGGGTGCCCGGCGCGGACGGCACCTGGCAGGACCTGACCGAGTCGGTGAACGAGCTGGCCAACAACCTGACCAGGCAGGTGCGGGCCATCGCCCAGGTGGCCACCGCGGTGACCCGCGGCGACCTGTCCTTGCGGATCGACGTCGACGCCTCGGGCGAGATCGACGAGCTCAAGGACAACATCAACCAGATGATCGCCAACCTGCGCGAGACCACCCGCACCAACCAGGAGCAGGACTGGCTGAAGACCAACATGGCCCGGTTCTCGGGCCTGTTGCAGGGCCGCCGCGACCTGGAGGCGGTCGCCTCGCTGATCATGTCCGAGCTGACCCCGGTGGTCTCCGCCCAGCACGGCGCCTTCTTCCTGGCCCAGCCGGCCGGCCGCACCGCCGAGATGATCACCGAGGACGACGACGAGTCCGACACCGTGCTGCGGCTGATCGGCTCCTACGGCTACCAGCGCCGCTCGATGCCCACCACCTTCCGCCCCGGCGAGTCCCTGGTCGGCCAGGCGGCGGTGGAGAAGCGCCCGATCAGCCTCACCGAGGCGCCTCCCGGCTACCTGCGGATCTCCTCCGGCCTCGGCGAGGCCTCGCCCGCGCACGTGGTGGTGCTGCCGGTGCTCTTCGAGGGCCGGCTGCTCGGGGTGATCGAGCTGGCCACCTTCGCCTCCTTCACCACCGTGGTGATGGACTTCCTGAACCAGATCGCCGACCTGATCGGCGTCACCGTCAACACCATCAGCGTCAACACCAAGACCGAGGGCCTGCTCCTGGAGTCCCAGCGACTGACCGCCGAACTCTCCATGCGGTCGGCCGAGTTGGAGGCCCGCCAGGAGGAGCTGGAGCGCACCAACGAGGAGCTCCAGGAGAAGGCCGAGCAACTGGCCCAGCAGAACCGCGACATCGAGATCAAGAACAGCGAGATCGAGGAGGCCCGCAAGGTCCTGGAGGAGCGCGCCGAGCAGCTCGCCCTCGCCTCGCGCTACAAGAGCGAGTTCCTGGCCAACATGTCGCACGAGCTGCGCACCCCGCTCAACTCGCTGCTGATCCTGGCCAAGCTGCTCTCCGACAACAACGAGGGCAACCTCTCGCCCAAGCAGGTCGAGTTCGCCGACACCATCCACGGCGCCGGCTCCGACCTGCTCCAGCTGATCAACGACATCCTGGACCTGTCCAAGGTCGAGGCCGGCAAGATGGACGTCCGCCCGGCGAAGATCGCCCTGGTCCAGCTGACCGACTATGTCGAGGCGGCGTTCCGGCCGCTGACCGCGGACAAGGGCCTGGACTTCACGGTCACCGTCTCGCCCGAGCTGCCGCCCACCCTGCACACCGACGAGCAGCGGCTCCAGCAGGTGCTGCGCAATCTGCTCTCCAACGCCGTGAAGTTCACCGACAGCGGCGCGGTGCACCTGGACATCGAGCCGGCCGGGTCGGTGGTGCCGCAGCACGTGCGCGAGCAACTGCTGGAGTCGGGTCAGATCGACGACCCCGACGCCACGTTGGTGGCCTTCGCGGTGACCGACACCGGCATCGGCATCCCCGGCAACAAGCTGCGCGAGATCTTCGAGGCGTTCAAGCAGGCCGACGGCGGCACCAGCCGCAAGTACGGCGGTACGGGCCTGGGCCTGTCGATCAGCCGGGAGATCGCCCGGCTGCTCGGCGGCGAGATCCACGCCGAGAGCGAGCTGGGCGAGGGCAGCACCTTCACCCTCTATCTGCCGCTGCGCAGCGACGCACCGCAGGGCTCGGCGGACCGCGAGCGGCTCGGCGGCGCCGCTGCGTTGGGCGGCCCGCTGCGGGCCAGCGTCGGCATCACCCCCACCGGCCTGCCGGTGCCGGTCGGCGAGAGTCCGGCCGAGCACTGGGCGCAGGAGGTGCGGGAGCTGGCGATGGAGCGCCGCCGGGACGCTGCCGAGCGGCGCCGCACGGCCGGTGAGGCCGGTTCGGTGCCCGCCGGACGCGCCGAGGACGAGCTGCCCGCACCCCGGGCCGGGGCCGGACCGCAGTTCGAGGGCCGGTTCGGCGGCGAGGAGGTGCTGATCGTCGACGACGACGTGCGCAACGTCTTCGCCCTCACCAGCGTGCTGGAGCAGTACGGGCTGACCGTGCTGTACGCGGAGAACGGCCGCGAGGGTATCGAGGTCCTGGAACAGCATGAGAACGTGGCGCTGGTCCTGATGGACATCATGATGCCGGAGATGGACGGTTACGCGACCACCGAGGCGATCCGCCGGATGCCCCAGTTCGCCGGCCTGCCGATCATCGCGCTGACCGCCAAGGCGATGAAGGGCGACCGGGAGAAGAGCATCGAGGCGGGCGCCTCCGATCACGTCACCAAGCCGGTGGACACCGACCACCTGTTGAACGTGATGCGCCAGTGGCTGGGGGCGCGTGGTTAGCTCGCGGGCATCGGCGTTTACTGGCGGGCCGGACCGGGAACCCGCTAGGGTCACTCATCGTTGCGAACAGTAACCGAATGGCGACGGTGTGCAGGACCGCACCCGGGCCCTTCGGGGCGGCAGGCGCTTCGAGGGCCTGTTGGGACCATCCGATAGGGCAGGGCTTGGGGGTGCGGCTAGCATGACCGGGTCGGTAGCAGGCGGTACACGGGTGCCGTCGCGCGGAAAACAGGTGGGCTATCCGGCAGGAGGGCGGGTCGTGGTGCAGAAAGCGAAGATCCTCCTGGTCGACGACCGACCGGAGAACCTCCTCGCGCTGGAGGCCATCCTCTCCGCGCTGGACCAGACGCTGGTGCGCGCGGTCTCCGGTGAGGAGGCGCTCAAGGCGCTGCTCACCGACGACTTCGCGGTGATCCTGCTGGACGTCCAGATGCCGGGCATGGACGGCTTCGAGACCGCCGCGCACATCAAGCGCCGCGAGCGGACCAGAGACATCCCGATCATCTTCCTGACCGCGATCAACCACGGCCCGCACCACACCTTCCGGGGTTACGCGGCCGGCGCGGTGGACTACATCTCCAAGCCGTTCGACCCCTGGGTGCTGCGCGCCAAGGTCTCCGTCTTCGTCGACCTCTATGTGAAGAACTGCCAGCTCAAGGAGCAGGCCGCGCTGCTGCGGCTGCAGTTGGAGGACGACCGGCAGGGCCGGGACCGCTCGGAGCCGCTGCTGACCGAGCTCTCCGCGCGGCTGGCCTCGGTCGAGGAGCAGGCCGAGGCGCTGACCAAGCAGCTGGGCGACTCGCCCGACGCCGGGGCGGCGGCCACCGCGGCCCACCTGGAGCGCAAGCTGGCCGGTCTGCGGGCGGCGCTGGAGGCACTGCGCCCCGGCACGCAGTCGGCCTGAGGGAGAATCAGCCCGCCGCTGCGCCGGCCGGGTGACTTCGGATCCCGCTGACGGTGTGTCGCAGTGCTTCCGCGACACGCCAGGGTCATGACGGTCGGTCATGTGTCCACGGCTCAGGGCCGCCGGTAGGCTCTGGTGCCATGGCCTCACGGACGCCCGGCAGCACCGCACGCACCACGAGTCCGGGACCGGCGAAGAAGGCCGCCCCGGCGAAGAAGTCCGCAACCCGCAAGCCGGCGGCCAAGCCCGCGGCGAAACCGGTTGGCAAGGCGTCCGCCAAGCCCGGTCCGGTCAAGGGCGCCGCCAGGCCGGCCGGAAGGCCCGCTGCGCGCAAGGCGGCCGCGAAGCCGCCCGCCCCCACCCCGGCCCCCGCCCGTCCCGCCAGGTCGCAGCAGCCGATACTCTTCCGCGCCGTCCGAGCCTGCTGGCTGGGCCTGGCCCACAGCATCGGCGCGGTCTTCCGCGGTTTCGGCGACGGCGCCAAGGGGTTGCACCCGGTTCACCGCAAGGACGGCCAGGCGCTGCTGCTGCTGGCGCTGGCCCTGGTCACCGCGGCCGGCACCTGGTTCAGCCCGCAGGGCTGGCTCGGCGGTGTGGCCACCAGCGTGGTCAGTGGCCTGTTCGGGCGCCTCGACGTGCTGATCCCGCTGATGCTGGCGGCGATCGCGATCCGGCTGATGCGCCACCCGGAGCTGCCGGAGGCCAACGGACGGGTCGTCATCGGCCTGAGCACGCTGGTGATCGGCGTGCTCGGCCTGATCCACATCGGTTCCGGCGCACCGGGGATGCAGAGCGGTGCGACCCGGATCCGGCAGGCCGGCGGCATCCTCGGCTGGGCCGCCTCCACGCCGATGATGGCCGCCGCGGGGCCGCCGCTGGCGGTGCCGCTCTTGCTGCTGCTGACCTTCTTCGGCCTGCTGGTGGTCACCGCCACCCCGGTCAACAAGATCCCCGAGCGGCTGCGGCTGCTCGGCGAGCGGCTGGGTGTGGTGGAGGCCGCACCGGTGGACGAGCTGGACGGCTACGGCGAGTACGACGAGTTCGGTGAGTACGCCACCGGCGATCGCGAGCTGTCCACCGACCCGCCGGAGGACGCCGACCCCGATGCGCTGCCCTACACGGTGGAGGAGGACCCCTCCGACGAGGTGGCCGCCCGCCGGCGCCGGCGCGGGCGCCGCAAGCAGGTGGACGAGCCGGAGCTCGCGCCCGCCGTGCCCGACATGTTCCTCAAGGACCCGTTCCAGACCCGCGACCTGGCCGCCGGGGTGGCCGCCGACCTGGACGGCGCGCTGCTGCACGGCGTGCCGGCCTCGCCCGCGGTGGCCAGCATCATGCACCAGGTGCAGGACCGCACCGCCCCGCCGGAGGAGCCGGCCGTCCCGCCGGCGCGCACATCGGCGTCCGGCCCGCCCGGAGACCAGCCGGCCGCCGAGCACGGCCAGGCGCCGAGCCGGATGGAGCAGCTCCAGCTGCACAGCGGTGGCGGCTACGCGCTGCCCTCGCTGGACCTGCTGGAGCGCGGCGGCCCGGGCAAGACCCGCAGCGAGCTGAACGACCAGGTGGTCGCCCAGCTCACCTCCACCTTCGCCGAGTTCAAGGTGGACGCGAAGGTCACCGGTTTCACCCGGGGGCCGACGGTCACCCGTTACGAGGTGGAGCTGGGCCCGGCCGTCAAGGTCGAGCGGATCACCGCGCTGGCCAAGAACATCGCCTACGCGGTGGCCAGTGCGGACGTGCGGATCATCAGCCCGATCCCGGGCAAGTCTGCGGTGGGCATCGAGATCCCCAACGGGGACCGCGAGATGGTCAACCTCGGCGACCTGCTGCGCTCGCGCAGCGCCGCCGAGGACACCCACCCGATGGTGGTCGGCATGGGCAAGGACGTCGAGGGCCACACGGTGCTCGCCAACCTGGCCAAGATGCCGCACATCCTGGTCGCCGGCGCCACCGGCGCGGGCAAGTCCTCGTGCATCAACTGCCTGATCACCTCGGTGCTGGCCCGGGCCACCCCGGACGAGGTCCGGATGGTGCTGGTCGACCCCAAGCGGGTCGAGCTGACCGCCTACGAGGGGATCCCGCACCTGATCACTCCGATCATCACCAACCCGAAGAAGGCCGCCGAGGCGCTGCAGTGGGTGGTCCGCGAGATGGACCTGCGCTACGACGACCTCGCGGCCTACGGTTTCCGCCACGTGGACGACTTCAACGCCGCGGTCAAGGCCGGCAAGGTGACCCCGCCGCTGGGCAGCGAGCGGGAGCTGACGCCGTACCCCTACCTGCTGGTGATCGTCGACGAGCTGGCGGACCTGATGATGGTCGCCCCGCGCGACGTCGAGGACTCGGTGGTCCGGATCACCCAGCTGGCCCGGGCCGCCGGCATCCACCTGGTGCTCGCCACCCAGCGGCCCTCGGTGGACGTGGTGACCGGCCTGATCAAGGCCAACGTGCCCTCCCGGCTGGCCTTCGCCACCTCGGCGATGGCCGACTCCCGGGTCATCCTGGACCAGCCGGGCGCCGAGAAGCTGATCGGCAAGGGTGACGCGCTCTTCCTGCCGATGGGTGCGAGCAAGCCGGTCCGGATGCAGGGCGCCTTCGTCACCGAGGCCGAGATCGCGGCGATCGTGCAGCACTGCAAGGACCAGCTGACCGCGGTCTACCGCGACGACGTCACGGTCGGCGGCGGCCCCAAGAAGGAGATCGACGAGGAGATCGGCGACGACCTGGACCTGCTGATCCAGGCTGCCGAGCTGGTGGTCTCCACCCAGTTCGGCTCGACCTCGATGCTCCAGCGCAAGCTGCGGGTCGGCTTCGCCAAGGCCGGCCGGCTGATGGACCTGATGGAGTCGCGCGGCATCGTGGGGCCGAGCGAGGGGTCCAAGGCCCGCGATGTGCTGGTCAAACCGGACGAACTGGACGGGGTGCTGGCCATCATCCGCGGGTAGTGCTCTGAAGGGACGTCAGCGGCCTTGCGGGACCGTTGGTGCGCCTGGGCAGAGGGCGCGCGTTCGGTCGAACTCCGGTTGAGAAACGATTCGCCCCCGCCCCTAGACTGTGTCCTCAGCAGGTGGCTCCGCTCGAAAGGCGCGCCCAGTGACCATCGGCAAGTCTTCCCACCGCGACCACGGCCGATCCTCCGACGCCCGCTCGGCCGAGACCGACAGCGCGACCGGCCCGCAGGCCGGCGCCGTATCGGACACCCGCCCGACCATCGGCCGGGTGCTGGCCGATGCCCGCCTCGCCGCCGGGCTGACGGTGGACGAGGTGAGCGCCAGTACCCGGGTGCGGGTGCCGATCGTGCACGCGATCGAGGAGGACGATTTCAGCCGCTGCGGCGGCGACTTCTACGCCCGGGGGCATCTGCGCTCGCTGGCCCGCGCGGTCGGCGCCGACGGCGACGCCCTGGTGGCCCGCTACGACGACCTCCACGGCACCGCCCCGGTGGTGCTGGCCCCGGTGGCCAGGCTGGACGCCAAGCGGATCCGGGCCGACCGCGGCCGACCGACCTGGACCGGCGCGATGCTGGTGGCGATCGCCGCGGTGGTGCTGCTGATCGTTTTCAACCTGTTCAGCAGCAAGCCGGGCAAGGCCGCCGCCGGCGCCGCCTCCTCGCCGCTGCCCAGCGTCGCGGCCTCGGCGTCCGCCTCGCCCTCGCCCAGCGCCTCGCCCGCCCAGCCGCCCGCCCCCGCGCCCAGCATCGCCCCGATCGCCGCCGCCCCGGCGGACAAGGTGACCGTGAAACTGGTCGCCGAGGGCGGCGCCAGCTGGGTATCGGCGCTGGACGGCGACGGCAACTCGCTCTTCCAGAACGACATGGACGACGGCTCGAACCAGACGTTCACCGACCCCAAGCAGATCAAGCTGGTGATCGGCAACGCGGCCGCCGTGCACCTGTACGTCAACGGCAAGGATCTGGGTCCGGCGGGCAAGGACGGCCAGGTGGTGCACCTCACCTACACGCCCGGCGACCCCCAGGCCGGCTAGCCACAGCGGCGGCCCGGACCACCTGATCATCGCCGCGCGGCCTCCGGGGGAAACGACACCGGGGGCCGCGCGTTAATCTTGGCCCTATGCCTGAACGCCGTACTGTCGCACTGGTCACGCTCGGATGCGCCCGCAACGAGGTCGACTCCGAGGAACTCGCCGGGCGACTGGAAGCCGATGGCTGGCAACTGGTCGACGACGCGAGCGAGGCGGACGTCGCCGTCGTCAACACCTGCGGCTTCGTCGAAGCCGCCAAGAAGGACTCCGTCGACGCCCTGCTGGAGGCCAACGACCTCAAGGGTCACGGCCGCACCCAGGCCGTGGTGGCGGTCGGCTGCATGGCCGAGCGCTACGGCAAGGAGCTGGCCGACGCGCTGCCGGAGGCCGACGGCGTGCTCGGCTTCGACGACTACACCGACATCAGCGACCGCCTGCAGACCATCCTGTCCGGCGGCCACCACGCGCCGCACCTGCCGCGCGACCGCCGCAAGCTGCTCCCGCTGACCCCCGTCGAGCGGCAGGCCGCGGCGGCCGAGGTCGCGCTGCCGGGTCACGGTGCATCCCCCACCGAGAAGATCACCGACCTGCCGGACGGCGTGGCCCCGGCCTCCGGGCCGCGCACCCTGCGCAAGCGGCTGGACGACAGCCCGGTGGCCTCGATCAAGCTGGCCTCCGGCTGCGACCGGCGCTGCTCGTTCTGCGCCATCCCGGCCTTCCGCGGCTCGTTCATCTCCCGGCGTCCCTCGGACGTGCTGAACGAGGCCGTCTGGCTGGCCGAGCAGGGCGTCAGCGAGGTGGTCCTGGTCAGCGAGAACAACACCTCGTACGGCAAGGACCTGGGCGACATCCGCCTGCTGGAGACGCTGCTGAGCGAGATCGCCGCCGTCCCGGGCATCGAGCGGGTGCGGGTCAGCTACCTGCAGCCCGCCGAGATGCGTCCGGGCCTGATCGAGGCGATGACCTCGACGGCCGGCGTGGTGCCCTACTTCGACCTGTCCTTCCAGCACTCGGCCCCCGCCGTGCTGCGGCGGATGCGCCGGTTCGGCAACACCGACCAGTTCCTCGACCTGCTGAAGACCATCCGGGACAAGGCCCCGCAGGCCGGTGCCCGGTCCAACTTCATCGTCGGGTTCCCGGGCGAGAGCGAGCAGGACTTCGCCGAGCTGGAACGGTTCGTCAACGAGGCCGGGCTGGACGCGATCGGCGTCTTCGGCTACTCGGACGAGGACGGCACCGAGGCCGCCACCTTCGAGGGCAAACTCCCCGAGGACGTGGTGGCCGAGCGGCTGGCCAAGCTCTCCCGGCTCGCCGAGGAGCTGACCGCGCAGCGCGCCGAGCAGCGGATCGGCACCGAGGTGGAGGTGCTGGTGGAGGCCGTCCTGGTGGCGGAGGACGACGGCGAGCAGCTGGTCGAGGGCCGCTCGGCGCACCAGGCGCCGGAGACCGACGGCCTGACCACGCTGATCGGTGCGCCCGAGGCCGAGGCCGGCCAGTACTACCGGGCCCGCGTGGTGGCCAGCGAAGGCGTCGACCTGGTCGCCGAGGCGATCGAGCTCGTCCGCAAGGCGGCCGCGGCATGACCGGCGGGCCGGGCAGCCCGGCAGCGGCCCGCCCGGCCCAGCAGGGGACGGCGCGAGCTGCGGTGCCGCCGCTGTGGAACCTCGCGAACCTGCTGACCATGCTCCGGCTCGCGCTGGTGCCGGTCTTCGTGTTCCTGCTGTTCGTGGACGGCGGGCACGACCCCAAGTGGCGGGCGGTGGCCTGGGCCTCGTTCGCGATCGCGATGATCACCGACCTGTTCGACGGGGAGATCGCCCGGCGCAAGGGCCTGGTCACCGACTTCGGCAAGATCGCGGACCCGATCGCCGACAAGGCGATCATGGGTGCCGCACTGATCGGCCTCTCGGTGCTGGGCGATCTGCCGTGGTGGATCACCGCGGTGATCCTGGCCCGCGAGCTCGGCATCACGCTGCTGCGGTTCTGGGTGATCCGCTACAGCGTGATCCCGGCCAGCCGGGGCGGCAAGCTCAAGACGCTCACCCAGGGCATCGCGGTGGGTATGTATGTGCTGCCGCTGACCGGCTGGCTGGCCACCGGGCGCGCGGTGCTGATCGCGCTCGCGGTGGTGCTGACGGTGGCCACCGGGGCGGACTACGTGCGCCAGGCCGTCCGGCTGCGGCGCGAGGGCATGGCCCGGGAGAGGCAGGCTCGATGACCGAGTACGTTCCGCTCGCCGAGCGGGTGCACACCGAGCTGCGCACGCTGGGCGCCACGGTGGCGGTGGCCGAGTCGCTGACCGGCGGCCTGCTCTCCGCGCAGCTGGTCGAGGTCCCCGGTGCCTCGCAGACCTTCCGCGGCTCGGTCACCGCCTACGCCACCGAGCTCAAGGCGGCGGTGCTGGGGGTGGACGAGGGGCTGCTCGCGGTCCACGGACCCGTCCACCCGGTGGTGGCGCGCCAGATGGCCGAGGGGGTGCGCCGACTGCTGGGCGCCACCTACGGGCTGGGCACCACCGGTGTGGCCGGGCCGACCGAACAGGACGGTCACGCGGTCGGCACAGTACATCTGGGATTCGCCGGTCCGGGGGGAACTGCCGTGAGATCGCCCCAGCTGTCGGGGGACCGTGCCACAATCCGACGCAAGGCGGTGGCCGGTGCGCTGGAGCTGCTGCTGGACCGGATTGCCGCCGGGGCGGACGCAACCGGCACCACAAGCGTCAACTGAACAACGGCTGAACAGGCAGAATCCGGGAAGCCTTTTCATACAAGGGGCGTGCTGGCGCCAGGGGCGGGAACAACAGGGGAGGGCAGAGGCTTGCAGCCCAGAGTGAACACGACCACGGTCCCCGCACACGAAGCGGGCAAGGCGGTACGGTGGGGACGTGACATCTCGATCCGCAGTCCGAGGAGGGAGCCACCGATGATCCTGCTCCGTCGCCTCTTGGGTGACGTGCTGCGTCGGCAGCGCCAGCGCCAGGGCCGCACACTTCGCGAGGTGTCGGCTGCCGCACGAGTCTCGCTCGGATACCTCTCCGAGGTCGAGCGCGGGCAGAAGGAGGCCTCCTCCGAGCTGCTCTCCGCGATCTGCGATGCGCTCGACGTCCGGATGTCCGAGGTCATGCGTGAGGTGAGCGACGAGCTGTCGCTGGCCGAGCTCGCAGCGATGACCGCGCTCTCCGAGGACGGCCTGCTGCGTCCGGTGCTGGAGCCCGTGCAGCTGCCGGCCCCGGGTGAGCGGATGAGCTCGATCACTCCTAAGGCCGCTGCGGTGGACGTCGTCGCTGCCTGACCTCAGCCTGCAAGAGGGGGCTGAGCGAAGGAGTCGGACATGCACCGGTCGACCGAAGGCCGTTCCGCAGCTCGAATAGGCCGAGCCGGTCGACGCGGGCCTTCGCCTTCACACGGTCTGCGCCGCTGGGCGCCGGCTGTGCTGTTCGGCACCGTGGCCCTTGGCGCGCTCTGCTGGTTCCTGCTGCCGGCGGCCGCTCGACCCGGCGGGTCCGGCACCCTGCTCGCGCTGCTCACACTGGGCGGTTGGGGTCTTGGGCTGCTCCCGGTGCACAGCGACCGGCGCAACCAGGGACCGGCCCGCGGGCTAGCCGCGCAGCCGCAGCCCGCGCGGGGTGGGGTGGAAGCCGCCGGCCTCCAGAGCGGCGCCGAGCGCTGAGTCCAGCGCGCCCTCGCCGTTCGTCCGCTCCACGGTCAGCCCGCTCAGCAGGCCGCGCCGCACCGCGTCGGCCAGCGCCTGCACCGCCGCCGTCAGCACCGCTTCGCGCTCGGCCCAGCAGAGCAGGGACTTGCCACCGCGCTCCAGGTAGAGCGCGAGTTCGCCGTCGACCAGGACCACCAGCGCACCGGCCTTGCGTCCGGGACGGTGGGCGCCGGCCCGCTCGCCCGGTGGCTCGGGCCAGGGCAGCGCCGCCCCGTACGCGTTGGCCGGGTCGGCCGCGGCCAGCAACTGCGCCTGGGGCTGGGACTGGGACCGGGCCGACTGCTCGGCAGCACTGGCGGGCGTCGCCCCGGTGACGGCGGGCCAGCCCGTGGCGTCGAGGCGCTCCAGCCGGCCGTTGACCGACCGGAGCCGGTCCACCGCGCCGTCCAGCGCGAACTGTGCGCCGCCCAGCCCCTCGACCAGATAGCCGCGGCGGGCCCGACCGCGCTCCTCGAAGGCCGCGAGCACCCGGTAGACCGCGGCGAAGCCGCCCTGGATCCGCTCGGCCTGCACGGCGCCCCGGGTGAGCACGCCGTACCGGTCCAGCAGCACCTGTGCCTGGGCGGCGGCCCGGGCGGTCGGCTCGGCGGGCTCGGGCAGCAGCGACCAGCGGCCGCCCACCGTGGGGTCGGCGAGCCGGGCCGGGGTGCGGCCCAGCGCGCCGTAGCGGCCGCGCGGGACGCTGCGCGGCGCCCGGTGTGCGGTGGCACCCGCGGTGCGGGCCGAGCCCAGCAGGGCCCGCACCGGGCCGAGGGTGTCGTTGGTGACCTGGCCGGCCCAGACCAGGTCCCACAGGGCGGCGGTCAGCTCCGGATCGGAGGTGTCCGGCACCTGTTCGCGCAGCTGGCGGAAGTTCAGCCCGTAGCCGCTGGCCAGCGCGGCCAGCAGGGCCTCGTGCAGGGGCGTGCGGGTGAGCGGGAGGGGCTCGGGGCGCACCAGATCGGCGCTCTCGCCCAGGTGCAGGCTGATCCAGCCGTCCTTGCCGGGCAGCGCCCCCGCGCCGGTCCAGCCGATCTCGCCGTCGGCCATCAGCTTGTCCAGCAGGGCGGGCTGGTAGTCGTTCAGCCGGCTCGGGAGCACCAGGCGCTCCAGCGCCGAGGCCGGCACGGCTGCGCCCTGGAGCTGCTCGACCACCCGGAACAGACCGTCCTCGCCGCGCAGCTGATGGCCGCTCAGGTGCTGCCACTGGGGCAGGAAGGCGGCCAGCGCACGCGCCGGCACCGCCTCCACCTCCTGGCGCAGCGCGGCCAGCGAGCGGCGCCGCAGCCGGCGCAGCGCCTCGGCATCGCACCACTCGGCCTCACCGGTGCCGCCGGCCTCCACCGGGCGGAACTCGCCCGCCACCAGGCGTCCGGCGGCGGTGAGCCGCTGCAGCGCGCCGGTGACCACGGCGGTGCCGAGCCCGAACCGGGTGGCGGCCTGCTGGGCGGTGAACGGTCCGTTGGTGCGGGCGTGGCGGGCCAGCAGGTCACCGAGCGGATCCTTGACCGGTTCGGTGAAGGCCTCCGGGATGCCCACCGGCAGTGGGGTGCCGAGCGCGTCGCTGAGCCGCCCGGCGTCCTCGATGGCGGCCCAGCGCTGCTCGCCCGCGATCCTGACCTGGATGGCCCGGCGGGCGGCCTGGAGTTCGGCGGACCAGGCCGGCTCGGCGCCGCGGGCGACCAGTTCGGCGGTGCTGAGCGGGCCGAGCAGGCGCAAGGCGTCGGCGACGCCCTCGACGTCCTTGATCCGGCGCTCGGGGGTGAGCCGCTGCAGCTCGGCCTCCAGCTCGGCCAGCACCGCCGGATCGATCAGCTCGCGCAGCTCGGCCTGCCCGAGCAGCTCGGCGAGCAGCCGGGAGTCCAGCGCGAGCGCGGCGGCCCGGCGCTCGGCGAGCGGGGAATCGCCCTCGTAGAGGTACTGGGCGACATAGCCGAAGAGCAGTGAGCGGGCGAAGGGGGAGGGCTCGGGAGTGGTGACCTCGACCAGCCGGACGGCGCGCGACTCCAGGTCGCGCATCAACTCGACCAGCCCGGGGAGGTCGAAGACGTCCTGGAGGCACTCGCGGACCGCCTCCAGCACGATCGGGAAGGACCCGAACTCGCCGGCCACCTCCAGCAGCTGGGCGGCGCGCTGGCGCTGCTGCCAGAGCGGGGTGCGCTTGCCGGGGCTGCGGCGGGGCAGCAGCAGGGCCCGCCCGGCGCACTCGCGGAACCGGGAGGCGAACAGTGCCGAGCCGCCGATCTGGTCGGTGACCAGCTGCTCGATCTCGGCGGGGTCGAACAGCGCGGCATCGGCGCCCACCGGGGCTTCATCGCCCGACAGGGCGCAGGACACGGGCGAGGCGGTCGGCTCGCCGCCGGCCGCGGGCGCGTCGGGTGACGCGAAGTCGAACAGGTCGACGTCCGGCAGCCGGAGCACGATGCCGTCGTCGCCGTGCATCACCTGCGGGTCGAGGCCGTGCCGCTCGCGCAGCCGAGCGCCCAGCGCCAGCGCCCAGGGCGCGTGCACCTGGGCGCCGAACGGGGAGTGGATGACGATCCGCCAGTCGCCCAGCTCGTCGCGGAAGCGCTCGACCACGATGGTGCGGTCGTCGGGCAGGTGGCCGGCCGCCTCGCGCTGCTCGGCAAGGTAGCTGAGCAGGTTGCCGGCCGCCCAGTCGTCCAGCCCGGCACCGAGCAGGCGCTCCTTCGCCCGCGGCTCGGGCAGCGCGCCCAGCTCACGGACGAAGGCGCCCAGCGCCCGGCCCAGCTCCAGCGGGCGGCCCAGCGAGTCGCCCTTCCAGAAGGGCAGCCGCCCGGGCACTCCGGGGGCCGGGGTGACCAGCACCTTGTCATGGGTGATCTCCTGGATCCGCCAGGAGCTGGTGCCCAGGGTGAAGACATCGCCGACCCGGGACTCGTAGACCATCTCCTCGTCGAGCTCCCCGACCCGTCCACCCCCCTTCTTGGGGTCTGCGCCGGCGATGAAGACGCCGAACAGCCCCCGGTCGGGGATGGTGCCGCCGGAGGTGACGGCCAGGCGCTGGGCGCCGGGGCGGCCGGTGACGGTGCCCGCGACCCGGTCCCAGACCAGGCGGGGGCGCAGCTCGGCGAAGGCGTCCGAGGGGTAGCGGCCGGCCAGCATGTCGAGCACCGAGTCGAAGGCGGACTGCGGCAGCGCGCTGAACGGCGCGGCGCGGCGGACCAGGGCGAGCAGCTCGGCCACGTCCCAGGTGTCGAGCGCGGTGATCGCCACCAACTGCTGGGCGAGCACGTCCAGCGGATTGCGCGGCACCCGCAGCGCCTCGATCTGCCCGGACCGCATCCGCTCGGTGACCACCGCGGACTGCACCAGGTCGCCCCGGTACTTGGGGAAGACCACGCCGGTGGAGACGGCGCCCACCTGGTGCCCGGCCCGGCCGACCCGCTGGAGCCCCGAGGCCACCGAGGGCGGCGACTCGACCTGGACCACCAGGTCGACGGCGCCCATGTCGATCCCCAGCTCCAGGCTGGAGGTGGCCACCACGGCGGGCAGCCGGCCGGCCTTGAGGTCCTCCTCCACCTGGGCGCGCTGCTCCTTGGAGACCGAGCCGTGGTGGGCCCGGGCCAGCACCGGAGGCGCGCCTCTGGCGGCGCCGGCCTCGGCCATCAGCTGGGCGGGGGCGTGCGACTCGGGCAGCGGCCGGCCGGTGGCCCGCTCGTGGGCGATCTCGTTCAGCCGGTTGCACAGGCGCTCGGCCAGGCGGCGCGAGTTGGCGAAGACGATGGTCGAGCGGTGCGCCTGCACCAGATCGACGATCCGCTCCTCGACGTGCGGCCAGATCGAAGCGGCCCGCGCCGGATCCTCCTCGCCACCCGGGCCGCGCGGGCCGCCGGACGGTCCCTGCGCCGGGCTCGGGGAGAGCTCGCCCAGATCGGCGACGGGGACCACCACGGAGAGGTCGAAGCGCTTGGCGGACGGCGGCTGGACGATGGCCGCCTCGCGCTGCGGGCTCAGGAAGCGGGCCACCTCCGCCACCGGGCGGACGGTGGCGGACAGGCCGATCCGGCGGGCCGGGCGCTCCAGCAGCTGGTCCAGCCGCTCCAGGCTCAGCGCGAGGTGGGCGCCGCGCTTGGTGCCGGCCACCGCGTGCACCTCGTCCAGGATCACCGTGTCGATGCCGCGCAGCGCCTCCCGGGAGGCGGAGGTGAGGAGCAGGAAGAGCGACTCCGGGGTGGTGATCAGGATGTCGGGCGGGTGGCTCTGGAACTTGCGCCGCTCGGGCGCCGGGGTGTCTCCCGAGCGGATACCCACCTGGACCTGCGGCTCGGGCAGTCCGAGGCGGATCGAGGCCTGCCGCAGACCGGCCAGCGGTGCGCGCAGGTTGCGCTCGACGTCGACCGCGAGCGCCTTCAGCGGCGAGATGTAGAGGACGCGCAGCCGTTTGCGGGGGTCGGCCGGCGGCGGGGTGCTGCTGAGGTGGTCCAGCGCGGAGAGGAAGGCGGCGAGGGTCTTGCCGGAGCCGGTGGGGGCGACCACCAGGACGTCGTTCTGCTCGCGGATGGCCGCCCAGGCGCCGGCCTGGGCGCTGGTCGGGCCGTCGAACGCGGCCTCGAACCAGGCCCGGGTGGCCGGGGCGAAACCGGCCAGCGGGTCGGGGTGGGAGTGCTGTTCCGCCATGCCCCCATGGTGCCGCGTGCCACTGACAAGCAGGGACAGGCGCCGAGGCGGCGGCATGGGAGGGTGGGGCCGGTGCGGCCGGATGGCGGCGGCAGGCGCTCTGAAAAATGGTCATAAGCGATATTTCGCTCATATGGTGATGCTTCGTGAGGCACGGCTGTGCCGTGTGAGGGCAGGCCGGCAAGGAGCGGAGGACACCCGATGGCCGAGGTTCGGCTGGTCTCCCGTCGTCCGCTGCGCCGCCGGTGGCTGCTGCTGCGCAGCGCGCCGGCCATGCTCGCGGCCGCCCTGCTGCTGGGCGGTGCCGTCCCCTATCTCTCCGGGGCCGACCAGGGCTACCTCAGTTACCTGGTGCTGGCCGACCGGCCGGACGCCCAGGGCTCGGCGGCCGCGCAGAGCGCGGTGCGCGCGGCGGGCGGACAGGTACTGCAGGACTACCCGCAGATCGGCGTCGTGCTGGCCTATGCCAACGAGGCCGCCTTCGCGACCAGGCTGCGCGGGCGGACCGGCATCGCCGCCGTCGGAGCCACCCGGACCGCGCCGGTGCCCGGGCCGCCCGGCGCACTGGCCGGCTCCGGCGACTTCCGCCGCCCGGGCGCCGATGCGGCCGGGACGGTCGAAGGGGACACCACCGCGACCGTGCCCGACCCCGGGGAACGCGGCGCCTGGAACCTCGCCATGATGGGCGGCGGACAGAACACCCAGCCCTCGGCCGCGCTGTTCGCCACCGCCGCGCCGAGCACCCCCGCCCCGACCCACGCCGCGCCGAGCGCCGGGCTGCCGAGCGCCGGTGTGCCGCGCGAGCCGGCGCTGCGCCAGGTCCTGGTGGCGGTGCTCGACTCCGGGGTCGACGACACCCATCCGGACCTGCGCGACGCGGTCAGCCCGGCCGACTCCGCCTCCTGCGCCGACGGCCGTCCCGACGCCCGGTTCGGCGCCTGGCGTCCCGACAGCGGGGTCGCCGAGAGCGGCCACGGCACCCATGTGGCCGGTCTGATCGGCGCCGCGCGGGACGGGCGCGGGGTGGTCGGGGTGGCGCCCGGGGTGCGCATCGCGGCCGTGCGGCTGCTCGGCCCGCTCGGGCAGTACTACCCGGAGAACATCGTCTGCGGGCTGCTCTGGGCCGCCGACCACGGGGCGGTGGCGGTCAACGACAGCTACTTCGCCGACCCGTGGAAGTACAACTGCCCCGAGGATCCGGACCAGGGCGCGATGATCCAGGCGGTGGGCCGTGCGGTCGCCTACGCCCAGCGCCGGGCGCTGGTGGTCGCCTCGGCCGGGAACGACGCCCAGGACCTGGGCGCCGTGCGGGTCGACCAGCGCAGCCCGAACGACCGCGTCAGCGGCCCGGCCCAGGACCGCCGGCTCGGCACCGAGTGCGTCCGGCTGCCCGGCGAGCTGCCGGGGGTGCTCTCGGTCAGCGCGGTGACCCGCAGCGGTGCCATCGCGGCCTACTCGAACTACGGCGAGGGGCGGATCGCGCTGGCCGCGCCGGGTGGTGATCCGGACGGCGGGCCGGACGAGGCGATCGTCTCGGACTGGCCGGGCGGGCGGTACGCGGCGCTGGCCGGCACCTCGATGAGTGCCGCCGAGGTCACCGGCGCGATCGCGGTGGCCGCGGCGCAGCACCCCGGCTGGGGGCCGGAGCGCCTGCACGAGCTGCTGCTGTCCCAGGCCCAGGCGAACTGCCCGGTCGGCCCGGGTGTCTGCCGGGACCGCGCGACGTACGGCGCGGGGATCGTCGCACTGCCGCACTAGCCGGTGGCCGCTCCGGTGGGCCCCGGGGGGTGGGTGTGGCTCGGGGATACTGGGCGGCATGAGGCTGACCGAGTTCTGGCGACGGATGGACGAGCACTTCGGCGTGGGGTACGCGCAGTCGTTCGCCCATGACCACGTGATGAGCGAGCTCGGCGGCCGCACGGTGCAGCAGGCGCTGGACGCGGGGTGGGAGGCCAGGGACGTCTGGCGGGTGGTCTGCCAGGTGATGGGGGTGCCCGCACAGCTGCGCTGATCGGCGTGGCGCGACTGCGCCGAGCGGGCCGTGCCGGAGTGCGCCGAGCGGGCTCGAGGACCGGGCCGGTGGGGGGCGGGCGCGCGCATGGTATCGAACAAGTGTTCCCTATACTGGGTTTCCCGGCGAGTTTTCCACAGGCCGAGCCCGTCCGGAGCCGATTGTCGGTGGGACGCGCTAGCGTCGAGGACGATGAAGCGCACAGCACAGAACCCGAGGGTGGAAGCCATGGCAGGCACGGACCGCGAGAAGGCTCTTGAGACCGCACTCGCCCAGATTGAGCGGCAGTTCGGCAAGGGCTCGGTGATGCGTCTGGGCGACCAGTCCCGTGCCCCGATCGACGTGATCCCCACCGGCTCCACCGCGCTGGACGTCGCGCTCGGCGTCGGCGGGCTGCCCCGCGGCCGGGTGATCGAGATCTACGGCCCCGAGTCCTCCGGTAAGACCACGCTGACCCTGCACGCCGCGGCCAGCGCGCAGAAGCTCGGCGGCACCGTCGCCTTCGTCGACGCCGAGCACGCCCTGGACCCGGAGTACGCCCGCAAGCTCGGCGTCGACACCGATGCCCTGCTGGTCTCCCAGCCGGACACCGGTGAGCAGGCGCTGGAGATCACCGACATGCTGATCCGCTCCGGCGCGATCGACCTGATCATCATCGACTCGGTGGCCGCGCTCGTGCCGCGCGCCGAGATCGAGGGCGAGATGGGCGACTCGCACGTCGGTCTGCAGGCCCGGCTCATGAGTCAGGCGCTGCGGAAGATCGCCGGTGCGCTGAACCAGTCGAACACCACCGCGATCTTCATCAACCAGCTGCGCGAGAAGATCGGTGTGATGTTCGGTTCGCCGGAGACCACCACGGGTGGCCGGGCGCTGAAGTTCTACGCCTCGGTGCGTCTGGACATCCGCCGGATCGAGACCCTGAAGGACGGCACCGAGGCGGTCGGCAACCGCACCCGCGTGAAGGTGGTCAAGAACAAGGTCGCCGCCCCCTTCAAGCAGGCCGAGTTCGACATCCTCTACGGCCACGGCATCAGCTGGGAGGGTGGCCTGATCGACATGGGTGTCGAGAACGGCTTCATCCGCAAGGCCGGCGCCTGGTACACCTACGAGGGCGACCAGCTGGGCCAGGGCAAGGAGAACGCCCGCAACTTCCTGCGCGACAACCCGGCGCTGGCCGAGGAGATCGAGAAGAAGATCAAGGTCAAGCTCGGCATCGGCGTCGACCCCAACGCCGCCACCGAGGGCGAGGCCCCGGCCCCGGCCCCGGCCGAGGCCGACGGCGCGGTCAAGCCGATCACGGCCACGGCGGCGAAGACGGCGGCGGCCAAGAAGACGGCGGCCGCGAAGGCCTGATCAGCAGATGAGGAACGCGCGGAGTCCGGGCGAAGGGGAGCGCCCGGACTGGTTGGTGGTGGAGGCCAAGGGCGAGGAGGAGGGGGAGCGCCCCGACTGGGTGGTGGGCGCCCGCGGGCCGAGGCCCGTCGCCGAGACCGAGCCGTCCACCGAGCCGTCCGCTGGGCCGGCGCGCCTGCGGAGCTCGCACCCGGGCGCCCGCCGGGCCGCGCGTGAGGCGCGGTCGAGCCGCCCGGACCAGTCGAGTCGGTACGAACAGCCCAGCCTGTCAGGCCGGTCGAGCCCGTCGGAGCAGGGGAGCCCGTCAGAGAAGGCGAGCCCACCGGGGCAGTCGGACTGGGTGGCCGAGGCCGAGGCCGAGCTGGCCGCCTCGACCGCGCGAGGGCGCGGTCGACGGGCCGGGCGCCCGGCCCGCGAGCCCAGGGCGACCGCCCCCTCGGCCGCCGAGGCCGATCCCGCCGCCCGGGCCCGGGACATCTGCCTGCGCTTGCTCACCGGCACCCCGAGGACCCGCCGCCAACTGGCCACCGCCCTGCGCAAACGGGAGATCCCGGACGAGGTCGCCGAGGAGGTGCTCTCCCGCTTCGAGGAGGTCGGCCTGATCGACGACGCCGCCTTCGCCGCCGCCTGGGTCGAATCCCGGCACCACGGCCGAGGGCTGGCCCGCCGTGCGCTGGCCCAGGAGCTGCGCACCCGCGGCGTGGCCGGCGCGCTGGTCGAGGAGGCAGTGGCCCAGCTCGACCCGGACGAGGAGGCGGCCACGGCCCGCGCCCTGGTGGAGCGCAAGCTGCGGGCCACCACCGGCCTGGAGCGCCAGGCCCGGCTGCGCCGGCTGGTCGGCATGCTGGCCCGCCGCGGCTACTCCGAGGGTCTCGCCTTCCGGGTGGTGCGCGAGGCGCTGGACGCGGAGGGCGAGAGCACCGAGGAGCTGGAGGAATGGTCGCTCGGTTCGGACTGATCCGGACCGGCCGGCTGTCAGCTCATCGAGTGACGCCGCGTCAGCCTGCCCCGGGTGAAGCCGAATCGGTGACGTGCCGCCCCCGGAGGGTGTCAGACCGACTGCTCGGCACCTGCCAGCGGTGTGGGGCCGCCGCGTGCCCGGTCGGCCAGCTCCTGCAGGTCCTCGGCCTTGCAGCCCTGGGTGACCCCGACCAGGTGCCCGTCCGGACGGATCAGCAGCACGGTGTGCGCGCCGGCCCCCGGGTACTCCTCGGCGACCAGGACCTCGGTCGGCACCGGCAGTGCGGTCGCCACCTCGGCCAGCCGGGGCATCAGCCCCGCGCCCATCCAGTGGTCGGCCGACCAGACCGCCGTGCCCGGTGCGACCAGCAGCAGCAGGAAGGTCGCGCCCAACCGCGCGTACAGCTGGTCCGGCACGCCCTCGGTGGTGACCACCGGAAGGTTCGGCACCAGCACCCCGGGCGCGGTGGACGGCAGTTGCTCGCTCAGCGCGGTGCCCCGCCCGCCCCCGCGCTGCACCGGTACCCCGCCGGCCCGCCCCGGCACTCCGGAGGGTGCCGCCGGATAGGCCGGTGCCCCACCGAACCGCCCGGTGCCGAGCAGCCCGTCGGTGAGCAGCGGCGCGTGCTTGCGGAACGAACCGGTGAGCAGCGAGCGCCGGGTCTGCTGCCAGCCGCGCAGCGGACGCAGCAGCGGCATCGCCTGGTCCACCGCGCGCAGCCGGGCCCCGACCGCCCCGCGCCGCTCCGCCTCGTACCCGTCCAGCAGCGAGCCGCCGGGCTGTGGTCCGCCGGCGTGGAGGTGCCAGGCGACCGCGAGCCGCCAGGCCAGGTTGTCCACGTCGCGCAGCCCGTCGGCCAGGTTCTGCATGCCGAGCGCGCCGTGCAGGTGGGCCGCGTCGCCGGCCAGGAAGCAGCGGCCGCTGCGGAACCGGGCGGCCAGCCGCTGCTGGGCGGTGTGGTCGGCGGCCGCGAGCAGTTCGTAGCGCGGCAGCTGGCCGCACCAGCCGGTCAGGGTGGCCTTGACCCGGGTCAGCAGGGTGTCGCCGGTGACCAGTCCGGGCCAGGTGGCGTGCGGGTCCACCGGCTCGCTGGGCGCGGGGC
This sequence comes from Kitasatospora sp. NPDC008050, assembly GCF_042957465.1. Classification (NCBI taxonomy): domain Bacteria; kingdom Bacillati; phylum Actinomycetota; class Actinomycetes; order Kitasatosporales; family Streptomycetaceae; genus Kitasatospora; species Kitasatospora sp. NPDC008050. The sequence continues at coordinate 28,541 of NZ_JBIBIJ010000024.1, forward strand.
GCCCGATCGGCAGGCGCCAGTCCAGGCGCCACAGGCCGTCCGGCAGCGGTCGGGCCGAGGCCTCGCGGTCGCCGCGCCAGGGCGGCTCGCGGTGCAGCCGGGCCTCACCGGCGAAGGGCAGGTCGACCCGGACGGTGGCGATGGCGTGGCGGTCCACCGCCGGGCGGCCGGGGAACCGGATGCCCAGCAGTTTGCGCACCGCCGAGCGGGCCCCGTCGCAGCCGACCAGGTGGCTGGCCCGCCACCAGGTGTCGGTGCCGTTCTGCGGGTGCCGGCCGCGCACGCTGACCCCGTCCTGGTCCTGGTCGATCTCCTCCACCCGGGAGTGCGGCACCAGCTGGATCAGTCCGGTGGCGCTGGCCGCGTCGCGCAGCCCTCGCTGCAGCCGGTGCTGGGGCAGGTGCAGGACCGGATGGTCCGTCAGATCCAGGCCCAGCACCTCCTGGCGCCGCCGCCAGACGGTCAGCCGGTCCCAGCGCGCGGCGTCCGAGGTGGCGCGCAGATAGCCGAGCCGCTCAAGGAAGGCGGTGCTCTCGGTGCCGAGCACGGCGCTGCGCGGCCCCTCGGGGCAGAGGCCGCTGCCCTGGTCGAGGACGATGCTCGGGACGTCGTGCCGGGCCAGTGCGAGCGCCATCGCCAGACCCACCGGGCCGGCCCCGACCACGATCACCGGGTCCACGGACGGCCTCCGTGCCCTGGCTCTGGGCAGCGCGAGGGCGCTCCGGTGGCGGGGGGAGCGGCGCAGGTCCCGGGTGGTGTCACGAAGAGCAATGCAACAGAGTGCCTGGGAGTCCGTCAAGCAGCGGTCGGTGTGCGCCGGTTCGTGCCGCGGCGCCCGCAGGCGGGGCGGCGGGGCGGCTTTCGGCCATCGGTGGCCGGGGAGCGTGACCGGGAAATCCCTGGTGTGTCGGCCGTGCGGATCGCAAACGGACGGTCGGGGCGCGCTCTGCCCGGTGATCCGGCCACCGGCGGTGCGGCGTGGACGGCGGGTGGCACGGCGGGCGAAAACCATCTCCTGGGTGACCACCAACCCGGTCACCCCTCGGGGTGGACACGGCATCGGGGGCTGTGGCCGGCGGAGCACGCAGCCCCCGATGAGCCGACCCTAAGTGGGAGTATCGACCGGCGTCAGGCGATCTGAGCGGAACTTGAGCATCACGAAAGGGCTACGTGCGTCCCGGGCGGCCCCCGAAGGGCTGGCCGCGGCGGTGCGCGGTGGGAGAGGATGGCCGCTTCGCCGGCACACCAGGGCTGCCGGCCGGTGCTTGCAGGGCGGAACCCCCGCGGAGCGGGGACCCCTGAGCGGGGACTCCCCCGAGCGGGGAAGCCGGAGCGGGAAAACCAGAGCGGGAAAGGTGTGGGCATGCGGCTGCTACTTGTCGAAGACGACGACCGGGTCGCGGCGGCGCTGGTCGCCGTCCTCAGCCGGCACGGCTTCCAGGTGCGGCACGCGCGCAGCGGGCACGAGGCGCTCGACGCCCTGGTGCCGGACGGCAGCGACCCCTACCGGGTGGTGCTGCTCGACCTCGGGCTGCCCGACCGCGACGGGTTCGAGGTGTGCAGCCGGATCAGGGCCGGCAGCGGCGTGCCGGTGATCATGGTGACCGCGCGGGCGGACATCCGCTCGCGGATCCACGGTCTCAACCTCGGGGCCGACGACTACATCACCAAGCCCTATGACATGGGCGAGCTGCTGGCCCGGATCCACGCGGTGGCCCGGCGTTTCCAGCCCGGCGCCGGTACGCCCGCGTCGGACGGTCCGGCGGCGCCCGCCGGTCCGGGCTCGTTGGAGTCCTGGGGGATCAGCATCGACCGCGAGCGCCGCCGGGTCAGCGTGGAGGGCCGGGAGGTACCGCTCACCCGCAAGGAGTTCGATCTGCTGGCGCTGCTCGCCCAGAGCCCCGGGGTGGTCTACCGGCGCGAGCAGATCTTCAGCGAGGTGTGGCGCAGCGGCTGGGAGGGCAACGGGCGGACCCTGGAGGTGCACATCGGCTCGTTGCGCACCAAGCTCGCGCTGCCCGGCCTGGTCGAGGCGGTGCGCGGGGTCGGCTACCGGCTGATCCCCCAGTCGCCGGACCCGGCGCAGGGCGGCGCCGCGGGGCCGGCGACCGGGACCGCCCGCAGACCCGGGGCGGGGTCCGGTGGTGGGGAGCCGGCCGCGCGTGGTGAGGGCGGCGCGGCGGCGGGGACGTCCTAGGCATGCGCAACCGCCTGCTCGGCATCCTGCTGGCCCTGATGGCCTGCGTGCTGGCGGCGCTGGGTGTCCCGCTGGCCGCCGCGATGGCCGCCGCCGAGCAGAGCCGGACCGTGGTGGACCGGATGGACGACGTGGCCCGCTTCGCGCAGGAACTGCCGACCCAGGGGCTGCCCTCGCGCGGCGCGGTCGGCTCCGACCCCGCCGTGCCGACCGCCATGGACGCGATCCAGCTGCACCAGCTGCAGCTGGAGGTGGGCCGCTACCAGGAGCTCTACGGGATAAGCATCGCGCTGACCCTGGCCGACGGCCGTCAGCTCGCCGTGGCACCCTCCGACTGGCGCCTGCCGACCACCGGATCGGGCGGCGAGGCCGTCCAGGAGGCCCGGGACGGCCGGCGCAGCCACAATCCGCCGCAGGTCTGGCCCTGGACCCCGGATCGCACCCTGACCATCGCCTCGCCGGTGGTGCGCGACGGCGACGTGGTGGCGCTGGTGGTCACCCAGTCGCCGACCGGGCCGCTGCGGGCCCGGATCCTGCACCGCTGGCTGGTGCTGGGCGGTGGCGAGGCGGTCGCGATGATCGCCGCCTCGCTGCTCGCGGTCCGGTTGACCGGGTGGGTGCTGCGCCCGGTGCGCACCCTGGACCGGGTCACCCATGACATCGCCACCGGGCGGATGAACGCCCGGGTCGCCTCCGTCAGCGGTCCACCGGAACTGCGGCGGCTGGTCGGCTCGTTCAACGACATGGCCGACCACGTGGTGCTCGCGCTGGACCAGCAGCGGGCGTTCGTCGCCGACGCCTCCCACCAGCTGCGCAACCCGCTGGCCGCGCTGCTGCTGCGGGTCGAGCTGCTGGGCCTGGAGCTGCCCGAGCAGCACGAGGCCGAGCTGGGGCAGGTCCGCGAGGAGGGCGCCCGGCTGGCCCGGGTGCTGGACGATCTGCTGGGCCTGGCCACCGCTGAGGGCAGCCGGCCGCAGCCGGAGCCGGTGGACCTGACCGCGCTGGTGCTGGCCAGGACGGACGCCTGGCAGCCGCTGGCGGCCCAGCGCGGGGTCCTGCTGGCCTGCGGCACTCCGCCGCTGGCCAAGGCCTGGGCGGATCCGATCGGCTTCGGCAGCGCGCTGGACGCGGTGCTCGACAACGCGGTCAAGTTCAGTCCGTCGGACAGCACGGTGGCGGTCACGGTGCGGGTGGGCAAGCACGAGGTGGCGGTGACGGTGACGGACAGCGGCCCGGGGCTCACCGAGGAGGAGCTGGCCCGGGTCGGCGACCGGTTCTGGCGCAGCGCCCGGCACCAGAACGCGGACGGTTCGGGCCTGGGCCTGTCGATCGCCCGCACCCTGCTGCTGGCCGGCGGCGGTTCGCTGGACTTCGCGCCGGCCGAGCCGGGGGGCCTGGCCGTGACGCTGAGCGTGCCGCGCCAGCGCGGCGACTGACCGGCCGGCTACGGCTTGATGGAGCGGTAGTAGCGCTCGGCGCCGTCGGAGAGCGGCAGCGGGTCGGTGTAGACGGCGGTGCGCAGGTCCACTAGCTGCGCCGAGTGCACCTGGGTGCCGATCGGGTCCCGGCTGTCGATCACGGCCCGGGTGAGCCCCTCGACCAGGCTGGAGTTCACGTCGGCCCGGGTGATCAGCAGGTTCGGCACCGCCATGGTGAGCACCGCCTGGGTGTTGGGGTAGACGCCGGCCGGCAGCACGGCGGTCCGGTAGGCGTCGGTGTCGCCGTTCTCCTGGTGCAGCTTGTCGGTCAGGCTGCCCAGCGGCACGATCCGGACCGGGAACTTGGTGGCCAGGTCGGTCAGCGCGGCGGTGGGCAGTCCGCCGGACCAGAAGAAGGCGTCCAGTTTTCCGTCGGCCAGCTGCGCGGCCGCGTCGCTGACCCCGAGGGTGTAGGGCGTTATCCCGGTGTCGGGGTTGATCCCGGCCACGTTGAGCAGCTGGCGGGTCACCAGGGTCACCCCGGACTTGGGCTCGCCGATCCCGACCCGCTTCCCCCGGAGGTCGCCGACCTGCTGGATCGAGGAGTCGGCGGGCACCACCAGCTGCATGTAGTCGTCGTAGAGCCGGGCGATGGCCCGCAGCCCGGTCTTGCCGGGGCCGGTGTAGTCGGCCACGGCGTCGGCGGTGGCGATCGCGAAGGAGTCCTGGCCGGAGGCGACCCGCTCCAGGTTGTCCACCGACCCCTCGCTGCTGTCCAGGCGCAGCTCGACGCCGGGCATCGCGGTATGCAGATAGGACTGCAGCAGCTGTCCGTACCGGTCGTAGACGCCCTCCTTGACGCCGGTCGCGAAGCCGCTGACGCCCTTGGGGTAGCCGGAGGGGCCGCGGCTGCTCAGCCACCAGCCACCGACCGAGCCCACCACGAGCAACAGCGCGGCCAGCATCGGCCACAACCGTGGCCGCGGGGCCGCGCGCAGGCGATCGGTGGTCGACATCATGCGGGGGATCCTGCCAGGTGATGCTGATGATCGGGAGGGGGCGGTCAGGACAGCTCCGCCCGGCTGCCGCCCGGCTGCCCTTACCCTTGCTGCTGTGGGTATGGGAGAGAGCTTGCGAACTTACAAGGTCGTCACGCACGGCTGTCAGATGAACGTCCACGACTCGGAGCGGCTGGCCGGGCTGCTGGAGGACGCCGGATACGTGAAGGCCGACCAGGGCGGGGACCCCGACCTGGTGGTCTTCAACACCTGCGCGGTGCGCGAGAACGCCGACAACAAGCTGTACGGCAACCTCGGTCAGCTGGCGCCGGCCAAGACCCGGCAGCGGGACATGCAGATCGCCGTCGGCGGCTGCCTGGCGCAGAAGGACCGCGAGACCATCGTGCGCAAGGCGCCGTGGGTCGACGTGGTCTTCGGTACCCACAACATCGGCCACCTGCCGGCCCTGTTGGAGCGGGCCCGGGTGGAGCGCACCGCCCAGGTGGAGATCCTGGAGTCGCTGGAGACCTTCCCCTCCACGCTGCCCACCCGGCGCGAGTCGGCCTACGCGGCCTGGGTGGCGATCTCGGTCGGCTGCAACAACACCTGCACCTTCTGCATCGTTCCGGCGCTGCGCGGCAAGGAGGAGGACCGCCGCCCCGGCGACGTGCTCGCCGAGGTCGAGGCGCTGGTCGGCGAGGGCGTCATCGAGGTGACCCTGCTCGGCCAGAACGTCAACGCCTACGGGTCCGACCTGGGCGACCGCGAGGCCTTCTCCAAGCTGCTGCGCGCCTGCGGCCAGGTCGAGGGCCTGGAGCGGGTGCGCTTCACCTCTCCGCACCCGCGCGACTTCACCGACGACGTGATCGCCGCGATGGCCCAGACCCCCAACGTGATGCACCAGCTGCACATGCCGCTGCAGTCCGGTTCGGACACCGTGCTGCGGGCGATGAAGCGTTCCTACCGCCAGGAGCGGTTCCTGGGGATCATCGAGAAGGTGCGCGAGGCGATGCCGGACGCCGCCATCTCCACCGACATCATCGTGGGCTTCCCCGGCGAGACCGAGGAGGACTTCGAGCAGACCATGCACGTGGTCCGCGAGGCCCGGTTCACCAACGCCTTCACCTTCCAGTACTCCAAGCGGCCCGGCACCCCGGCCGCCGAGATGGCGGACCAGGTGCCGAAGGCCGTGGTGCAGCAGCGCTACGAGCGGCTGATCGCCCTCCAGGAGGAGATCTCCTGGGAGGAGAACAAGAAGCAGGTCGGCCGCACCCTGGAGATCCTGGTCGCCGAGGGCGAGGGCAAGAAGGACGACAAGACCGACCGGCTCTCCGGCCGGGCGCCGGACAACCGGCTGGTGCACTTCACCCGGCCCACCGAGCCGGTGCGCCCGGGTGACGTGGTGACCGTCGAGATCACCTACGCCGCCCCGCACCACCTGCTCGCCGAGGGCCCGGCGCTCGGCGTGCGGCGCACCCGCGCGGGCGACGCCTGGGAGAAGCGCACCGCCGCACCCGCCGCCAAGCCGGCCGGGGTGATGCTCGGGCTGCCCACCATCGGTGCCCCGGCCCCGGTGGCCGCCGAGCCGGTCGGCGGCTGCTGCCCCACCGACTGACGTCCGCTCAGCCCTGCCCGGGCCGCCGGCCCGGGTAGGGTGATCGCCATGCTGGTTGCCGCCGCCGTCTGCCCCTGCCCGCCCCTGCTGGTGCCCGAGGTCGCCGCCGGGGCCGCCGCCGAACTCGACGGGCTGCGAGCGGCCTGCGCCGAGGCGGTCGAGGAGCTGCTGGCCACCGGGCCCGAACTGCTGGTGCTGGTCGGCGAGGGTGCGCGGGCCGAGGTGTGGACCGAGGGCGGTGCCGGGACCTTCCAGCGCTACGGCGTGCCGGTCGGCGTGCGGCTGCCCACCGGCCGGGCGAGCGACCCGGAGCTGAGCCCGGCGCTGACCGTCGGCGCCTGGCTGCTGACGCGGGCCGGCGCGGAGCTGCCGACGCACGCCTGTGCCGTGCCGGCCGACGCGCCGGCGGAGCGGATGCTGGGGCTGGGCGAGGGGCTCGCCGGCCTCGCCGACCGGGTCGGCCTGCTGGTCCTCGGCGATGGCAGCGCCTGCCGCTCGCTGAAGGCACCCGGCTACCTGGACGACCGGGCCGAGGCGTACGACGCGCAGGTGGCCCGCGCCCTGGGCGCGGCGGACACGGCGGCGCTGGCCGGGCTCGACCCGCAGCTGAGCGCCGAACTGCTGGTGGCCGGCCGGGCGCCGTGGCAGGTGCTGGCCGGCGCCGGTCGGCAGGCCGGGCTCAGCGGGCGACTGCGCTACGACGAGGCGCCGTACGGGGTCGGGTACTTCGTGGCGTCCTGGAGTTAGCGGACGGCGGGCATGCGGAGCGGGGCCGGACGGAGGAATCCGTCCGGCCCCGCTCGTCGTCCCGGTGTGTTCGCCCGGGCCCCGCTCGCTCAGGCCTGTGGGCCGCCGCTGCCGGGGGTGTCCGGACCGCTGCCGTCCGGGCTGCCGGCCCCGCCGCCCGCGCTGCCGTCGGCCGAGTCGCCCGGCTGCGGGGCGTCCGGCTTCTCGGCGAAGCCGTCCACCGCCCCCTTGGTCTTCTCGGTACCGGTGGCGATCTTCTCGCTGTACTTGCCCTTGGTGGCCTTGTCGAGCGCGTCACCGGCCTTGTCGACGAACTCGTCGATCTTCTCGTTGTGCTGGCCCGCCAGGTGGCTCGCCTTCTCCTTGAGCTCCCCCGCGAGCTCCTCGGCCTTGCCCTTGAGGTTGTCCATCAGGCCCATGGCTTCGTCTCCTGTGTCAGGCCGCTCGGGTCGGCTCTGCGGTTGGGCGTCCTCGGCCGGCTCCACGCCCTGCGCGGCCGCCGCCAGGGCCGCGGCCAGCAGCTCGGCCACGTCCGGCGCGAGTGCCGGCGCGGCCTGCACCTGCGCCGGCGCGGTTTCGCCGGGCTCGGCCGTGCCCGAGTCGGCGCTGCCCGATTCGGCCGAGCCGGAGGTGACCACGGCGAGGGCCGCGGCCATGACGGACTCGGCGAGGCCGGACCCGATCGGGTCGGTCTCGTCCTCCGGAGCCGTGCGCGCGGCCGGGACACCGGGCGGCGACTCCTGCTCCACGCCCTCGGTCGACTCCGGCGTCGACCGTTCCGGCGCCGCGAGCACGGCGACCGAACCGCCGTCCGCCGCCCCGCTCGGCGGCGCCTCGGTGGCACGACGACGGAACCAGCTGAAAACACCCATATCTTCTCCCAACCTACGCGGTCTGCGGCGGACCCGGGGCCGGTTCTGCGGCGAGCCGGTGCAGAGTGCCGCCCATCCGGGGAACGAGCGGGCCGGTGGCCGGTCACGTCCCCCGTTCGGATGAGGGGTCGCCCCGGGTGGGGCTTGACGGTTTGCGAGACTTGACCCTGTGAGCAGCTCTCTTCCCCGCATCCCGGTGGTCTCCGTGGTCGGTGCCACCGCGGCCGGCAAGTCCGATCTGGCCGTCGCGCTGGCCCGCGCGCTGGGCGGCGAGGTGATCAACACCGACTCGATGCAGCTCTACCGGGGCATGGACATCGGCACCGCCAAGCTCACCACCGCCGAGCGCGAGGGCGTCCCACACCACCTGCTGGACGTCTGGGAGGTCACCGAGACCGCCAGCGTGGCCGAGTACCAGCGGCTGGCCAGGGCCGAGATCGACCGGCTGCTGGCCGCGGGGCGCCCGCCGGTGCTGGTCGGCGGCTCGGGCCTGTACGTGCGCGCGGCCATCGACGAGATGGAGTTCCCGGGGACCGATCCGGCGGTGCGGGCCCGGCTGGAGGCGGAACTGGCCGAGCACGGACCCGCCGAGCTGCACGCCCGGCTGGCCCTGCTCGACCCGGCCGCCGCGGCCGCGATCCTGGCCGGCAACGGCCGGCGGATCGTGCGGGCGCTGGAGGTCATCGAGCTGACCGGACGCCCGTTCACCGCCAACCTGCCGAGCAACCGCGCGGTCTACCCGGCGGTCCAGCTCGGCGTGGCCGTCCCGCGCCCGGAGCTCGACGAGCGGATCACCCTGCGGGTGGACCGGATGTGGCAGGCCGGTCTGCTGGACGAGGTGCGAGCGCTGGAGGAGCGGGGGTTGCGCGAGGGGCTGACGGCCAGTCGGGCCCTCGGTTACCAACAGGTGCTGGCGCACTTCTCCGGTGAGTGCACGGAAGAGGAAGCGCGGGCCGAGACGGTGCGCGCCACCAAGCGGTTCGCGCGCCGTCAGGAGTCCTGGTTCCGCCGGGACGAGCGGATCCACTGGCTCTCCCGGCCCGCCGGGGCGGACCCGGCCGACCTGCTGGAACACTCGCTGAAGCTGATCGACGAGTCCTTCTGACGGTGGGTTCCGGCCGGGCGGAGCACCGGATCCGGCCATCCGCCGGTGCAGCTGCGCTCGCACGTGCAAGTGCAGAAAGAAGCCGGGATCACGGCCGGATCACGTCATGGCCACGGATCACCCGGTGACCCGGGTTACGCGCTGTGAGCGCGTTGGGACATGCCATTATCGAGACAAGAGGGGCCGGTCGCGCGGGCTGGTCCCGTCCGTTCGCGAGTTCCGGCTCGTGTCGAACTGTCAGGGGAGGCCGCGTGTCCACGGGTCCCGGCCCCGAAACCGAACAGTTCCCGCACCATGCCCTGGGCATGCCAGGGGTGGCGCACGGCCTCGACGCACCGGAGGCCGGCCACGGCATCACCACCGACCTGGCCGAGGAGGCCTTCGCCCTGCCGCCCACCGACCTGCTGCCCCCCGCTGAGCTCCTGCCGCCCGTCGGCCTGCTGCCCGGGCGTCCGCTGCCGGTCGAGGCCGGTCCGCTGCTCGGCGACCCGCTGCTCGGCGACGCACTGCTCGGTGACGCGTCGATCGACGCCGACCCGGACGCCCCGCTCGGCCCGCCGGGCGACCCGGTGGTGCTGGAGCGCGAGATCAGACCGCGCCGGCGGCTGCGCTGGTGGCAGCTGCTGCCGATCGTGCTGATCGGCGTGGCCGGTTCGCTGATGTTCGCCTTCCCGCTGGCCTTCGGCTCGGGTGACGGCGGCGCCATGGTCGGCATGCTCGGTCTGCTGCTCACCTCCGCTTCGGTGGGCTGGGGCGGGATGGCGGCCCGCCGGGCGGGCTACGCCTGGCCCGGTCTGCCCCGGCGCGGCTCGGGGCGGCGTGCGGCCTGGCAGGCCATCGCCGTCTACACGCTGATCGCCTGCACCGCCTTCGGGCTCGCGGTCTGGCGGGTCGTCCAGCTCCGTTCCTGAGCGCGGCGCCACGCTCCTCGTCCTGCGCGCCTCGTCCCGCGCTCCTCGTCCCGCGGCCCTGATGCCGTGGACCGGGCCGACTTCGCGACGCCCCTGGTGAGTACCATCGCGGGGTGAGCGCATCCACCCCGCAGGGCCTGCCCTACCTCAAGGGTCACGGCACCGAGAACGACTTCGTGATCGTCCCCGACCCCGACGGCCTGCTGCGGCTGGGCCCGGCCGAGGTGGCCCGGCTCTGCGACCGCCGGGCCGGCATCGGCGGCGACGGCCTGCTGCGCGTGGTCCGCTCGGCCAGGGACGAGGCCGCGGCCGCGCTGGCCGATCAGGCCGAGTGGTTCATGGACTACCGCAACTCCGACGGCAGCATCGCCGAGATGTGCGGCAACGGCGTGCGGGTCTTCGCCCGCTACCTGGTGCACGCCGGGCTGGCCGAGCCCGGACCGCTCGCGGTGGCCACCCGGGCCGGGGTGCGGCAGGTGGTGGTCGCCGAGGACGGCCCGGACGGCACGCCCGGTGAGGTCACCGTGGAGATGGGCCGCGCGCTGCTGCCCGGTCCGGACGACATCGAGGTGGCGGTGGGGGAGCGGCGCTGGCCGGCCCGCAACGTCAACATGGGCAATCCGCACGCGGTGGCCTTCGTCGCCGACCTCGCGCAGGCCGGCAACCTGTACGGCGCGCCGGAGGTCAGCCCTGCGGGGGTCTACCCGGAGGGCGTCAACGTCGAGTTCGTGATCGACCGGGGCGAGCGCCATGTCGCGATGCGGGTGCACGAGCGCGGCTCGGGCGAGACCCGCTCCTGCGGCACCGGCGCCTGCGCGGTGGCGGTGGCCACGGCCCGCCGGGACGGGCTCGACCCCGCGGTCACCGGGGAAGCGGTCAGCTACACCGTGGACGTTCCCGGCGGGCGGCTGGTGATCACCGAGCGGCCGGACGGACACGTCCAGATGACCGGGCCCGCCGTGCTGGTGGCCGAAGGCGTGACCGAGCCGGGCTGGCTCTGGGGCCGGGTCAGCTGAGGCCTCGTTAGCGGGACTGCCCGCTTTCCCCGTTCCGCATGGGCGCGAATCCGCCCGTTCGAGTGATCCCGCTAACAGAGCGGAAGCAGGGCCTCGCGGAACGTGTTGTGCTCGGTAGCATGGACCACCGGGGCAGCGAGCGCTCCGGTGCTCGCTGCCGGAGGTTGCCATGACCGTTGAGACCGGCCGGCCCACCAGCCCGGCCTCGTCCGCAGAGTCGCAGTCACCCCAGTCCCAGCCCCAACCCCAGTCGGAGTCCCGGCCCGAACCCCGGGCGCCCGAGCCGCCGCCCGCCGAGGCGGTCGAGTCGTCGCCCCAGGGCCTTCGGCTGCTCGGCCGGACCGCCCTGGGCCGCGCCGGCCGGGCCGCGCTGCTGGCCACCGGCCGCCCCCCGGTGCCGGACGCCATCGAGCCGATCGTCCAGGCGCACCGCCGCCACCATCCGCAGGCCGACCTCGCGCTGCTCAGCCGCGCCTACCGGACGGCCGAGGCCAGCCACCGCGGCCAGAAGCGCAAGAGCGGCGAGCCGTTCATCACCCACCCGCTGGCCGTGACGATGATCCTGGCCCAACTCGGCGCCGAGACCACCACCCTGGTCGCCTCGCTGCTGCACGACACCGTCGAGGACACCGAGGTGACGCTCGATCAGGTCTCGGCCGCGTTCGGCCCCGAGGTCGCCTATCTGGTGGACGGGGTGACCAAGCTGGAGAAGGTGGACTTCGGCGCGGCGGCAGAGGCGGAAACGTTCCGCAAGATGCTCGTCGCCACCGGGGACGACGTGCGGGTGATGGTGATCAAGCTGGCCGACCGGCTGCACAACATGCGGACGATCCGTCACATGAAGCCGGCCAGTCAGGCGCGGATCGCCAAGGTCACCAGGGACGTGCTGATCCCGCTGGCCGAGCGGCTGGGCATCCAGGTGGTCAAGACGGAGCTGGAGGACATCGTCTTCGCCACCCTGCACCCCGAGGAGTACGCCAGGACCAGGGTGCAGATCGCCGCCCAGGAGGCCGCGCAGGACGCGCTGCTCACCCCGTTCGCCGACGCGCTGCGCCGACAGCTGGCCGAGTCCGGGGTGACGGCGGAGGTCACCGCCCGGCCCCGGCACTGCGTCTCGGTGCACCGGGCGCTGCTGCGCCGCGGCCAGCCCCCGGCCGACCGCCCCTGCCCGGCGGACCTGGCCCGACTGCTGGTGGTGGTGGAGGAGCAGGCCGACTGCTACGCCGTCCTCGGTGAGCTGCACACCTGCTGGACCCCGCTGCCCGGTGAGTTCAAGGACTTCGTGGCCGCCCCCAAGTTCAACCTCTACCAGTCGCTGCACACCGCGGTGTCGGTGGACGGCGAGGTGGTCGAGGTACTGGTCCGCACACCCCGGATGCACCAGGTCGCCGAGTTCGGTGTGGTCGCGCTGGGCAGCCCGCACGCCGGGGGGACCCAGCAGCCGGCCGGCGAGCAGGCCGGCCGGGACGAGCTGGACGGCACCGACCCGGCCCGGCCCGGCTGGCTGCGCCGGCTGCTGGAGTGGCAGCAGGAGACACCGGACCCGGACGCCTTCTGGTCCACGCTGACCGCCGACCTCTCCGACGACCGGGAGATCACCGCCGTCACCGAGGAGGGCGCCACCCTGGTGCTGCCGGCCGGTGCCAGCTGCGTGGACGCGGCCTATCAAATGGGGGAGGAGATCGGCCACCGGTGCATCGGCGCCCGGGTGAACGGGCGGCTGGTGGCGCTGGCCACCCTGCTGGTGGACGGGGACGTGCTGGGGGTGCTGACCGAGCCGGGCGGTGGCCCCGGAGCGCCGGAGCCCTCCGGGCCCAGCCCGCAGTGGCTGGAGTTCGCGCACACGCCGGTGGCCCGGCTCGCCATCGAGCGCTGGCTGGCCGGCCATCCAGCGGCGGCGCTGCCCGAGGTCACGGCCGGCGCGGCCCAGGCCGCCGCGCCCGCGGTGCACGCCCCGGCCGAGCGGCTGCCCTCCGCCAGGGCGCACAGCGGGCACGGCCGGCTGGTGATCGCCCCCGGCCATCCAGGGGCGGCGGTGCGGCTGGCCCGCTGCTGCACGCCGGTGCCACCGGACCGGGTGACGGGGTTCCAGATCCGCGGCGGTTCGATCGCCGTGCACCGCACCGACTGCCCCACCGGCGAGCGGATGCGTGGCGCCGGGCGCGGGCCGGTGCAGCTGGACTGGGCACCCGGGGCCGGCGCGGTGCCGGCGGGCGGCCCGACGGCACCGTTCCGGGTCACCCTGCAGGCCGAGGCGCTGAACCGCCCCGGACTGCTGGCCGACCTCACGGCGGCGATGTCGGCCACCGGCCTGGACATCGTCTCGGCCGTGGTCGAACCGCCCCAGCAGCTGCGGGTCCGGCACACCTACACCGTGGAGCTGCCGGGTGCCGCGACGCTGCCGGTGGTGATGCGCGCGATGCTTCGGGTCTCCGGGGTCTACGACGTCCGCCGCCCGGGCCTGGAGGCCCCGCGCCCGCCCCGGCTGCGTCCGCACGGCCGGTCCACCGGAAATGCTGGTGACCCGGCCCCCGCGCCCGTGCGACCATCGAAGGGAATTCGGGACCGCTCCGCCGCGTTACGGGCTGTGGAGGGGCTCCCCGAGTAGTCCCGCTTGCCGGAGAAGTTCGGCCCCGTCGAAACATTAAGGACACGATGACCTCCACGTTCGAAGACCGCGATTCCAGTGCGACCCCTGGCCGCGGTGCCCGGCGTCCCGCTGACCTCCGGGCCGAAGCCCTGATGGACGAGGACCTCGCGGCCATCGACGAGGACCTCGGCCAGCACAACTACGACGGTGACCAGTACGACCGCAGCGAGCGCGCCGCGCTGCGCCGCGTGGCCGGACTCTCCACCGAGCTCGAGGACGTCACCGAGGTCGAGTACCGCCAGCTGCGTCTGGAGCGTGTGGTGCTCGTGGGCGTCTGGACCGACGGCACCGTCGAGGAGGCCGAGAACTCGCTCGCCGAGCTCGCCGCCCTGGCCGAGACCGCCGGCTCCGAGGTGCTCGACGGGGTGATCCAGCGCCGCGACAAGCCCGACGCCGCCACCTACATCGGGTCCGGCAAGGCCAAGGAGCTGCGCGACATCGTCGCCGCCACCGGCGCCGACACCGTGGTCTGCGACGGTGAGCTGACCCCCGGACAGCTGATCCACCTCGAGGACGTGGTGAAGGTCAAGGTGGTCGACCGGACCGCGCTGATCCTCGATATCTTCGCCCAGCACGCCAAGTCCCGGGAGGGTAAGGCCCAGGTCTCGCTGGCGCAGATGCAGTACATGCTGCCGCGCCTGCGCGGGTGGGGTCAGTCGCTGTCCCGGCAGATGGGTGGTGGCGGCGCCGGCTCGTCCGGCGGCGGTATGGCCACCCGTGGTCCCGGTGAGACCAAGATCGAGACCGACCGGCGCCGGATCCGCGAGAAGATGGCCAAGCTCCGCCGGGAGATCGCCGACATGAAGAAGGGCCGGGACACCAAGCGCCAGGAGCGCAAGCGCCACCAGGTCCCGTCGGTGGCGATCGCGGGCTACACCAACGCCGGCAAGTCCTCGCTGCTCAACCGGCTCACCGGCGCCGGCGTCCTGGTGGAGAACTCGCTGTTCGCCACCCTGGACCCGACCGTGCGCCGGGCCCAGACCCCGAGCGGCCGGCTCTACACGCTGGCCGACACCGTCGGGTTCGTCCGGCACCTGCCGCACCACCTGGTCGAGGCCTTCCGCTCGACCATGGAGGAGGTCGCCGACGCCGACCTGATCCTGCACGTGGTGGACGGCTCGCACCCCGAGCCGGAGACCCAGCTGGCGGCGGTCCGCGAGGTGATCGTCTCGGTCGACGCGCAGAGCGTGCCGGAGCTGGTGGTGATCAACAAGGCCGACGCCGCCGACCCGCACGTGCTGCAGCGGCTGCTGCGCCGCGAGCCGCACGCGATCGTGGTCTCGGCCCGTACCGGGGCGGGGATCGAGGAGCTGCTGGCGCTGATCGACCAGGAGCTGCCGCGTCCTGCGGTCGAGGTCCAGGCGCTGGTCCCGTACACCAGGGGTGACCTGGTCTCCCGGGTGCACGCCGAGGGCGAGCTGCTGGAGACCGAGCACACCGGCGAGGGCACGCTGCTGCGCGCCCTGGTGGCGGCCGAGCTGGCCGCCGAGCTGGAGCGCTACGCGGTGGCCGTCCAGCACTGAGCACAGGCACTGACAGCGAAGGGCCCCGGTTCGCCGGGGCCCTTCGTGCTGTCCGGACGGTCTCAGTTGAGCTCGGTCATGGTGGTGAACATCTGCTGCGCCTCGTCGTCCAGCTCCGGCCCGGCCACCCAGGCGGCCGGGCTGGGCCCGATCGAGGTGTTGCTGACCAGGGCGGGTCGCCCGTCTGGGCCGGTCGCCAGCCAGCCGCCGCCGCTGGCACCGCCGGTCATGGTGCAGCCGATGGTCAGCATGGTGGGCCGGGCCGGATCGTAGGAGAGCCGGCCCGGGCGGCCGCCGGCGCAGGAGTCCAGCTCCTGGCCGTCGAACGGCTTGCCGGCCGGGAACCCGTAGGCGGTCACCGCGTCCAGCCGCTCGCGCGGGGCGTCGAACCAGATCGGCACCGAGCCGCCGACCATCTCCTCCAGCGACTTGCCCGGCAGGTCCGGGTCGGTCACCCGGATGATCCCCGAGTCGTACTGGTTGACCGAGCCGCCCGAGTCGCCACCCTCCGCCATCCACTGCGGCGAGACCATGGCGTAGTTCGCCCACCAGCGGCCGAACGGCGCGACCTGCGCCAGGGTGGCCGCTCGGCCGTCGCTGGCGGCGCCCGAGCTGTTGTAGTCCGGGACGAAGGCGATGTTCTTCAGCCAGTCGGCGCCCTTGCCGCCGTGCAGGCAGTGCCCGGCGGTCCACACCAGATTGCTCTTGCCCGGGTGCTGCGGGTCGCTCACCACGGTGCCGGAGCAGACGTAGGTGCCCTGCGGGCTCTTGGCGAAGAGCTTGCCGAAGACCGCCAGGTCCCCCGGGTAGGGGTGCTGCTCGCCCCGCGCCTGGACGGGGGCGGGCAGTGGGTCGTTCTGGGCGTCCGGGCCGCTCGGTGTGGCGGCGGACGGCGACCCCGGCGACCCGGAGCCCGGCGGGTGCGAACCCGGCTGCTGCGACCCCGGTGACTGCGAACCCGGGGTCTGCGAACCGGACGGCGACGGCGCGGACGACTGCGGACCGGACGGCTGCGGGCTGGGGAGCGCCGGCGGGGTCGGGGCCGCCTGGGGCGCCGGGCCGGCCGCCTTCATCGCGGCCGGGGACCAGAGATCCTCGGCGATCTCGTTCTTCAGCAGGTGCTGGTGGGCCCACCGCGACCAGTCGGCGGAGCTCCAGCTGCGCAGGTTGCGCAGGTCGGCCCCGTGCTCGGGGCTCCCGCCGCAACCGGCGACCAGGGCCAGTGCGGCGGCCAGCGCCGCGCCGAGCGGAGCCCGGGAGTCGGTGCGCCGCGCCATCAGTTCTTCTTGCTGAGGTAGTCCAGCGCGCTCTTCGCCACGTCGTCCAGGTAGGGGCCGGCCAGCCAGCCGCTCTCCTGCGGGCCGATCGAGGTGTTGCTGACCAGCGCGGGCCTGCCGTCCTTGACCGCGAACCAGCCGCCGCCGCTGGAGCCGGCCGTCATGGTGCAGCCGATCACCTCCATCGCCGGGCGGGAGGCGTCGAAGGAGAGCCGGGAGGGCTGGCCGCCGTTGCAGCGCTCCATCTCCATGCCGTCGAAGGGCGGGGCCGACGGGTAGCCGATCGCGGTGATCTTCAGTTGGTCGCGCGGGGCGTTGAACCAGACCGGCACCGAACCGCCGACCGTCTCCTCCAGCGACTTGCCGTTGGCGTCCGGGTTGACCACCTTCATGATGGAGAAGTCGTACTGGCTGGCCGCGCTGCCGGTCTCGCCGCCCTCGGCCGTCCACTGCGGCGAGGTGACCGCGTCGCTGACGTCCCAGACGCCGAACGGCGCGAACTGGCTCTTGCTGGTGGGCTGTTTGCCGTGGCTGACCTCGCCGGAGCTGTTGAAGGCCGGCACGAAGGCGATGTTCTGGTACCGCTGGGCGGTCTTGCCGCTGGTCAGGCAGTGTCCGGCGGTCCAGATCAGGTTGCTCTTGCCCGGGTGCTGCGGGTCGGAGATGACGGTGGCCGAGCAGACGGCGTGCTTGTCGGGGCCCACATCGAAGAAGACCTTGCCGTCCACCGGGTTCTGGCTGTACGGGTGGGCTATCGCCTGGGCCTGGATCGCGCTGGGCAGCGGGTCGTTGCCGCCGTCGGTGGGCTGCTGCGGCGGGGCGACGGGGTCGGCGGGCTTGGCCTGGAGCATCTTCTGCAGGTCCCAGAAGCCCTTGACCGCCTGGGTGAACGCAGGCTGCTGCTTGGCCCAGGTGTCCCAGTCGTGGGCGTTCCACTTCTTCAGGTCGGACAGGCTGGGCAGTCCGCTCAACAGGCCGCTCGGGAGCGCGCTCGGTGTGGTGGGCGCGGCCGTGACCGGGGCGGGCGCGCTCGGCGCCGCCTTCGGTGAACCGCCGCTCGATCCGCAGGCGGTGGCGGCGAAGAGGGTCAGCGCGGCGGCTGCCGCGGCGGTGCCGCCACGCCTCAACCGCGTTCCGGCGCTCGGGTGGTGGCGCTCTATCAGTGACATCGGTTCGGTTCCCCCATGCGGAATATCTCGCGACGGCGTTCAGCGGGCCGCCATCGGGCATCAGAGGAGTCTGCCATGCGGCGGGGACGGCGGTGGCGCGGCCCCGACTTGTGGCGGCCAGGCCGTGATTGGCGGGCGACCCGCTCGTTGGACCAATCGGATGCCCCCCGCCGGGGTGGCCACACGTCGGCGGTGCCCTCCCCATGCGCACCGAGGAGTTGCCTTGAGCACCGCCCTGACCGGAGCCCCGGCCACCGTCCCCCGCCAGCTGGACCAGTCCGCCGAGTCCGACCCGCTGCTGCACCAGGATCCCGCGGTCGCGGCCGAGCAGGCCGCGCTGGAGGCACTGCTGCGCTGCTGGTGCCGGGAGACCGGAGCCGGCCTCGACCAGGACGGCCTGCTGCGGATTCCGGTGCTGGGCGGGGCGGCCCAGCTGCTGGCGCCGGTGCGCCACTGGTCGCCGTGCGGGTGGCACCGGTTCGGCCCGGCGGTGCTGGTGCCGGGGCCCGACGGCAGTGCGCGGCCGCAGGCCGGGCCGGAGAACGGCACCCCGCTGGACGCGGTCACCGCCGCCGCGCTGCTGGCCCGTTCGGCCGCCGGCCACCCCGACCCCGAGCAGATCGCCGACCTGGCGGGCCGGGTCGCCGACTCGGTGCGGCGCACCGCGGACCTGCTGCTGCACCGCCGCAGCCACCCCGGCCCCGAGCCGGAGAGCGTCTTCCTGCGTGGCGAGCAGGCCCTGCTGCTCGGCCACCCGCTGCACCCCACGCCCAAGAGCCGCGACGGTCTCGGACCGGCCCAGAGCGCCGCCTACTCGCCCGAGCTGCGCGGCTCGTTCGCGCTGCACTGGTACGCCGTCGACCGTGAGCTGCTGGCCGCCGACTCGGCGCTGCCGGTCAGCGCCGAGCAGCTGACGGCCGAACTGCTCGACGCCCCGCGGCTGCTGCCGCCGAACACCGTCGCGCTGCCGCTGCACCCCTGGCAGGCCCAGGAGTTGGAGCGCCGGCCGGCGATCGCCCGACTGCTGGCCGAGGGCGCCCTGCACGACCTCGGCCGGCACGGCGACCCCTGGTACCCGACCTCCTCGGTGCGCACCGTCTGCCGGCCCGGCACGCCGTGGATGCTCAAGCTCTCGCTCGGCCTGCGGATCACCAACTCGCGGCGGGAGAACCTGCGCAAGGAGCTGCGCCGGGGGCTGGAGGCGCATCGGCTGCTGGAGGCCGGCCTGGGCGCCGAGTGGCGGGCGGCGCACCCCGGCTTCGACATCGTGCGCGATCCGGCCTGGATCGGGGTGGACCTGCCCGGCGCCGCCCCCGGCGAGCCCAGCGGGCTGGACACGGTGCTGCGCTGCCAGCCGTTCGCCACCGGCGACCGGGCGCTGTGCGTGGCCGGTCTGGTCGCCGAGCGGCCGCTCGGCGAACCCGCCCGCAGCGTGCCCTCCGAACTGGGCGACCTGCTGCGCGCGCTGGCCCGCCGGTGCGGGCGGCCGCTGCCGACGGTGGCCGCCGAGTGGTTCCTGCGCTACCTGGACGCGGTGGTGCTGCCGGTGCTCTGGCTGGACGGGCAGGCCGGGGTCGCGCTGGAGGCCCACCAGCAGAACAGCCTGGTCCTGCTGGACGCCGACGGCTGGCCCACCGGCGGCCGGTTCCGCGACAACCAGGGCTACTACTTCCGCGTCTCGCACGCCGCCCGGCTGGAGCGCCGGCTGCCGGGCCTGGGCCAGGACAGCGAGACCTTCGTCGAGGACGCGGTCGCCGACGAGCGGTTCGCCTACTACCTGGGGATCAATCACGTCCTCGGTCTGATCGGGGCGTTCGGCTCGCAGCGGCTGGCCGACGAACGGGTGCTGATCGCGGCACTGCGCCGGTTCCTGGCCGGCCCCGCCGCCCGCGCCACCGGCTCCACCCTGCCGGCCCACCTGCTGCACTCGCCGAGCCTGCGCTGCAAGGCCAACCTGCTCACCCGGCTGCACGGCCTGGACGAGCTGGTCGGGCCGGTCGAGACGCAGTCCGTCTACGTCACCGTCCCCAATCCGGTGGCGGCCGGATGACCGCGCTGACCACCCGGGCCGGGGAGTTCCGGCTGCGCATCGTGCGGCCCGGGGACCTGCCGCTGATCACCGCCTGGATGAACGACCCCGCGGTGGACGCCTTCTGGGAGCTGGCCGGACCGCCGGAGGTCACCGAACGGCACGTCAGCGCCCAACTGCTGCAGGACAGCCACAGCGTGCCGCAGCTCGGCCTGCTGAACGGCGTGCCGGTGAGCTACTGGGAGGTCTACCGGGTCGAGCAGGACCGGCTGGCCGGTTACTACCCGGCGGACCCCGGGGACATCGGCCTGCACCTGTTGCTGGGGCCGCGCGAGAGCCGCGGTCGGGGACTGGGGACCATCCTGCTCAGCGCGATGGCCGAACACCTGCTGCGCACCAGCCCGCGGGTGGTGGCCGAACCGGACGTGCGCAACACGCCGTCGGTGCGGGCCTTCAGCCGGGCCGGCTTCCAGCGTGCCGGCGAGATCGACCTGCCCGAGAAGCGGGCGGCGCTGATGATGCGTGAGCGCCCGGGGGTCCCGAGTGCCCCGAGCGTCCCCAGTGCCCCGAGTGCCCCCAGCGACCCGAGTGCCCCCAGCGACCCGAGTGCGAGGAAGACCTGATGGACCGCCAGGACAGCGGCTACGACCTGCTCGGCGTCGGCATCGGCCCGTTCAACCTGGCGCTGGCCGCGTTGGCCGACCAGGTGCCGGGGATGCGCGCGCTCTTCTGCGACCGGAAGCCGGAGTTCCGCTGGCACCCGGGGATGCTGGTGCCGGGGGCCAGGATGCAGGTGCCGTTCCTGGCCGACCTGGTCTCGCTGGTGGACCCGACCAACCCGTGGTCCTTCCTCAACTACCTGCGGGTGCACGAGCGGCTCTTCCCGTTCTACTTCGCCGAGCGCTTCCAGCTGCCGCGGCGCGAGTACGACCACTACTGCCGCTGGGCCGCCGAGCACCTGGCCGCCTGCCAGTTCGGCACCGAGGTCACCCAGGTGCACTGGACGGGGCAGGGGTTCCGCGCCACGCTGCGCTCCCCCGCGGGCGACTGGAGCGTGCTCGCCCGCAACCTGGTGCTCGGGGTGGGGACCGAGCCGGTGCGCCCGGCCGCCTTCGACGCGCTGGCGGGGCGGGCGACGGTCTTCCACTCCGGGGAGTACCTGGAGCGCCGCGGCGCGCTGGCCGGCGCCCGGGACATCACCGTGGTGGGCTCGGGGCAGTCCGGCGCCGAGGTCTTCCTGGACCTGCTGCGCGCCAGGGAGGGTGACGGCACCCGGCTGCGCTGGCTGACCCGGACCCGGGCGCTGGCGCCGATGGAGTACTCCAAGCTCGGCCTGGAGCACTTCACCCCCGACTACACCCGCTACTTCCACGCGCTGCCCGAGCCGGTCCGCGACCGACTGGTGGCCGAGCAGTGGCAACTGCACAAGGCGGCCAGCGCCGAGACCCTGGCCGAGATCCACGACCTGCTCTACGAGCGGACCATCGGCCTGCCGCTCGGGGCCGCGGCGGCCGAGATCATCCCCGGCACCGCGGTGACCGAGGCGCTGCCGGGCCCCTGCGGCGGCCTGGAACTGCGCTGCCTGCACCGCGACTCGGGGGTCGCCCGGGTGGTGCGCACCGATGCGGTGGTGCTGGCCACCGGCTACCGGGCGGCTCGTCCGGCCGCGCTGGAGCCGCTGGCCGAGCTGATCGACTGGGACGAGCAGGGCCGGTTCCGGGTCGACCTGGATCACCGGGTGGCCACCGTGCCGGAGTTGACCGCAGGCCTGTACGTGCAGAACGCCGAGCTGCACACTCACGGCGTCGGTACCCCCGACCTCGGCCTCGGCGCCCACCGCGCGGCCGTGATCCTCAACGCGCTCGCCGGGCGCCAGGTGCACCGGCTGCCCGCCCGGACCGCTTGGACCAGCTTCGCCCCGGCCGCCCTGCCCGCCCAGGGGGCCGCCTTCCCCGAGGAGTGGAACCGTGCCCCGTCCGCCCGTCGTTGACCCGTCCGCCGTCGACCCGCTGACCCGCCCGCGCTGGCGGCAGGCCTGCCGCGCGCTGCTGGCCAAGCTGCTCGGGGAGTTCGCCTACGAGGAGCTGCTGCGTCCCGAGCCGGTCCCCGGCGGCTACCGGCTCCCGCTGCCCGAGGGTCCCGAGTACCGCTTCACCGCCCGGCGCGGGGCGTACGGCAGCTGGCGGGTCGACCCGGAGTCGGTCAGCGCCGACGGGGCACCCGCCGACGACCCGTTCGAGTTCCTGCTGGCGGCCCGCCACTTACTCGGGCTCTCCGGGGACACCACCGGCCACCTGGTCCGCGAGCTGACCGCCACGCTGCTCGCGGACGTCCGGCTGGCGGCCGGTGCGCTGAGCGCGGCCGAGCTGGCCGAGCTGGACCACACCGCGCTGGAGGGCTACCAGAGCGGGCACCCGTGGCTGGTGCTGAACAAGGGCCGGCTCGGCTTCGCCGCCTCCGACAGCGCGGCCTGGACGCCCGAGGCCCGGACGCTGCAGCCGCTGGGCTGGCTGGCCGTCCACCGCGACCTGGCCGAGTACCGGGGCACCGGAGCGCTGGCCGAGGCCGAGGCGCTCTACCGCGCCGAGCTGGACCCCGAGGTGCTGGCCGACTACCGGCGCCAGCTGGCCGGGCGCGGCCTGGACCCCGCCGCCTACCTGCTGCTGCCGGTGCACCCCTGGCAGTGGGACGAGACGGTGCTGCCGCTCTTCGCGCCCTGGGTGGCGGACGGGCGGATCGTGCCGCTGCCCGCCGACCGGGACCTGCGGCTGCCCCAGCAGTCCATCCGCTCCTTCTTCAACGTCACCAGCCCGCAGCGGCACACCGTCAAGCTGCCGCTCTCGGTGCTCAACACGCTGGTCTGGCGCGGGCTGCCCACCGAGCGGACGCTGGCCGCGCCCGCCGTCACCGCCTGGATCCACGCGGTGCGCGAGCAGGACGCGTTCCTGCACGAGGAGTGCGCGGTGGTGCTGCTCGGCGAGGTCGCCTCGGTGACCGTCGAGCACCCGTACTACGCGCGGCTGCCCGAGGCGCCCTACCAGTACAAGGAGCTGCTGGGCGCGATCTGGCGCGAGCCGCTCGGTGCCCAGCTGCGGCCCAGGGAGCGCGGGCGCACCCTGGCCGCCCTGCTCCAGACCGGGGCGGACGGACGGGCGCTGGTGGCCGAGCTGATCGCCCGCTCGGGGCTGTCGGCCCGGGACTGGACGGCCCGGCTGTTCGGCGTGATGCTGCCGCCGCTGCTGCACTTCCTGTACCGCTACGGCACCGTCTTCTCGCCGCACGGCGAGAACGCGATCCTGATCTTCGACGGCCGTGACATCCCGGTCCGGTTGGCGATCAAGGACTTCGTGGACGACGTCAACCTCAGCGACCAGGACCTGCCCGAGCTGCGCGCGCTGCCGCCCGAGGTCGCCGGGGTGCTGCTGCGCGAGCCGCCGGCGAAGCTGTGCCAGTTCCTGCACGCGGGCCTGTTCATCGGGGTCTACCGCTACCTCGCCCCGCTGCTGGAGGAGTGGCTGCACCTGCCCGAGCCGGAGTTCTGGGGGCTGCTGCGGGCCGAGATCCTGGCCTACCAGGCGCGGTTCCCCGAGCTGGCCGAGCGGTTCGCGCTCTTCGACCTGCTGACCGGGTCGATCGACCGGCTCTGCCTGAACCGCAACCGGTTGCTGCTGGACGGCTACCGGGACCGGCCCGAGCGCCCGCACGCGGCGGTGTACGGGCAGGTGGCGAACCCGCTGGCGGCCCAGGCGGTCGGTCTGCCCGCTCCGCGGGACCGCGTTGTCAGTCCCGCCCCGTAGGCTGGGGAGCGTCATGACGAACGACTCCGCACCCCAGCTGCTGCCGGACTCCGGCGCTCCCGCGGCGACCGGCCGCATTCCCGAGCTGCTGCACGCCGCCGTGACCGCGGTCGGCGGCGTCGAGCGACCCGGGCAGATCAAGATGGCCGAGGCCGTCGCCGAAGCGGTCGACAGCGCCGAGCACCTGTTGGTGCAGGCCGGCACCGGTACCGGCAAGTCCCTCGCCTATCTGGTCCCCGCCCTCGCACACGGCGACCGGGTGGTGGTCGCCACCGCCACGCTCGCCCTGCAACGCCAGCTGGTGGAGCGCGACTTGCCGCGCACGGTGGAGGCGCTGCACCCGATCCTGCGGCGCCGTCCGCTGTTCGCGATGCTCAAGGGCCGCTCCAACTATCTCTGCCTGCACCGGGCCAACGAGGGCACCCCGAGCGACGAGGGCGAGGGGCTGTTCGACCCGGCCGAGGCGCTCGGCGGCGCGAGCAGCAAGCTCGGCAAGGACATCCTGCGGCTGCGCGACTGGGCGGACGAGACCGAGACCGGCGACCGGGACGACATGACCCCGGGCGTCTCCGACAAGGCGTGGGCCCAACTCTCCGTCAACTCCCGGGAGTGCCTGGGTGCCAGCCGCTGTGCCTACGGCCAGGAGTGCTTCGCCGAGAAGGCCCGCGAGCGCGCCAAGCTGGCCGACGTGGTGGTCACCAACCACGCGCTGCTGGCCATCGACGCGATCGAGGGCGCCCCGGTGCTGCCCGAGCACGAGCTGCTGATCATCGACGAGGCGCACGAGCTGGTGAACCGGGTGACCGGTGCGGCCACCGCCGAGCTGACCGTCGGCGCGGTCAACCGGGCGGTCAAGCGGGCCGCCCGGCTGGCCAACGAGAAGGCGGTGGACGCGCTGCAGGCCGCCGCCGAGAGCTACCACGGCCTGATGGAGACCGCCCAGCCGGGCAAGGTCGACGAGCTGCCCGAGTACCTCGGCTACGCGGTGGCCGCGATCCGCGACGCCAGCCGCCAGGTGATCACCTCGCTCGGTGAGACCCGCGACAAGGGCCTGTCCGACGAGGACGCGGTGCGCAAGCAGGCGATGGCCGCCGCCGAGACGCTGCACGACACCACCGAGCGGCTGCTCTCCGAGTCGCCCTACGACGTGGTCTGGATCGAGCGCAACGACCGCTACGGCCTGGTCCCCGCCTCGCTGCGGGTGGCGCCGATGAGCGTCTCCGGGCTGCTGCGGGAGAACCTCTACAAGGAGCGGTCGGTGGTGCTCACCTCGGCCACCCTCAAGCTGGGCGGCGACTTCAACGGCGTGGCCGCCTCGGTGGGCCTGCCGGTGGAGGGCCGGCTGGCGCAGGAGCGCACGGCCGGGGAGCCGGAGCGCGAGCAGGGCGAGGACGCGCCGCCGTACTGGCGCGGGCTGGACGTCGGTTCGCCGTTCTCCTACCCCAAGCAGGGCATCCTCTACGTCGCCAAGCACCTGCCGCCGCCGGGCCGGGAGCCGGAGCGGCCGCAGATGCTGGACGAGCTGGCCGACCTGATCGGCGCGGCCGGCGGACGCACGCTGGGTCTGTTCTCCTCGATGCGGGCCGCCCAGACGGCTGCCGAGCAGCTGCGCGAGCGGCTGGACGTGCCGATCCTGCTGCAGGGCGAGGACACGCTGGGCGAGCTCATCAGGGCGTTCGCGAGCGATCCGCAGACCTGCCTGTTCGGCACGCTGTCGCTCTGGCAGGGGGTGGACGTGCCCGGCTCCGCCTGCCAGTTGGTGGTGATGGACCGGATCCCGTTCCCGCGCCCGGACGACCCGCTGATGAGTGCGCGGCAGAAGGCGGTCGAGGAGGCCGGCGGGAACGGCTTCATGGCGGTGGCCGCCACGCACGCCGCGCTGCTGATGGCGCAGGGTGCGGGCCGGCTGGTGCGGGCGGCCGACGACCGGGGCGTGGTGGCGGTGCTGGATCCGCGGCTGGCCACGGCGCGGTACGGCGGCTTCTTCCGGTCCTCGATGCCGGACTTCTGGTACACCACCGACCGCAACCAGGTGCGCCGCTCGCTGGCGGCGATCGCGGAGAGTGCGCCGCCGGTGCGGCCGGTCACCCCGCGCGGCTGACGGACGTCCTGGGGCCCCACACTTCATCTGAAGTGCGGGGCCCCAGCACGTCCGGCGGCGGGTCAGAGCCTGCGCAGTACCGCGACGACCTTGCCCAGGATGGTCGCGTTGTCGCCCGGGATGGGCTCGTAGGCGGGGTTGTGCGGCAGCAGCCAGATCCGGCCGTCCTCCCGCTTGAGCCGCTTGACGGTGGCCTCGCCGTCGATCATCGCGGCCACGATGTCGCCGTTCTCGGCCACCGGCTGGCGGCGTACGGTGACCCAGTCGCCGTCGCAGATGGCTGCCTCGATCATCGAGTCGCCGCGTACGGTCAGTGCGAACAGCTCGCCCTCGCCGACCAGTTGGCGGGGCAGCGGGAAGACGTCCTCGACCGTCTGCTCGGCCAGGATCGGGCCGCCGGCGGCGATCCGGCCGACCAGCGGGACGTAGGAGGTGGAGGGGCGGCCGGCGGCCTCGGCGGTGTTCGGCCGGGTCACCTCGACGCCGCGCACCTCGTAGGCCCGCGGGCGGTGCGGGTCGCGCCGCAGGAAGCCCTTGCGCTCCAGCGCCATCAGCTGATGGGCGACCGAGGAGGTCGAGGAGAGGCCGACGGCCTGGCCGATCTCGCGCATGCTCGGCGGGTAGCCGCGGCGCTGCACGGAGTCCCGGATGACGTCGATCACCCGGCGCTGGCGCTCGGTGAGACCGGCTTCGTCGGTGCGGATGCCGGGCGGACGGCCGGGCAGGGAGCGCAGCTGGCCGTTCGGCAGGGCCAGCGGGACGTCCTGCACGGAGGCGTGCTCGACGCCCTGGTCGGGGAGGTAGCCCGGGGCGGGGCCGAGGCCGGCGGACCCCGCGGACCGAGTCTGGCCGGGGGCTCCTCCGGACGGAGTCTGGGGGATGTCGCTGCGATCCATGCTCTGGTCCAAGCTCTGCTGGTCCGCGAGGGTGCGACCCGGGAGGTGCTGGGCGCGGTCCTGCACCGGGATGCCGCGGCTGTCGGCGACGGTGTTCACGGGCGTCTGGAAGGCGCCGGAAACGGCGCTGGAACTGGTGCTGCTGGTCTGTACGGTGCTCACGGCGGCCCCTCTCGTCGGGCGTACTCCCTTGCCTGCCCAGCCCAACGGCAGCACCTATCGAAAGGTTGCGCCAAACACACGTTCGAGTGAATTATCGGGGAGTTGGCTGACTTGATCAAGGCATTCGGTGTATGTCGAGTAAATGTTCGATCGATGCCAATTCTAGAGGGCGGTTCCGGGTGGGCCGGGGGTCGGGGCGAGAACCGCGGCAATCGGCTGAAAACGGCCGTTCGGCCGCTCGGGTGAGGCCCGGCGACTGACCAGCACCGATTGCGCGGGGTGAGCCCGGAGCTACCGAAATCCGGCGTGTCTGATCGGCGCGTTCACCTAGATCTAGTGGTTACATAGGTGCTCGCGGCCCACAGGTTGTGGTCCCCCGGTACTCGATCATGGTGGGCGTCGCCTAGACTGAAGGCTGCTCGCCCGCCAGTCCAGCCAGGAAGGGAGTCAACCCGTGCACTGCCCCTTCTGCCGGCACTCCGACAGCCGTGTGGTCGACAGTCGGACCACCGAGGACGGCTGCTCGATCCGCCGCCGCCGTCAGTGCCCGGACTGTGGCCGGCGCTTCACCACGGTGGAGACCGCCACGCTGATGGTGATCAAGCGCAGCGGGGTGACCGAGCCGTTCAGCCGGGAGAAGGTGATCTCCGGAGTCCGTAAGGCCTGTCAGGGCCGGCCGGTCACCGAGGACGCCCTCGCGCTGCTCGGCCAGCGGGTCGAGGAGTGCGTGCGGGCCAGTGGCAGCGCGGAGCTCTCCACCCACGATGTGGGCTTGGCCATACTCGGTCCGCTCAAGGATCTGGACGTCGTCGCGTACCTTCGATTCGCGTCGGTCTACCAGGCCTACGACGGACTCGCAGACTTCGAGGCCGCCATCGCCGAGTTGCGTGGCGCTGAGCAGCCTCCCACCGCGCCGGACGACGACTGCGTCGTCGTGTCCGTCGCCGCGTCCTAGCACCGTTGCAGTACTAGGGCGCCATGCAGCCTCAGCCTTCTTGGCCGAGGCATGCCTGAAAACAGGGTGCAAACCCATACAAACCGTGCGAAGCGGCCGACGTTCCCGTCTGCCTGCCCGCACACCAGGAGAAGCGAAGCAGCGATACCCCAGAGGCGACAATTGGGGTGTTCGGGGCGTTTTGCCCAGGAGGAGGAGTACGAAGTGACAGACACGACGAGCGGTTCCGCACGCGGGTCGAAGTCCGACAAGGCCGCGAAGGGTGCCGGCAAGGCGTCCAAGGGCGGTCTGCGGATCGAGCGCATCTACACCACCCCCGGGGTCCACCCCTATGACCAGGTCAACTGGGAGCGGCGCGACGTCGTCATGACCAACTGGCGGGACGGCTCGATCAACTTCGAGCAGCGTGGCGTCGAGTTCCCCGACTTCTGGTCGGTCAACGCCGTCAACATCGTCACCAGCAAGTACTTCCGCGGCGCGGTCGGCACCGAGCAGCGCGAGTGGAGCCTCAAGCAGATCATCGACCGCGTGGTGCTCACCTACCGCGCCGCCGGTGAGAAGAACGGCTACTTCGCCTCGCCCACCGACGCCGAGGTCTTCGAGCACGAGCTGACCCACGCCCTCCTCCACCAGGTCTTCAGCTTCAACTCGCCGGTCTGGTTCAACGTCGGCACCAAGCAGCCGCAGCAGGTCAGCGCCTGCTTCATCCTGGCCGTCGACGACTCGATGGACTCGATCCTCGACTGGTACAAGGAAGAGGGGATGATCTTCAAGGGCGGCTCCGGCGCCGGCCTGAACCTCTCCCGGATCCGCTCCTCCAAGGAGCTGCTCTCCTCGGGCGGCAACGCCTCCGGCCCGGTCTCCTTCATGCGCGGCGCCGACGCGTCGGCCGGCACCATCAAGTCCGGTGGCGCCACCCGCCGCGCGGCCAAGATGGTCGTGCTGGACGTCGACCACCCCGACGTCGAGGCCTTCATCGAGACCAAGGTGAAGGAGGAGGAGAAGATCCGCGCGCTGCGCGACGCCGGGTTCGACATGGACCTCGGCGGTGACGACATCACCTCCGTGCAGTACCAGAACGCCAACAACTCGGTCCGGGTCTCCGACGAGTTCATGAAGGCGGTCGAGAACGGCGACGAGTTCGGCCTGCGGGCCCGGATGACCGGCGAGGTCATCGAGACCGTCGACGCCAAGAAGCTGTTCCGCAAGATGGCCGAGGCCGCCTGGGCCTGCGCCGACCCGGGCATCCAGTACGACTCGACCATCAACCACTGGCACACCTGCCCGGAGTCGGGCCGGATCAACGCCTCCAACCCGTGCTCCGAGTACATGCACCTGGACAACTCCAGCTGCAACCTCGCCTCGCTGAACCTGATGAAGTTCCTGCGCGACGACACCGGACCGAACGGCGGACAGGGCTTCGACGCGGAGAACTTCGCCAAGGTGGTCGAGCTGGTCATCACCGCGATGGACATCTCGATCTGCTTCGCCGACTTCCCCACCGAGAAGATCGGCGAGACCACCCGCGCCTTCCGGCAGCTGGGCATCGGCTACGCCAACCTCGGCGCGCTGCTGATGGCCACCGGCCACGCCTACGACTCGACCGGCGGCCGCGCGCTGGCCGGTGCGATCACCTCGCTGATGACCGGCACCGCCTACCGCCGCGGCGCCGAACTCGCCGCCGTGGTCGGCCCGTACGACGGCTACGCCCGCAACGCGGCCCCGCACCAGCAGGTCATGAAGCAGCACGCGGACGCCAGCAGCGCCGCCGTCGCGGTGGACGAGCTGGACGCCCCGGTCTGGGCCGCGGCCACCGAGACCTGGCAGGACGTGCTGCGCCTGGGTGCGCGCAACGGCTTCCGCAACGCCCAGGCCTCGGTGCTCGCCCCCACCGGCACCATCGGCCTGATGATGGACTGCGACACCACGGGTGTGGAGCCGGACCTGGCGCTGGTCAAGTTCAAGAAGCTGGTCGGCGGCGGCTCGATGCAGATCGTCAACAACACCGTGCCGCGGGCGCTGACGCGCCTGGGCTACCACGGTGAGTCGGTGGAGGCGATCGTCGATCACATCGCCGAGCACGGCAATGTGATCGACGCCCCCGGCCTGAAGTCCGAGCACTACGAGGTCTTCGACTGCGCGATGGGCGAGCGCTCCATCTCGCCGATGGGCCACGTGCGGATGATGTCCGCGATCCAGCCGTGGATCTCCGGCGCGATCTCCAAGACGGTCAACATGCCGCAGGACGCCACCGTCGAAGAGGTCGAGGAGATCTACTTCGAGGCGTGGAAGCTCGGCGTCAAGGCGCTGGCCATCTACCGCGACAACTGCAAGGTCGGCCAGCCGCTCTCGGCCAAGACCAAGGCCCCGGCCGCGGTCGAGCCGGCCGCGGCCCAGAAGCCGGCGGAGCAGGCCGTCGAGAAGGTCATCGAGTACCGCCCGGTCCGCAAGCGCCTGCCCAAGGGCCGTCCCGGCATCACCACCTCCTTCACCGTGGGTGGCGCCGAGGGCTACATGACCGCCAACTCCTACCCGGACGACGGCCTGGGCGAGGTCTTCCTGAAGATGTCCAAGCAGGGCTCGACCCTCGCGGGCATGATGGACGCCTTCTCGATCGCCGTCTCGGTCGGCATGCAGTACGGGGTGCCGCTGGAGACCTACGTCTCGAAGTTCACCAACATGCGCTTCGAGCCGGCCGGTCTGACCGACGACCCGGACGTGCGGATGGCGCAGTCGATCGTCGACTACATCTTCCGTCGCCTGGCGCTGGACTTCCTGCCCTTCGAGACCCGCTCCGCGCTCGGCATCCACTCCGTCGAGGAGCGCCAGCGCCACCTGGAGACCGGCTCCTACGAGCCGCTCGAGGAGGAGGACCTGGACGTCACGGGCCTGGCCCAGTCCGCCCCGCGGGCCGTCGAGCGCGCCGTCGCGAAGCCCGAGGCGTCGGCGCCCGCCGCCGCACCCGCGGCGGCCGCGAAGGCTCCGCACAACTCGACCGAACTGCTGGAGATCCAGCTCGGCCTGAACGCGGACGCCCCGCTCTGCTTCTCCTGCGGTACCAAGATGCGCCGCGCGGGCAGCTGCTACCTCTGCGAGGGCTGCGGCTCGACCAGCGGCTGCAGCTGACAGCGGGCGCCGATCGGCGCCGAGCGGGCCGGGGGGGGGGGGGGGGGGGGGCCCCCCGGGCCCCCCCCCCCCGGGGGGGGGCCCCCCGGGGGGGGGGCCCCCGGGGGGGGGCGCCGGGGGGCCTGGGGCAACCGCGGGGGGGGGTGGGCCCCCCCCGGCGGGTCCCGCGCACCGGGGGCGCCGCGGGGCGCCGCGGGGGCGGGGGGGGGGATGGGGGGGCCACCCGGCTCCCCCACCCCGGCTTTCTGCGGTCCGACCGCTGGTCGGCACGGTGGTGGGGGCCGACTGCGTTCAGTGGTCGTGTCGATACATAGACATCATGTCAACTAGCCGGACGATCGGCTTATCTGAGTCGTTATGATTTGTTGACCGCGTGAACTGATCATGGGTCTCCAGCTGCTGCGGGAGGCTGGTGCGCGCTCGCCTGCCCTGCCTCCGATGCCCGCCGAGGAACCGCGCCATGACCGCACGCTCCCGCCAGTCCGGCAAACCGGCCGCGCTGGCCACCGCCCTGGTGGCGGTGATCGTGGCCGGCGCCGCGGTGGTCGCGGCCGTCAGCAGCGCGCAGGCCGGGGACGGCCTGGCGATCGGCGTCTGGTCCTCGCTCGCGGCCGCGGTGTGGTGCCTGACCGTGGGCGCGGTCCTGTTGCAGTGGCGCAGGGCCCGGCGACTGGCGGTCGGGCTGGCCACCTTCCGCACCAAGGGCGAGGCCGCGCTGGCCGCGGTGCTGCGGGCGGAGGCCGCCACCACCGTGGCGATGGCCGAGGCGCGGGCCGCCCGGGCGCACGCCGTCGCGGCGCAGCGCGAGGCGCAGGCGGCCAGGGCCGAGATGCTCGCCGCCCGTGCGGAGACCATCGAGGCGCGCAGCGAGGCGGCCGCCGCCCGGGCCGCGGCCGACGACGAGCGGGACGAGCTCGCGCGGCTGGCCGAGCAGAGCATCCCGGAGGTGGTGCGGCGACTGCGCGCCGGGGCCTCGGTGGAGACCGTCCTGGTGGCGCACCGGCACACCGCGCACGAAGGCCTGCTCGCGCTGCTCGCCAAGGAGGTCGCGTACGGGGAGCGCCAGCGCGCGGCGGCCCTGGCGGTCTGCGCGACGGCGGCCGGCCGGGTCCAGGCGCTGGCCACCAGCATGCACGCGGAACTGCGCGAGATGGAGCACCGGCACGGCGAGGAGGTACTCGGCGACCTGCTCCGACTCGACCACAGCACCGCTCAGGCGGGCCGGATGGCCGACAGCATCGCGGTGCTGACCGGTGCCCGCAGCGGCCGCCGGTGGAGCCGGCCGATCCCGGTGGAGAGCGTGCTGCGCGGGGCACTCGGCCGGATCAACGGCTACCAGCGGGTGCGGCTGCACTCGGCGAGCGGTGCGGCCGTGGCCGGGTACGCGGCCGAGGGCGTGATGCACGTGCTGGCCGAGCTGATGGACAACGCCGCCAACTTCTCGGCGCCGCCGGCCGAGGTGCACGTCTATGTCGAGGAGCTGCACGCGGGGCTCGCGGTCACCGTGGAGGACGGCGGGCTCGGGCTCTCCGAGGTCTGGCTGCGGCGGGCCGAGCAGGCCGTCTCGGGGGAGCCGCTGGACCTGACCACGCTCTCGGCGGGAACCCGGCTCGGCTTCGCGGTGGTGGGCGCGCTGGCGCGCAAGCACGGGCTGGCGATCTCCTTCCGGCCGTCCTCGCGCGGTGGCACGGGGGTGGTGGTGCTGCTGCCCGAGCAGCTGATCGCCCATCCCGAGCCGGACCAGGGCGAGGAGCCGACGCCGCCGGCCGAGGCCCGGCCGTCCGCGCCCGCCGTCTCGGCGGTGCCGGCACTGCCGCGCTCCTCGGGGGTGGCGGGCGTGGCGGTGGAACCACCGTCCCCGTCCGTCTCGTCCCCCACCACAGCACCGAAGGCACCGGCCGCCCTCAGCGGGGCGGACGGTCTGCCCCGGCGGCGCCGCGGGCAGACGCTGGCGGCGGCCGGGGGCGCGGCTTCCACGGTGGTCCGTGGGTCCGCCCGGCTGCCCGTCCGGACCGCGGCCGCGGGGCCGGCGGACCAGAAGGCGGACGGCGGGGTGGACGGCCGGGCCGACGGCGCGGCGGACAAGGCGGGGGCGTTGGACATCACCGGTCGGTTCGGCGCGTTCCGCCAGGCCGTCCAGGGGGCGCGGTCCGCCCAGAGCCCGGCCGCGTCGCCCAGCCCGGCCGCGTCGCCCAGCCCGGCCGCGCCCATTCCGAACACGTTGGAGGACAACACCTGATGACCAGCTCCACCGACCGCGACCTCGACTGGCTGTTGGAGAACCTGCTGGCCAACACGCCCGGCTCCCGGTACGCCCTGGTGCTCTCGGCGGACGGCCTGAAGCTCTGCCACAGCCCCGGCCTGAGTGCCGATCAGGCCGACCAGCTCGCCGCGATAGCCTCCGGCATCCAGAGCCTGGCGCACGGCGCCTCGATCGAGTTCGGCGACGGCAGCGGCGGGGTGCGGCAGTCGATGACCGAGTTCCACGGCGGCATCCTGTGCATCGTGGAGACCGGCCACGGGGCGCACCTCGCGGTGGTCACCGAGGAGAGCGCGGACGTCGGCGTGGTCGGCCACAACATGCACGGCCTGGTCGAGCAGATCGGCGAATTCCTGAGCGCGCCGCCGCGCGGGAACGACACCACCGCGGACGCGTGAGGCCGCCGCTTCGGCCGGGTGGCCTCGACGACGGCCCGGACCGGCTGTACACGGTCACCCAGGGGCGCAGCCGGCCCGGCTCGCACGCGTTCGACGTGGTGACGCTGATCGTCACCGAGCGGGCGCCGACCCCCGGCATGCAGTCCGAGCACGCCCGGATCCTGCGTCTGTGCGAGCGGCCGACCGCGGTGGTGGAGGTGGCGGCCGAGCTGAAGCTGCCGATCAGCGTGGTGAAGATCCTGCTCGGCGATCTGCTGGAGGCCGGGCGGATCACCGCCCGGCACCCGCG
Source organism: Kitasatospora sp. NPDC008050 (assembly GCF_042957465.1). Lineage (NCBI taxonomy): Bacteria > Bacillati > Actinomycetota > Actinomycetes > Kitasatosporales > Streptomycetaceae > Kitasatospora > Kitasatospora sp. NPDC008050. The sequence continues at coordinate 62,052 of NZ_JBIBIJ010000024.1, forward strand.
GTTCAGCCCCGCCCAGGCCCAGCTGCCCGATCTCGACACGTTGAAGCAGGTGCTGCATGGACTCCAACGGCTCTGAGGCCGGGGCCCGCGCGCCGCGCACCCCGTTGCGGAGCACCACCGACAACGCCTGGAAGATCGTGGTGGTCGGTGGTTTCGGCGTGGGCAAGACCACCCTGGTGGGGTCGGTGAGCGAGATCCGGCCGCTGGCCACCGAGGAGCTGATGACCCAGGCCGGGATCGGCATCGACGACCCCTCCGCGGTGCGGGACAAGCGCGCCACCACGGTCGCCTTCGACTTCGGCCGGATCACCCTGTCGCCCCAGAGCGTGCTCTACCTGTTCGGCGCGCCCGGGCAGGAACGCTTCTGGTTCCTGTGGGACCGGCTGTTCAGCGGCGCGCTCGGTGCGGTGGTGCTGGTCGACGAACGCCGGCTGGCCGACTCCTGGTACGCGATCGACCGGCTGGAGCACCACGGGATGCCGTTCGTGGTGGCCCGCAACCTCTTCGAGCCGCCCACCCACTCGCTGGAGCAGGTCCGCGCGGCGCTGGACCTGTCGCCGCAGGTGCCGTTGCTGGACTGCGACGCGCGTGAGCGCGAGTCCGGCAAGCGGGTGCTGATCGAGCTGGTGAGCCATCTCTACGCGCGTACCGAAGCCGGAATCCACGAGCGGGCGGCAGCGCTCCGCGAGCCCGCAGAAGAGGAGAGCCACTCGTGACCGAGTCGGTGCCCACCCCACCGCCCGGCTGCCCCGCGCACCGCGCCGCCGCGCCGCTGTACGGGCCGCGGTTCCAGACCGACCCGACCCAGGTCTACCGCGAGCTGCGGGCCGCGCACGGCCCGGTCGCGCCGGTCGAGCTGGCCGGCGGGGTACCGGCCTGGCTGGTGATCGGCTACCGCGAACTCCAGCTGGTGACCAGCCAGCCCAAGCTGTTCGGCCGCGACTCCAGCCGCTGGAACGCCTGGCCCACCGTCCCGGCCGACTGGCCGCTGCGCCCGATGATGACCCCAGTGCCGTCGATCCTGTACACCGAGGGCACCGAGCACCAGCGCCGGTCATCGGCGATCACCGACACCCTGGGCGCGGTCGACCCGTACGAGCTGAAGAAGTACTGCGAGCGGATCGCCGACCGGCTGATCGACTCCTTCGCCGGGCGCGGGGAGGCGGACCTGGTCGCCGAGTACGCGCACCGGATGCCGCTGCTGGTGCTCTGCTGGCTGCTCGGCCTGGACGACGCCCAGGTACCGGTGCTGATCGACAACCTGCTGGCGATGCTGGACGGCGGACCGGACGCCCAGCAGGCCTCGCAGCGGCTGCTGGAGGTGATGCTGGAGCTGGTGGAGGCCAAGCGGGCCGAGCCCGGGGCGGACCTCACCTCCCGGCTGCTGGTCCACCCGGCCGGGCTGGGCGACGACGAAGTGGTGCGCGACCTGCGGGTGCTGCTGGCCGCCGGCCACCAGCCCACCGCGTACTGGATCGCCAACACGCTGCGGCTGATGCTGACCGACGACCGCTTCGCGGCCTCGCTCGTGGGGGGCCGGCGCAGCGTGGGGCAGGCGCTCGGCGAGGCGCTGTGGGAGGACACGCCCACCCAGATCTTCGCGGGCCGCTGGGCCGTGCGGGACACCCAGCTGGGCGGGCAGCGGATCGCCGCCGGTGACCTGGTGCTGCTCGGGCTCGCGGGGGCCAACGCGGACCCGGCGGTGCGCCAGCCCACCGGTGAGGCGGCCGAGGGCAACCGGGCGCACCTGAGCTTTTCGCACGGCGAGCACCGCTGCCCGTTCCCGGCGCAGGAGGCGGCCGAGGTGATCGCGGCCACGGCCGTCGAGGTGCTGCTGGACCGGCTGCCGGACCTGCGGCTCGCGGTCGCCGAGCACGCCCTGGTGTGGCGTCCCTCGGCCTGGGTTCGGGCCCTGGTGGCGCTGCCCGTCGGGTTCACGCCGTCGACGACGACCGGAGGAGCATTCGGATGACCGGCCTGGTGGCTCTTGACCCGCTGGCGCGTGACAACGCGGGGGAGGGGGCGGTGCTGCGTGCCGCCGGGGCGGTGGTGCCGGTGGAGCTGCCGGGGGGCGTGCGGGCCTGGGCGGTGGCGCGGCACGCGGCGGCCCGGGCGCTGCTGACGGACTCCCGGCTGGTCAAGGACGCCCGGCACTGGGCCGCCTACCAGCGCGGGGAGATCCCGAGCGACTGGCCGCTGATCGGCCTGGCGATACCCGGACCGAGCATGGTGACCGCGGACGGCGAGGAGCACCGGCGGCTGCGTGCGTTGGTGGCGCAGGCCTTCACGCCGCGGCGGGTCGAGCTGATGCGACCTCAGGTGGAGCGGCTGACGGCCGGGTTGCTGGACGGCCTGGCGGCGGGGGAGCCGGCGGTCGACCTGAAGTCGGCCTTCGCCTTTCCGCTGCCGATGACGGTGATCGGCACGCTGCTGGGCGTCGACCCGGCCGACCACGGCTACCTGCGCGAGCTCTATGAGCGGTTCTTCAGCAGCGTGCCGGACCCGGAGGGGATCCAGGCGGTGATCGCGGCGCTGAACGCCTTCGTCAACGACCTGGTGCGGCAGCGGCGGGCGGCGCCCGGGGACGATCTGACCAGTGCGCTGCTGGCCGCCGACGTCGGGGGCAGCGAGCTGACGGACGCCGAGGCGGCCGCGACGCTGCGGGTGATCATCGCCGCCGGGCACGAGACCACGGTCAATCTGATCACCAACGCGGTGCGTGCCCTGCTGGGGCATCCGGAGCAGTTGGCGCTGGTCCGCTCGGGGGTGGTGGGCTGGGATGCGGTGGTGGAGGAGTCGCTCCGCTGGACGCCGCCGACCAGCAACTTCCTGTTCCGGTACGCGATGCGGGACGTGACGGTGGACGGGGTCGTCGTGCCGGCCGGGGATCCGGTGCTGATCTCGTACAACGCGATCGGGCGCGATCCGCGGCAGCACGGGGGCAGCGCCGAGCTGTTCGACATCACCCGGGACCCGATCCGGCACCTGTCCTTCGGGCACGGGCCGCACGTCTGCCCCGGCTCGCCGCTGGCCCGCCTGGAGGCGCAGGTGGCGCTGCCCGCGCTCTTCGAGCGCTTCCCCGACCTGGTGTTGGCGGTGCCGGACGCCGAACTGCGGTCCAACGCCTCGATCGTGGTCAACAGTCTGCGCGAGCTGCCGGTGCTGCTGCGGGGCTGATCCAACATCAGGCCTCGCTCTGTCAGCACTACTTGGGTGTGAGAAGTCGATCTCCTGGACTTCTCACACCTTTGGCGTTTTCAGGTCTAGGACGGGTAGATATGCGCGGACACGGACCGGTCGGCGGTGCGCCGGCCGGGTCGATGCGCGGGTCGGTGTGCGGGTCGGTGTGCCGGTCGGCGTCAGAAGGTGAAGTCGCGCCGGTGAAAGCTGAACGCTCCCTTGGCGCCGAGTGATAGGTGGGTTAACGTCTTCAAGCCAGTCACCGTCGACTCGGCCGGGGCCAGTACCGCCGCGGCCTTCCTCGACCTTCGGTTCAGCGCAGTGTCATGTGGTTCGTCTCAGGCCGCAGGAGAACACTTTGAACATCACGATGAGTGCCCGGCTTCGACATCGACTCCTGGTGGCTCCGGCGCTGTTGGGACTCGCTCTGACCGCTGCCTGCTCCAACAGTTCCGGGGGCGGTGGCAACAACGCCAGTTCGGCGCCGGCGCTGTCGGGAGCCTGCGCCAAGTACCAGCCCTACGCCGGACACTCGGGGACCAAGGTGACGATGTTCGCCTCGATCCTGAGCCCGGAGTCGGACTCGCTGGAGAAGTCCTGGGCCGAGTTCAGTTCTTGTACCGGGATCAAGATCTCCTACGAAGGCTCCAACGACTTCGAGTCGCAGCTGCCGGTCCGGGTCAGCGGCGGCAATGCGCCGGATCTCGCGATCATCCCGCAGCCCGGACTGCTCGCCCAGATGGTCAAGACCGGAAAGGTCGTCAAGCCGCCGGCCCAGACGGTGACGAACGAGAACCAGTGGAACCCGGTCTGGAAGACCTACGGTTCGGTCAACGGGACCTTCTACGCGGCGCCGATGAGTTCCAACATGAAGTCGCTGGTCTGGTACTCGCCCAAGGCGTTCCAGCAGGCGGGCTACACCGTGCCGAAGTCCTGGGACGAGCTGATGTCGCTCAGCGACAAGATCGCCAAGGCGGGCACCAACGGAAGCAAGCCCTGGTGCGGCGGTATCGGCTCCGGTACCGCGACCGGCTGGCCGGCCACCGACTGGCTGGAGGAGGTCGTGCTCGGCAGCCAGGGTGGTGACGTCTACGACCAGTGGGTGAGCCACAAGGTCAAGTTCAGCGACGCGCCGATCATCAACTCCATGCAGACGGTGGCGAACTGGATGCAGAACCCGGCCTGGGTCAACGGTGGGATCGGGGACGTGAAGTCGATCGCCACCACCACCTTCCAGGACGCGGGCGCGCCGATCCTTACCGGCAAGTGCTGGATGCTCCAGCAGGCCTCGTTCTACGAGGCACAGTGGCCGCAGGGCACCAAGGTCGCCCCGGACGGCGACGTCTACGCCTTCGAGCTGCCGCAGACGAGCCCCTCGATTCCCAGGCCGGTTGAGGGCGGCGGCGAGTTCGTGACCGCCTTCTCCAGCCGACCCGAGGTACAGGCGGTGCAGAACTACCTCTCCACGGCGGACTGGGCCACCAGTCGCGTGAAGGTCGCACCCGGTTGGGTCTCGGCGAACCGGGGCGTGGACAAGAGCCTCTACACCGACCCGATCGACAAGCTGTCGGCTGATGCGCTGACCGACCCGACGGCCACCTTCCGCTTCGATGCCTCGGACATGATGCCCGCGGCGGTGGGCTCCGGGGCGGAGTGGACGGCGTTCACGGCCTGGTTCGCGGAAGGCAAGCCGATCAAGCAGGTGGCCTCGGACATCGACGCCGCCTGGCCGCAGTAGGCGCTGCCGGTCGGCCGGTGGGTCGACCGGCCGATCGACCTGTTGGCCGACCGGTAACGGGAGGCCCCTGGTTCGTTGGGAGACCCCTGCTCGCCGGGAGGACACCGCTCGTCGGAAGGACACCGCTCGCATGCCTGTGACCAGTGCTCAACTCGCCGACTCGGCGTGGAACGATGCCGCGATCAAGCTGGGGAACAGCTTCGGAGCGATAGCCGGTTTCCTGGGCATCCTGCTGGTGATCTTCTTCGCGGCCGGGCGGGCGACCGGGCGGTTCGGCCGCCCGCTGGCCATCCTGATCTTTCTGGGACCAGCGGTCCTGCTGCTCCTGGTTGGGCTGGTGGTGCCGCTGATCCGAACGATCTATCTGAGCTTCCGCAATGACGACAGCAGCAGGTTCCTCGGCGTCAAGAACTACAGCTGGGCGCTGACCGACCAGTCGATCCACCAGGTGCTGCTCAATACTCTGCTCTGGCTGATCGTCGCCCCACTGGCGGCCACCGGGCTGGGGCTGGCACTGGCCCTGCTGGTGGACCGGATGCGCTGGCAGGCGCTCTACAAATCGCTGATCTTCATGCCGATGGCGATCTCACTGGTCGGCGCGAGCATCATCTGGAAATTCGTCTACGACACCCGGGACTCCTCGCAGCGTCAGACCGGTCTGCTCAGCCAACTGGCCGTCTGGCTCGGGTGGAAGAGTCCGCCGAACTGGATCCTGTCGCATCCGCTGAACAACTTCCTGCTCATGGTGGTCATGGTCTGGGTGCAGACCGGCTTCGCGATGGTGGTCCTCTCTGCGGCGATCAAGGCGATCCCGGATGAGGTCACCGAGGCCGCCCGGCTCGACGGTGCCAGCGGCCTGCGGCTCTTCTGGTACGTCACGGTGCCGATGATCCGCACCACCCTGGTCGTTGTCCTGACCACCGTCATGATCGTCACGCTGAAGGCCTTCGACATCGTCCGCACCATGACCGGCGGCAACTTCGGCACCCAGGTCCTGGCCAACGAGATGTACTCGCAGTCCTTTGTGCAGTTCAACGTCGGCCGGGGGAGCGCGCTCGCGGTGATCCTCTTCCTCGCGGTGCTTCCGCTGGTCGGCTACAACATCGTCCAGCTGCGCAAGGAGCGGGCCACCCGATGAGCAGTCAGACGTCCGACCAGCCGGCGGCTTCCGGTGCCGTTCCACTGCCCGCGGCCAAGGCCATCCGGAAGTCCTTCAGCAGCCCGCTCGGCTCCCTGTTCGTCATTGTCGTCACGATCCTGTGGACGATCCCCACCGTCGGGCTCCTGGCCACCTCACTGCGCCCCAAGCAGGATGTCGCCGACAGTGGTTGGTGGTCCGTCTTCGCCCATCCGAACCTGATTCTCTCCAACTACCACACCGTCCTCTTCGACGGAGGGTTCGGCGTCAGCGGCGGCCTGATGCCCTATATGGTCAACTCGCTGGCGATCAGCGTTCCGGCGACGATCTTCCCCCTGGTGCTGGCCTCCATGGCCGCCTACGCGCTGGCCTGGGTGCGGTTCCGGGGAAGCGACACGCTGTTCTTCCTGATCTTCGCCCTGCAGGTGGTGCCGCTGCAGATGGCCTTGATCCCGCTGCTCCAACTCTTCTCGGGCGGTGCCCATCTGGGCGGGGTGACGATCATCCCGCAGCTCAACCTGAGCGGTACGTACGCTCCGGTCTGGCTGGCGCACACCATGTTCGCGCTGCCGCTCGCGACCTTCCTGCTGCACAACTTCATCTCGCAGCTACCCCGGGATCTGATGGAGGCCGCAGTGGTCGACGGCGCCTCGCATTTCAAGATCTTCCGGTCCATCGTGCTGCCGCTCTGCGCGCCGGCCCTGGCCTCCTTCGCGATCTTCCAGTTCCTCTGGGTCTGGAACGACCTGCTGGTGGCGCTGACCTTCGCCGGTGGCACCCCCGACGTGGCACCGATGACAGTCCGGCTGGCCCAGCTCGCCGGCTCCTTCGGGGGCCGCTGGGAGTTGCTGACAGCCGGGGCGTTCCTGTCGATCATCATTCCGCTGCTGGTCTTCTTCGGGCTGCAGCGTTACTTCGTCCGCGGGCTGCTGGCAGGGTCGGTCAAGGGCTGAGCCGGTGAGAGGTCCGGCCGGCTCGGGAGCTGTGTCCAGCCGTGTCCAGCCGTGTGCCGCCGTGTCCAGCCCGTCCGGCGCGGTCGGGTCAGGCGAGCCGGGTGCGCTCGGGGCCGGGTTGCCGGCTGAGCTCCCGGTCGCTCGGGAGCTCAGCCCTCGCTTGCCTCCTCAGAGGCCCATCCCCACCGCCTCGGCGGGGAGGCCACCGGGCTTGGCCTTGATGACCACGATGGATATCAGCAGGGCCACGCCGGCCATCGCGGCGCCGACCACAAAGGCGTGTGAAATGCCGTACGCCAGGACTTCGTTGGCCCAGCTGGTGCCGACTGGGAACTGTTTGGTCTTGCCGAACTCGGCCAGTTGCGGGGCGGTCGCGTGTGCCCGGAAGTCCGGGAAGAGCGTGGTGCCCTTACTGGTCGATGCCCGGGCGAAGACGGTGGTCAGGATCGACAGGCCGAGCGACCCACCGATCTGCTGCATCGAGTTGAGCAGCCCGGAGGCGGCTCCGGTCTCATGCGCCGCGATGCCGGCGACCGAGAGCAGCATCACCGGGACGAAGATCAGCCCCATGCCAAGGCCGAACAGCACCGTGGGGCCGAGCACTCCGTCGACGTAGCCGCTGGTCGCGCTGGTCTGGGTGAGCCAGGTCAGGCCGCTGGTGACCAGCAGTGATCCGCCGAGCATGAACGGTTTGGGGCCGAGCCGGGCCTGAAAGCGGGAGGCCAGCTGGGCGGAGATGATGATCGCCACGCTGATCGGCAGGAAGGCCACGCCGGCCTTCAAGGGGCCGTAACCGAGCACACGTTGGACGAAGATCGTGATGTAGAAGAAGATCCCGAACATCGCCGCGGCCAGGCAGAGCATCATCACCAGGCCACCGGTGCGGTTGCGATCGGCGAACAGGTGGAGCGGGGTGATCGGCTGGTCCGTACGCTGTTCGATGATCAGGAAGCCGGCCAGCAGGACCGCTCCGACGATGAACGAGACCAGGGTGCCGGTGTCGCTCCATCCGTCGGAGGCGGCCCGGATGAAGCCGTAGACCAGGCCGACCAGACCGAGCGTGGAGGCGAGGGCGCCCGGCAGGTCGAACCGGCCGCTCCGGCGCTCGGACTCGTTGATGTACAGCGGAGCGGCCAGCGCGATGGCGATCGCGATCGGCACGTTGACGAAGAGCACCCAGCGCCAGTTGAGGTACTGGGTCAGCAGCCCGCCGGCGAGCAGGCCGATGGCGGCGCCGGAACCGGCCACCGCCGAGAAGACGCCGAAGGCGCGATCGCGCTCGGGGCCTTCCTTGAAATTGGTCGCGATCAGGGCGAAGGCGGTGGGCGAGCAGATCGCGCCGCCGATGCCCTGCAGCGCGCGCGAGGCGAGCAGCATGTCGCCGTTCTGCGCGAAACCGCCGAGCAGCGAGGCGAAGCCGAAGAGCAGTACGCCGGTGATGAAGACCCGTCGGCGGCCCAGGATGTCGCCGGCCCGGCCGCCGAGCAGCAGGAGGCCGCCAAAGGTCAGGGTGTAGGCGTTGATGACCCAGGACAGGTTGGTGGTGGAGAACTTCAGGGCGTCCTGGATGTGCGGAAGGGCGATGTTCACGATCGTCGCGTCGAGGACGACCATGAGCTGGGTGGCCGCGATGACTGTCAGGGCGATGCCCTTGTGCTGGCCGCGGCTGGCTGTGGGAGGTGAGACCTTGCTGAGCGTGTCGGAGATAGCCATGTGGTTCCCCCTGCTGGCGGTGGTGTCATGCTCGCTAGGGCGTCGCGGACGTGCTGGATCAGTGCTGGCTGGACCGGCGTAGCCGGGTCAAACGGAGCTGTCGGGCCGGCAGCGCCAAGTTAAGGAACGCAACCGTTCACTACGGTGGAACCATAGCCTGTCGAGTATTGTGAACGCAAGCGTTCTCTACGATTGGCGACAATGAAGCAGACGACGGCTCATCCGGGGCCCGGTGAGCCCATGGCACCCCCTGTCGCGACGGCCCGCCGCCGCGGGAGGGCGCTCGAGCAGGCGATCTTCGAGGCCGCCCTGGAGCAGTTGACCTCCGGCGGATACGCCCGGCTGACGATGGAGGGCGTCGCCGGCGCGGCGCAGACCGGCAAGGCGGCGCTCTACCGGCGCTGGCCATCGAAGTTGGAGCTTGCTCTCGATGCGCTGGGCTCTACTCTGCCACCCCTCACCGATGTTCCCGATCTCGGGTCCGTCCGTGCCGAGTTGAGGCAGCTCATCGACGCCTTCCGGGTGGCGATGGACTCGCCGGCGGGCTCCGCGATGCGCGCGCTGATGGCCGAGTTGGACCATGATCGCAGCGATCTCCTCAAGGACTTCGTGATGTCCCGGGTCATGGGGCCGGCCAGGCAGGCCGGGCTGGAGGTGTTGCGGCGTGGTGAGCGACGGGGCGAGGTGCGGCCCGCCGCGGTGAGCGAGCTGGTCGCGGATGTCTGGCCGGCGATGCTCCTGTATCGGACGAAGTTCGGTGCGGAGTCGGTCGACGCCGAGTTCTGTGACCAACTGCTCGAGGACGTCCTGCTGCCGTTGATCCGCCCGCAGGCGGGCTGAAACCGCCGCCCGACCGCCGTAGGGTTGGAGAGCGCGGGGCTCGGCCCCGCGCATCGCCGCCGTTGTGACCGCCTGACCTGAAATGGACCGCCCGCCATGCCGTACCAGCCGCCAACTCACAGCGTGGAGCGTTCCCTGCGTCGGGCCGGAGCGACGATCGTGGCCGGCCTGGACGAGGTGGGCCGTGGCGCCTGGGCCGGTCCGGTCACGGTTGGTGCGGCGGTGACCGGCCTGCGGCGTCCGCCCGAGGGGCTGACCGACTCCAAGCTGCTGACTCCCCGCCGCCGTGAGCAGTTGGCCCCGGTGCTGGCGGACTGGGTCACGGCGCACGCGCTGGGGCATGCCTCCGCCCTGGAGTGCGACGAGCTCGGCATGACCGCCGCGCTGCGGCTCGCCGCGGTTCGAGCCCTGGAGGCGCTTCCGGTGCGTCCGGATGCCGTGATCCTGGACGGTAAGCATGACTACCTGGGCGGCCCCTGGCGGGTGCGGACGGTGATCAAGGGAGACCAGAGCTGTGTCTGTGTCTCTGCCGCCTCGGTACTCGCCAAGGTGCACCGGGATGGTCTGATGGCCGAGTTGGCGCCGGAGTGCCCACAGTTCGGCTTCGAGGACAACGCCGGATACCCCTCCCCGGTGCACCGCGCGGCACTGGAGGAGTTCGGCCCCACGGAGCACCACCGGCTCTCCTGGTCCTATCTGGACGCACTGCCGCAGTGGAGTCACCTCAAGCGTTCGCGCCTGGCGGCGGACAGCGACGAACAGCTCACTCTCGGCTTCTGACTGATCATCAGGAGCGTTCGAAGGCGGCACGTTCCGCTGATCGGGTCGAGCCCGCAGCGCCCAATAGGTGGGGCGCCCGTGCGCATCCGACCGGCATTTGATAGATATCCGGGTATGCCTGTCTTCCCCGAGGAGCCGGAGATTCACGAGAGCATCCCGGGCCCCGGCGTTCCCTTCCCCCGCGAGTCGGACGCACAAGCCCCCAGCACGCCTGCCGCCGGCAGCGCGTCCCCTGTCAGTTCCACTGTCGAAGCGCCCGTCGCGGCTCGGCCGAACCCGGCGTTCGGCCAGGTGCCCGGCCCCCGTCCGGGCCCGTCCCGTCCGGCCGCGCCGCGCCCCGGTCCGGCCCGTCCCACCCCGCGAGCGGCGCAGGTCCCGAAGCCGGCCTCGCGGTCGACTCTGGTCGGACCGACCCTCCAGCTCGTCCCCAGCGCCGTCGATGCGGCTCTGGAGCGGGCCGATGAGACGGTCGACCTGCTGCTGGAGTCAGGGCGCGACCCTGGCGACATCCTGGTCCTCACCTCGGGTAGCCCACACCCCTGGCAGCAGCACGAGATGTCCTTCGGCGAGGACCGTTACTGGGCCCAGCTCGCCGAGGGCGGCGACGTCTTCTATGCGGACCTCGCGCTGACCCGGCCCGCCCGACGCGAGGTGGTGGTCCTCGTCCTCGAGACGACGGAGCCCGGCCGCGCGGCGCTGGCGATGGAGAAGGCGCGCACTCACGCGGTCTCGCTCCTGGTGGTCTGCGGCACTACGACACAGCTGGCCGAAGGGTCGGTGGCCGCAGCCCAGCCGGTCCCGGCCTGAGTGCAACGGGTCGCCGTGGCCGGGCCGCCCGCGCTCAGCGGGCGGCGCGCCGGACCGGCCCGGGGGTCACCTCCTGGCCGGCCGGCCACGGTGGGGTGGGTCTGGCGTACCCCACCGCCGGACGGGCGTCCGGAGCTGCCCGACTCGGCAACTCGGAGACGGTGTGCACCGGCCGCTCGGACCAGGAACCCGCATGCGGGGTGCGCCCGGCGCGGCCGTCACCGAGGACCAGCCAGCCGCTCGGAGTCAGCGTCAGATAGGCGCCACAGCGCAGACCGTGCAGTGGGGCGGCGTCGCGCAGCGCCCACATCCAGGCGCCATCCTGCTCCGTCCAGCCGGACACACCGTCACGGCAGCGCAGCAGCACGGCTGTCCGGCGCGGGAGAGCCAGCCGGAGGTCATGCGGGATCACTCGTCGCAACTGGGTGAGCAGCGCGTTGCGATAGAGCCAGCCGTCGGTGGCGTGCGGTCGGGGTGTGACGGCGGCGGATGCGACCACCCGGTGGTCGATGTCCAGCACGGCGATCACGCTCGTCCCCGGTGGGGGCAGATGGCGCTGGTGGAGACCGACCACCAGATCCCGCGGATCACGCAGCGGCGGCACCTCCGTGCTCGACCAGCTCTCCAGGTCCAGGCACCGACCTGTGGCGGAGGGAAGCTGACCTCGGTCGACCCCGTGGATCATTGTCATCCTTCCCCGGCCTGTGAACGCGCAGGCACGTGTGTACGCCGAATTCCGGCCCTGAGGCCAGCAGCGGGGTACGCGGCAATTCTCACGTCAGATGGCCGGGGCGGCAACGACGAGGTGACCAATACCGCCCGAAAGCCGCGGATCTGCCGGATATATTCCCCAGATGGCTCAAGCTCTGCCCGATCACTCGGGCATCAGTACAGCTCAGCCACCCCATGCGGGCGGCTGAATCACCCCTGCACTGCCAGAACCAGCGGCAACACGGCCTGCGCTCCGGCCCGGCGCAGCAGCCGCGCGGCCACGGTCACCGTCCATCCGCTGTCGACCAAGTCGTCCACCAGCAGTACCGGTCCCGGCGCGGCGAGAAGTGAATCGGCCAGCTCGGCGGGCAGTACCAGTGCGCTCGCGAGGGAGTTCAGCCGCTGGGCGCTGTTGCTGCGCGCGCCGTAGGGCGGTCGCCCGTCCGCGTACTCGATCCGGCCGAGCAGCGGCAGGCGGCCGATCTCCGCGATTCGTGCCCCCAGGGTGCCCACCAGCTCTGGACGGGAGGCGGACGCCATCGTGACCACGCCCACCGGGCGTCCGGTCTCCGGAGTGCTGCTTGCCCAACCACCGGGGCCACGGGCCCAGTCGGCCAGGACACTGACCAGGGCGTCCAGTACGTCCTTGGGTACGGCGCAGTCCGGCGCGCCCTCGGCGAGCAGGGTCCGCAGCCGGCCACCCCAGCCGATGTCGGAGAGCCGGCCGAGGGCCCGGCCGACCTGGGCCTGCTCCTCGGCCGGGATCCGCCCCTTGAGCGGCACACCGAGCGCCTCCATGCCGGTGGGCCAGAGCCGCCGCGCCTCGAAGCTGACCCCGGGGCGTCCCAGGGCGGCCCGGGCGGCCTCAAGGGCCTCGGTCGAGACGGACTCGCTGTGCCGAGACCCGGCGCAGACGTCGCAGCGCCCGCACGGCACGGCCTGCTCGTCGTCCAGCTGGCGGCGCAGGAACTCCATCCGGCAGTGCCGACTGCCCGCGTACTCGCGCATGGCCTGTTGCTCGTCCGTCCGGGCCCGGGCGACCTTGGCGTAGCGCTCGCCGTCGTAGGCCCACGGCGCTCCGGTGGCCTGCCAGCCGCCGCGCACCCGCTGGACGGCGCCGTCCACGTCCAGAACCTTGAGCATGGTCTCCAGGCGGGCGCGGCGCAGATCGACCCGAGTCTCCAGGGCTGCCGTGGAGAGGGGCCGGCCGGCTTCGGCCAGTGCGTCGAGCGTGCGTCGGACCTGGTCCTCGGCAGGGAAGCCGAGTGAGGCGAAGTACCGCCAGATCGCCTCGTCCTCGCGCCCTGGCAGCAGCAGGACCTCGGCGCGGTCCACGCCACGGCCGGCGCGGCCGACCTGCTGGTAGTAGGCGATCGGCGAGCCCGGCGACCCCAGGTGCACCACGAAGCCGAGGTCGGGCTTGTCGAAGCCCATGCCCAGCGCCGAGGTGGCCACCAGCGCCTTGACACGGTTGGCCAGCAGATCGGACTCGGCGGTGCGCCGCTCGGCGTCCTCGGTGCGGCCGGAGTAGGAGGCCACGGCGAACCCGCGGCCGCGCAGGAAGTCGGTCACTTCTTCGGCGGCGGCCACCGTCAGGGTGTAGATGATGCCGGAGCCGGGCAGCTCGGCCAGGTGGTCGGCGAGCCAGCCCAGGCGGTGGGCCGGGTCGGGCAGCGAGAGCACCGCCAGGCTCAGGCTCTCCCGGTCGAGTGGGCCGCGCAGCACCAGCGCGCGACCGTCGGAGCCGGCGGTGCCGAGCTGCTCGGCGACGTCCTCGGTGACCCGCGCGTTGGCGGTGGCGGTCGTCGCCAGCACCGGGACGCCGGGGGAGAGGTCCGCGAGCATGGTCCGTAGCCGGCGGTAGTCGGGGCGGAAGTCATGGCCCCAGTCCGAGATGCAGTGCGCCTCGTCGACAACCAGCAGGCCGGTGGAGGCCGCGAGCTTGGGCAGGACCTGGTCGCGGAAGTCGGGGTTGTTCAGCCGCTCCGGGCTGACCAGCAGGATGTCCACGGTGCCGGCCGCCACCTCGGCCTGGATCTCCTCCCACTCCTGCGGATTGGCGGAGTTGATCGTGCGGGCCTGGATCCCGGCCCGGGCCGCCGAGTCCACCTGGTTGCGCATCAGCGCGAGCAGTGGGGAGACGATCACCGTCGGACCCGCGCCGCTGGATCGCAACAGGGCGGTGGCGATGAAGTAGACGGCTGATTTGCCCCAGCCGGTGCGCTGGACGACCAGGGCACGGCGGTGGTCGACCACCAGGGCCTCGATGGCCAGCCACTGGTCCTCGCGCAGCCGGGCCTGGGGCCCCGCGAGTTCGCGCAGTACGGCCTCGGCGCGCGCGCGAACGGCTGCGCGATCGCCGCCGACCGGAGCGGAGGCCTCTTGGGCGGGGCTGTGCTGACTGGGAGCGGGCACCGACTGGTCCATGGCCCCTATGTAACCCTGCCGGGCGGACGAGAGGCGAACCGGCGGCGCTGGCTGTGGACAACTCGCCTGCCAGTCAGCTTGATTCACCCACATAGCTGCAATCGGTTGTCCACAGGGGCGGGGTTTTCCACAGCCGTGGAGAGATTTCCCCGGGATACGGCTGGGCGTCGCACGCTTCCCTCATGACTCACGACGACTCGACCAACACGTCCCAGAACCAACTTTCCGGGCACCAGCTGGTGCGTATGCGGGGCCCGGCCGACATGGCCGCCATGCTGCCGTATCTGCTGGGCTTCTACCCGGATGACAGCATCGTCGCGGTCGGCCTGCACGGCCCTGCCGCCCGGCAGGGCGGAGCGATCCGGCTCGACATCCCCGAGGACCCGAACGAGTGGCCGCTCATCGCGGTCGAGCTCGCCCGGTTGTTGATCGCCCTCTCGGAGCGGCGCCATCGGCGCCCTGATGCGGTCCTGATCTACCTGTGCCGAGATCCTGAGCCAGGTGCCCGGCCTGCCCGAAGGCAGCTGCGGCCGCTGGCCGACCAGCTGCTGCGGGTGTTCCGCGAGTTCGAGGTGCCGGTGAAGGAGTCACTCTGCCTCTCCGGTGGCCGCTGGTGGTCCTTCCTCTGCGCCGATCCGGCCTGCTGCGATCCGGACGGCACCGCGGTCTTCGCGGGGCAGGACCCGCTGGCCGTGGTGGCCGCCGCCACGTACGCCGGGCTCGCGCCGCGCGGCAGCCGCAAGGCGATCGGCGCCGCGTTGGATCCGATCGGCCCGCCGGCCGGTACGGCGCAGCGCGAGGCCCTGGAGCGGCAGATGAGCTCCCTCATCGGGCACCTCAGCGAGCCCGGCGGCAACGAGCGAACGCATGAAGCGGCGGCCCGGCTGATCGCCGAGGCCATCGCCGACTCCCAGGCCGGGGCGCCGACGCTGGACGACGAGCGTGCCGCCCGGCTGATCATTGCCCTGCAGGACCGGACGAACCGGGACCGGGCGGCCGAGTACGCCGAGCCGGACGAGCTGGCCGCGGCCCAGCGCCTGTGGCGGTTTCTCAGCAGACGGTGCGTGCAGCCCTATGAGGGCTTCGCGAAGGCGCCGCTGACGCTCCTGGCCTGGACTTCGTGGCTGGCCGGCGACACCGCCACCAGCCGGGTCGCGCTGGGCAAGGCGCTCGACCTGGACCCCTCGTACACCTTGGCCGATCTGCTCTACCGCTCACTGAACGGCGGGCTTGAGCCCGAGGGACTGCTCACCATCGTGCGGGCGGAGCGTGCCCGGCGAGCCGACCCGGGCACACCCCCGGGTGCTGCGGCCACGCCGGACTGGGCGACCGGGCTGGGTGGTGGGCCGTTCCCGCGGCGTTCCGACGACGCCTCCACCGTTGCTGAGGCTGCCACGGAGCCTGACAGGAGACCGGTGGCCGAGAGCTCCGAGACGCCGCCGGGCGATCCCGGCACCTCGCCGCCCCGCCCGGTGCGCGGCCCCGCAACGCCGCATCGTCGAGGCCGCGCGAGCCGTCCCCGGGGTGCCGCCGGCACCGGTTCGGTCGGCGGATCGATCGGCTCGTCGCACGGCGCCGACTCGAAAGATCGGGGCCTGATCCCGCCGCAGCGCGCGCGGAACGGATCAAGGAAACCGCAGCCGCCGACTCCCCCCGACTCCTCGAAGCCCTCGGCTCCCCCGCCCGAACCCGACCAGCCGCCAAGTGCGCGCGCCACCCCGGTGGAGCCGCTCCCGGGCGGCCCGGCCCGGCAGCCCTGTCGTGGCGGCCACGCCCGTCGGAAGACCACCATCAGCACGATCGGAGCCTGACATGACCAGCCACCCGGCCACGCCCTTGACCACACCCCCGCTTGAGCCGACCCCCGCGGCGACGGCATCGGCGCCCGTGCCCGGGAGCGTGCCCGGGCCTTGGCCCGGGGCCGCTCCCGCCCGGCGGAAGGCCGTCTGCCCAAGCCTTCGGCGCGCACGTCGGCAGGTGACGCCGCCTGTTACCACCGCCGGTACCGTCAGGCCTCAGCCACCCGTCGGCCCGCTGTGCAGGCCCAGGGATGCCCCGCGCTCCGCGCGACCGGCCCCGGCCGGCCGGGGACCGAACCCGCCCGGGTGCGCGCCCTCAGTCACCGGTGAACACGGGGCCGGACGCCAGGGCACCACCCGCGCCCCCGCAACCCCGGCACCCGGTCCGGCGGCTCGCCCCACCGCGGCCCCGCCGCGACCGCGCCGCCGGCCGAGGTCGGCACTCGGCCCGCGCAGCCGCTGCGCCGCGCGGACCGTGCGCCGACCAGCGCGGAGCTCGCCGCGCCGGTCACCGCACCGCTGCTACCGCCGACGGCCGCTACAGCTGTCCCCGGACCATCCGGATCAGCCGGTCCAGGACCTGCCCGCCGCTGACCCGCAGCCCGTCGTGCTCCCACTCATTGGTCACCCAGGTCCGCAGGCCCCGCACGGCGTCGGCGGTCGCCAGCGAGTCGGCGGTGTCCACGTACATGTCGTCGTGGTAGACGGCCGCGGCCACCGGGACCTGGTTCGCCGCCAGGACCGCCGGGGCGTAGAGGTCGGGCCAGTCCGTGCGCTGGGCCAGCAGGTTCGCGGCCTCCTGAAGCGGGCGCAGAGCCGGGTCGGTCTCGAACATCCAGGGGTAGATCATCTCCCCGGTGAACCGGACCGGGGTGCCCTCCGCCAGTGCTCGGGACGCGTCGAACTCCGGGAACTCCTTGCGGACCTGCTCGGCCGCCCAGCCCGTGGGCCCGGGATCCACCGACCGCTGTCCGTAGATGGACTCGTGCAGCACGGCGTAGAGCGGGCCGTCCGCGAAGGAGAGCTTCGACTGTGCGCCGGTCAGGAAGGTGTCGGACAGTTCGAGCCCGGCGCTGCCGCGGACCCAGGCGTCCTCCAGCAGGTAGTGCAGCGAGTCGGAACCACTGCCGGAGCCGAGCATCAGACCGAGGGCCTGGAACGCCGGCACGGTCAGCAGCCCCCCACCGGGCAGTTGGGCGGGCGCCACGGCCAGGTGCTCGACGACCCGCCGCACCGCCTCGACATCCTGCGGGTAGCGCGCGTAGTGCGCGGCGTTCTTGCGGGCCACCCGCGGGTACGCCGCCCGGTAGACGTCCGTCGCGCTGCTCCGCAGACCGGCCAGACCACCGGTGACCAGAGCCTCGCGCAGTCCCTCCGGCGCCAGCGACAGGTAGGTGAGGGTGCAGAAGCCGCCGAAGCTCTGTCCGAGCAGACTCCACTGCCCCTTCTCGCCCAGCAGCTGGCGCCGGATCAGCTCCGCGTCGCGGACGATCGAGTCGGCGCGGAAGTACGAGAGGTACTCGGCCTGCTCAGCGGCACCGCCACGCAGCGGCAGGGTCTGCCGGGTGGCCGGCGTCGAGCGCCCGGTACCCCGCTGGTCCAGCAGCAGGACCCGGTAGTCGTCCAGGGCCCGGTCGAGCCAGCTGTCGCGGCCCAGTGGCCGTGCGGCCCGCCCACCGGGACCGCCCTGCAGGTAGAGCAGCCAGGGCAGGTCGGATCGCTCCTTGCCGGCCGAGACCACCTCGCGGGCGTAGACCTCGATCTGCTCCCCCTGTGGTGCGGCGTGATCCAGCGGCACCTGGAAGAGATGATCGGTCAGGACGACGCCGGGCTGTCGGATCACGACGCTCATGAGACTCCTCGGTCAGTGCTCGGTGCGGCGGGTGCTCGCACGTTTCCGCGAGTGCCGATGCCGGAGGCGGCACCCGAGTTGCGTACGGGGGCCGATCGGCGCCGACCTGTGGACTTCCCGGTACGGGTGGTGCCACGTCGGCACCGTATCCTGACGCCAAGTGAGTGCTGCCGGTGCCGTCCCTCGGAAGCAGGCGGCACCCTCCCGGGATCTCGGACCGCCGCACAGGCCGCGGTCGCTTGTTCGGGCAGCGCCCCCGAGGAGGTCCATCGAGCGGTGGGGCGTGACCTGTGCACCGTGCGCCGCGTTCAGTCAGAGGGGCGCCAGCGACCCCGCCGCGGATGCAGGCCTCAGCGACGGGGGAACACAAGGCCGGTGGATCCGGGCCGGGGCGCCGGTCTTCCCGGTTTTCCCGGTGATCCGGGCGATCCGCCGGGAGGCGCTTGGCCGGGTCCGCGCGTCGATGAGAGCACCTGCGGTAGCCGTGGCCTGCGGGCCCGGACTTCCGCTCGACAGGAGGAGAGTCCGGTGACGGCCCCCAGGCCAGCCCAGACCGCGCTACCGGCCGAGACGGTCGGCGGCTCCAGGCCCACGCCGGGGCGGCCCGACCCGCTCGTCGCCGGTCCCGGCCGCCCCGCGGCGCCGGCACGCCGACTACCCGCGTTGCCGCACACGGACGTCCTCTGCGTCAGTGCCCCGGCGATGGCCGCCTCCGGTACCGATGGCCAGCTGCGCGGTCACGGGCTGCACGGCTTCTTCCGGTCCGGCATCCGCACGCTGAGCCGGATGGAGGTGCGGGTCGGTGGCGTCGAGCCGCTCGCCCTGCAAGGCGCCCTCACCTCGGCGGCACAGGCCAGGTTCCTCGGAGCGGTGCGGGTGCCCGGTGAACTCGACCCTGATCCGGCACTCACCGTGGAGCGGTTGCGCCATGCCGACGGGGTGGAGACCCTCACGGTGCGCAACGCCGGTGGCCGAGCCGCCCGACTGCCGCTGGAGATCGCGCTCGGGACGGATCTCGGCAGCCTCGCGGAGATCGCCGCCGGCGCCAGGCCGCCGGACGTGGCGGGCCAGGTCCAGTCCTCCGGGCTGCGCTGGATCGGTCGCGGGCACAGTGCGACCGTGAGCGCCAAGCCCTCGCCGCACGCGGTCCTGGCCGGGGCAGGGGTGCTCCGCTGGGATCTGGAGGTGCAGCCTGGCGCCCGCTGGTCGGTGGAGCTGCGGGTGGAGGTCGAGACCGCCGCTGCGACCGCCTCCCGCCCTCCGATCGGCCGCGGCGCCGGGGTGCCCGCGCCGTGGACCGAGCTCGCGATCCGCTGCGACGATCCCCGCGCCGAAGTCCTCGTCAGGCGTTCGCTGGACGCGCTCGGCGGCCTGCTGCTCGCCGACTCCGACCGGCCGACCGACCTCTACACGGCGTCAGGCGCGCCCTGGCGGTTCGGGCTGGCGCCCGCCGACGCGCTCTGGGCGGCCCGCTTCACCCTGCCGCTCGGCGCCCGGCTGGCGGGTGGCACACTGCGGGCCCTGGCTCGCCGCCAGCAGACGGCGAGCGCGGCTGGTGGCAAAGGGGAGGGGATCATCCCCGGCCCACTGCGCCACGCGGGCCCCGAGCTGCCGCCGTCCTGCACGGCCACCGAGGCGACCCTGCTCTTCGTCACGGTGCTGGCCGAGGCCTGGCGCTGGGGCCTGCCCCGGTCGGAGGTCGCGGAGCTGCTGCCGGCTGTCGAGCGCGCCCTGGGTGCGCTGCGGTCGACTCTGGCGAGCAGCACGATCGACGGTTTCGTCACCGATCTCGGCCGGCATCAGGACGACCGCACGGGGCAGCCACCGACTGCCCGCTGCGAGGTCCAGGCACAGGCGCATCGGGCCGCCTTGCACGGCGCCGAGCTGCTGGAGGCGTTCGGGCGGCCGGGAGCCGCGGCCTGGCGGGAGTGGGCCGCGGGCCTGCGGGGGCGGTTCCGCGAGCGGTTCTGGGTGGACGACCTCTCTGGCGGGCGCCCGGCCGCCGCGCTGACCGTCGATGGGCGCCCGCTGTCCGCGGTGACCGCCTCCTTCGTCCATCTCCTCGACCTGGGTCTCGCGGCGGAGGGAGCCGCGCTGCCGGGGCTGCTCGACCGTGAGCAGACCCGGCTGCTGGCCCAGCGGCTGGCCGCTCCTGAGTTGGACTGCGGCTGGGGGCTGCGGACTCTGAGCGCCAAGTCCCCGCGCTTCAATCCGCTGGGGCACCGCAGTGGCGCGGTTCGGGTCCAGGAGACGGCACTCGCCATCGCCGGGCTGGCCGAGGCCGGCTTCGAGCGCGAGGCCGGAGCCCTGCTGGAGGGGCTGCTGGCGGCTTCCGCACACTTCGCCGGGCGGTTGCCGGAAATGTATGCCGGGGAGCAGCGGCTGCCGGACTGCCCGCCGGTGCCGCATCCGGCCGCCTGCCGCCCGGCCGCCGGGTCCGCGGCGGGAGCCGCGCACGCGGTCTTCGCGCTGGCCGGAGTGCGGCCCGACGTGCCGGCCAGGCGCGTGGTGGTCCGTCCGGCCAGCACCGCGCCCCTCGGCGAACTCGAACTGGGCGGCCTTCGGGTTGCGGGGGAGCCGTTCTCGGTCCGGGTGAGCCGAATCGGTGTGGCCGTCGTCGAGGAGGCCTCCTCGGAGCTGCAACTGGGCGCGAGCTGACTTCGCGTCAGTCGCTCGGGCGAGCGAGTCCGACGCCTGCGCTGCTCGGCTCTGCGGCTCGGCTGGCCCGCCCCGAAGCCTCACGCTCGGTTCGGTTACTGCCACCCCGTGTTTATCGTCAGAAAGACGACTATGATCGAGGCCATGTCGCGCTATGACCCGTCGGCCTTTCCCCCGTTCGCTGTCACGGTCGACCTGGTGGTGCTGACGGTCCGGGAGCACGAACTCTGCGCGCTGCTGGTACGCCGGGGCGAGCCTCCCTTCCAGGGCTACTGGGCGCTGCCCGGCGGCTTCGTGCGCCCGGGCGAGGGGCTCGGCGAGGCGGCCTCGCGCGAGCTTGCCGAGGAGACCGGCCTGCGTGCCCACTCCTCGGCCGGTCAGGCGGCGGCCGGGGCGCACCTGGAGCAGTTGGCCACCTATGGGCACCCACAGCGCGACCCGCGGATGCGCGTGGTGAGCGTGGCCCACCTGGCACTGGCCCCGGACCTGCCGACCCCCAAGCCGGGCGGTGACGCGCGCGGAGCCCGCTGGGCGCCGGTCAGCGAGCTGCTCGGCCCCGGCCTGGCTGATCGCGAGCCGCTCGCCTTCGATCACGCGCTGATCCTCGCCGACGGTGTGGAGCGTGCCCGGTCGAAGATCGAGTACTCCGCGCTGGCCACCGCCTTCTGCGCCGAGGAATTCACGGTCGGCGAGCTGCGCCGGGTCTACGAAGCGGTCTGGGGCGTGGTGCTGGACCCGCGCAACTTCCACCGCAAGGTGACCGGCACCCCCGGCTTCCTGGTGCCGTCGGGCGGTACGACGACTCGTCAGGGCGGGCGTCCGGCTCAGCTGTTCACGGCCGGCGGAGCGACTGTGCTCAACCCGCCGATGCTGCGCCCGGAGTCGTGAACCTGCCCGGCGTGTGAGCGGCCACTGCCGCTGATCGCGCCCTGGGGCGAACGCTGGTGCGGCCGCTGTCCCCTGATCGAGTGAGCTGGACGGCCGGGTGGCCCGCGCCATCTCCGCAATGCCCGAAATCTCCCGATGTTCGCCCTAGGGTGCTGAATCCGGAGCAGGTGCTGAAACCGGAGCGGACGCGCCGCCAGGGCAGCCGGAGCACGTGGGAGCAGCCAGTGACGATCCAGGTCCATGGACTCACCAAGGTCTACCGCCGTGGCCAGGACCCCGCGGTGGCCGACGTCAGCTTCGATGTGGGCCCCGGCTCGGTGGTGGTGCTGCTGGGCCCCGAGGATGCGGGCAAGACCACGACGCTGCGGCTCATGCTGGAGCTGGAGCGCGGCAAGGGCGTGACGCTCTTCAACGGGCGCACCTACCGTCGACTGCGCCGCCCCGAACGCGAGGTCGGCGTGCTCCTGCAGACGGTGCACCAGTTGCCCGGCAGCCCCGGCCGTACCGCCCGCGGTCATCTGCGGATGCTGGCCGCCGCGGTCGGCGTCCCGGCGCGACGGGCGGACGAACTGCTGGAGCAGACCAGGCTGGCCGGCGTCGCCGAGCACCGTCTGCGCTCCTTCTCGCCGGGCATGAACCGCCGCCTCGCGCTGGCCGTCGCCCTGCTGGGCGCCCCCGAGGCGCTGCTGCTGGACGCGCCGTCCGAGGGGCTGTCACCACGTAACGCCGAGTGGCTGCACGCCTTCATCCGGGCCTTCCCAGCCGGCGGCGGATCGGTGGTGGTCACGACTCGCGAGCCTCGGGAGGCGGCTCTGCTGGCCGATCGGGTGGTGACACTGGACGCCGGTCGGATGGTCGCGGACCAGCCGGTCGCCGAGTTCCGCCGCACCAGGCTGCAGCCCGAAGTGTCGGTTCGTGGCCCCCAGATGGCCCGCCTCGCGGACCTGCTGGTGACCCAGGGCGCCGAGGTCCGCCGGGACGGCGGTGCCGGCCTCGCGGTGAGCGGCCTCGGACGCACCGAGATCGGCGAGCTCGCCTACCGCAGCGGCATCCTGCTGCACGAACTGGCCGATCGCGTGGTCGAGCAGCCGGCGCCCCGCGCGGTCCTGCCGCCGGTGGCCCAGTCGGGGCTGGTGTCCACCGTGAAACTGCGCCGGGTCACCTCGCTCACCGCCCGGGACCGGACCGTGGTCCTGGCTGCCGGGCGGCCGGGGCAGGCGCTTGCGGCCGAAGCGCAGACGGCCCTCCCGGCCTCGGCCCCGGCCGACCGCGCCGCCACCCAGTCGTTTCCGGTGTCCTCCACGCCCGGCTCCACGTCCGGCCTCGCGCTCGACGCCGCAGCGTCCACTCCCGCGCCGTCCACCCCTGTGCAGGCCCCCCCTGTGCAGGCCCCCCCTGTGCAGGCCACTTCGGAGCAGTCCATCGCTGCGCTGTCGGGCCCCGCGCCGTCCGCCCCGACCGGGCCCGCCGCGCTGCTCCCGGCCCCGGTGGCGGCTGCCGATCCCGTCACCGAACCGATCCCCCAGCCCCTGACCGGGCCCGACCACTGGAACGGATGATCCCGTGCGCGTACTGGCCTACGAAGTCCGACGCCTGCTGGGTCTTCGGTCGACCTGGCTGATCCTCGTCGCCACGCTGCTCGCCGGCTCCGCCCAGACCGCCCTGCTCGCCAGGCGGATCGCCCCCGGTCCGTTGCACGTGTCCGAGGGCATGCGACTGGTCACGGGCGCGCTCCCGCTGCTCGGGCTCCCGCTCGCGGCCCTCGGAGCAGGGGTGTTGGGCGCACTGGCCTCGGCCCACGAGGTCCGCTGCCCCGGGTTGGCGGCCTCGCAGGTCCGCTACGCGTCCCGGCTGCGACTGCTGCTCGCCAAGCTCGCGGTCGTCGGGACCGTCGCAGCGCTGCTCGCCCTGGCGTCCTTCCTGGTCGGTGCCCTGACGGTCCGAGTGGCGAACGCGCCCGTCAGCCCACCGGCACGCCTGCTGCTGCCCCATCTGTTCCGCACCGACCACCGCCCGCTGCCGGCACTCGCGATCTTCACCGCACTGGTCGTCGCGGCCGCCTGGATCGGCATCCTGACCGCGGCGCTGACCCGTAGCGCGGTGGCCGGGGTGCTGTTGTTCTGCGCACTGCCGATGCTGGTCGACGGATTCGCCCTGCCCCGGATGCTGGACCTGCTGCAGCATGAAGGGCTGAACTGGGGGCCGACCGCTTCGGCCCAGGCGCTCACCGTGCTGCTGCTGCCGACCGCGCTGCTCCTGGTGACCTGTCTGCTGGTCCAGGCCCGCCGCCGCTCGTACTGACCGGCCTGCTGCCGCTCCTGCCGGCCGGGGCTGCCGCTGCCCGCCGACCGGTCTGCGGCCCTACGCCCCGTCAGTCGTCCGGCCCAGTCCGGGAGAGTGGTTCGGCCTGTCCCTGGAGCCGCCGCGAGCCAAGGTCGCGGGCGTCGGCGATCAACGCGCAACTCACTGCCCGATATGGCCATTTCTTCCTAATAAGAAGTCAATTATCCAACCATGGGCGATCACCCTTTCGTGTGCTTTTCACGAGAATCCTCAAGTCGTGCCCGCCGATCGCCGACAAAGGACGTGTGAGTACCCTTGCGCACCCCGCCATGACCGTCGCCCGCACCGCCGAGTCCACCGCGCCCGGCGCCAGCGAGCTCGACCGTTTCTCCTACGCCGATCGGCCGACCCCTCCCGTCCCTCGCTGGGACGGGGCGGACAGTGACCTCGCCCGGGTCGGCCGCAAGACTGCCAGCAGCCGAGGCCGCGGGCTGCACGGGCAGCTCGTCCAGCAGCTCGGTCAGATGATCGTCTCCGGTGACCTCGGGGCTGATCGCCCGCTGGTGCCCGAGGAGATCGGTCAGCGTTTCGAGGTGTCGCGCACCGTGGTGCGCGAGTCACTGCGCGTCCTGGAGGCCAAGGGCCTGGTCAGCGCGCGCCCCAACGTCGGCACCCGGGTGCGTCCGGTCGCCGACTGGAACCTCCTCGACCCCGACATCATCGAGTGGCGCGCCTTCGGTCCGCAGCGCGACGAGCAGCGCCGCGAGCTGTTCGAGATGCGCTGGGCGATCGAGCCGCTGGCCGCCCGTCTGGCCGCCGGGCACGGCCGTGAGGAGATCCAGCAGCGGCTGGCCGAGATGACCGAGATCATGGGCCATGCGGCGGCCCAGGGTGATCTGATCACCTTTTCCCGCGCCGACGCCGAGCTCCACGTCCTGGTCCTGCAGATGGCCGGCAACCGGATGCTGGAGCACCTCTCCAGCATCGTGGCCGCCGCGCTCCAGGTCAGCGGTGGTCCGGCCATCGCCTGCGAGCGGCCGTCGGACACCTCGGTGAGCCTGCACGCCCGCCTGGTCGACGCGCTCGGCACGGGGGACGGCACCGCGGCCGAGGCGGCCATGCGTGCGCTGCTCACCGTGCACCCGGACGTCGAGCACGCGGTGCCGGCGCCTCGCGAGCACTAGTCCGGGCCGCGAACACCGAGTCGTGATCACTGAGTGAGGCCGACCACGGAGCCATCGGATCTGGACAGAGCCCTCCGGAAGCCCGCGCGAGACGCGTCGGGCCCACCCGGAGGGCCCGCCGCTGTGGCGGCCGATGGTCCGGGGACCTCAGCCGGGGAGGCGTGTGACCTGTGCCACGAGCGGCATGCGTAACACTTGGGGAGCGGCAGCGATGTGTACGGAGCGGAAGCAGCTCCGGAATACCCGCGCCATGTCAGAATGCTGTGTTGGTCTGCGGCGCTGCTGCCGTCCCACATACCCAGCGTCCTGCAAACCCAGTCCTCAAGTCCGAGCCGGTCGGAACCTGTCGTGCCCTGTGGCGCGTCTTTCCTCCTCGCCCACTCGGGCGGTCCGGTATGGGTTCGAGTCCACTCTTCGTCCGAGAGGTTGT
This sequence comes from Kitasatospora sp. NPDC008050, assembly GCF_042957465.1. Classification (NCBI taxonomy): domain Bacteria; kingdom Bacillati; phylum Actinomycetota; class Actinomycetes; order Kitasatosporales; family Streptomycetaceae; genus Kitasatospora; species Kitasatospora sp. NPDC008050. The sequence continues at coordinate 87,433 of NZ_JBIBIJ010000024.1, forward strand.
TCGTGTCGGCCAGCACATCCCGTTCGCTCCCCCCCGAGATCGCAGAGTCCGCGGCCCTGCTTGCGCTCATCGAGCGGGGCAAGGCCCAGGGGCAGATCGCCGGTGACGACGTGCGCCAGGCCTTCGAGGCGGACCAGATCCCGGTCACCAAGTGGAAGAACGTCATGCGCAGCCTCAACCAGGTGTTGATTGAGGAAGGGGTGGACCTGATGGTCAGCGCGGCCGAGCCGTCCGCCGCCAAGCGCAAGAGCGTCGCGGCCAAGAGCACCACCAAGCGCACCGCCACCAAGGCGGTCACCACGCGTACCCCTGTTGCCCAGACCAAGCCCCCGGTTCGGATCGCGCCCGCCGCGACGGTGGCCCCCGCGGCCGTCGCCTCCGTGGTGTCGGTCACGGTGGACACCACGCTGGGCGCGCAGGCGAACCTCGACCCGACCTCCACGGTCGCCAAGAAGGTCGCCGCTGCCGCGCCCGCGAAGAAGGCCGTGGCGAAGAAGGCCGCCGCTCCCGCCAAGAAGGCGGCCGCGAAGAAGACCGCCGCCAAGGGCGAGAAGGGCGACGAGGAGCTCCTCGGCGACGATGAGCTGCTCGAGGAGGCCGCGACGCCGGCCGGCAAGGCCGACGGCGAGGCGGAGCCGGAGGAGGAGTCGGAGGGCTTCGTCCTCTCCGACGATGACGAGGACGACGCGCCCGCTCAGCAGGTCGCCGTCGCCGGTGCCACCGCCGACCCGGTCAAGGACTACCTGAAGCAGATCGGCAAGGTTCCGCTGCTCAACGCCGAGCAGGAGGTCGAGCTCGCCAAGCGCATCGAGGCCGGCCTGTTCGCCGAGGACAAGCTCAGCCAGGCCGACAAGCTCGCCCCCAAGCTCAAGCGCGAGCTGGAGATCATCGCCGAGGACGGCCGCCGGGCCAAGAACCACCTGCTGGAGGCCAACCTCCGCCTGGTGGTCTCGCTGGCGAAGCGTTACACCGGTCGCGGCATGCTCTTCCTGGACCTGATCCAGGAGGGCAACCTCGGTCTGATCCGTGCGGTCGAGAAGTTCGACTACACCAAGGGTTACAAGTTCTCGACCTACGCGACCTGGTGGATCCGTCAGGCGATCACCCGCGCGATGGCCGACCAGGCCCGCACCATCCGTATCCCGGTGCACATGGTCGAGGTCATCAACAAGCTGGCCCGCGTGCAGCGCCAGATGCTCCAGGACCTGGGCCGCGAGCCCACCCCGGAGGAGCTGGCCAAGGAACTCGACATGACCCCCGAGAAGGTCATCGAGGTCCAGAAGTACGGCCGCGAGCCCATCTCGCTGCACACCCCGCTCGGCGAGGACGGCGACAGCGAGTTCGGTGACCTGATCGAGGACTCCGAGGCGGTCGTCCCGGCCGACGCGGTCTCCTTCACCCTGCTCCAGGAGCAGCTGCACTCGGTGCTCGACACCCTGAGCGAGCGCGAGGCCGGCGTGGTCTCGATGCGCTTCGGCCTGACGGACGGTCAGCCGAAGACGCTGGACGAGATCGGCAAGGTCTACGGGGTCACCCGTGAGCGCATCCGCCAAATCGAGTCGAAGACCATGTCCAAGCTGCGCCACCCGTCGCGCTCCCAGGTGCTGCGCGACTACCTGGACTGACCCCACCTGGTCGATCCGGCCAGCGGTACCGGCAAGGCCCGGAGCAGCTCGTCTGCTCCGGGCCTTGCCGCGTTCCGGGCCCCGGGTGGTGGGCACGCGGCCGTGCCACGGGCGTCATCCGGCCGCCATGGATATCCCTCGTCCGGGTGTTTGAACGCCCACTGATGGAAACTCAGGGTGAGATTGTGACTACGCTGTGGCGGTTGCCTGCTGCCGAATCGCCCGGAGTGCACTGTGATGTCCATCTCGTCCGTTTCGACCGGCCTCGATGTCCGCCGCACGCCGCACCCGCGGTCGGCGCCCCGGCGGCGGGTGGTGGTCGCCGCCCTGCTGACCGCGCTGCCGGTGGCGCTGGTCTCGGTGAGTGCCGCGCCGGCCCAGGCGGACCGCCGGATCGTGGGTGGCCGCACGGACAGTACCCTCCAGCGGCCGTGGATGGTCGCGGTGGCCAGTCGGCCGCAGTTCGGCGACACCCGCTCGGGCCAGTTCTGCGGCGGCACGCTGGTCACCCCTACCAAGGTGGTCACGGCCGCGCACTGCTTCTACGACGAGCGCGAGGGTCGCATCGTCGAGCGTCCGGAACTGCGGGTGATCGTCGGCCGGACCGATCTGACCGGTCAGGACGGCGCCGAGGTGCCCGTGACCAACGTCTGGGTCCACCCGCAGTACTCGTTTCAGCAGAACATGCAGGACGTCGCCGTGCTCACGCTGGCCACCCCGCAGAACGGCCGGGCGGTGCTGCCGATGATCGGGCAGGGCGAGACGCTGCCGTATGCCCCCGGTACGCGGGCGCAGGTGTACGGCTGGGGCGACACCACCGGCCGCGCGCGGTACGCCGACAGCCTGCGCAGTGTCGACGTCCCGATGGTGGCCGACTCGGTGTGTGCGCGCGACTACCCGGGCGGACCGGACGGCGCCTTCGATGCGCGCGGCATGGTCTGCGCCGGCGAGGCCCGGGGTGGCAAGGACGCGTGCCAGGGCGACAGCGGCGGCCCGCTGGTGGTCAACGGCCGACTGGTCGGCCTGGTCTCGTGGGGGACCGGCTGCGCGGAGGCGAACCACCCGGGCGTCTACACCCGGCTGTCCGCGGTCGCGGACGAGGTCGGCACCCAGCTGTGATCGGGACGGCATGTGACCAGGACGGGAAGGGAAGCGTCGCCGCTCGGCTCGGTCAGGGCCGACGGCGGCTCAGCTCCCGGATGTGATGCTCTTGTTGCCGCGGCACCCATCGCTTGAAGTGACCAGGTGGTCACGCAGTGATGGTTCCGGGTATGACGCTGGGCGGCAGGCCCTGCGGCCCACCGCCCAGTGGCCGGCCCGCAAGGGCCGACCTCAGCGCGTCAAGGGAGCGCCGAACGCTCAGCGCTCGTCGCTGGCGGCTGAGGCCGCCGTGGTGGCGAGACGACCGCTCTCGTCCTGTATTTCCACGGCGATCTTCTTGAGCTCCGGCTCGAACTTCCGCCCGTGATGGGCGCAGAAGAGCAGCTCTCCGCCGCTGGCCAGTACGACGCGCAGGTATGCCTGGGCGCCGCAGCGGTCGCAGCGGTCAGCCGCGGTGAGCGGGCTCGCAGGTGTCAGAACAGTAGTCACGTCGCCTCTTCTCTAGCTCGACGAGCTGTCGTACCAGGGTCAACATCCAACCAGGCCGAAAACGTTCCCGCTCGTGGCTTTTCTTCTCTGAGGATTCTGCTGTGTTGATGAGGACGTGCCCCGGGCACCGGTGGTTCATGCGCGCCGGAATCCGCGACCTGTCCATCACTCGAACGCACCTTCGAACTGTTGTCCGAAGGTGGGCGTAGCATAATCCCCTATTGGGTTGGAGCATAAGCCCCGCCCCAAGCCCGGGTAGCCTGCATCTCGGCAGTTCCAGCGCTCGCGGACGGCTCGACGGTCCGCCAGGACCCGTCGGGCGCGGGCGAGATGGCGCTCCCGCCGAGCGGACCGGGCTCGACCCGTGTTCGCGCAGCGCGTACAAGCTGCGGAGTCGGGGCGGATCATGCAGTGGCCGGCTGTGCGCGAAAGCGGGTGCCGCCGGGGGAGATCCGGGAATCGCCGGACCGAGTCAGAAGTCTCTTTGGAGGAGTGCACCGCGTGAGCGCCGAAACGACCGTGCCGCCTGCCCTGCGTGCCACGGAAGACGGATCCAACTACACCGCTCGGCATCTGCTCGTCCTCGAGGGGCTCGAGGCGGTCCGTAAGCGGCCCGGCATGTACATCGGCTCCACCGACAGCCGCGGCCTGATGCACTGCCTCTGGGAGATCATCGACAACGCGGTGGACGAGGCGCTCGGCGGGTACTGCGACCGGATCGATGTCGTGCTGCACGACGACGGCTCGGTGGAGGTACGGGACAACGGCCGCGGCATCCCGGTGGACGTGGAGCCGAAGACCGGGCTGTCCGGCGTCGAGGTCGTGCTGACCAAGCTCCACGCGGGCGGCAAGTTCGGCGGCGGGTCCTACGCGGCCTCCGGCGGCCTGCACGGCGTCGGCGCCTCCGTGGTCAACGCGCTCTCCGCGCGACTGGACGTGGAGGTGGACCGCAGCGGTCACACCCACGCCATCAGCTTCCGCCGCGGCACCCCGGGCGTGTTCACCGAACTCAGCCCGGACGCCCCGTTCGACCCGGCCAGCGGCATCACCAAGGCCCGCAAGGTGCCCAAGACCCGCACCGGCACCCGGATCCGTTACTGGGCCGACCGGCAGATCTTCCTCAAGGAGGCCAAGCTCTCCCTGGAGAACCTGCACAACCGCGCCCGACAGACCGCCTTCCTGGTGCCCGGGCTGACCATCGTCGTGCGTGACGAACGGCTGACGGAGAGCGACAAGGTCGAGGAGTCCACCTTCCGCTTCGACGGCGGGATCGGCGAGTTCTGCGAGTTCCTGGCGCCCGACAAGCCGGTCTGCGACGTGCTGCGGCTGCGCGGTGAGGGGACCTTCAAGGAGACCGTTCCGGTCCTGGACGAGCTCGGCCACATGACCCCCACCGAGGTCACCCGCGAGCTCGGCGTGGACATCGCGCTGCGCTGGGGCGCCGGCTACGACACCACGCTGCGCTCCTTCGTCAACATCATCGCCACGCCCAAGGGCGGGACCCACGTCACCGGTTTCGAGCGCTCGCTGGCCAAGACGGTCAACGAGGCGCTGCGCGCGGCCAAGCTGCTGCGGGTCGCCGAGGACGACATCACCAAGGACGACGCCACCGAGGGCCTGACGGCCGTGGTCACCGTCCGGCTGGCCGAGCCGCAGTTCGAGGGGCAGACCAAGGAGGTGCTCGGCACCTCGGCGGCCAACCGGATCGTGGCCGCGGTGGTCGCCCGGGAGCTCAAGGCCTTCCTGACCTCGTCCAAGAAGGACGAGAAGGTCCAGGCCAGGGCGGTGCTGGACAAGGTCGTGGCAGCTGCCAGGACCCGGGTGGCAGCGCGCCAGCACAAGGAGGCCCAGCGCCGCAAGACCGCGCTGGAGACCTCCTCGCTGCCCGCCAAGCTGGCCGACTGCCGCAGCGACGACGTGGAGCGCAGCGAGCTGTTCATCGTCGAGGGCGACTCCGCGCTCGGCACCGCCAAGCTGGCCCGCAACTCCGAGTTCCAGGCCCTGCTGCCGATCCGCGGCAAGATTCTCAACGTCCAGAAGGCCTCGGTCTCGGACATGCTCAAGAACGCCGAGTGCGCGGCGATCATCCAGGTGATAGGAGCGGGCTCGGGCCGCACCTTCGACATCGACCAGGCCCGCTACGGCCGGGTGATCTTCATGGCCGACGCCGATGTCGACGGATCGCACATCCGCATCCTGCTGCTGACGCTCTTTCAGCGCTACATGCGGCCGATGGTCGAGCAGGGCCGGGTCTTCGCGGCGGTCCCGCCGCTGCACCGGATCGAGCTCACCAACCCCAAGCGCGGCCAGGAGAAGTACCACTACACCTACTCCGACGCGGAGCTGCGCCGCACCCTGCTGGAGTTCCAGGCCAAGGGCCTGCGCTGGAAGGAGCCCGTGCAGCGCTACAAGGGCCTGGGCGAGATGGACGCCGACCAGCTGGCCGAGACCACCATGGACCCGCGCCACCGCACCCTGCGCCGGATCAACCTCGGCGACCTGCCCGCCGCCGAGCAGGTCTTCGACCTGCTGATGGGCAATGACGTGGCCCCCCGCAAGGAGTTCATCGTCGACTCGGCGGCCACCCTGGACCGCTCACGGATCGACGCCTGAGGGTGATCCAGAGGGGGGCTCTCCACCCAGGGGTGGAGAGCCCCCCTCGGCGTTGAATCAACCCTGGAGCCGATCAGCCGGCGGCGCGCGATCCGTAGCGTCTGGAGTGTCAGAAACCTCTCCGTTCGAGATGGAGCGCTCCGATGGTCGCGCTGGGCAACATCCTCATCATTCTCGTGGTGGTCGTCTTCATCGCCCGCCGCCAGTTCCAGGCGCGCAAGCTCAACACCGAGCGCCGTTTCTGGGTCCTCCCGCTGATCCTCGGCGCGCTGGCGCTGCGCGATCCGCACCTGATCGACCCGGCCCACCGGGGGGCGGCGATCGGCCTGCTGCTCGCCTCGGTCGTGGTCGTGCTGGCCATGGGCTCGACCTGGGGCTGGACGGTCAGGATCTGGCGGGAGAGCGACGGCGCGATCTGGGTCAAGGGCACCGTGGCGACGGTTGCCGCCTGGGCGGGCCTGATCGTCCTGCGGGTGGGCCTGTACGGGCTCGGCAGTGCGATGCACGTGCACCAGAGCTCCAGCTCGCTGCTGCTCACGCTCGGCGCGCTGCTGCTGGTGCGCGGTGTCGTGGTCAACTGGAGGGCCCACACGCTGGATGGCTCGCAGAACCTGCGCGCGCTGGTCTGAATCATCACCGCCACCCTGGAAGGACCGCTGCCCGTGCCGCTGGACACCTGGACGCGCTGGCCCTCGCGGGAGGGCCTGGCCCGGGAGAAGCGGGCGCTGCCCGGCCTGATGCTCTCCGTCGTCGGCAGGCTGGCGATGCTGACGGGGGTGACCCTGGGGACCTTCAACGGCGACCGGCTGACCGGGGGGACCGGGACCGTCGTCGGGGCGACGGTCCTGCTGATCGCCGCCGTCGTGGTGCTCCAACTGTTCTTCCGGACCACCCGCCGGCACCGGATCGGCTGGTCGCTGGCGGTTGCCGGACAGCTACTGGTCCTGGCCCCGATCGCGCACCACATCGGAGCCGACACCTTGGGTGACGTGATCTGGTGCGTGCTCGCGGTGCTGGCCCTGCAGCGAATGCCGCTCGCGGCCGCGCTGCCCACCTGCGCCGCCGCCCTCGCCTCCTACGCGGTGCTCAGCGGCAACACCTTCCTCGCGCTGCTCGCCACCGTGGCGGGCCTGAGCCTGCTGGGCTACCTGCTGCGGCTCGACGCCGAGGCCCGTGGCACCGCGCAGCGGCTGCTGGAGCAGGAACACGCGGCCCGGGCGGCCGAGGCGGAGAGTGCCGCGCTGGCCGAGCGGGCCAGGATCGCCCGGGAGATCCACGACGTGCTGGCGCACAGCCTGTCGGCCCAGCTGGTCCACCTGGAGGCCGCCCGGCTGATGCTGGACAGCGGGGCCGACCGGGAGCAGATCAGGGAGCGCGTGGTGGCGGCCCGCAGGATGGCCCAGGACGGGCTCAAGGAGACCAAGCAGGCGCTGTCCGCGCTGCGCGGCGAGTTCACCCCGGTCGGCGAGTTCCTGGTGGAGCTGGCCCACCAGGAGCAGGCGCGGCTGACCGTCACCGGCACCCCCCGCCCGCTCGACGCCGAGGTCGGCCTCGCGGTGCGGCGCACGGCGCAGGAGGCGCTCACCAACATCCGCAAGCACGCGCCGCGGGCCCGGCGCACGGTGGAGCTGCGCTACCTCGACCAGGAGGTGGAGCTGCTGGTCCGCAACGGTGGCGGAGCGGCCGAGGGTGGGCTGTCGGAGCTGTCCGCCAGCGGCAGCGGATACGGACTGCTGGGCATGCGCGAGCGGGCCGAGCTGATCGGCGGCAGCCTGCAAGCCGGCCCCGAGCCGGACGGCTGGCTGGTGCGGCTGCGGCTGCCTGCGTGACCGCGGCGCGCCCGGCACGGTAAGAAGGACCGGTAGGCAGGACGGAACGAGCGCGTACAGCGTGGAACGGGGTGGCCGGTGCACGAGCGGAGCGGGGCGAGGGACACAGCGCCGACGACACGGGTGCTGGTCGCCGACGACCAGACCGTGGTGCGCGAGGGCATCGTGATGCTGCTGGGCCTGCTGCCCGGGATCACGGTGGTCGGGGCGGCCGCGGACGGCGACGAGGCGGTCCGGATGGTCGCCGAGCACGCCCCGGACGTGGTGCTGATGGACCTCCGGATGCCGCGCTGCGACGGGGTGGAGGCCACTCGGCTGATCCGGGCGAACCACCCGGGCACCGAGGTGGTGGTGCTCACCACGTACGCGGAGGACGACTCGCTCTTCCCCGCGCTGCAGGCGGGCGCCCGCGGCTACCTCACCAAGGACGCCGGCGCCGAGGAGATCGCCCGGGCCATCGCCGACGTCCGGGCCGGTGCGGCGGGCCTCTCGCCCCAGGTGCAGCGGCGGCTGCTGGAGCGGCTCGCCGGTGCCGCGCCCGCCGCCGGCTCGCCGCCGGTCCAGCCGCAGCAGGGCGAGCCGACGGCCCAGGGCACGGCCGGCCAGCGCCAGCTGCCCGACGGCCTGACGGCCCGTGAGGCCGAGGTGCTGGCGCTGATCGCCGAGGGCCTGTCCAACGCCGAGATCGCCGAGGCGCTTTTCGTCAGCCCGGCCACCGTCAAGACGCATATCAACAACCTCTTCGCGAAAACCGCCGTCCGGGATCGTGCGCAAGCGGTCAGCTATGCCTTCAGGCACGGGATTTCCGGTAGTTCGCGAACCGACTGAACTCACCTCATCGGGTGAAAATCCCGGCTGAATGCCACATTTCGGTTTCTGACTTGCCATCATGGTTCCCGTCAGGGCGCCGTCGGTACGCCGCATGGATCTTCGGGGCGGGTCGTCCGGAGTGCCCGGTGCCGATACCCGACGCCCCACCACTCGGTGGTGCATCCCGGGCCAGGAGCAGCATTGGCACAGCACGAAGTCACCGGATCGACCGGCCGGACGCCCCGGCAGGGCCAGCGATTTGACTGGTGGTCAACTCCCGGTGCGTCCGGTCCACCCGGCGCGGCCGTCCGGCCCGCCGCCCGCAAGGTCGCGACCCGCAGCGCGTTGCCTGCCCAGCGGCCACTCCAACCCGTCGAACCCGGGCCGGATCCGGCTGCCGCCGAGGTCTACCGCGAGGTCCAGCAGAGCGCCGCCTTCCAGGAGATCCGCCGCAACTACCGGACCTTCGTCTTCCCGGCCACCGCGGTCTTCCTCGGCTGGTACCTCTTCTACGTGACAGCCCAGGCGGCCGCGCCCGACCTGATGCGCACCCCGGTCGCCGGCCCGTTCAGCATCGCCTGGCTGCTGGGTCTGCTCCAGTTCGTCTCGACCTTCCTGATCACCTGGCTGTACGCCCGCAACGCCCGCACCAAGCGCGACCGAGCCGCCCTCGGCCTGCGCTGGGAGACCCAGGACCAGCTGCGATGACTCCTACCCCACACGCCGCTGTTCCCTCGATCGGCCCCGGAGACCACCACGGCCTGGCCGTCGTGCTCTTCGCGCTGGTGGTCGTGGTGACCCTGGCCATCACCCTGTGGGTGGGACGGCGCGGTCAGGCCGCCGAGGACTTCTACACCGGGGGCCGTGACTTCGGCCCGCTGCAGAACGGCATCGCGCTCTCCGGCGACTACCTCTCCGCGGCCTCCTTCCTCGGCGTCACCGGACTGATCGCGCTCTACGGCTACGACGGCATGCTCTACAGCATCGGCTTCCTGGTCGCCTGGCTGGTCGTACTGATGTGGGTGGCCGAACTGGTGCGCAACACCGGCCGCTACACCCTGGCCGACGTGCTGGCCACCCGAATGCGGCAGCGTCCGGTGCGGGCGGCCGCCGGCAGCGCCAGCGTGGTGGTGACCCTGCTCTACCTGATCGCCCAGATGGTCGGCGCGGGCAGTCTGGTGGGCCTGCTGCTGGGGACCTCCGGGGCTGCCGCCAACACCTGGACGATCGTTGCCGTCGGTGCCCTGATGATCATTTATGTGACGGTCGGCGGTATGCGCGCCACCACCTGGATCCAGATCGTCAAGGCAATGATGCTGATGATCGGCGCCGTCCTGCTCACCTGCTGGGTCCTGGTGCGCTTCCAGTTCGACCTCGCCGAACTGATGCACGCCGCGGCGCGCAGCAGCGGCGCCGGTGACCGGTACCTGGAGCCCGGGCTCAAGTACGGCGGCTCCACCACCAGCCGGCTCGACTTCGTCAGCCTCGGCCTGGCCCTGGTGCTGGGCACCGCTGGCCTGCCGCACATCCTCTCCCGCTTCTACACCGTGCCCACTGCCAGGGCCGCCCGCCGCTCCACCATCTGGGCGATCGGGCTGGTCGGCTGCTTCTATCTGATGACCGTCGTCCTGGGCCTGGGGGCCACCGCGCTGGTGGGTTCCAAGGCGGTGAAGGCCGCCAACTCGGCGGGCAACACGGCGGTTCCGTTGCTCGCGCTCAACCTCGGCGGTGGCGAGGGCAGCACCGGCGGCACCCTGCTGTTCGCCCTCACCTCGGCGATCGCCTTCGCCACCATCCTCGCCGTGGTCGCGGGCCTGACCCTGGCCTCCTCGGTCTCGTTCGCCCACGATCTCTATGCCCAGGCCTTCCGCCGCTCGGACCGGCCGGTGGTCACGGAACGTCAGGAGGTGGTGGTGGCCCGGCTGGCGGCCGTGCTGATCGGTGGGCTGGCGATCGTGCTGAGCCTGTTCGCCCAGCGGCTCAACGTCGCCTTCCTGGTCAGTCTGGCCTTCGCGGTGGCGGCCTCGGCCAACCTGCCCACCCTGATCTACAACCTCTTCTGGCGCCGCTTCACCACCCGCGGCGCCTGCTGGGCCACCTACGGCGGGCTGGTGCCCGCGCTGGTGCTGGTGCTCTTCTCGCCCGTGGTCTCCGGCAGCAAGACCGCGATGTTCCCCGGTATGGACTTCCACTGGTTCCCGCTGGAGAACCCGGGGCTGATCTCGATCCCGCTGGGCTTCCTGCTCGGCTGGGTCGGCACGGTCAGCGGTGAGGAGCGGGCGGACGCGGACAAGTTCGCCGAACTGGAGGTCCGTTCGCTCACCGGGGCCGGAGCCGTCTGACCCCGGATCGGCGGGTGCCGGCACCCGCGTGGACCCCGGCCGTGCTCACGGCCGGGGTCCACGGTGCGTTCAGCAGGGGCGCGGCAGGTCACACCCGGCCGATGAAGGTCGGGAAGTAGCCGCTGTTCAGCGTGGAGATCCGGACGTAGGTGCCCGGGTGCGCAGCCTCGATGTAGCGGTTGTTGCCCAGGTAGATCGCGCCGTGGTGGATGCCGCGCACGCTGCCGTCGTACGACCAGAACAGCAGGTCGCCGCGGCGCATCCGGCTCGCGCTGACCGGCGTGGTGGCGGCGTACTGGTCGTTGGCGATCCGGGGCAGCGAGATGCCGGCGTGCCGGAAGGCCGCGTGGATGAGGCCGGAGCAGTCGTAGCCGTCCGGGCCGTTGCCGCCCCAGACGAAGGGCTTGCCCAGCTGGGCCGTGGCGAACTCGACGGCCGTCTCGACGCTGCCGCTGCTCGCGGCCTGGCCGGCGCGGGTGTCCGGCGTCTGGGCCGCAGTGGAGTCGGTGCCGCCGGTGTCGTCGCCGGCCGAGGCGATCCGACTCAGGTAGATGTCGCGGTCGCTGGTGTAGCGCCATTCGCCGCTGCTGTTGCGGAACCAGTAGACCGAGCCGTCCCAGCCCTGCTGGATGTCGCCGCCGCTCGCGCTGTCGCCCCCGCCGGAACTGTCGCTCGGCGTCGCCTGGTCGGTGGCGTCGCCCTGGGCGGTGCTCTGGTCCTGGGGGGTGCTCTGGTCCTGGGCGGTGTCGGCGTGGGCCGTGTCCTGGTTCGTGCCCTCGTCCGTCGCCCCGTCCGTCGGCAGGCCGCTGTCGTCGGCCGCACCGGTGTCGGTGTCGTCGGTGGCCGTGCTGTCCTGGGCGGCGAGGTCCGGGGTGTCGGCTGAGCCGCCGTCACCGTTCGCCGGGTCGTCGGTGCTGACCGGTCCGCGGCTGCTGCTCAGCTGCTCGGGGGCCGGTGCCGCGCTCGCGAGATCGGCGCCCAGGCCGATCGATCCGGCGCCGGCGACGATCGCGGCCGCCAGGCCGACCCGGTGGCGCAGCCGGGTGGCCCGCTGGTGCACGCCGTCCGCGGGAGGTGGGGTACAGGCGGCGAGGGCGCCCGCCTCGGCCGCGCTGCGGTCGGGTATCTGGTCGGCAGAGGTCAGGTCCGGGCTGAGGTCCTGCTTCATATCCGGTGCATTCCTTCCGTGCGCCCGGCCGGGCGGCCGGGACGGCGGAACCGGGCCGAGAGCGACCGGTTCCGCACGGCACTACGGCTTCCGTTCGAGGCGAGCGGAAGCCGTCGCGTGGGCGGAGGCCCACGGCCGCCACGCTAGGCCGCCCGAGTCCGGTCCGGCGCCGTGGATTGCGCCGACAGAGGGTGCACGCTCGGTGACAGGGGGTACGAGCAGGGCGGGCCGGGCTCAGCGCGCTGGGAATTGTCGGACAAGCCCCTGCACCGAGCGCACGTCCATCCGCACCGGCGTGCCCGGGGCCTTGCCGCAGCTCTCCGGGCGCGGCGGCTCGCTCAGCCCCTGCACCACCTCGACCAGCCAGGCGCGGCCGTCGGCGTGCCGCACCAGGCAGCGCCACTCGCCCGCGGCCAGCGGCTCCTGGGTCACCGTCAACGTCTCGGCGGCGTGCTCCTCGATCAGCTCGCGCACCGCCTGCTCGGCCGCCTGGGCCGGACGCTCCCAGCAGGAGCGGCCACGGGAGAGGGCCGGCCGCATCTGCCCGGCGGCGGTGGCGGCCAGCACCTCCTTGGCCGAGGCCTCGGTCAACCGCCCGTAGGCGTAGCCGTAGGGCAGGACCAGCATGGTGGGGGAGAACCGGTGTCCGCCCAGATGGGTGACCTCCCAGACCTCGCTGTGGCCGGCGGTGGCCAACTCGGCGGCCAGCGGGCGGCCGAGCAGCGCGCAGCAACGATCGCGCCGGCCGTTGGTGCACACCAGGGCGAGCGGCCCGCCGGTGTGCGCGGTGCCGAAGCCGCCGTGCTCGCCCGCTCCCGCGGCGGCCAGATCCAGCGTCAGGAGCTCCGCCAGGTCGGACAGCTCGGCCCGCCGGATCCAGCCCTGCCCCGGCACGGTGTGCGCGAGGATCACCTGGTGGCGGGCGGCCGGCCGGTCGTCGGCGTGCCGTCCGGGACGCCGGATCAGCGCCACCCGGACGCCGGTGCCCGCGCCGGCGGTCTCCAACTCCCGGCCGAGCCGCTCGTCGAGGTGGCTCTCGGTGAGTGCCTTGGCGCCCCAGGGGCCGCTCTGCTCGATCAGGAGCCAGGTCCGCGCGGTCGCGGCGGTGGCGGCCAGCGGCTCGGCCAGTTCATCGGAGAGGCTCGTACAGATGCTCACCCGGGCACCCTATCGCTGTGCGATCGGGCGCCCGGGAGGGACTTTTCCGCAGGTCAGACCGGACCCGCCACCACCGAGACCGGTGTGCTCAGCGGAATGCCCGAACCGTCGCGGCGCGGGTCGCGCTCCGGCAGCGTGACCGGGGCGCCGTTGGCCGCCGCGGCGCGGGCCGGAGCAGGCCCGGCCCAGGCGAAGGCCAGTGCGTCCTCCCCGCGCAGGAAGCGCTGACAGCGCACCCCGCCGGTGGCCCGGCCCTTGCGCGGGTAGAGCTCGAACGGCGTGACCTTCCAACTGCTCTGGGCCTCCCCGGTCAGGGTGCCCGAGGCGCCCGCGACCGAGACCACCACCGCGTCCGCGGCCGGGTCGACCGCCGTGAACGAGAGCACCCGGGCGCCGTCCGCCAGCTTGATCCCGGCCATGCCGCCGGCCGGGCGGCCCTGCGGGCGGACCTGGCCCGCCGGGTAGCGCAGCAGCTGGGCGTCACTGGTGATGAAGACCAGCTCCTCCTCGCCGGTGCGCAGCTCCACCGCGCCGACCAGCTCGTCGCCGTCCTTGAGCGCGATCACCTCGAACTCGTCCTTGTTGGCCGGCCACTCCGGGACCACCCGCTTCACCACGCCCTGCACGGTGCCCAGCGCCAGGCCCGGCGAGGACTCGTCCAGCGTGGTCAGCGCGATCACCCGCTCGTCCGCGGCCAGCCGCAGGAACTCGCTCACCTGGGCCCCGCCGGCCAACGACAGCGCGGGCTGCGGGGGCAGTGCGGGCAGGTCGATCACCGGTAGGCGCAGCACCCGGCCGCTGGAGGTCACCGCGCCCACATCGCCGCGCGCGGTGGCCGGCACCGCGCTGACGATCACATCGTGCTTCGAACGGTCGGCACCCTGCCCCGCCTCGCCGTCCGCCGTGCGGGCCAGCAGGCCGGTGGCGGAGAGCAGCACCCGGCACGGGTCGTCCGCCACCTCCAGCGGCACCGTGAGGGATGCCGAGGAGACCGCGCCGGCCTCCAGCAGCACCGTGCGCCGCTCGGTGCCGAACTGCTTGGCCACCGCGCCCAGCTCGCCCGAGACCACGGCGCGCAGCTTGGTGTCCGACTCCAGGATCTCGCTCAGCTCGGCGATCTCCGTGGTCAGCTTGGACTGCTCGGCCTCCAGCTCCACCCGGTCGAAGCGGGTCAGGCGGCGCAGCGGGGTGTCCAGGATGTACGCGGTCTGCGTCTCGGAGAGCGAGAAGCGCTCCATCAGGCGCTCCTTGGCCTGGGCCGCGTTGTCGCTGGACCGGATCAGCGCGATGACCTCGTCGATGTCGACCAGGGCCACCAGCAGGCCCTCGACCAGGTGCAGCCGCTCCTGGCGCTTGCGGCGCCGGAACTCGCTGCGCCGGCGGACCACCTCGAAGCGGTGGTCGACGTAGACCTCCAGCAGCTCCTTGAGGCCCAGCGTCAGCGGCTGCCCGTCCACCAGCGCCACGTTGTTGATGCCGAAGGTCTCCTCCATCGGCGTCAGCTTGTAGAGCTGCTCCAGCAGCGCCTCGGGCACGAAGCCGTTCTTGACCTCGATCACCAGCCGCAGGCCGTGCTCACGGTCGGTCAGATCCTTGACGTCCGCGATGCCCTGCAGCTTCTTGGCGTTGACCAGGTCCTTGATCTTGCCGATCACCTTCTCCGGGCCGACCGTGAACGGCAGCTCGGTCACCACGATGCCCTTGCGGCGGGCGGTGACGTTCTCCACCGTCGTGGTGGCGCGGATCTTGAAGGTGCCGCGGCCGCTCTGGTAGGCGTCCCGGATGCCCGACAGGCCCACGATCCGTCCGCCGGTGGGCAGATCGGGACCGGGGATGAAGCGCATCAGGGTGTCGAGGTCGGCGTTCGGGTGCTTGATCAGGTGGCGGGCGGCCGCGATCACCTCGCTGAGATTGTGCGGCGGCATGTTGGTCGCCATCCCGACCGCGATCCCGGAGGTGCCGTTGACCAGCAGGTTCGGGAAGGCGGCCGGGAGCACCACCGGCTCCTGCTCGCTGCCGTCGTAGTTGGGCCCGAAGTCGACGGTCTCCTCGTGGATCGACTCCACCAGCGCCATCGAGGCCGCGGTCAGCCGCGACTCGGTGTAGCGCATCGCGGCCGGCGGGTCGTCGTTGCCCAGCGAGCCGAAGTTGCCGTGCCCGTCGATCAGCGGCACCCGCATCGAGAACGGCTGGGCCATCCGGACGATCGAGTCATAGATCGAGGCGTCCCCGTGCGGGTGCAGCCGGCCCATCACCTCGCCGACCACGCGGGCGCACTTCACGTGCGAGCGCTCGGGGCGCAGGCCCATCTCGTTGGCCTGGTAGAGGATGCGCCGGTGTACCGGCTTGAGACCGTCCCGCGCGTCCGGAAGGGCGCGCGAGTAGATCACCGAGTAGGCGTACTCAAGGAAGGAACCCTGCATCTCGTCCACGACATCGACGTCGAGGATCCGCTCCTCGAAGTCTCCGGGCGGCGGGGTCGGCGAACTGCGGCGGGCCATCGCGGCGGGGCTCCCTTGCGTCTGTCAGCTGCTTCACATGTCGTCACCGGAGGGTACGGCGCTCCCCATTGTGGACCCTCGCACCGACAGCCCCGGCCAACGGCCACCCCGGCGGTGGCCTCGGCGGTCGTTTCCGCGGACCCGGGGCGAACCGGGCGGCTTCCGCCGGTGGCGAACGGGCCGCCTGCGCGGACACATCCCGGCGCCCTGCGCGTTACACCACAATGGGGACCGCACGACCCGACGTTCCCCCCGACCCCAACCTGACGGGAAGGATCCGAGCGCATGGCCAACCCGGCCCCCGCCTCCCACGGAGCCAGTTCAGCTAGTCAAGCCAGTTCAGGAAGTCAAGGCTTCGCCATCACGGAGCACCGGCTGGCCAACGGTCTGCGGGTGGTGCTCTCCGAGGACCACCTGACCCCGGTGGCCGCGGTGTGCCTCTGGTACGACGTCGGCTCCCGGCACGAGGTGAAGGGCCGCACCGGTCTGGCCCACCTGTTCGAGCACCTGATGTTCCAGGGCTCCGCCAACGTCTCCAACAACGGGCACTTCGAGCTGGTCCAGGGCGCCGGTGGTTCCCTCAACGGCACCACCAGCTTCGAGCGCACCAACTACTTCGAGACCATGCCCACCCACCAGCTGGAGCTCGCCCTCTGGCTGGAGGCCGACCGGATGGGCTCGCTGCTGGCCGCCCTCGACGACGCGTCGATGGAGAACCAGCGCGACGTGGTCAAGAACGAGCGCCGCCAGCGGTACGACAACGTCCCGTACGGCACCGCCTTCGAGAAGCTCACCGCGCTCTCCTTCCCCGACGGGCACCCCTACCACCACACCCCGATCGGCTCGATGGCCGACCTGGACGCCGCCACGCTGGAGGACGCCCGCACGTTCTTCCGCACCTACTACGCGCCCAACAACGCGGTGCTCTCGGTGGTCGGCGACATCGACGTCGAGCAGACCATCGCCTGGGTGGAGAAGTACTTCGGCAGCATCCCGGCCCACGACGGCAAGCAGCCGCCGCGGGACGGCACGCTGCCCGACACCATCGGCGAGGAGATCCGCGAGCTGGTCGAGGAGGAGGTCCCCTCCCGCGCGCTGATGGCCGCCTACCGGCTGCCGCACGACGGCACCCGCGAGGCCGACGCCGCCGACCTGGCGCTGACCGTGCTCGGCTCCGGCGAGTCCAGCCGCCTCTACAACCGGCTGGTCCGCCGCGACCGCACCGCCGTCTCGGCCGGCTTCGGCCTGCTGCGGCTGACCGGCGCCCCCTCGCTCGGCTGGCTGGACGTGAAGACCTCCGGCGAGGCGACGGTCGAGCAGATCGAACTGGCCGTGGACGAGGAGCTGGCCCGGTTCGCCGCCGAGGGCCCCACCGCGGAGGAGCTGGAGCGGGCGCAGGCCCAGATCGAGCGCGAGTGGCTGGACCGGCTCACCACCGTCGCCGGGCGCGCCGACGAGCTGTGCCGCTACGCCGTGCTCTTCGGCGACCCCAACCTGGTCAACGGCGCCCTGGGCCGGGTGCTGGAGGTCACCGCCGAGGAGGTCCAGGCGGTCGCCGCGGCGCGGCTGCGCCCCGACAACCGGGCGGTCCTGGTCTACGAGCCGCTCCCCGCCACCGCTGACGACGACGCCGCCGACGGCGCAGACGAGGAGGACGCCGCATGACCGCCTTCGTTCCCACCATGACGTTCCACCCACAGCCGCAGCCGGGCACGCCCACCCCCTGGGCCTTCCCCGCGCCCGAGCGCGCCGCGCTGGCCAACGGCCTGACGGTGCTGCACTGCGACCGTCCCGGTCAGCAGCTGGTCGCCGTCGAGGTGCTGCTCGACGCCCCCCTCGCCGCCGAACCGGACGGCCTGGACGGCGTCGCCACCATCCTGGCCCGGGCGCTGAGCGAGGGCACCGACACGCTCACCGCCGAGGAGTTCGCCGCCGAACTGGAGCGGGCCGGCGCGACCCTGGACGCGCACGCCGACCACCCGTGCATCCGGGTCGCCCTGGAGGTCCCCGCCTCCCGCCTGGAGCGCGGTCTGACCCTGCTGGCCGACGCGCTGCGGGCGCCCGCGCTGCCCGCCGACGAGATCGAGCGCCTGGTCGCCAACCGGCTGGACGAGATCGTCCACGAGCAGGCCAACCCGGCCCGGCGCGCCGCCAAGGCGCTCTACGCCGAGCTGTTCGACGCCGCGGACCGGCTCTCCCGGCCGCGCTCGGGCACCGCCGAGACCGTCAAGCAGATCGACCGCGCGGCCGTCCAGGGCTTCTACGCCGAGCACATCCGCCCGTCCACCGCCACCCTGGTGATCGTCGGCGACCTCACCGGTGTCGACCTGCCGGCACTGCTGGAGTCCACCCTGGGCCGCTGGACCGGCGAGCGGACCGCCCCCAGCAAGGCCGCCGCCGTCAGTGCCGACGACGCCGGCCGGGTGATCGTCGTCGACCGGCCGGGCTCGGTGCAGACCCAGGTGCTGATCGGCCGGATCGGGCCGGACCGCCACGACCCCAGCTGGGCCGCGCAGACCCTGGGCGCCTACTGCCTGGGCGGCACCCTGACCTCCCGGCTCGACCGGGTGCTGCGCGAGGAGAAGGGCTACACCTACGGCGTGCGGGCCTTCGCCCAGCCGCTGCGCTCCAACGCCGAGGGCTCCGGGCGCGCGCTGCTGGCGATCAGCGGTTCGGTGGACACCGCCTCCACCGCCCCCGCGCTGGCCGACACCTGGACCATCCTGCGCACCCTGGCCTCGGAGGGCCTGACCGACGGCGAGCGCGAGGAGGCCGTGCAGTTCCTGGTCGGCGTCGCGCCGCTGAAGTACGAGACGGCCGGATCGGTGGCCGCCACCCTGGCCGACCAGGTCGAGCAGTACCTGGCCGACGACTTCCAGGCCGAGATCTACCGGCAGCTGGCCGAGCTCGACACGGCGGCCGCCACCGCCGCCGTGGTGGCGGCGTTCCCGCCCGAGCGGCTGGTCACCGTGCTGGTCGGGGACGCCTCGGTGATCGCCGACCAGGTCAAGGAGCTCGGCATCGGTGAGGTCACCGTGGTCGCCAACTGAGGCTGACGGCTGATCAGAGGGCCTGGCGGGCGCACCCGCCAGGCCCTCGCGTTATTGCGTTGCGCCGGCCTCCCGGACTGTGGGTTGATAGCTCCGTCGCACCGCGCGGCACCTGAGCGGACGGAGAGGAGGCGGTCACCATGCGGGTCGAGCAACCAGCCAGGCGTCACGACGCCCGACGCTCCCCGAGGCCGTCTGCCTGCGTCTCGCGTCGCCGCACCGCCTGAGCGCGATGCCGCGCCTGCCGCGCCATCCCGGGCTCTGCTGAGCCTTCCCGAGTCTTCCCGAGCCACGCCGGACGCTTCGCGTGGCGGTTCTACCCTTGATCTTGTCGACCTTTGGGGGTCAGTTTCACCATGTCGTACACCGAGGTACCCGGCGCGCGGGTCCCCATCCGGATGTGGGCCGACCCGGCCACCGTCGAAGGCGCGGCCATGCAGCAGCTGCGCAACATCTCCACCCTGCCCTGGCTGCACGGCCTGGCCGTGATGCCGGACGTCCATCTGGGCAAGGGCGCCACCGTCGGCTCCGTCATCGCGATGAACGGCGCGGTCTGCCCGGCCGCGGTCGGCGTGGACATCGGCTGCGGGATGAGCGCGGTCAAGACCTCGCTCACCACCCGCGACTTGCCCGACGACCTCAGCCGGCTGCGCTCGAAGATCGAGCAGGCGATCCCGGTCGGGCGGGGCCTGCACAACGAGCCGGTCGACCCGGGCAAGCTGCACGGCTTCCCGACGGCGGGCTGGGACGACTTCTGGGACCGGTTCGAGGGCGTGGCGCCGGAGGTGAAGTGGCGGCGCGAGCGGGCGATGCAGCAGATGGGGACGCTGGGAGCGGGCAACCACTTCGTGGAGGTGTGCGTCGACGCCTCCGGTTCGGTCTGGCTGATGCTGCACTCCGGGTCCCGCAACATCGGCAAGGAGCTGGCGGAGCACCACATGACCGTGGCCCGGTCGCTCCCGCACAACCAGGGCATCGTCGACCGGGACCTGGCGGTCTTCATCGCGGACACCCCGCAGATGAACGCCTACCGGCAGGACCTCTTCTGGGCGCAGGACTACGCCAAGCGCAACCGGGCGCTGATGATGGCGCTCTTCCAGGACGTGCTCAGGGCGGAGTTCCGTCGCGCCAAGGTCGCCTTCGAGCCGGTGATCAGCTGCCATCACAACTACGTGGCCGAGGAGCGCTACGACGGCGTCGACCTGCTGGTCACCCGGAAGGGCGCGATCCGGGCCGGCTCCGGCGACTACGGGATCATCCCGGGCTCGATGGGCACCGGTTCGTACATCGTCCGCGGTCTGGGCAACTCCGCCTCGTTCAACTCCGCTTCGCACGGCGCGGGTCGCAAGATGAGCCGGACGGCTGCCAAGAAGCGGTTCACGACGCGGGATCTGGTCGAGCAGACCCAGGGCGTGGAGTGCCGCAAGGACAGCGGCGTGGTGGACGAGATCCCGGGCGCGTACAAGTCCATCGAGAAGGTGATGGAGCAGCAGCGGGACCTGGTCGAGGTGGTCGCCCACCTCAAGCAGGTCGTCTGCGTGAAGGGCTGACCGTGCACCGGTCGTGACGGCTGGTCAGTCTGCCCGGCGGAGCAGGAGGGTGATGAAGCCGATGGCGTCGCGGTAGCCGGTCAGCCAGTTGGTGCGGTGTTCGGCGGCGAGGTGGTGGGTGCGGGGGGCCTCGGGGTGGGTGGGGTGGTCCAGGGCCCACTCGGTGAGGGTGCCGGTGCGGGACCACTCGTAGTCGTCGAGTTCGTCGCGGGTGCTGGTGTGGGCGTGGACCGGGGCCCAGCCGGCGGTGGTGATCCGGTCGACCAGGGTGGGCAGGTCGTCGAAGTCGAAGTCGGCCGAGGCGGCGCCGAGGCCGGTCAGGGCCGCCTGGTCGGGTGGGCGCTGCCAGTAGCCCTCGCCGAGCAGCAGGGTGCCGCCGGGGGCGAGGTGGCGGTCGGCGGCGGCGAGGGTGGGCAGCAGTCCGCCGAAGGCCTCGCCGGTGCCGAGGCAGAGCACCAGATCGTAGGGGCGGGGTGCGCTGAACTCGGCGGGCGGCTGGTGGTGCAGGCCCAGGCGGCGGATCACGCCGAGGTGCTCCGCGGTCGTGCGGGCCTGGGTCAGGGCCTCGGGGTCGGGGTCGACGCCGTCGGCGGTCAGGTCCGGGTGGGCGGCCAGTGCGCGCAGCAGCCAGGCGCCCTGGCCGCAGCCGAGCTCCAGGACCCGCTCGTCACCGCGGCGCAGGGCCCGGCGCAGCAGTGCGGCCACGCTCTCGTCGGCGAGCGGGGCGGCGATGGGGTGATGGGCATGGGCGAGGCGGGTGAGTTCCTGGCGGTCCACCGGTTCAGCCTGGCAGCTGCGGGCCCGATCCGCACGGGGTTCGGCCGGATCGCCGGCTCCGGGCGGCCGGCTCGCCCGGGCAGGTGCCCCGCGGTGGTCGCCGGGCAGGCCGAAGGGGCGCCCCACGGCGATCGGGGCGCCCCTTCGGAGCGTGGGGAGTGCGCGAGGCGCTCTCGGCTCAGGCCGCGGGCAGCTCGTCCAGGCCCTCCTGGACCATCTTGGCCAGGCGGTCCAGCGCGGCGTCCGCGTCGGGGGCGTCGGAGGCCAGCACGACCTCCTCGCCGCCCTCGGCGCCGAGCGCCAGCAGGCCGAGCATGGAGGCGGCGTTGACCGGGTTGCCACCGGCGGCCTTGGCGATGGTGACGGGCACGCCCACGGCGGCGGCCGCCCGGACGAAGGCCGAGGCGGGACGGGCGTGCAGGCCCTCGGGCCAACCGATGGTGACGCGGCGCTCAGCCATGTGACGTGCCTTTCAGATGGTGCTGCTTACAGACATGTTGTCTAGACCATTCTGGCATGGGTGAAGCGAAGGTGGCTCCGAGCGGTGACGGGTTCGCAAACCGGGGCGTGTGCTCCCATGCCGCCCCCGGCCCACCAGCCCCCGCCCACCGTCCCGCGCCCGCCACCCCGGACCTGCCCCGACGGCCCCCACCCTGACGGGCGCGCATGCCGGGCGCCATCCGGCTCGCTGCCGGATAGCCTGGCGGCTGTGGACGACCCTCAGGATCCCAAGGCTCCGCAGGACTCCCCGGCTGCGCCGCAGAAGTCTCCGGCTGCGCGGCATGACTCCCCGGCTGCGCCGCAGAACTCTCCGGCTACGCTGGCCGAGCCCGGCTACCCGCAGCACTGGGAGGCCGACATCCTGCTGCGCGACGGCGGCACCGCCCGGATCCGCCCGATCGTCCCCGGGGACGCCGAACGCCTGGTGGAGTTCTACTCCCAGGTCTCCGACCAGTCGAAGTACTTCCGGTTCTTCGCGCCCTACCCCCGGCTCTCCGCCAAGGACGTCCGGCGTTTCACCCACCACGACTTCGTCGACCGGGTGGCGCTGGCCGTGGTGGTGCGCGACCGGTTCATCGCCACGGTCCGTTACGACCGGATCGACGCCGTGGGCCGTCCCAGCCGGGAGGGCACCGATGCGGAGGTGGCCTTCCTGGTGCAGGACGCGCACCAGGGCCGCGGTGTGGCCTCCGCGCTGCTGGAGCACATCGCGGCGGTCGCCCAGGAGCGCGGGATCCGCCGGTTCGTCGCCGAGGTGCTGCCGGAGAACCGGAAGATGACCAAGGTCTTCACGGACGCCGGCTACACCCAGAAGCGAAGCTTCGCCGACGGCGTGGTCCACCTGGAGTTCGAGCTGGAGCCCACCGCCGCCTCGCTGGCGGTGATGCGCGGGCGCGAGCACCGCGCCGAGGCCCGCTCGGTGCAGCGGTTGTTGACGCCGCGCTCGGTCGCGGTGATCGGGGTGTCGCGCACCGAGCAGTCGGCCGGGCGGGCCCTGCTGCGTGCGCTGCTCGGTGGCTTCGACGGGCCGCTGTACGCGGTGAACCGGGCCGCCCCGCCCGGCACCGAGCTGGAGGGCGTGCCGGTGTACCGATCGGTGCTGGAGATCCCGGGCCCGGTGGACCTGGCCGTGATCGCGGTGCCGGTCGACTCGGTGCCCGAGGTGGTCGCCGAGTGCGGTGCGCACGGTGTGCGCGGCCTGGTGGTGGTGACCGCCGGCTACGCCGAGACCGGGCCCGCCGGCCGAGAACGGCAGCGCGCGCTGGTCCGCCAGGCCCGGGCAGCCGGCATGCGGGTGATCGGCCCGAACGCCTTCGGCCTGCTGAGCACCAACCCCGAGCACCCGCTGAACGCCTCGCTGGCCCCAGCGCTGCCCGCGGCGGGGCGGTTCGGGATCTTCTGCCAGTCCGGCGCGATCGGAGTGGCCCTGCTGGAGGGGGCGCACCGGCGCGGGCTCGGCGTCTCCTCCTTCGTCTCGGTCGGCAACCGCGCCGACGTCTCCGGCAACGACCTGCTGCAGTACTGGGAGGAGGACCCGGCCACCGACGTGGTGCTGCTCTACCTGGAGTCCTTCGGCAACCCGCGCAAGTTCACCCGGATCGCCCGGCGGCTGGCCGGCGCCAAGCCGATCGTGGTGGTCAAAGGCGCCCGGCACACCGGCAGCCTGCCGCCCGGGCACGCGGTGCCGACCGTCGCCACCTCGCTGCGCGACGCCACTGTGGACGCGCTGTTCCAGCAGGCGGGCGTGGTCCGGGTCGAGACCATCACCGAACTCTTCGACACCGGTGAGCTGTTGGCCCGCCAGCCGCTGCCGGCCGGCGACCGGGTCGCGGTGGTGGGCAACTCGGACTCGCTCGGCCTGCTCACCCACGACGCCTGCCTGAGCGCGGGCCTGCGCCCGCGCGCGCCGGTGGACCTGACCACCGGCGCCACCGGCGAGAACTTCCGGGTGGCGCTGGAGACCGCGTTGCGCGACCCCGGGGTGGACGCGGTGATCGCGGTGGCGATCCCGCCGATCGTCAGCCCGAGCATCGCGATCGGTGAGGAGCCGTCGCTGCCCGCCACCGACCCGGCGATCGGCGAGGGACTGCTGGCCGCGGCGGCGATGGCCCGGGTGCTGGGCAAGCCGCTGCTGCTCACCCACCTCGCGCTGACCGACCTGCCGGCCGTGCTGAGTGCGGGGGAGTACCCCGTCCCCGCCTACCCCGCGCCCGAGCGTGCCGTGCGGGCGCTGGCTCACGCCGTCCGCTACGGCGAGTGGCGGCGCACCGCCGAGACCGCCGAGCAGACCGCCCGGGTGCCCGAGCTGGAGGGGATCGACGCCGCGGCCGCCCGGAGCCTGGTCGAGCGGGCGCTGGACTCCCCGATCGGGCAGGCCGCCCGCACCCAGCCCGGTGGCGCGAGGTTCGTCCTGTCCGAGCCGCAGGCCGCCGAGTTGCTCGGGCACTACGGCATCGAGGTGCAGCGGG
The DNA here is from genome assembly GCF_042957465.1 of Kitasatospora sp. NPDC008050. Taxonomy (NCBI): domain Bacteria; kingdom Bacillati; phylum Actinomycetota; class Actinomycetes; order Kitasatosporales; family Streptomycetaceae; genus Kitasatospora; species Kitasatospora sp. NPDC008050. Next base: position 111,415 of record NZ_JBIBIJ010000024.1, read on the forward strand.
CGCTGCCCGCCCCGGACGAGCAGAGTGCGGTGGCGGCGGCCACCGCACTCGGGTACCCCGTGGCCCTCAAGGCCACCGCCGCCCACCTGCGCCACCGCCCGGACCTGGGCGGAGTGCGGCTCGACCTGACGGACGAGGAGGGGCTGCGCCGCGCGCACCGCGAGGTGACCGAGCTGCTCGGTGGTGCGGCGCGGGCCGATCTGGTGGTGCAGAAGATGGCCGCACGCGGGGTGGACACGGTGATCGGCGCCACGGTGGACCCGGCGGTGGGCGCGATCCTCTCCTTCGGGCTGGCCGGTGCGCCGGCCGAGCTGCTCGGTGACCTGGCGCACCGGCTCGTGCCCGCCACCGACCTGGAGGTGGCCGCGCTGGTGCGCGAGGTGCGGGCGGCTCCGCTGCTGTTCGGCTGGCGTGGTGCCGACCCGGTGGACACCGGCGCGCTGGAGGAGCTGCTGTTGCGGGTCTCCCAGCTGGTCGACGACCTGCCGGAGGTGGCTGCGGTGGACTTCGAGCCGGTGGTGGTGGCGCCGCACGGCCTGGCGGTGCTGGCGGCCCAGGTCCGGCTCGCGCCGCTGCCGGTCCGCAGCGATCTGGGCCCGCGCGCCATGAGCACCCTGTAGCCTTCCTGGGTTGCGCCCGTGCGCGCGGTGGCCGGGTGGCCGGTTCGCGTGGATGTACGGCGCAGTCCAGCCCGTCGCGTCGGCGGGGCATGCCAGGATGGAGTTATGGCGAAGACCGGTACCACCACCACGCAGGACCTGCGCTCGGCGATCGAGCGCAGCGGTTACTACCCCGCGCTGGTGTCCGAGGCCGTGGAGTCCGCGGTGGGCCCCGAGCCGATCAGCTCCTACCTGGTCCACCAGGAGACCACCTTCGACGCCAACGAGGTCCGTCGGCACGTCACCGTGCTGGTGCTGACGGCCACCAGGTTCGTGGTGAGCCACACCGACGAGCAGGCCGCGGATGCCACCAGCCCGGTGCCGTACGCGACCACCTCCACCGAGTGCGTGCGGGTGGACCGGATCGGCTCGGTGGTGCTGAGCCGGATGGTGGCCAACCCCGAGACGTACACGCCGGGCCAGCTCCCGCGCGAGGTGGTGCTGACCATCGGGTGGGGTGCGGTGCAGCGGATCGACCTGGAGCCGGCCGGCTGCTCGGATCCGAACTGCGAGGCGGACCACGGCTACACCGGCTCGGCCACCGCGGACGACCTGTCGCTGCGGGTCAGCGAGGCGGGGGACGGCCCGGAGACGGTGGCCCAGGCGCTGGCCTTCGCCCGGGCGCTGTCCGAGGCCACCATCAGCAGGGCCTGAGGCCCGCGTGATGTCCTACCTCGCGGCGCACGACCACGACGACTTCCAGCTGCTCGACCCCGCCGACGCGCCCGCCCCGGGATACGGCAGCGGTTCGCTCAGCGACCTGCTGCCCTCGGTGGCGGCGAACATGGGCGTGCCCGGCTTCACCAGCACGCTGCCGATCGCCCAGGCCGACCGGGTCTGCGTCTTCCTGGTGGACGGCCTCGGGTGGGAGCTGATCCGCCGCCATCCCGAGTACGCCCCCTTCCTGCACTCGCTGCTGGGCGGTTCGCTGGGTGGCTCGGGCCGTCCGCTCACCGCCGGTTTCCCGTCCACCACCGCGACCTCCCTGGCCTCGGTCGGCACCGGGCTGCCGCCGGGCCTGCACGGCCTGGCCGGTTACACGGTGGCCGTCCCCGGCCGCAACGAGCTGATGAACCAGCTGCGTTGGCAGCCGCCGGTGGATCCGCGCGGCTGGCAGCCCTACCCGACGGTCTTCCAGCGGGTGCAGGAGGCGGGGGTGGCGGCCAGTCAGGTCTCCTCGCCGCTGTTCGCGCAGACCCCGCTGACCCAGGTGGCGCTCTCGGGCGGCGAGTTCCTCGGCCGCACCACGGGCGAGGAGCGGATGGACCTGTCGGCCCGTCAACTGGCCGCCGCTGACCGTGCGTTGGTCTATACCTACGTCAGCGAGCTGGACGGCATGGGCCACCGCTACGGGGTGGACTCGGACGAGTGGCGGATGATGCTCAACACCGTCGACCGGCTGGCTCAGCGGCTGGCCGAGCAACTGCCGCCGCGCTCGGCGCTGTACGTCACGGCGGACCACGGCATGATCGACATCGCCCCCGAGGGCCGGATCGACTTCGACGACGACTGGGAGCTGAGCGCGGGCGTGGCCCTGCTCGGCGGCGAGGGCCGGGCCCGGCACGTCTACGCGGTGCCCGGCGCGGCCGCCGACGTGCACACGGTCTGGTCCGAGGTGCTCGGCGACCGGATGTGGGTGGCCACCCGCGACCAGGCGATCGAGGCCGGCTGGTTCGGCCCGGCGGTGGACGACCGGGTGTACCACCGGATCGGCGACGTGGTCGCCGCCGCCCGGGACGACGTCGCGGTGGTCGCCTCCCGCCGCGAGCCGGGGGAGTCCGCGATGATCGGGCTGCACGGGTCGATGACCCCGGTCGAACAGCTCGTCCCGCTGCTCGAAGTCCGCCCCTGACCGCTCCTCGGCCCGACCCGGTCCACCGCCCCGCCGGTGGACCGACCGACTATCAGTCTGATGAAAGGCCCGCGCACCACCCATGGCTGACCTGGTGTTCTTCTCCGGCACGATGGACTGCGGCAAGTCCACCCTGGCGCTGCAGATGAACCACAATCACGCCGCCCGCGGCCGGCAGGGCATCATCTTCGCCCGGCACGACCGGGCGGGCGCCTCCACCATCTCCAGCCGGCTCGGGCTGCGCGCCGAGGCGGTCGAGGTGACCGACGGCTTCGACTTCCAGCACTACGTGGTGCAACTGCTCTCGGCCGGCGGCAAGGTCGACTACCTGATCTGCGACGAGGCCAACTTCTACGCCGCCGAGCAGGTCGACCAGTTGGCCCGGGTGGTGGACGAGTTGGGCATCGACGTCTTCACCTTCGGCATCACCACCGACTTCCGCACCCGGCTCTTCCCCGGCTCCCAGCGGCTCATCGAGCTGGCCGACCGGGTGGAGATCCTCCAGGTCGAGGCGCTCTGCTGGTGCGGGGCCCGGGCCACCCACAACGCGCGCACGGTCGGCGGGGTGATGGTGGTGGAGGGACCGCAGGTGGTGGTCGGCGATGTCACGGTGAGCGAGCACGAGGTCGGCTACGAGGTGCTCTGCCGCCGTCACCACCGCCGCCGGCTCACCGCCGCCACGGCCAGGGCGGCCGCCCTGTCGCCGGACGTGCTCCCGTTCGAGCGCGGCTGACCGGTCAGGGCAGCCTGACCACCGAGAACCGTCCGCCCTCCGGGTCGGCCAGCCTGGCCACCCGCCCGTACGGGGTGTCGTGCGCGGCCACCAGCAGCGCGCCGCCCAGCTCCAGGCACCGGCGCACCGTCAGGTCGAGGTCCTCGACCGCGAAGTAGATCCGCCAGCGCGGCGGACCGTCGCGCAGGTCGGTGGTCTGCTTGATCCCGGCCACCCGGTGGCCCTCCACCTGCAGGGTGGCGTCCTCCTCGCCGCGGGCCACCGCCGAAGGGTCCGCCTCGACCACCGCGCGGCCGAAGACCGAGCCGTAGAAGGCGGCGGCCAGCGGCTCGTCCTTGGTGACCAGCTCGTTCCAGACCGGCGCGCCCGGCTCGCCGACCACCTCCCAGCCCAGGTGCTCCTGGCCCTCCCACAGGCCGAAGAAGGCGCCCGACAGGTCGGCGGCCACGGCCAGGCGTCCGGCCTGCCCGGAACGGAGCGGGCCGACCGCCACCGTGCCGCCGCACTCGCGCACCCGCGCCGCGGCCTGGTCGGCGTTGTCCACCGCGAAGTACGTGGTCCACTCGGTGGGCAGGGCCGAGTGGGCGGGCGCCACGCCGATCCCGGCCACCTTGGCCCCGTTCAGAGTGGCCCGCACATAGCCGCCCAGCTCGGTGGGGCCCGGAGTGAAGCTCCAGCCCAGCAGTGGACCGTAGAACGCCTCGGCCCGCTCCAGATCGTGGACCAACAGGCTCACCCAGCAGGGCGTGCCGTGGGCGATCCTGACCTTCAGCGCCGTCATTCCAGACCTCCTCGCGGGGGCGCCCGGCCCGGCGGCTCGGGCCCCAGCCAGATGCTCCCACCTGGTCGGGCGACAGACCGGGCGACGGCGCGGAAATCATGGCAAAGAGCGCACAAAGGAGCACGGAACGCCACCGGGCGACCGCCAAAGGCGTGAACGAGGCGTCAGAATGACGCCCATGGAGAAGAATTCCGCGGTGAAATCCCCGCTGATCACGGTTGACGAACTGGCGAAGGAACTGTCCGGCGAGCGAGTGCCGGTGCTGCTGGACATCCGTTGGCAGCTCACGGCGCCCACCGCCGGCGCGGGTCGCGCCACCGGAGTGGGCGGTTCGGTCGGCGCCGCCGAGTACGCGGCCGGACACCTGCCCGGCGCCGTCTTCGTGGACCTGGACGAGGTGCTGGCCGCGCCGCCCGGGGCCGGCGGGCGCCACCCGCTGCCCGATCCGGCCGCGCTCGGCGCCGCGCTGCGGTCTGCCGGGGTGTCGGCGGCGCGTCCGGTGGTGGTCTACGACGGGGGACCGGCCACCTCGGCCGCCCGTGCCTGGTGGGTGCTGCGCTGGGCGGGGCACCCGGAGGTCCGGGTGCTGGACGGCGGCTTCGCGGCCTGGCGCGCGGCCGGGCAGCCGGAGAGCACCGAGGTGCCCGAGCCCGCTGCGGGCGACTTCACACCGAACCCGGGCCGGCTGCCCACGCTGGACGCGGACCGGGCCGCGGAGCTGGCCAGGACCGGCCTGCTGCTGGACGCCCGGGCCGGCGAGCGGTACCGCGGCGAGACGGAGCCGCTGGACCCACAGGCCGGGCACATCCCCGGCGCGGTCAGCGCGCCGACCTTCGAGAACAACGCCGCTGACGGGCGGTTCCGGCCCGCCGCCGAGCTGGTGGAGCGCTTCCGCGCGCTCGGTGCCGACGGGCAGCGGGCCGCAGGGAAGCAGGTCGGGGTGTACTGCGGTTCGGGGGTGACGGCGGCGCACCAGGCGCTCGCGCTCGAGGTCGCGGGGTACCAGGCGGCGCTCTACCCGGGCTCGTGGAGCGAGTGGTCCAACGACCCGCGGCGCCCGGTGGCGACCGGGGCCGAGCGGGGCTGAGACGCCGTCAGGCGGCGGGGGGGCCCCCCCCCCCGGGGGGGCCCCCCCCCCCGCCCCCCCCCCCCCCCCCCCCCAACCACCCCCCCCGGGCCGCAAACCGAGGGAGACCCCCCGGCGCCGGGTGCCCCCCGCCCCGCCGCCCCCCC
>NZ_JBIBIJ010000025.1:0-113973 GCF_042957465.1 Kitasatospora sp. NPDC008050
CGGTCGGCAGGCGGGGCGTGCTGGGGAACGGGCGAGGGGCCGGCGGCACCGGCCGCCGACCCCTCAGGTCCGGGCCAGGTCAGCCCTGACCGGTCATCAGCAGACGCACTGGCTGATGCCGAGGCACGAGCTACAGGTGATGCTGCAGCCGAAGCTGGTCCAGCCTGCCTCGGCGTCGGTGTCGGTCACCTCGATGCGGACATCCAGGTCGAAGAGGTCGTCCAGCTCGATCTCGGTGCCGCGGGCCGGAAGTGTTGCAGTGGTCATGGGAATCTCCTTACAGGGTGGTATGGATGGAGAAGCCGGGACGTGCGCACGACAGCATAGGGGCGCCGAGCTGAGTGCTGCTCGGGTTTTGCGGAATTCGCATCCACGGATCAGCCGGCGGAGCTCAGCCGCAGGTGGCAAGGGGTGGAACAGGGCGGGCCGACCGCGCACCCGGGGGTGCCGGCCGGCCTTCGGGGTCGCCATAGGTGATGCTGTGGCGGGAAATGCTCATATTTTCGGGCATCGCTGTGGGTGTCGCTGCGGTCACAGTTCCGCGAGCTGGGTGAGCCGGATGTTGTTGCCGGACGGATCGCGGAATCCGCAGTCACGGCCGTACGGGCGGTCGGTCGGCTCCTCGTTGAACTCCACGCCCCGATCGGAGAGTTCCTGGTAGGCGGCGTCGCAGTCGTCGGTGCTGAGGAAGACGGTGCCGGTCGCGCCCTTGGCGGTCAGCTCGCGCACCTGGGACTGGGTCTCGGCGTCCAGCACCGGCGGGCCCGGGATCGCCATCAGCACGATGGCCACGTCCTCCTGCCCGGCCGGACCGACGGTGAGCCAGCGGAAGTTCCCCATCTCGGGGAGGGTGACATCGGCCCGGACCTCCAGGCCCACCTTCTTGGTGTAGAAGGCGAGGGCCTCCTCCTGGTCGTGCACCCAGAGCTGCGCGGTGGCGATTCTGATCATCGGAAGCCTCCTGGTATATCGGCTGGTCATCGGCTCGTACGCACATCCGTGGACGGGGTGACCGCGGTGCGTCGGCGATACCCTCACGCTAGGGCGGGACCCTGCGGGCCGTCTTCTCGAAACGTGCGGTGTTGCGGCCGGCCGTAAGCGCGCTGCACGCAGCCGGGGATGATCGCGTGCGCGGCGGCCGGCGGGAACGCGGCGCGGTAGGCCGCCGGCGTGCGGCCGAACATCCGGGTGAAGCTGGTGGTGAACGACCCCAGACTGTTCAGCCCGACGTCGAGGCAGACGGTGGCGATCGGTCGGTCGGTGGTGCGCAGCAGGGTGGCCGCGCGCTCCAGCCGCCGGGTCAGCAGGTACACGTGCGGTGACTCCCCGAAGGCGCGCCGGAACTCACGGCTGAAGTGCGCGGGGGACAGCCCGGCGGCCGCCGCGAGTCCGGCCACCGTGAGCGGCTCGGCGTAGCGCGCGTCGGCGAGGTCCTTGGCGCGCAGCAGATGGCGGGCGGCGGGGTGGGCGGTCACGGAATTCAGCCTAGTCAGCGAGGGTGACAAGCCCACCGTGCCGACAGCCGTCGCCTCTGACTACGCCTCCGGCGACTACGGGGACGGCGCGTCCGGAGATGACGCGGGCTCCCCGCGCATGGTGAGCTTCCCCGCCTCCGACCAGTGGGCGACCTCCGTCGGTGGCACCACGCTGGAGATCGGCGAGAAGGGCCAGGTGCTCGGCGAACTCGGCTGGGGCCGCAGCGTGGCACAGGTCAACCCGCAGGGCACCGGGTACCTGACCCGGTTCGACCGGGACGGCAGGCTGAAGGCCGCACCCGGCTACGACGACGTCACCGGCGTCGGCTCGGCGACCGCGGACTTCGCGCGCTTCTTCGCCCGTCACTGACGCTGGCCGCGCCGCGGACTCGTCGCGGCTCCACCACGGCTCGCTCGGCCGGCCCGTGCCCGGGATCCGACACCTCGGGCACGGGCGCGACCCACCGTCGCCCCCGCGCTGCTCCGCCTGTCGGCAAGCCCCCCCGCCAGGCTCGGAAGGGCCACCTGACGAGGGGCGATGAAAAATATCTCACCTACTTCCAGCGGATGTGGACGGCGCTGACCGCCGAGGACCCCGACCGGATGCGGCTGTACGTCGCCCGGCACGAGGGCGAGCCGCTGGCCGCCGCCACGATGCTCACCGTCGGGGAGCACGCCTGGTACTCCTGCGGTGCCTCCGCCGATCACCGGCGCGAGGTCAGGCCCTCCAACGCCATCAAGTGGCGCTCGGCCGCTACCTGAAGCGCCGCTGATCCCCAGCTGACAGCCCTCTGCTGACGCCCCTTGCTGAACACATGCGGACCGGCGCCCGCCGCGGCGCCGGCCCGGTGATCCGTCGCGCCCGTACGCCGGTTCGCCCGTACGCCGGTTTGCTCGTACGCCGGTTCGCTCGTTCAGCCGCACAATCCGTACCTACGAATCACCCTGGGAGAGCCCGATGGCCCTTTCGCTCTACATGGACACCGACCGCTGGCGGGCCCATCAGCGCGCGGTGCTGGCCGAGATCCCGGGTCTGGTCCCGGTCGCCAAGGGCAACGGCTACGGCCTGGGAAACCGCCTGCTCGCCGAGGAGGCCGCCCGCCTGGGGGTCCCGCTGCTGGCGGTGGGCACGGTGGCCGAGGCGGTCTGCTGGTTCGACGGCGAGGTGCTGGTGCTCACCCCGTACCGGCTGGGGGAGGAGACGGTGCCGCAGCTGCGGCAGGTGATCCGCACCGCCGGCAGCCTGGAGGTGGTTCGGGCGCTGGCCGGCACGAAGGTGGTGGTCGAGTGCATGACCAGCATGAGCCGCCACGGCATCGCCAGGACCGACCTGGCCCACCTCGCGGGCCTCGCCGCGGTGTCCCTGGAGGGCTTCGCCCTGCACCTGCCGCTGGACCGGCCCGACCGCACGGCATCGGGCTGGAGGCACCCAAGTACCTCCGCGGGCTGATGCCCCGGATCAGGGGCATCGTCCGTGCGGGCCTGGCCACCCTCAACCGCACCCTGTCGCCCTACCACTGGCAGGGCCGCCAACTCTGGTTCGCCGAACCGCCGCACATGCAGGTCAGCATCGTCTTCCTGCCCGCCGGAAAGGCCGCCGGAAAGCCCGATGGCAGGCCCGATGGCAGGCCCGATGGCAGGCCCGCTGGAAGGCCCACCGGCAGGCTCGACGGCACCGCCCCGTTGAACGGCGCCGCCGAGCCCCCGGTGGTCGGCGACGAACTGCCGCTGCGGATCCGGTCCACCACCACGCACTTCGACCGGGTGGCCCAGGTCTGAGCCGGCTTTTCGCTCCAGGGCGGATCGATATTAATTTCACTCCACGGTGGAGCGAAATTCGGAATTTCCCTTTCGCGCAGCCGCGGAAAAATTCGACACGATTCTGTGGACGGCCAGGAAACCTGACGGTAACTTACCTGCCAGTAGAAGCTGCGTCAGGCAGCCCCCCCACGCACATGCCCCGCACGACCCACGCGCCCCCACCCGCCGTCGTTCCGCGCCCCCAGGAGACACCGTGCCGAGCCCTGCCCGAAAGCTTGCCGCCGCCCTCTGCGGTGGCCTCGCCCTGGCCACCTCGCTGGTCGCGGCCACCGCGACCTCGGCCAGTGCCACCACCGCGCCGCGCACCACCGCGAGCTACAACTCCTATGTCGCGCTCGGCGACTCCTATGCGGCCGGAGCCGGAGTCCTCGACCAGTCGGCCGGACTCTGCCTTCGTTCGGACCACAACTACGGTCACCTGGTGGCCGCCGCGCTGAATGTCGGCTCGTATACGGATGTCACCTGTGCGGCCGCCAAGGTGAAGGACATCACCAGCGCCCAGCACGACCTGTTCATCAAGGTCAACGACCCGCAGATCAATGCCGTCTCGGCCCGGACCCAGCTGATCACGCTCGGCATCGGCGGCAACGAGCTCGGCACCTCCGACCTCGGGATCGGCGATGTGATCGCCACCTGCATCGCGGGCGCCGTGGTCAACCCGAGCGGCACGCCCTGCCACGACGTCTACGCCCACGGCCACTGGGCGTTCGACTGGAGCACGCTCGGCTGGAGTTGGCAGTACGGCGACGACACCCTGGTCGACCGGATCAACAGCGCCGCACCCGCGCTCGCCGCGACCCTCCAGCAGATCCACGCCAAGGCTCCCGGCGCCAAGGTGATGCTGGTCGGCTACCCGTCCGTGCTGCCCAAGGACGCCGCCGGCTGCGCCGGCCGCCAGCCCGTCACCGTCGGCGACGTGGCCTACCTGCGTGGGATCCTCGACCAGCTGAACGGCATGCTGGCGAGCACGGCCGCGGCCAACGGCGCCACCTACGTCGACACCGCCACGCCCACCGCGGGCCACGACGTCTGCTCCGACGACCGCTGGATCGAGGGCGCGCTGCCCGGCTCGCCGGCCGTGCCCTTCCACCCCAACGCCACCGGCGAGCAGGTGATGGCCGGCGCGGTCCTCGCGGCGCTGAAGTAGCCGACCGCGACGCCAGTCCCCATGCCCGGCCGTCACGAGATTCCTCGTGGCGGCCGGAGCTGTTTCCCGGTGGCGTCGACCTCGTTCCGATAGCCTCGCGTGCACAAGGCTCGCGTGCACAAAGGGAGGGACACCCATGGCCGACAATGACACCACCGTCCTGCTGAAAGCCCCGAACGCAGAGCTGACCGTCGACCCGCACAACGGCTGCCGGATCACCGGCCTGCGCGTCGGCGGTGTCGAACTGCTGCGCCAGGGCGCCAGGTTCGGCTGCTTCCCGATGGTGCCGTGGTGCGGCCGCACCGAGCTCGGCCAGTTCCGCAACGGCGCGGAGAGCTTCCAACTGCCTGTCAACGCGGCACCGCACGCCATCCACGGCACCGGCCGCGACACCGCCTGGCGCACCGTCCGCAGTGACGAGAGTTCCGCCGCCTTCGTCTACGACCTCGTCGAGCCCTGGCCCTACCGCGGCCGCGTCACCCAGCTGATCGAACTCGCCGAGGACCACGTCACCCTGACGATGGGCATCGAGACCCACGAGGACAGCTTCCCCGCGCAGGTGGGCTGGCACCCCTGGTTCCTGCGGGACCTCGGCACCGGCGGCCCGCTCCACCTGGCCTTCGAGCCCGAGTGGCAGGAGGAGCGCGGCGAGGACCACCTGCCGACCGGCCGGCGGATCGCCCCGCAGCCCGGTCCTTGGGACGACTGCTTCGGCATGCCCGACGGCGTGGACGTCACCCTCACCTGGCCCGGCGCCCTGGAGCTGAAGGTCACCAGCCGCGAGGAGTGGGTGGTCGTCTACGACGAGCAGGACGAGGCCGTCGCCGTCGAGCCGCAGACCGGCCCGCCGAACGGCCTCAACACCCTCCCGCGCCTGGTCACCCTCATCGACCCGCTGGAGGCGTCCACGACCTGGACCTGGCGCACCCTCGACTGAAGCCCGCCAGCCCGCCAGCCCCAGCCCCCAGCTGTCCGGCGTCGTCCGCCCGCAAAACAGGTACCCGGACGCCTCCCTGCCGCCGATAATGTCGGGGAATCGGATCACGGGGGGCTTCAATTGAGCGTCATGGACGGCTACCTGGCCGCCGCGAGCCAGGCAGTGGAGCTGCTGGGGAGCACGGAAGTCGACGCCGCGTGGGAGGAGCCCAGCGCGCTCCCCAGGATGACGGTCGGCGGCCTGGCCGGCCATCTCGCCTACCAGATCTTCAGCGTCGGCACCTCCTTGGCGGAGCCCGAGCCGCAGCAGGAACCCATCCCGCTGCTGGAGCACTACGCACGTGCCGCCTGGATCGACGCGCCACTCGACGGCGAGGTCAACGCCGGAATCCGGGCGAAGGGCGCGAGCATCGCGGCCGAGGGCGCCCGGGCCCTGGCCGAGCGCGCCCGCCGCTCCCTCGCCGAGCAGCGGGCGCTGCTCGCCGGGCGTTGCGGCAAGCAGGCGGTGTTCCTGTCGCCGACCGGATGGGCGCTGCGGCTGGACGACTTCCTCACCACGCGGCTGCTGGAGCTGGCCGTTCACCTGGACGACCTCGCCGTCAGCGTGGGAACCGCCGCCCCCCAGCTCCCCGACGCCGCCTTCGACCCGGTACTGACCCTGCTGGCCCGACTCGCCGCCCGACGCCACGGCCAGGCCGCGCTGCTACGGGCCCTGGCCCGCACCGAGCGCGCGCCCGCGGCGATCAACGCCCTGTGACCGGGGTGACCGGCGTGACCGGCAGGGAGCAGGCGCGCGGCGTGCCGACACCCGAGCAGCTGTCGGGCGTCGCACGCGCAGCCCTGGGCGCCCGGCACCGCCTCGTCGGCGTGGCACGGCTGCGTGGCGGCAGCAAGAAGGGCGTGTACCGGCTGACCTTCGACGACGACTCGACCGCGATCCTCTACAGCTGGCACGACGCCGAGAACTACTGGCCCACCGCGCTCGCCGACGCCGCCCAGGACCATGCGGACCCCTTCTCGCCCGCCTCCGGCCTCGACCTCTTTCTGGCCGCCCACCGGCGCCTTGAGGCCCTGGGCATCCGCACACCCCGCCTCCACCTGGCCGATCGGAGCGGGGCCCACCACCCGGCCGACCTCGCGGTGGTCGAGGACGTGCCCGGCGAGAACCTGGAGACGCTGCTGGACCGCGATCCCCGCCGAGCGGACGCTACGCTGGACCAACTGGCCGCGCTGCTCGATGTGTTGAGGAGCGAGACCGCGCCGCACTTCGGCAAGGTCGCGCTGATCGACGGCGGCGGCGTCTCCCGCGGGGAGTCGTGCGAGGGGATCGTCCTCGGCCGGGCGCTCGACGACCTCGCCGAGGCCGCCTCGCGTGACCCGCGCATCGCGGGTGCCCGTGACCGGCTGGAGGAGAGGCTTCGGACCCTGGCCGCCCGGGTGCGCCCGCGCACGGAGTACGTCCTCGTCCACGGTGAACTCGGCCCGGACCACGTGCTCGTGGACCGGCTCGGGCAGCCGGTCCTGATCGACATCGAGGGTCTGATGTTCTTCGACGCCGAATGGGAGCACGCCTTCCTGCGGATCCGCTTCGGCGCCCACTACCAGCGGCTCGACTCTCGCGGCCTGGACGAACAGCGCCTGGCCTGCTACCTGTTGGCGATGCGCCTGTCCCTGGTCGCCGGTCCGCTGCGCCTGTTGGACGGCGACTTCCCCGACCGCGACTTCATGCGGGGGATCGCGGAGCACAACCTCCGACAGGCGCTGGCGTTCCTGCGCGACGAGTGACTGCCGGTCACTGCGCAGGCGGCTCGGGCAGCCAGTCGCGGGCCGGGTCGTACTCCAGCCACCGGCGTTGCGCCGCCTGGGCGGCGCAGGCGGCGGTGAGGTCGTTCAGCCCCGGGTGTCCGTTGCCGGTGAGCCAGAGCAGCGACCAGGCGTACAGCGGGGTGGGGTCGACCAGCGGGACCGAGCGAAGCCCCGGTACCTCCGGCAGCGGCACGTCGGCGGGCAGCAGCGAGAAGCGGTGCGGGTCCTGCACCACCTCGGTGAGGAAGTGGGTGAGCCCCAGGTTGACGCTCGCGGCCCGCTGCCGGATGCCGAACCGCTCGGCGAACTGGTGGAGGAAGTCGAGCCGGTCCAGCGCGCCCGGCGCCCACAGCACGCAGTCGCGCAACTGGTCCGGCCGCAGGGCCGGTTGTGCCGCGAGCGGATGGTCCGCGCTCAGCACGGCGTCCACCGGTTCGAGGCGGACCAGGCGGTGCGTGAGACCGGTGTGCAGTGGCGGGTGCACCCGGCCGAACGCCGCGTCGATGTCGCCGTGCAGCAGCGCCGTCGTCACCGACGGCAGATCGCGCCCGTGCCCCAGCGTCAACTCGCCGGCGCTTCCGGCGACCTGGGCCAGCGTCCGGATGGGCGCGTACAGGTGCCCCCAGACGTCCACGCGCAGCGGGCGGTCCGGCCCGACCACCGCCGCGACCGCGGCGTCGGCGGCGGCCAGGGTCTGCCGGGCCGGCGGCAGGAACCGCGCTCCGGCCTCGGTGAGGTGTACTCCGGTGGTGCCGCGTTCGAGCAGCCTCGTGCCGAGCAGGGACTCCAGCCGCGCGATCCTCTTGGACAGCGCCTGCTGGGTTATGGCGAGGGCCGCGGCGGCCCGGCCGAAGTGCAGCTCCTCGGCGGTGCGCACGAAGGCACGTACCTGCGCCACGTCGAGATCCATGCCCCCACCTTAGGCGACAACCAGAAGTTGTCGGATTCTCCCGCCTGTTGTTGGCCCTCGGGGCGGCCCAAGCGGTTGCATCCTCGGCATGCAGAGACTCATTCCCACGGGGCAGGCGGCGCGTCCGGTCGTCTTCGCCGAGGTCCCCCAGCCCGTCCCGGAGCCCGGTGAGGCACTGGTCAAGGTCGAGGCGTTCGCGCCGAACCGGGGCGAGACCTTCCTCCTCGAACGCCCCCGGCCGGGGGCGCTGCCGGGCAAGGACATCGCGGGGCTCGTCGTGCAGGCCGCCGCGGACGGCACCGGCCCCGGCATCGGCACCCGCGTGGTGGGGCATCCGGCGCAGGGCGGCTGGGCCGAGTACGCCGCCGTGCCCACGCACTCGCTCGCGGTGCTCCCGGACGGCATCGACAGCGTACGGGCGGCGGCCCTGCCGCTGGCCGGGATCACCGCCCTGCGGCTGCTGCGTACGGCCGGCTCACCGGCCGGTCGGCGGGTGCTGCTGACCGGCGCCTCGGGAGGCGTCGGCCACTACGTCACCGAACTGGCCGTCGGGGCCGGCGCCGAACTGACCGCGGTGACGGCCACACCGGCGCGTGGCGAGCGACTCGCGGAGCTGGGCGCCATGGTGGTGCACGACGTCGCGGCGGCGCGGGGACCGTTCGACATCGTGCTGGAGTCCACCGGCGGGCCGGATCTGCCGGTCGCCCTCTCCAAGGTCCGCCCGGGCGGCCTGCTCGTCTGGTTCGGCCAGGCGAGCCGCACCCCGGCGACCCTCGATTTCTTCCAGCTCCTGGGCGGACCCGAGCGCGTCACGATCCAGCACTTCCACTACGCCGGTGCCCCGTACGACTCCGACCTCAAGGCCCTGGTGAGCCTGGTGGAGAGCGGCCGGCTGCACCCGGAGATCGACCGGATCGCCGACTGGGCGCAGACCGCCGACGCACTGGTCGACCTGCGCGAGCGCCGCATCCGCGGCAAGGCCGTGCTGCTGACGGGAGGAGCACGATGAGCGCCCGGGATCTCGCCGCCGAGCTCGCCGCCGAGTTCGTCGCCGCGCTGTGGACACGCGCCACCGGCACAGGCGTCGACCCGCACGAGTACCGGCGCGTGACCGACGGCCTCGGCTCGGTCGCCGACTGTGGACCGGCCTTCGCGCGCACCGGACACGGCTACCTCCAGCGTGCGCGGGACGCGGGATCGTCCCGCTCGGCAGGGGAGTGCCTGCTGATGGCGGCCCGGTGGTTCCACCTCGCCACCCTGGCGCCGTACCCGGAGGCGAACCGAGCCGCCACCGAGGCGGACCACGCCCTGGGCGGAGCGCTCGCCCTGCTGGAGCCCGGTGCGCGGCGGGTGAGCGGTGAGGGGTTCACCGGCTGGCTGCGCGGCCCGGGCGATGCGCGCGGCACGGTGGTCGTCGTCCCCGGCCTGGACTCGGCCAAGGAGGAGTTCCTCGACCTGGCGTCCGCGCTGCTGGCCAGGGGGCTGGCGGTGTTCGCGATGGACGGCCCCGGGCAGGGCGTGCTCGCGGCCACCACGACCCTGCGGCCGGAGTACGAGCAGGTGGTCGGCCGGGTCGTCGACGCCCTCGGTGTCGATCGCATCGGGCTCGTCGGCCTCAGTCTGGGCGGCTACTTCGCGGCCCGGACCGCGGCGTTGGAGCCGCGCGTGGTGGCCGCCGCGACCGTCAGCGGCCCCTTCCGGCTCGACTGGGACGAACTGCCCGCGCCGGTACGGGAGATCATGGCCACGCGGGCCGGAGGGCCTGACGCGGCCCGGGAGTTCGCCGGCCAGGTGGACCTCGCCGCTCTGGCACCGCGGATCGCGGCCCCGCTGCTGGTCGTGGACGGAGAGCGGGACGTCATTCCCGGCGTGACGAACGGTGAGCCGCTGGCCCGGCTGGCGCCGCACGGCAGTTACCTGTCCGTCCCGCACGGTGACCACCTGCTCGGCAACGCGCGGCCCGACTGGCTGCCTCGTGTGGCGGACCGGATGGCGCAGGCGCTGACGGGAGCCGGCGGCTGAACCACCGCACCGTCACGTCCAGTTCTGCGCGGCGGGTGAGGAGCGCGAGCGGAAGGTGCGGCGGTAGGTGTCCGGCGGCACGCCGACCGTGCGGTTGAAGTTGCGGCGCAGTGTGGTGGCCGTGCCCATGCCGGTGGCTGCCGCGACGGCGTCGATGCTGTCGTCGGTGGCTTCCAGCAACTCCTGGGCGTGGCGGATGCGTTGGACCAGCAGCCACTGCAGCGGGGTGGTTCCGGTCACCGCTCTGAAGTGGCGGCCCAGGTTGCGCGAGCTCATGTTCGCCCGGCGGGCCAGGTCCTGGACGGTGAGTGGCTGGTCCAATCGTTCGACGGCCCAGGGCAGGAGGTCGGCCAGCGGGTGGTTGTCCGGTGCGGGCACGGGGGTGGTCACGAACTGGGCCTGGCCGCCGTCACGGTGCGGGGGCACCACCAGGCGGCGGGCGAGGGTGTTGGCGATCGACGATCCGTGGTCCAGGCGCACCAGGTGCAGGCACAGGTCCATGGCGGCGGCCTTGCCGGCGGAGGTGAGCACGCTGCCGTTGTCCACGTAGAGCACGTCCGGGTCCACCGTCACCCGGGGGTAGCGGGCGGCCAGGGCCCGGGTGTGCGCCCAGTGGGTGGTGGCGCACCGGTCGTCCAGTAGTCCGGCGGCGGCCAGCACGAACGCGCCCGTGCAGAGCGAGGCCACGCGTGCGCCCGCCTGGTGGGCCGCGCGCACCGCGTCGACCAGGTCGGCGGGCGGATCCTCGTCGACGTCGGCCCAGCCCGGGACGATCACGGTGTCCGCGTCCGCGAGCCCGTCGAGTCCGCGGTCGGGCTCCAGCCGGAACCGGCCGACCCGCACGGGGCTCGGCCCGCAGAGGGCGAGGCGGTACCAGGGGTCCGCCAGGCCGATCGGGTTGGCGCCGAAGACTTCGCAGGCCAGGGCCAGCTCGAAGTGCAGCATCCCGTCGGTGACGGCCAGTGCGACAGTTCCCATGTCCGGAATTGTACGGGTGATGGCGTTCCGGACAGTCGTGCCGGGGTGGGCGCCCCTGCCAGGATGTCCGTGACAGAGCGCGGAGATCATTCGAGCACGGGGGAGAACCCATGGGATCAGCACGCACGGTAACGGTGTTCGGCGCGTACGGGCACACCGGACGCTTCGTGGTGGCGGAGCTGCTGGAGCGCGGATTCGTCCCCGTCCTGGCCGGCCGCGATGCCGACCGACTGCACGCACTGGCAAGCGAGTTCGGATCGGCGATCCGGCCGGACGCGGTACGCCCGGCGTCGGTCGACGACCCGGCCTCGCTCGATCGCGCTCTGGCCGGCGCGGCGGCCGTGATCAACTGCGCCGGGCCGTTCGCCACGACGGCCGCCCCCGTGATCGAGGCGGCCCTGCGCGCCCGGATCCCGTACCTGGACGTGGCGGCCGAGATCGAGGCCAACGCCGACACCTTCGCGCACTTCGCCGACCGTGCTCGCGCAGCGGGCGTGGTGGTCGTCCCGGCGATGGCCTTCTACGGCGGCCTCGGTGACCTCCTGGTCACCGCCGCGATGGGTGATTGGACGGCGGCCGACGAGGCCCACGTCGCCTACGGGCTGAGCGGCTGGCACCCCACCGCCGGGACCCGGACGGCGGGCGCGGTCTCCCGGCAGCGACGGGGCGGTGGGCGCGTCGTGTACGCCAACGGGCGCCTGGAGCGCCGCCATGACGACCCGCCGGCCCTGGAGTGGACCTTCCCCGCCCCGATGGGACCGCGGGCCGTCATCGGGGAGTTCACGATGGCCGACGTGGTGACCGTCCCCAGCCACCTGGCCATCCCCGAGGTGCGCACCTATATGACCACCGAGGCGGCCGGCCAGATCGCGGACCCGGACACCCCGGCGCCCACCGCGGTGGACGCGAGCGGGCGATCCGCCCAGACCTTCCTCGTCGACGTCCTCGTGTGCCGTGGCGAGGAGCGACGGCGGGCGGTGGCCACGGGCCAGGACATCTACGCGGTCACTGCTCCCCTGGTGGTGGAGGCCGTCGACCGGGTCCTCACCGGGCGGACGGCGACGACGGGAGTCGCCTCCGCCGGCGAGATCTTCGACGCGCCGGACTTCCTGCGCGCGCTGTCGCCGCACATCACCGTGGAGCTCGGTGTGGCCGCCGCCTGAGGTCGGGCAGGTTTGTGACGTCGGGCGCGGTCAGGCGGAGGGCGCCTCGATCCCGAGGGCGTGCCGGAAGACGCCGCGCGGGTCCCAGCGGGCCTTGACCTGCTGCAGGCGCGGGTAGTTGTCCTTGTAGTAGAGGGTGTGCCAGGGGGTGCCGGAGGTGTTCCAGGCGGGGTCGGCGAGGTCCACGTCGGGGTAGTTGATGTAGGAGCCGTCACTGACCTCGCCGGGGACGGGGACGCCTCCGGTGTCGCGGTAGACGTCGCGGTAGAGGTCGCGGACCCAGGCCAGGTTGGCCGCGTCCTGCGACTCGTCGGCCCAGATGGTGTGGTAGACGGCCTTCATGATCGAGTCGCGCTGGGCGACGGCGGTGGCCTGCGGGGCGACGGTGTTGACCTGGCCGCCGTAGCCGACCAGGAGCATGCCGCTGGTCGTACCGCCGGTGCTGTTCGTCAGGTGGCGGTAGATGGTGGAGAGCTGGGTGTCGGTCAGGCGGCGGCGCAGGTAGCCGGCCTTCTCCTTGTAGCGGCGGGTGATCATGTCGCCGGGTTCGCCGTTGCCGGGCCAGGTCATGGGGTGCAGCCAGGGCAGGGTGCGCCGGCCGTTGAGGAGCTCGGTGACGTCCGTGCCGGCGGTCAGGGCGGTCACGAAGTCGGTGACGAGAGCGTCGGCGCCCGGGATGCCCGCGTCGATCTGCACGACCAGCTGGAAGCTGCCGGCGCTGCAGTGCGCGGGTTCGAGGACGGCGTACAGGCCCGCCGCGGGGGAGCCGGGGGTGCTGTTGTTCTCGTGCCAGGTACCGAAATTGCGCAGGATGGTGGTAAATGCCTGTTCATTCATTTTCGTGTCCCAGGCCCAGACGACCAGGCACTCCAGCAGCTCGCCCGGCGCGGGCGGCAGCAGCTTCGCCGGGTCGGTGGCGCCGGTGCGGGGGGCATCCGGTGAGCGCAGCCAGTAGCGGGTGACGACGCCGAAGTTGCCGCCACCGCCGCCGGTGTGCGCCCACCACAGGTCGTGGTTCGGGTCGTCGGGGTCGCGGGTGGCGACCACCGCGCGGGCGGTCCCGTCCCGGTCGACGACGACCACTTCGACGGCGTGCAGATGGTCCACCACCGAGCCGTACCGGCGCGACAGCGGCCCGTACCCGCCGCCGACCAGGTGCCCGCCGGCGCCCACCTCGGGGCAGCCGCCCGCCGGGATCGTCACGCCCCAGCCCTTGAACAGGGTCCGGTACACGTGCCCGAGCGTCGCCCCCGGCTGCACCGCGAAGGCGCCCATCACGGGGTCGAAGCCGACGGCGTCCATCGCGGACAGGTCCAGCAGCATCCGCACCGCGGGGTCGGCGGTGAAGTTCTCGAAGCAGTGGCCGCCACTGCGCACCGCGATCCGCCGCCCGGAGCGGACGGCGTCCCCGACGGCCCGCACCACCTGCGCGGTGGAGCCGACCGCGCGGATCTCCTCCGGCCGGCCGACGAAGCGCCAGTTGTCGCCGCGCAGCAGACTGTCGTACCGGGGGTCGCCCGGGTGGACGGTCACCGGCCCGAACGGCGTCGCCTCCGGCGCCCCGCCACGATCCGCCTGGCCCGGCTCCGGCTCCGGCTCCCCGGTCCCCGCGCCCCCGCCTGCCGCCCGGGCGGTCCCGCCGGCCAGCCCCGCCACCGCGCCGCCGACCGCCACCGCACCGGCCCGGGTGAGCAGGTGGCGGCGTCCCAGCCGCTCGTTCGTCGATCGCTCCATCACGTTCTCCCGTCCGCTGTGGCCAGGTCGCTATGTCCCGTGCCCGCTCGCGAACGCTACACGCG
This sequence comes from Kitasatospora sp. NPDC008050, assembly GCF_042957465.1. Lineage (NCBI taxonomy): Bacteria > Bacillati > Actinomycetota > Actinomycetes > Kitasatosporales > Streptomycetaceae > Kitasatospora > Kitasatospora sp. NPDC008050. The sequence continues at coordinate 14,058 of NZ_JBIBIJ010000025.1, forward strand.
CTGGTCGTCCGAATCAGCTTGCCGCGCGCGATGATTGATGATCAGTCAGACCCACAGTCACCCTGCCGAGGGGCGCCCCCTCATGGCCCTCCAGTCACCCTGGCCGGATGGGCTCCCGCGCACCGGGCTATCCTGGCCCTCCATGGATGATCTTCACCCCCTGCCCGCCTCCCCCCTCACGATCGCGGCCGGCCAGGCCGCCTGCGCCGCGCTGGACATCCCCGCGAACGTCGCCGCAGCCGCCGACCTGCTGCGTCGCGCGGCTGCCGAGGGGGCGGAGCTGCTGGTCCTGCCGGAACTCTTCCTCACCGGCTACGAGCTCGCGGGCATCGCCGCCGATCCCGACAGCCACACCCTTGACGCGGCCGACCCCCGCCTGGACCCCCTCGCCGCGGCCTGCGCCGACACGCGCACCGCGGTGGTGGCCGGAGCCCCGGCCCGCGACCCCGCCACCGGGCGCCTGCACATCTCCGCCCTGGTCCTCGATCGCGACGGCCGGTTCGCCGTCCAGTACGACAAGCAGCACGCCACACCGACCGAGCGTGCCGCCGGTTTCAGCTCCGGCACCAGCGGCTGCACCCTCACCCTCGACGGCTGGCGCCTGGGCCTGGGCATCTGCTGGGACTCCGGCTTCCCCGAACACGCCCGCGCCGCCGCCCTCGACGGCTGCCACGCCTACCTCGTCGGCGCCATGTTCGGCCAGGGCACCGGCGTCCACCAGCGCGCCGTCGTCTTCCCGGCCCGTGCCCTGGACAACACCAGCTATACCCTGCTCGCCAACCACTGCGCCCCCAGCGGCCCCTTCCACGGCTGCGGCGGCAGCGCCGTCTGGAACCCGGACGGCACCCTCCTCACCGACGCGGGTCCCACCGCCCCCGCCGTAGCCGTCGCCCGTCTCAACCCCCACCACCTCGCCGCCGCCCGCACCGCCGAGCCCGTCCTCCTCGACCCCTCCCTCACCACCCCGCCCCACCCCCGCCTCACGACCCCCCTCGCCTGACACCCACCCCACGACCACGAATGGCGACGTCACACGTGGGGGTTCGGGCCTCCCGAGGCTACTGGGGCCCCAGGCGCCCAGGCTATGGCTCGTATGCGGACCACCCCGCTCGCGCGGGGGTCAGCCGGTCCATTCGTCCCTCCACGTTTTGGTTGATGCTGTCCTCCCGGCGCGAGCGGGGGTCAGCCGCACCGCCCGCTCCGTAGTCATGGCAGGCCGCCGAGTTCGACGTCTGAGAGCCCCTTGAGAGGGCCGTGGCCGGCGCTGACCGCTTGTTGATCGCTCGTAGACCATGGACTTCTACGGTCGGTCCATCGGCAAGTTCCGCACTGCTCAGAAGGACTCACATGATCGACCCGGCCGCGTCGTCGCGCCGTGACACACCCTGGATCGGCGACGATCCGCGATTCACCGAGTTGCGTGCCGCCTACCGCAGGTTCGTATTCCCGGTGACGGCGGCGTTCCTGCTCTGGTTCCTGGCGTACGTACTCTGCTCGGCCTATGCCCGCGGCTTCATGGCGACCAAGGTCGTCGGGAACGTCAACGTCGCCCTGGTCTTCGGACTGTTGCAGTTCGTGTCGACCTTCGGCATCGCCCTCGCCTACGGCCGGTTCGCCGCTCGGCGGCTGGACCCGCTGGCTGATGTCCTGCGGAGCGTGGCGGTGTCCCATCCGATCGCCCCGGCCCCGGCCGGCCGCGGCGGCGACCAGGAACTGACGGAGAACCAGGCATGACACAGTACCTTCCGCTCGCCGCGGCAGCGGCGCAGTCGGCATCAAACAAGGGCCTGACCATCGGCCTGTTCGCCGCCCTGGTGGCGGTGACACTCGGTATCACCCTCTGGGCGCGGCGGAGCACCCGGGGCACCGGAGGCTTCTACACCGGCGGCGGCCAGTTCTCCGCGTTGCAGAACGGGATCGCGATCTCGGGCGACTACCTGTCCGCGGCCTCCTTCCTCGGCATCGCCGGGATCATCGCGCTCTCCGGGTACGACGGCTTCCTCTACTCGATCGGCTTCCTGGTCGCCTGGCTGCTCGCGCTGCTGCTGGTCGCCGAACTGCTGCGCAACACCGGGCGGTTCACCATGGCCGACGTGCTGGCCGCGCGGCTGCGCAGTGGGCCGATGCGGACCGCCGCGGGCGTGTCGACCATCGTGGTCTCGATCTTCTACCTGATCGCGCAGATGGTCGGCGCGGCGACGATCGTGGGGCAGTTGCTCGACGTCAAGGGCGCCTCCGCGCAGATCTGGACCATTGTCGGGGTCGGTGCCCTGATGATCGTCTACGTTGCGGTCGGCGGGATGAAGGGCACCACCTGGGTGCAGATCGTCAAGACTGTGCTGCTGATCGCCGGCGCGGCCACGATGACCCTGTGGGTGCTGGCGAAGTACGGGTTCGACGTCAGCCACCTGCTCGGGGACGCCGCGACCGCGTCCAAAAAGGGCGACGCCTTCCTCCAGCCCGGCCTGAAGTACGGGGCGACCGACGGCTGGTCGAAGCTCGACCTGGTCAGCCTCGGCACCGCCCTGGTGCTGGGCACCGCGGCGCTGCCGCACGTGCTGGTCCGCTTCTACACCGTGCCGACCGGCCGCGACGCACGCAAGTCGGTGAACTGGGCGATCGGCATCATCGGGGTCTTCTACCTGATGACCCTGGTGCTCGGCTTCGGCGCGGCCGCGCTGGTCGGCACGGCGACGATCAAGGAGAAGGATCCGTCCGGCAACACCGCCGCCACCCTGCTGGCCGAGCACCTCGGCGGTGGCGCGGGCACCACCGGCGGCTCCCTGATGCTTGCCTTCATCGCGGCGGTCGCGTTCGCCACCATCCTGGCGGTCGTCGCCGGGCTCACCCTGACCTCCTCGTCGTCGTTCGCCCATGACCTGTACGCCAGCGTCATTCGCAAGGGCAGGGCCACGGAGCGGCAGGAGCTGGTCACGGCGAAGCTCGCCGCCGTGGTCATCGGCGCGGTCGCGGTCGCCCTGTCGATCTTCGCCAGGGACCTCAACGTGGCGTTCCTGGTGGCCCTGGCCTTCGCCATCGCGGCCTCGGCCAACCTGCCGGCGATCCTGCTGACCCTGTTCTGGCGGCGCTTCACCACCTTCGGCGCCAAGTGCGGCATCTACGCGGGCCTGGTCAGCGCGATCGGCCTGGTGCTGCTCTCCCCGATCTGCTGGGGCGGCGCGACCGGCACGGTCCCCGCCGTGAAGCTGACGGCCACGCAGGCGAAGGACTGCGGGGTGGCGGCGTCCAGCAAGCAGGTCGGCAACGCCACGGCGCTGATCTCCTGCACCACCAGCGCACCGATCCCGCTGCAGAATCCGGGCGTCATCTCGATCCCGATCGGGTTCGCGGCCGCGGTCCTCGGTTCCCTGGTCGGCAGCCGCCGCCGTCGCGACGAGGAGTCGGACCGGCACGGCTTCGAGGAGTTCGAGGTCCGCGCGCTCACCGGGGTGGGGCAGTAGACCGTGAAACCTGGCTCCAACCTCGACGAGTTCCTCGCCGACCTCGCGCGCTACGCTGCCGCGGACGTTCTGACCGCCCAGCTCACCGCGGACACCCTGCGCAAGTACCTGCGGGCCGGGCTGATCGTTCCCGATGACCTGTGCGCCGGTGACACCGACGGATACGCGCAGCGTCTGCTGCACGCCGGACGGACGCACTCCGTGGTGGCCCTGACCTGGCTGCCCGGGCAGTCCACCCCGATACACGACCACGTCTCCTGGTGTGTGTCAGGTGTGCTGGAGGGCATCGAGGTGGACGAGGCGTACCGGCTGTGGCGGCTCCCCCGCTCCGGTCGCAGGGTGCTGGTGCCGGCCGGCCGGACCACCTGCTCCACCGGCCGGGTGCAGCTCCTCGTACCGCCCGACGAGGACATCCACCGGGTGTCGAACGGCGGCATCGGTCGCGCGGTCTCCCTGCACGTCTACGGCGCCGACATCTCGCTGACCGGGGGAAGCTCGATCAACCGGGTCTTCGGGCAGAACATCGTGGACTCCCCGCCGGACGGAGCCCGCCTGATGAGCTGGCGGCACCCGGAGGACCTGGCCCCGTGACCGGCACGGGGCAAACTGACGGGCCGTCCGCTCCGGACGGCCCGTCGGCCGTGTCCCGGCCCGGCGCACCGGCCGCCCCCACGTTGGCGGCACACCGTTCCTGGACCACCCACCGGTTCCGCGGCAGGTCGCCGGCCTGAGGCACGACCGGTGAGCTGCCCACCGCCGGCGGCGCGGCCGAGTGCCTGCGTGCGGGTTTCCCGTTCCGTCAATGGTCTGTCGATCGGGTCCTGACAGCATCCGTCCGGACCAAGGACCGGCCGGTGCGATGCGTATCGGGCGGTCGAGCGGAGAGGGAAGGTGGGGCGGGATGTCGCCGGCGACGAGCACGGGATTTGCCTGGCGGGCGGGGGAGGTCAGCGCGTTTCCCCGGGAGGGGGAGCGGCCGAGCGCGTCGGCCCGGGGCTCGGCCGTGGCCGGGCTCCGGTGGTGCTTCGCGCTGCTCGGTGTGCCGGAGGTGATGACGGATCAGGAGCGCCTGCCGGCGATGTCGCCGACCCAGACCGCGCTGCTCGCCGCGCTGGCGTTGCAGGCGGGGCGGTCGGTCGGGGTGGACGAGCTCATCGACGGCCTGTACGGGGACAGCCCGACGCGCAGCGCGGGATCCATGATCACCACCTATGTGCTGCGGCTGCGGAAGGTCCTCGGTCCGGAGCTGATCGTGCGGGTCGGCGGGGGGTACGCCCTGAATGTGCCCCGGACTGCCGTGGATGCGCTGGAGTTCGAGCGGCTCGCCGGTGCGCCGCTGCTCGGCGACGCCTCGGTTGACGCGGCGCGTCTGCAGGCGGCGCTGGGCCTGTGGCACGGCGCCACCGCGCTGGTCGGCGCGATCGGCCCGCTCTGCGAGCGCCAGCGCGAGGTGCTGGCGCAGCGCCGTGAGCGGGCGCGGCTCCAGTGGTTCGAGTGCCAACTGGTGCTCGGTCGCCACGCGGAGATCCTGGCGGATCTGGCGGCGGCCTGTGAGCTCACCCCGTTCGCCGAGCGCCTCCAGGCGCTGCGGATGATGGCGCTGTTCCGGTGTGGCCGGCAGGCCGAGGCGCTGGAGGTGTTCCATCGGGTGCGCGGGCTTCTGGCGACGGAGCTGGGGATCGATCCCAGTGCCGACCTCGCCGCGGTCCAGCAGGCCATTCTGCGCGGGTGCGATCCGCAACCGCGCAGCGCACCGGTCGGCATCGAGGTGTTCGGCGGGGCTGAGGCCTCCGTGCCTCCACCACGCCAACTTCCCTCCCTGTCAGGCGAACGGTCCTGCCCGCCACGCCAACTGCCCTCCCACTCAGGCCAACTGCCCTGCCCGTCACACCAACTGCCCTCCCTGCCGGACCAACTGCCCTCGCCCCGCCAACTGCCCTCGCCACCGGCGGACCTGGTCGGGCGGGAGGAGGAGATCGCGCGGCTGACCTCCGCGGTGCGGGCCGGCGGCCATGCCGTGGGGCTGGTCACGGGGATGGGCGGGGTCGGCAAGAGCACCGTGCTCGTCTCGGTCGCGCACGCGATCGCCGCCGACTTCCCCGACGGGCAGTTGTGGGCCTGCCTGCGCGGCTCCACCGAGGCGCCGGTGGGTGCGGGTGAGGTTCTGGCGGGGTTCCTGACGGCGCTCGGGGTGCCCGCGGACCGGGTCCCCGGGGGTGTCGCCGAGCGCGCGGCCCTGTACCGGTCCGCCCTGGCCGGCCGGTCCGTCCTGGTGGTGCTGGACGATGTGGGCGATGCTACGGACTTCAGCCGGCTGCTGCCGGGTACGGCGGGCTGTGCGGTGCTGATCAGTGCGCGCTCGCGTCCGGCGATCGGAGTGAGCGCGGCCGTTCGGCTGGAGGGCCTTGCGCCGGCCGAGTCCGCCCGGCTGGTCTGCGCGATCCTCGGCGCCGAGCGGGCGGGCGCGGAGCCGGCGGCCGTCGCCGCGCTCACCGCCGCGTGTGGCGAACTGCCGCTCGCCGTGCGGGCTCTGGCCACCCGGCTGGCGAGACGGCCCGCCTGGACGGTGGCCTCGCTTGCGGCCCGGTTGTCGGACGAAGCGTTCCTGCTGGGTGAGTTGGAGGCGGGCGGCGCGGGGTTGGTGGAGGCGTTCGACCGGCTTTTCGGTCGGCTCACCGGTTCGCAGGCCCGGGCGCTGCACGCGCTGGCGATGACGGCGTCGCGGGACTGGAGCCTCTCGGCTGCCGCGGCGGTGCTGGGTCTGCCCGAGGCGCAGGCCGAGCGGATCCTGGAGGCGCTGGTCGATGCCGCATTGCTGACCTCGCCTGGACCCTGCCACTACTCCTGCCACCACCTGGTGATCGCCTACGCGCGCGCCTGGGCCCGCAGAGAGCGGCGGACCGGATGGGAGCCCGCCCGCGCCGCCTCCGAGGGCACGCCGAGTGTCCGGTAGATGTCCACGGCCTCGTCCAGGCGACACCGCTTGGCGAAGATCGGAGCAGTTGACGGAAACGCAGGGCAGCGCATATGCGGGACTACAGGGACCCGGCACGGGTGCTACTGAAGAGCGATTCCGTCAGGCAGTTGGTGGCGCGGATCGGACTGGCCCCTGCCCAGCAGCTTCTGGAACAGAGTGCCGGGTCGGGCCCACAGGACGGCGGTGACGTGCGGGTTCACCATGAGCGTCGGGCATTCCACCCGCTGCCAGGTGTTTCCCTTCCTGACGGCGTCGCCGAAAATGATCCGCACCTCACCCTGCGCGGCTTCGGAAAATCCCAGCGAAGCGTTTCGCCAGAAGGCTGCGGCCTTTCCGGAGTAGTCCGAGTAGTACGGGGTGCACAGGTCGAGGTCTTCGATCAGCATCATCATCGTCCGCCCGCCGTACTTCTTGGCAGTGGCCTTCGCTGCCGCCTCGACCGACTTCCCCTGGTAGGTACCGCTGTAGTACCACACTGCGCTGGGATCGCCGCATCGCACGGCGCTCCGCATCTGCGCTCTCGTCACCCACTGGGAACTGTCGTTCGTCTGCCCGGGAAGAACAACGCCGCCGCCGTTGGTCGGCCCCTCGTTCGCGAAGGGAACCGAATCACCGATCAACTCGGCCCTGATGGCCGGAAGAGGACTCCACGGCAGAATCGGTGACGTCGGACGGATATGCATGGCAGCAGGTTCAGATCTCAACGATTCCCTCCTTGCGGGTGTCCGACGGGATCCCGGTCGGCGCACATGCAGCCGCGAACCACGCAAGGAGGCTACAGCCTCAGATCCTGTGACCGCTGTGGAATGACTGCGGCACGAATCAGTGAAAGGGTCCGGCCCCAGCCGTACACGCTCCCGAGCAAGCATCGGAAAATCCTTGTGGCTCTTCTGCCGGGAGCTCTAGGTTCGCATCGTCTCATCGGAATTCACCACCCGGAGACCGGACCGAGAAGGGCTGTGTGTTGAACCTGCCGAGCGATCTGGCACACGACTTCCGGCGGCTGCGCGAGCGGATCACGCGCAAGGCGTCGTCCGCATGGTTCCGGGAGAAGCGCCAGGAGATCGAGAGCCTGGCTCCCTACGATCCCGGCCGGGGGCGCGAGCGCCTCGACCGTCTGCTGGCCACCGCTTCGACACAGGTCCCGTACTACCGCGCCTTTCGCGACCGCGAGCACCTGAGCCTGGGTGACTTCCCCCTGACCCGTAAGAACGACCTGCGCGAGCACTTCGTCGACTTCATCAGCCGCGATGAGACCGGCCGGATGGCACCTGGCGCGTTCTTCCTCGCTCAGACCAGTGGCAGCACGGGAGAGCCTGTCACCCTGCTGTCCACCGCCGAGACCGGCGGACTGTCGAACAGTGTGCTCCGTGAGCGGTTGAGCACCTTCCTCGGCCTGCCGGACAGTGGCACTGTCCTCAACCTGGGACTGCTCTGCCCCGGCACTCCGCTTCTCCAGCCGGTGATGCTGCCCCATCCGTACGTCAAGTGCAACCTGCGTGGATACGACCCCCATGCACCCGACATCGTCGCGGATTACGAGGCCGTGGTCGGACGCTTCCCGGTCGACCAGATCGCCGGTTCCTCCAGCCGCGTCATCGCCTTGGCCCGGTACTGCCTGGACCGCGGCATCGTCCTGCGTCCGCACGGTGTCGTGGCCAGCCACGAGCACATGCCCGACAGTGGCCGCCGTCTGGTCGAGGAAGCGTTCGGTTGCCCGGTCACCATGGTGTACGCGACGTCGGAGACCGGCTATGCGGCCTTCGAGTGCGACCGGCAGCGGATGCACTTCCAGGACGACTTCGTGCTGCCCGAGATCGGTCCGGCCGGTGTCGACGGGGCCGGCCCCATCGTCCTGACCGCTCTGCTGTCCACCCCCATGCCGGTCATCCGCTATGTGACGGGCGACCTCGCGCCCCAGCCGATCGACTGCGGGTGCGGCCTGCCCGGCACCGTGACGGACGGTCTGCTGGGCCGGGCCCGCACCAGCCTGGTCGGTCTCGACGGATCGGCCTACTCACCCTACGCGCTGCTGGCTGCGCTGGCGTCGGCCGGCCTGCCGGACTTCCAGGTCGTCCAGTACGAACCAGGCACGCTCGACCTGGTGACCGCCGGCCCGGCGGAAGCCGCAGCAGCCCGCGTACGGGACATCAACACCAGCCTCGACGCGCACTTCGGTGCCCAGCAGGGCTTTCGCCTGCGCCACCGCCCGCACCACGACTTCCAGTTCACCGCGAGCGGCAAGCGCAACCCCGTGGTTCAGCACCTGGAGCTGCCGGACACCACCCAACGCTCGGCCTACCTGTAGTGGCGTATGACAACGACCGTGCGGCTGCGCGTGGTCGGGGACGCGGCGGTGCTCGGGTGGGGGCTGGGCAGGGGCACGGCCGGCAGCGGCGTTCTTCGACCTGACCGGACCCGCGGCGAGCGTGGTCCGGATGCGGGCGCAGGTCAGCGGGTGCAGGAAGCGGTCCGGGGCTGGTGAACCCGGGGGCGTTCCGGTCCGTGAGACACATTACCGAGTGGTGTTCTTGGTGGTTTCCGGCACGGCGCGCAGTCGGACATCGTGCGCCTCCAGTGCCGACGTCACGCCACAGCACGCTCGCCCCACTGCACCCATCGCACTACCGAGGAGCGACAGATGGAGTCAACTCCGCCGCAGGCCGTATCCCACTCCGATCGGCCGGATGCCTCCTACACGGTCGAGGAGGTCTCCAGACTGGTGGGGATGTCGCCCCGCAACATCCGTGCTCACCAGTCCCGCAAGCTGCTCCGTCCGCCCGCCCGCAGGGGGCGGATCGGCTACTACGACGAGACCCATGTCCGCCGCCTGCAGCACATCGTGTCCCTGCAGCGCCAAGGGTTCAACCTGGTGTCCATTGCGGCGTTCCTCGGCGCCGGGGACCGTGATGCCGAGGAAGCCCAGCTCGCCACCGCGGTCAACCGCGCGGTGCGTGACCAACCCTCGGTGTTCTACTCCCTGAACCGGCACGGCATGCTCGGCTGGGAGGCCGACGGCTCGATGACTGTCGCGCGGCCGGCGGTGCAGCGGGCGACGATGGAACTCGTCCGGACAGGAGTCGCGCCTGCGGCCGCGCTGCGGTGTCTGGCACGGTCGCTGGACCGGATCTCCAGCGCCGCCGAAGAGCTGGTCGCCTCGTCGAGTGCCGAACTCGTCGCCGCCGCACCGGTGTTCGCGCCGGGACCGGCCGCCCGTCCGGCCGGTGGACCCCGGACCGCACGGCTCACCGAGGCGTTGGTGGAGCTGCTGGTGAGCACGTTCCGCGCCGCTGCGGAGGACCGGGGTCGTGAGCTTGTCACTGAACTGCTCACGGAGAACGGCGGTTCCGACACCTGGGTCGAGGAGCACCTGGTGGTCGAGAACGGGTGAGCGCGGCCTCTCTGCCCGCGACAGCCTGTCGACAGCATGATTCCGTGCAACTGTGCGTTGCCGCAGGGCACGGTCTCGTTCCTTCCACGCATCGGCCGGATTGCCGGCACTACGGTCAAGGTGCGTCGGCATCAGCAGAGTTGCTGTGTGGCAGCCCGCGACTTCCCGATGTCCACTGTCCCTGCCGACGTGCCGCGTGGCCGTCCCAGTACCGGAAGCATGAAACCCAGTGAACCGCACCCATTCCGTGCCAGGCACAGTCACCGTCAAGGCCGAGAGCTACCGGCTGCGCGTCGACGCCCGGTTGACCGAGGAACCGGGCGGCTGCCTTGTCCTCGAGCAGTCCCGCTACCGGCTGCGCCTGTCCGGACTGGAGGCAGGACGCCGCGCCGTGCTGTTGCGGATGGTGGAGAACTGGCTGAGTGACCTGCAGATCGCCCAGCTCGTCACCGGATTGGAGGGCGACTCGCGGCTCCTGCCGGCCCAGTTACTGGTGCGTCGACTGCTGCTGCACTCCTGGCTGGAGCGCCGGGTCTCCATCGGAGGCCGTGCCGTGCTGGACGTCGTGCCGCGTCGTATCGGCGCCCAGAGCGTTCCGCCGCAGCGCCGGCACAGCCCCGGGGCGGTCTACCGGCTGTCCAGGTTCGCGGCGCTGCGTGCTGAGCAGGGCCGGATGGTGGCGTACTCGCCGCTCAGCACCGTCGGGATCAGTTGCCCGCAGTTCCGGCTGACCACCGTCCTGGCCCGCGCCTGCGCGGAGGACATCGGCCTCGGCGAAGTGGCCGAGGAACTGGGATCCGACGGGTCGGCAGCGGGACTGCTGCTGGACGAGTTACTCTCCGCCCGCCTCCTGCTGACCTCGGAGGAGGCCGAGGCCGAGACCCGTGCGGCACCGATGGCCCTCTGGTCGGCGGAGGAACTCTGGCTGCACGACCGCTCCCGCCCGGAGCGCCATGCGGCGCCGATCGGCGCAACCGACCGCTTCCGCGGTCTGCTGGAGACGGACCTCGTGCGCAGGACCGCCGTCGACGGCCGCCCCTCGGTCGCGCTGCCCACGCCCCCTTGCGTCGCCCAGGCGTCCGGCTCCCTGTCGTCGGTGATGTCGCGGCGGCGCAGTGTGCGACGGCACGACGACAGCCGGCCGGTGACCGTGGGCCAGCTCGGCGAGTTCCTCCATCGGGTGCAGCGCCTCGAACTGCGCGACTGCGAGGGCCGGCTGACCGATGTTCGGCCCTATCCGGGCGCGGGCGGTCTCGGCGAGCTGGAGATCTATCCCCTGGTCTCACGGTGCGCAGGCCTGCCGGGCGGCCTCTACCACTACGACTCCGTGCACCACCGTCTGGCGACGGTTGCCGCGCCCGGGCCCGAGACCGAACGGATGCTGTCGTTCGCCCGTGCGACGGCCACCATGCCGGGCCCGCCGCAGGTCCTGTTCGTGATCACCGCCCGGGTCGAACCGTTGATGCGCAAGTACGAGGGGATCCCGTACGCGCTGGCGCTCAAGGACGCCGGGATCCTGACCGCCTGGATGTATCTGGTCGCCACGGACATGGGCCTGGCTCCCTGCGCCCTTGGCGCGGGTGACGCCGCCTCCTTCTCCGCGCTGGCCGGTCTGGACACGCTGGCCGAGCCGGCCATCGCCGAGTTCGCCCTCGGCTCCTGCCCGCCCGACGCTCAGGAGCCGACATGAGATTGCGAAGAGTGGCCGCTCGGGGCCCGGAATCACCCGAGCAACTGGACCAGAGAGCAGAGGACCGAGCCATGCACTCCACCGAACGCACCGCTTTCGCCTCCGGCTACAGCGCGGTGCTGGCCGCCGTGTGGTCCGATCCGGGCCAGGAACGGCTTCTGACCCGGGACCCGCGTCTCCTGCTCGCCGAGCACGGCATTCACGTGCCGGCCGGAACGGCCGTGGTCGTCGTCCGTGACCGGCCCGCGGTGTCGGAGGTGATGGCTGCCCAGATCCGGTCGTGGGAGGAGGCAGCCGTCAGTGGCCGGCTCACGCTGTTCGTACCCCACCCCGATCGGCTCGAGGCGCGGGATCTCGCGGAGGAGGAACTGGATGCGCTGGTGGCCGGCGCAGGAATTCCGGAGATTCCGGGAATGTCCTCCTGATACGCCGCCGACCGGATATCCCGGACGGCCGGACGGTGGCACTCTTTGCTGCCACCGTCCGGTCTCAGTTCCCGAGGACGGCAGCCAGGCTCGTCAGTGTGCGGGCAGGGTCGGGTGATGCAGTACCGGTCCCCGGCCGCCGGGCGGTTTCCACGGCGGCGCACAGGTCTTCCGGGGTGAGTGCGGCCAGTTGCTCCCGGTAGTGGTCGAGCAGCTCGGCCGCGGTGCGGCGCAGCTCTGCCCGGTCCACCGGGAGGCGAGGCAGCTCGAGCCCGTCGTCGAGGCGGCGGGCGAGGGCGGTGCGCAGGTCGGCGGTGCCGGGCTGGCGGACGGTCAGCGACAGGTGGAAGGACAGGCCGGCGGTGTGGCCGACGGCCGAGTGCGGTGCACCGCGGGGGATGTAGAGCACCTCGCCGGCCTGCGCCGTGGTCTCCAGCCGCACGGGGCCCGGGTCCGGCTCCGGGGCGGCCTCCCAGTGCCCGTCCTCGGGCGCCGCGTGAACCTGCCACCGCTTGCTGCCGTGCAGTTGCAGCACGAAGACGTCCGCGTCGTCCCGGTGCGGGGCCAGCCCCTGCCGGCCGGGCGGGGTGACGAAGAGGAAGGCTTCGACGCGTCGGTCCAGTTCGGCGCCGAGGCGGTCGGTGAGTGCGGCCGCCCCGGGGTGCCAGTGCTCAATGTTGCGCATCAGCAAGGTGGCGCCGGCATCGAGCTGTCGCAGCACCTTGGCGGTGTCGGCGTAGCCGCCGAAGTCGTGGCCCATGACGCTGCGGGCGCTGGTGTAGTCGCCCTGGTCCAGCGGCTTTCCGCTGGAGACGAGTTCGAGGTAGGGGCGGCGCAGCAGGCCCGAGGCCAGGGCGGCGTCGACGTCTGCCAGGGTGACCGGTGGGGCGGGTGGTGTCGGCGGGCGCAGCAGACGGGCATGGCGACGCCACACCGTCTCCAGGAACGGCGCGGGGTCGCCCACCAGGGACCGGAGTGTTTCCATCGGGGAGTGGCCTTCTGTAGCGGGGCCGAGGCTGACGGGTGCCGGGAGGCGCTTTCCGCCACGGGTGCGGACGGACGAACGGTCGGATGCCTGCGACAAGGGCCGGCACCCGACCGGGGGAGCGGACGTCAGATGACGTACTCGCCACCCGAGATGGCCTCCAGGTCCTCGTCGCCGACCTCGGTGCTGAACTCGGTGCTGAACTCGTCCGACGCGTTCTCCGGGGTGATGTTCTGGATGTCGCTCATGACTACTCCCAAGGGTGCCAGGGTGTTCCGACGGAAAGGGCTCGGGGGAATTCCCGGCAGCCCCTCTCTCGGTGAGACGATGCGAACCTAGGACGCACAGAACAAGGGGCACAAGAAATCTCCGACACTTGCTCGGCTGTCTGCACAGCTGAAGCCGAACCGTTCCACCGATTTGTGCCGCAGTGGCCGGGAGCCGTGCCATTCGGCTGTGGGGGCGAACCACCGGTGGTCTCCCGGCCTAGGCTGCGGGCCTGAGGGCGACCCCGGCGCGGGGCCGCCCGGTCCCCTGTGCACAACGTTCGTAAGGAGCCCGGATGTTGCTCGGTGCGGCCATCGGCGGTGTCGGGTGGCGACACCTGCCCCAACGTGCCGTCGTGGCCGAGCGGGCAGGGCTGGACTTCGTCACGCTCGACGACTCACCGGCCCTGACCCCGGTGCCGGACGGCCGGCCGGACGCGGTCACCGCGCTGGCCGCCGTCGCACCGGCGACCCGCACGATCGGCTTGGTGGCGACCCTGACGACCACGTACGCCGAGCCCTTCCACGTGGCCCGGGCGCTGGCCACGCTCGATCACCTCAGCCACGGCCGGGCGGGATGGCGCCCGCGGGTGGCGGCCTCGGCAGCCGAAGCCGCGCACTTCGGCCCCGAGCCCCTGGCAGGGATCGGTCACCTGCTCTCGGAGGCCGACGAGTTCACGGAGGTGGTCACCGCACTGTGGGACAGCTGGCAGGCCGACGCGGTCATCCGCGACACCGCGAGCGGCCGCTTCCTGGACCGTGCCAGAATCCGTCATATCGACCACGTGGGGCAGCACTTCCGTATCAAGGGCCCGGCCGTCGTGCCGCGGCCACCGCAGGGCCATCCCGTGCTCGCGACCGGTTTCGACCCGCGCTCCTCGTCGGCTGCCGCCACCGGCGCCGACCTGGTGTTCACCGAGGTGCACCAGGCGCAGCAGGTACGAACACGCGTGGGAGCGGGTGTCCGGATCCTCGGTGAGGTCGAGATGCTCCTCGACGCGAGCGCCGCCGAACTCGCCGCTCGGCTCGATGCCGTGTACGCGTGCGGGGTCGTCGACGGATTCCACGTGCGAACCGCCGCGCTCCCGGGTGCCGTCGAGCGCTTCGTCGATGAGGTCGTCCCACTCCTGCGCCGGCGTCACCCCGCCCGGTCCGGCGCACCGGGCGGTTCGCTGCGCGAGCGGCTCGGCCTGCCCGCCCGGGCGCCCGGTGTGTTCCCGCTCCGAAAGGCATCCGTCTCACCATGAGCAGTACCGGCAAGGCGATGCACCTGGCGGCCCTGTTCCCCGCCAATCAGTCGGCCGGTTGGCGTGACCCGCGATCCGGTGACCACAGCGACTTCGCCACCTTCAGCGGCCTGGCTCACACGGCGGAGCGCGGTCTCTTCGACTTCTTCCTCCTCGCCGACTACCCCCGGCTGGCCGAACACCGCGGTGCCATCTCCGAAGTGGGCACCGCCGGAGAATTCGATCAGGTCACCGTACTGTCAGCCCTGAGCACCGTCACCGAGCGAATCGGGCTGGTCCCGACCGTCAACGCGACCTTCAACGAACCCTTCGACGTCGCCCGAAGACTGGCCTCGCTGGATCACTTCTCCGACGGCCGGTGCGGGTGGAACGTCGTCACCACGTCCAACGCCTGGACCGGCGAGAACTTCCGCCGTGGCGGCTACCTTCCGCATGCCGACCGCTACCAGCGGGCGGCCGAGTTCGTCCGCGCCGCCCGGACCATGTGGCGCAGCTGGGACGCGGACGGTCCCACCCGGTACCGGCACGACGGTCCCCAGTTCCGCATCGGCGGGCAGTTCACCGTCCCGGCCGGACCCCAGGGGTGCCCACCCACCATTCAGGCCGGCGACTCCGAGCAGGGCCGGGAGTTCGCCGCCGCGTACGCGGATGTGGTCTACAGCCGGCACCTCGGCACAGCAGGTCACGCCTTCGCCGCCGACATCCGCAGTCGTACGGCCCGGCAAGGTCGCGACCCCCGGCAGGTGAAGATCATGCCCGGGGTCACGTTCGCTCTCGGCGACACCGACGAGGAGGCTCGGGACAACGCACGCGCTGCTCAGGAGCTGGCCATCAGCCCGCAGTTGGCGATCTGCTACCTGGAGCGCACCTGGGGGCGTGCGCTGTCGTCCTACGATCCCGAGGGGCCGCTGCCCGAGACCGCCCCGGAGCGCGCACCGGACCCCTCCGAGTGGTCCGGTATCGCGGGGGCCGAGGTCAGGTCGACGCGGGCACGGAAATGGCGGGCCTACGCCGCCGCACACGGCCTCGGCATCCGGGAGCTGGTGATGAAACTGACCGGCGGAATGCCCTTCGTCGGCACCCCGTCCGGGGTGGCACAACAGATGACCGACTACGTCCGTTCGGGCGGCGCGGACGGATTCGTCCTGGTACCCGCGTACGCCCCCGGGGGCCTGGACGAATTCGTCGACCGAGTGGTCCCCGAGTTGCAGGAACGCGGCAGTTTCCGCACCGACTACACCGGCGAAACCCTGCGCGACCACCTCGAACTGCCGTCACCCCGGCATCAATCGGTGTCATCCTGCGGGGAGATGTCCATGAATCCGTGCCAGCGGCCTGATTCCTTGTGACCGTCGGACAGCCGCACTAGGGTTGCGCAAAAAGACGGACGGTCCGAAAACCTGTGAGTGTGGAGTTGCCCCGTGTTCCTGGGCGTGGAGATCGGCGAACCAGAATCCGCACGGCCCGCCTCCCGGCCGGTGCCCTCCGCGTCCGACTGCGCGCGGGCCGCGAAACTGGCCGAGCGGGGATCGCTGGTTTTCGTCACGCTGGGCGAAGCCCTCACCTCCCGGGCGGACTCCGCGCCGGACCGGCAGCGGGTCTGCCAGAGCAGGTTGAACCCGGTGGCCACGCTGGCCTACGTCGCGCCGCAGACCACCTCGATCGGGCTCGTCGCGACGGCGACCGTGACCTATGCCGAGCCCTTCCACGTGTCGAAGGCCCTGGCCACGCTGGACCACGTCAGCTCAGGACGTGCGGGATGGTGCGTGCAGGTGTCCGCGGGCGCCGAGGAAGCACAGCTCTTCGGGCACCGCTCTCCCCGCGACCGCTGCGGCTTGTACGAGGAGGCTGTCGAGTTCGTCGAGGTGGTCTCCCTGCTCTGGGACAGCTGGGAGGACGGTGCCGAAATCCGCGACGCCGCTACCGGACGCTTCCTGGACAGCGCCAAGATCCGCCCCGTGGACCATCAGGGCAGGTACTTCCGGGTGAAGGGCCCGGGGATCGTCCCGCGGCCGCCGCAGGGACATCCGGTGACGGCGGTGCGGATCGGCTCGGGCGACGACCTTCCGCTGGCCGCCCGCGCGGACATGGTCTTCGGCCGCCTGGAGCGGGTGGCGGGCGCCCGTCCGAGGCTCCGGGGCGGAACCAGGATCATCGCGGACCTGTTCGTGGACTGCCGCGGGCTGCCGGCCGGCCAGTGGGCGTGGGGGGCGAGCGGCGCCGCGGACATCGGGGGCGTCCGCGAGTTCGCCGATTTCCTCGAAGCGCGAGTGCGGACGGGCCTGGTGGACGGGTTCCGTCTGGTGTTCGCCGATGTGACCACGGAACTGACCCGCTTCGTCGACGAAGCCGTTCCCGAACTGCGCACGCGCCGCCTTGTCTCCCCCTGGGGCGAGGGCTGCCGCAGTTTCCGTGAGCGCCTGGGGCTGCCGCACAAGGCGCCCAACAGCATGGTTCCGTAGCCCCTCAGTAAAGGAAGCCCACAGTGAAGGTTGGACCGCGCCGAGTCCATCTGGGCGTTCTCTTCCCGGTCAATCCCACCACGACGGTATGGAAGGGCGGCCGGCCGGGCAGCCAGATCGACTTCGCCGCGATCGCCGGCCTGGCCCGGACCGCCCAACTCGGCCGGTTCGACTACCTGCTGCTCGCCGACGATCTCCGGCTGCCCGAGCGGGCCGGCGAGGTGACCGAGATCGGCGTGGCCGGTCGGCACGATCTGCTGACGATCATCTCCGCCGTCGCGGCCGTCACGGACAAGCTGGGCCTGGTGGCCACCGTCAACACCACGTTCAACGAGCCCTACGACATCGCGCGCCAGCTCGCCACCGTCAACCATCTCTCGGACGGGCGGGTGGGCTGGAACGCCGTGACGACCTCGGATGCCTGGACCGGGCAGAACTTCCGTCGCGGCGGCTTCCTCCCTCATGCCCAACGCTACGAGCGCGCCGCGGAGTTCGTCCAGCTGTGCCGCTCGATGTGGAGTGCCGGCGGAACAGGGGGCAGCCTGCCGTTGGCCCACGAGGGACGCCACTTCCACGCCGAGGGGCCCGCTGCCACCGCGTGCGACGGCATCGAGCCGGTCCTGATGCAGGCCGGGGACTCGGAGCAGGGAAGGGAGTTCGCCGCCGCCCACGCGGACGTCATCTACAGCAGGAAGAAGGGCCGCGCCGGCCGCGAGTTCTACGCCGACGTCAAGGGCAGGCTCGCGCGCCACGGCCGTGACCCGGGGCAGCTGAAGATCATGCCGGCGATCACCTACGTGGTCGGGCAGTCACGGGCGGACGCCGAGGAACTGGCGCGGATGAGACGTCTGGACATCGTGACGCCGGAAATGGCGATCTACTACCTGGAGCAACTCTGGGGGTGTGATCTTTCCGGCTACGACCCCGAGGGCCCGTTGCCCGACATCGACCCGGACCCGGACGGCGCGGGATTCATCGCCGGACGACCGACCGGCGCGGACGCACAGCGGCGAGCCGCTCGCGCGGCGTTCCTTCGACAGGTCGCAGAGTCGAGGAAACTGTCGATCCGACAGCTCGTCGCGCTGGTCACGGATACGAAGGCGTTGGCGGGGACCCCGGCCGACATCGCGACCGCGATGATCGAGCAGGTGGAGGCAGCGGCCTGCGACGGTTACATCATCGTCCCCGACCAGGCCCCCGGCGGGCTGGACAGCTTCGTGCAGCACGTGGTGCCCGAGCTCCAGTCGCGCGGAGTTCTCCCCGCGGAGTACGAGTCCGACACACTCCGGGGCAATCTCGGCCTGCCGGAAAGCACGAACCGGGCTCGATGACACGGATCGCTGCAAACGTGCGGCGATGCCCTGCGCACCTTGGTGGCAATTCACCGTGGAGGTTGCCGGACTCCGTCGCCCGGAAATATCGTCAACGACATCACCGAGCGGAGTCGAGAGTGCTCTCCGGCATCATTTATCGGTGTTTCGCGACGAGCAGGAGGATTTTCGATGGGCGAGAAGGAAAACCTGAACCCGACGGCCGACGTGGTCGAGGACGACGAGTTCCGGGACGAGGACCTGGAGGGGATCGCCGGCGGCGAGAAGCCCGGCGTGATCTGACACTGCCGTTTCCGGCCGCGTTCCGGGCCCCGGGCCCGGAACGCGGCCGCACGGCAGGCGAGATCGTCCGGCACCGGCCAGGAGGGGTAGCCCGTGATGCAGAACAATGTGTCCGACACAAAGCGTGAAGTGGCGGAAATCGGCGAGAAGCTGAACCGCTTCCTGAAGTCGTCCCGTTATGCGCAGAAGCGGGCGGAGATCGAGGAGCTCGTCGAGTTCGACAGCGCGACGGCCGCCGAACGACTTGACCGGATCCTGGCCCACGCCCGCGCGACGGTGCCCCGCTACCGGCCGTTGCAGGACCACGCCGAGCCGGCGCTCAGGGATTTCCCGCTGACCCACAAGGCGGATCTGCACGATCGATTCATCGACTCGATCAGCAGGGACGAGACCGGTCGAATGGAAGCGGGCCGCTACTTCATTCACGAGACCAGTGGGAGCACCGGCCAGCCGGTGCGGCTGCTCTCGACCACGGAGACCGGCGGACGCTCCACCCTGGTGATCGCCGAGCGGCTCAATCGCTACCTCGGGCTGCCCGACACCGGCACCGAACTGAACCTGGGGCTCCACTTCGAGGGAACCCCGCTGGTCGAGGCCGGCTACCTGCCCCGTCCGTACGTCCGGTGCAACCTGCGGGGCTTCGATCCGTCCTCCCCCGTCATCGTGGAGACCTACGCGGCGGTCGTCGGGGCCTTCCCCGTCGACCGGATCGTCGGTACCTCGAGTCGGCTGGTGAGCCTGGCGCGGTACTGCCTGGACCGGGGGGTCCACCTGCGACCGGGAGCCGTGGTCGCCTCGTACGAGCATCTGGCCGACGAGGGGCGCCGGATGATCGAGGAGGCTTTCCAGTGCCCCGTCACGATGGTCTACGTGACCTCCGAGACCGGGACCGCGGCCTGGGAGTGCCGACAGGGGAACCTGCACTTCCAGGACGACTTCGTCACCCCCGAACTGTTGCCCTACCCCGATGACGCGGCGCTGAGGAGCATCGTCCTCACCGGACTCCTCACCCGGGTGATGCCGGTGATCCGCTACGTCACGGGCGATCTGTGCGCCCCGGCGACGGTCTGCGGCTGCGGTCTGCCCGGGACCGCGGTCGACTCGCTGGTCGGCCGCTCGAAGGCCACCCTGGTGGGAATCGACGGCCGCGTCTACTCGCCCTACGCACTGCTGGCCGCACTGTCCAACGCGGGGCTGGCGGACTTCCAGGTCCTCCAGGACCGCCCGGGCGTCCTGCACCTCATCGTGCCGCAGGCGACCGACGAAGCCCACAGGTGCGTCGAGTCCATCAACCGTGACCTCGCCTCGTACTTCGGCGACGGCCGGGGTTTTCACCTTCGGCTATCCGCGACGGGCACGTTCGTCCTCAGCGGCCAGGGAAAACGCAACCCCGTCGTTCAACGGCTCGACGTCGCGCCCGGCGCGATGGAGGGCACCGGGTACCTGAGGTCCGGAGTCCGAAGCCGTGCGTACAGCGGCGCGGTGACACAGAGCCCTTCCGTCGCGTAGAGGAGATTGTGCTGTGAACGGATCGCCTCTCCAGGTCGTCGGATCTCTGGAGCAAGTCCCCTCCGCACCGGACGCGCTGACGGTGTTCCTGGCCGGTGGCATGCGCAACTGCCCCGACTGGCGGCAGCCGGCGA
Organism: Kitasatospora sp. NPDC008050; assembly: GCF_042957465.1. Lineage (NCBI taxonomy): Bacteria > Bacillati > Actinomycetota > Actinomycetes > Kitasatosporales > Streptomycetaceae > Kitasatospora > Kitasatospora sp. NPDC008050. Next base: position 34,218 of record NZ_JBIBIJ010000025.1, read on the forward strand.
TCGAGGCGCTCGCCGACCAGTGGAGCCGGGCGGGGACCGATCGCCCCGTCACCGTGTTCAGCCCCAGCCGGGTCGTCTCCGCATGCGCGTTCAGCCACGAGCTGGTGCGCTGGGAGCACGATGCTCTGCAAGCGTCCGACGTGGTCCTCTTCTGGTTTCCCCGGGGCAACGAGCAGGCGCCCGAGCAGCCGATCGCGCTCTACGAACTCGGTGTCGCCGCCGCGACCTACAAGCCGATCGCCGTGGGCACCGAGCCCGGCTACGTGCGTCGCGACGACGTGGGGGCCCAGTTGCGGCTGATCCGTCCGGACCTCCCCGTGCGCCGCGACCTGAGCAGCACCGTCGGTGACGTGGTCCGGGCGCTTCGCCACACGGAGAAGGCGCTGGTCGAGGCGTATTCGACAGCCGGCACCCTCCAGTCCGTCTGACCGGCGAGCAGCGCCTATTACCCAGGAAGGAAGGCCAACTGTGCAGTTCCGTGAGCAGGCTCTCGCCAAGCTCCAGTCCACCAGCGACCTCGGGACAGCGGCCACGCTGGCCAGGCCGCGCAGCCTGGTCGCGCTGCTCATGGTCACCGTGCTCGTCGCCCTCGGCACACTGTGGGCGTTCACCGGGTCCATACCGCGTCAGGTCACCGTTCCCGGCATCCTCACCTACGGTGAAGGCAGTTACACCCTGGACAGCCCGGTTTCCGGGCAGATCACCGGGGTCTTCGCCCAGCAGGGCACGACCTTCCCGGCGCAGGCTCCGCTGTTCACCGTCCAGGTCGACTCGACTCTGCAGACCGTTCGCGCCTTCAGCGGCGGCCGTACCACGGCGATCCTGGCGCAGGTCGGCCAGGTGGTCACCGCGGGCACGAAGCTCGCCGTGGTCGAGCGCACCAGCGGTCCGAGCGATCCTCTGGTCGCGGTGCTGTACGTACCGACGAGCAGTGCCGGGCTCATCACCCAGGGCAGCAGCGTGGACCTCGATCTGCGGTCCGCTCCGGCCCAGCAGTACGGGGTGCTGCGCGGTGTCGTCCAGTCCCTCAGCCAGTTCTCCCAGACCGAGGGGCAGATATCGAGCTTCCTCGGCGACGATCAGCTGGCCAGACAGTTCTCCGGCCAGGGCCAACCGATGCAGGTGGTCGTGCAGTTGCTGACTACACCGGGGACGACGAGCGGGTTCCGCTGGTCCACCCGCGCCGGCCCGCCCTATCTGATTGATTCCCGCACGCTGGTGAGCGCTTCGGTGCACTTGCCATCCGTCAGACCGATGAGCTGGGTGTTGTCGTAGATGTCCGTACTTACCACCGCCGACCGTACGTCGAAGCTGCGGGCACTGCTCGGGCGTCGTCCGGCACGCCGCGTCAAGCCACCGGTGATCTTCCAGATGGAGGCACTGGAATGCGGGGCTGCCAGCCTCGCCATGGTCCTCGCCCACCACAAGCGCTACGTGCCGCTGGAGGAGCTGCGGGTGGCCTGCGGGGTCTCGCGGGACGGCTCGAAGGCCTCGAACGTCCTCAAGGCGGCGCGCAGTTACGGCATGGTGGCGGTCGGACGCCGGATGGACACCGAGGCGCTGTCGAAGCTGGCGCCCCCGGCGATCCTCTTCTGGGAGTTCAACCACTTCGTCGTCCTCAACGGGTTCGGACGGCGCCTGGGCAAGGACGTCGTCCACCTCAACGACCCCGGCAGTGGGCCGCGGGTCGTCAACCTCGCGGACTTCAACGAGAGTTTCACCGGCGTGGTCCTCACCATGTCGCCGGGCAAGGGGTTCCGCACCGGCGGCCGGCGCCCCGGCGTCCTCGCCGGCATGCCGACCCGGCTGCGCGGGGGTGGGGGCCTGCTCGCCCTGAGTACCTACGTCAGCGTGCTGCTCGCGGTCGTCGGCGTGGCGTATCCGGCCCTCACCCGGGCGTTCGTCAACTCCATCCTGCTGGGCGGCGACAGCTCGTTCCTCATGCCGTTCTTCGGCCTGATGGTCGCGACCGTCATGGTGACGGGGGTGCTCACCTTCCTGCGTCAGTCGTTCCTGCTGCGCCTGCGCATCTCGAACGCGACGATCAACAGCAGCCGCTTCCTGCGCCACGTCTTCAGACTGCCCATCAACTTCTTCGTCCAGCGCAGTCCGGCGGACATCAGCAGTCGCATGCAGTCCAACGACCAGGTTGCCGTGACCTTGTCCAACGACCTGTCGAGCATGCTGGTCAACGCGCTGGTCGTGGTCGGGTACGCATGCCTGCTGTGGGCCTACGACCCCTGGCTGACGGTGCTGAGCGTGACGCTGTCCCTGCTCAACATCGTGGCGCTGCGCACGGTGGCCCGCATCAGGGCCGGCGGAGTCAGCCGGCTGGCCACCGACGAGGCGCAGCTGCTGGTCACCTCGTACAGCGGCCTGCAACTCATCGAGACCATGAAGGCCACCGGCGGGGAGAACGCCTTCTTCCGGCGCTGGGCCAAGGAACAGTCCGTCGTCGTCACCGGGCAGCAGAAGATCGGCGTGCCGAGTGCCGTCATGGCCGTCGTCGCTCCCGCTCTGGCGTCCGTCACCACCTCCCTGCTGCTGCTGGTCGGCGGCCTCCAGGCGGTGCAGGGAAATCTGACAGTGGGTCTGCTGGTTGCCTTCCAGGCCCTGGTCTCGGCCTTCGTCAGCCCGATCGCCCAGCTGATCGCCGTGGCGCAGCGTGTCCAGGACTTCGCCGTGCAGGTGACCCGGCTGCGCGACGTGGAGAACTACCAGCCGGAAGCCCGCCCGGCCGCCTCCGGAGCCCCGGCCGGGCGACTTACCGGCAACCTGACGTTCGACGCGGTCACTTTCGGCTACAACCCGCTGGACACGCCGCTGGTCAGCGAGTTCTCCTTCTCGGTGGGCCCCGGCAGGCAGATCGCGCTGGTCGGAGGCTCGGGGAGCGGCAAGTCCACCGCAGTGCGCCTGATCTCGGGCCTGTACCGGCCCTGGGAGGGCTCGGTGCACATCGACGGTCTGCCGCGCGACGGCATCGCGCCGGAGGTGCTCAGCGCCTCGGTGGGCTTCGTCGACCAGGACGTCTTCCTGTTCGAGGGGACAGTGCGGGACAACATCACACTGTGGGACACCTCCATCTCCGACGACCAGGTGATCGCCGCACTGCGGGACGCCGCGGTGTACGACGTGGTGTCCTCGCGTCCGGGCGGTATCTACGCCCGGGTGGAGGAGGACGGCCGCAACTTCTCGGGCGGACAGCGCCAGCGCCTGGAGATCGCCAGAGCGCTGGTCCGCAAGCCGCGCCTGCTCGTCCTGGACGAGGCGACCAGTGCCCTGGACGCCGAGACCGAACTCCTGATCATGAACAACATCCGCCGCCACGGCTGCGCCACGGTCGTCGTGGCACACCGGCTGAGCACCATTCGCGACAGTGACGAAATCGTCGTACTGAGCCGGGGCGACGTGGTCGAGCGCGGGACGCACGACGACCTGTCCGCAGCCGGTGGCGCCTACGCCCAGCTCATCAGGGAGCACTGACGCATGAGCACGACATCCTCGAGGACCGAGCGGCTGCCGGCGGTCGCAGCGGCCTGGCGACCGCCCGCCGGGATCGGCACCGAGATCGACTTCAGTGCGGGACATGTGCGGCTGGCCGGCGAGGACGCCCTGTGGCTGGTGACCGACGGAGCCGTCGACATGTTCGCCATCGAGGCTGCCGAGGGCGGCCCCTGGCACTTCGTCAGCCGGTTCGCCCCGGGCGCCGTCATCGCCGCGCCACCGTCCTGCCCCTCCGGCGTCCCGGTCCTGCGAGCCGTCCACGGCTCTCGCGTCCTGCGACTCGATGCCGCGGACCTGGCAGGGCTCCTGCCCGGCGACGTCCACTGCGGGGCGGCGAGTGAGGCCTTTGCCCGCGGCATCGACGCCGGTCTCGAAGGCCTTCTGGGCTTCGTCGCCGAGCAACCGGCGGCCCGGGAACACGTGCTCCTGACCGTCGGCGGCCGGGGTGAGCTGGCGGACGAGGAATGCGGGCGTTCACCTGCGGGACTGGTCTGGATCGAGGTCCTGGGCGGTCGGCTGTGGGTGGGAACGCCGAGCAGCGGTGAGTGGCTCTCCCGCGGCGACACGTTCGTGGTCGGTGAAGGCAGCTCCGTCCGCGGCGGGTCCTCGGCCTCGTTCCGGACCTGTTCGAGCGGTGAGCTGCTGGCCGACGGCCGGTTGTGGGTCCGCCTGGCCGAAGTGAACGAGCGCATGCTGCGGATGGCCGACCGGGTCATCGCCGCCGAGGCGGAGCAGGCCGAGTCCCGGGTCCGAGCCGTGCGCGCGCTGGAGGAGGCGGTCACCGACAAGGCCAATCGGGTCCTGCGGGCGGTGCTCCAGCCGGCCGAGCACGTCTCGCGCAGCGGACCCGTCCACACCGAGGACTCCACCGAAGCAGCCTGCCGCATCGTGGCCGACGAACTGGGCATCCCCATCCTGCCGGCGTGCGGCCCCCCGACCGGGGGCAGGACGGGTCCGATCGAGGCGATCGCCGTGCGCTCGCGCTTTCGCATCCGCGCGGTGAGCCTGGACGAGCACTGGTGGCGCACGAACATCGGACCGTTCGTCGGACGCCACGGCGACTCCCTGGAGCCGGTGGCGTTCGTCTGGCGGCGCGGACGGTACGTGGCCTGGGATCCCGTCACCGGTGAGAAGAGCCCGGTGAGCGAGCGGACGGCGGGGAACTTCGACGACACGGGGGTGCTGTTCTACCCGCCCCTGCCCGAACGGCCGATCAGCACCGGGCGGCTGATCCTGTTCGGCCTGAAGGGCAGCGCGCGCGACATCCGCAACCTGATCACGTTCGCGCTGGTCGCGGTCGCGGTCGGCACCACGGTGCCCATCAGCACCGGGCTGATCCTGGGCACGTTCGTCCCGAACGCCCAGACGAACCTCATCGTGCAGGTGTGCGTCCTGACGCTGATAGCCGCCCTCGCATCGGCGGTCTTCGCGGTGTTGGAGAACCTCGCACTGCTGCGCGTCGGGGGCCGCTTCGAGGCCAACCTGCAGGCGGCCGTCTGGGACCGGCTGCTACGTCTGCCGGCGCCCTTCTTCCGCCGGTACTCCACCGGCGAACTGGCCAGTGCGGCGCTGGGGGTGAAGAACATCCGCACGGTGCTGATGAACGTCAGCTATGTGGTGCTCTACTCCAGCGTGGTCGCCGTGGTGAACTTCGCCGTCATGTTCTGGTTCAGTGTGCCGCTGGCCCTGCTGACAGGGTTGTACGTGCTGGTCGCCGTGGTGTTCTTCGTCGTGCTGGGAGCGCGGCAGATGAAGTGGCAGACGCTGTCCCTGGAGTTGGAGCACAAGCTCGCGAACCGCGTGTACCAGAGACTTCGAGGGCTTCCCAAGCTGCGGGTGGCAAGCGCCGAGAACCGCGCTTTCGCGGCCTGGGCGAACGAGTTCGCGCAGCAGAAGGAGCTGCAGAAGCGCATCGGCAGGTACCAGAACGCGGCAGCCACGTTCAACGGCGTCTATCCGCTCATCTGCGTGCTGCTCACCTTCGTGGTCATCAGCGGGCCGGCCCGCGGGACCCTGTCGATGACCCGGTTCCTGTCCTTCAACGCAGCCTTGGGCATCGTCCTGGCGGCCGTCATCCAGGTCACCAACTCCCTCGCCTCGGCCTTCGCGGTGATCCCCATGTTCAACCGTATGAAGCCGTTGCTGGCCGAGTTGCCGGAGGCCTCGGACGCCCACACGGTGCCGGGTGAACTGTCGGGGGACATCGAGGTGAACCGGGTGACGTTCCGCTATGACGAAAGCAGTCCACCGGTACTCGACAACGTGTCCCTGAGCATGCGGCCGGGCGAGTTCGTGGCGATCGTCGGCCCCAGCGGTTGCGGCAAGTCCACCCTGCTGCGGCTGCTGTTGGGCTTCGAGCAACCCTCCAGCGGCAACGTCCTGTACGACGGCCAGGACCTGGCCACCCTGGACAGCGTCGCGGTGCGGCGGCAGTGCGGCGTCGTTCTGCAGCAGACGAAGCCGTTCGCGGGCACCGTCTTCCAGGCCATCACCGGCGCCCTCAACTACAGCCACGACGATGCGTGGGCCGCCGCCGAACTGGCGGGCATCGCCGCGGACATCCGCGCCATGCCGATGGGGATGCACACGCTGGTCAGTGACAGCGGGACCTTCTCCGGCGGCCAGCGTCAGCGCCTGGCCATCGCGCACGCCTTGATCCGCCGCCCCAGGATCCTGTTCTTCGACGAGGCCACCAGCGCGTTGGACAACGAGACCCAGCGGATCGTCACGGAGAGCACACAGCGCCTGAACGCGACCCGTGTCGTCATCGCGCACCGGCTCTCGACCATCCTCGACGCCGACAAGGTCGTCGTACTCGCCGAAGGCCGGGTTGCCGAATGCGGACCTCCGTCCGAGCTGCTCCGCGACTCGACGAGCCTCTTTCACCAGTTGGTGCGCAGGCAGATGCACGAATCAGAAAGGTGATGATGTGAACCGCAAGAAGAGAAGGCTCCGTCTGCCGGCCGCTGCGGCAACCGTCATCCTGGGTCTCGGCTTCACGGCCGGCTGCGGCACGGTCCACAGCGGCGACACCGGCGCGCACGCGTCCCTGCCGGGGGCGGTCATCTCCCAGGACGAGGCGTCCGCCGTGGTCAGCCGCTACGACGCCGCGAACAACCAGGTGAACACCGCCTTCGACAGTACGGGTCTGACCGGCATCGAAACCGCGCCACTGCTCACGGCGGACGTCGCATGGATGCGCATCAGCAAGCAACTGGGCCAGTCGGTCGCGCCCATCGACGACAAGGGCATCACCATCTACGCCACCTCGGGCGCGGACTTCCCGCACTGGTTCCTGGCCGTGTCCAGCCGGGCGCAGGGTGGGGTGCCCTATCCGGGCCCCTCGTACCGTGTCTTTGTGCAGGAGGCGCCCGGAGCGTCCTACTTGGCTGCGTACTCGCTCACGGTCACCGGGCCGGTGCCGAAGATCGACGTCAACAGTGCTGGTGCCGCCGGCGCCGTGTCGAGCCCGGACGGCCTCCTGGCGGCTCCGGATTCCCTGGCAGCCGATATTCTCGCCCACTACCAGCAGAACCTCGTCGGCAAGGACAAGTTCTCCTACAGCGCCCCGCTGGACGACAACCTTTCCAACGGTTACACCCTCGGCCAGAAGTCTCTGGGCGGTCAGGGCACGACCCTTTCCAGGACGCTGAGTCCGACACCCCCCCACACCTACGCCCTGCGGACCGCGGACGGTGGCGTGCTCGCGTTCACCACCGACGTCGTCACCGACACGCTGACGCCGGTCAAGGCCGGAGGCACCGTCTCCCTGGCCGCGAAGGGCACCGACGCCGCACAGTTGGGAAAACCGGCCGGCGCGACGGCGAGCCAGTTCACCATCGGCCGGCTGGAGACGTTCCTGACGTACGTTCCGACCAGCGCCTCGGGGTCGAAGGTGCAAGTCATCGGCTACAACGAGGTTCCCATAACGGTCAGTTGACCACCGCCAGGCACATCGCATCCGAGCAGAACCAGCAGAGGAGCCCATCACCATGAAGGACGACAACGTGCAGAACCCCGACGCCGACGACACCGCAGTGGGAGTGAATGCGGAGGTCGACGAGGAGATCTGCGACGGAGATCTGGATGCCATCGGCGGCGGCGACGGGGGGCAGCCGACCTACCCGCCGTACGTGTGAGCCTCCGTGCCCGCGGCCTCGCCGCCGAGGTCGCGGGCACGAGAACGCCCGCAGGGTCTCACATGGGTACGCCCCAACCGTGCCGACCGCGCGATTCACGTGCCTCGAACGCGGCTTGCGCCAAACCGGCGACCACCACGTCGAGTTCCTCGTCCTGCAGTTCCACGTCCGTCTCCCCCGTGCGGTCCACCACCTCCAGGAGAGGACCGTCGGGCGAAGCGGCCGTGTTCTCAGTGCCATGAGTCATCGAGGCTCCCGTTGTCCGTCAGGTGAGCCATGACGTCCGTTCGCGTCAGTGACCTATCCATGACCACGTCGCCGGCGTCGAGCGGGGTTCAGACCCGAGCGTCCCGTCAACGGCCCTGGAGAGACTGGACGTTCCGGAGAGGTGAGCCCGGAAGGCGGATCGGATGGCCCGGGCGTCAGCTCTGATCGACCTCGGCGCGCACGGTGTTGTAGTCGGCAAACGCTGCCTCGACGTCGGCGCGGGTCAGGCCGTAACGCGCCAGGTCGTAGCTGTGCGGGCGGGTGCCCTTCGGACGGGCGGTGATCTCGGGAAGCCGGGCTGCGGTGGCGGTCGTCCAGCGGGCGCCGATGGATTCGTAGAGTTTGGGGGCGCCGGTGGCAGGGTGGGACCCGAGCCAGGAGTAGGGGACGTCCACCAGCGCCTCGGAGGGGATCGAGCCACGGGCCGCCAGGCCCCGCTTCATGGCGCGGCTCAGCACATCGAGCCAGGTGGCCCCGATTCCGTGCAGGTCGAGGGGGCGGACGGTGATGGCCATGCCGTGCTCGACCAGGCTGCAGAAGGACGCCACGACGGCGACCGGGTCGCGGTGTGTCCACACGATGGTGGCATCCGGGAAGACGGTGCGCAGTGCGTCGAGGTTCTCCAGGTGCATGGGTGACTTCAGCACCCAGCGTCGGCGCGGGCGACCGTACTGGAGTACCTGGAAAACCTGCTTGAGGTAGCGGTAGTCGGGGATGAAGTCCCGTTCGTAGTGCCGGGCTGTGTAGTTGGGGATGCGGGCCTGGGACAGTGGCATGACGGTGTGCGGGAGGGCGAAGGTGCACTCGTCGGGGCCCTCGGCGTCGAGAGGGTGGATGTCGCGGAACCGCGGGGCGAAGAGGTCGATCGCGCCGACCATCCGACGCGCGGCGGTGATCGCTCTCCTGCGCTGATCAGGCGTCGGCTCCACGTCGGGGGTGAGCAGTTCCCACAGCAGGGGGCAGCGGTGCTCGGCCGAGAGCGACAGGATGCTGTGGGTCAGTGTGGTGGCTGTGCGCGGCAGGCCCACCACGAACACCGGCCGCTCGATGGGTTCGCGCTCGATCGCGGGGTGTTGGGAGATCAGTCGGCGGATCCGGGCCCGGTTGCCGAGCTGCCTGCGGACGTGGGCCTGCGCGGATGCCCAGCCGACCGGGGTGAGGCTGTCGTCCCTCGACCAGGTGCGCAGCAGCAGCCGGAAGTCGTCGGTGAACGGTTGGTCTCCGTCCGCCTGCGCGATGGTGGCGATGAGCCGGTCGAAGACCTGGTCGGGGTTGCGACGAGCGCCGAAGCCCGGCCGGAGCAGCAGATTGGCCAGGGTGAGGGCGAGCGGGGCGGCAGGCAAGGGGTGTGTTCCTTCGGCAGCAGGGTGAGAGGGGAACGCGGGCTGCGTCGGATCGTGCCGGAGCCGGTTGGGGCGCGTTCCCGGAGCCGGGCGGGTTCCTCGCGCGCTCGACGATCACCGGCTCCCGGATCCAGCACGCTCACTGCGCCTGCGTGGCACCCGGCTTCGACGAGTGCGGCGTCCGGTAAGCGGAACGCGGCGATCCCGGTGATGAGGTCGGTCAGCGAACAGCAGGGTCTCATGGACTCTCCGGTGTGCATCGTGGTGCAGCTGGGGCATGAGTCAGGGCAGTAGGGCGCGACACGCACTTTGCTGCTCGGGGGCGCCATGGCGCCATCCCGCGATCCGGTCCGACCCGAAGACTACTTAGCAGTAACGCCCGTCAGGTTAAGCCCATGTTGCGCGCACATGTCAATGGATCCGCGAGGTAAATCACTCGGAGTCCCACTGCGCCGGAAGCCGGCCGGCAGCTCCTCCGGAGGCCGCTCCGGCCGCGCGCCCACCCCCTTGGCCCCGATCGTGCGATCAGGTAGCGTGCGCTCCTGGCAAACGAGGAGAGCCGGTCGCCACCGATCCACTCGCAGGAGTGAACTAGCAGTGACGCGGCGATGGTTCACCTCGACTCGGTGTCGTAACCTCGCTTGGCCGCCCCCACCACGAACTCTGATCCCTGGCGTCCGAACCTCACCGTGCACGGCCGAAGACGTAGCGGGGGAGCCGGTGGAAGCGGCTCGCCGCACCCGGTTGCGTCCCTGTCGTGCCCGCGCGCCCCGGGTGGTGCTGCCGAGCCCACTGCCATCGGCTGGTCGCAGCCGGCTCACCCATGGACCCCAAGGAAGCTTTCCCCCTTTGGAGTTGATCGTGATCACAGTCGACATCCCGGTCGCCGCGGCCCCTGCGGAGGCGGCCCCCGCGGCCGCCCCCTGTGAGCGCGGCGCCACGGTGTGGCTGACCGGGCTGCCCAGCGCCGGTAAGACCACGCTGGCCTTCGCGCTGGCCGAGCGGCTGCGGGCCGAGGGGCACCGGGTGGAGGTGCTGGACGGGGACGAGATCCGCGAGTTCCTCTCCAAGGGCCTGGGCTTCTCCCGCGAGGACCGGCACACCAACGTCACCCGGATCGGCTTCGTCGCCCAGAAGCTGGCCGCCAACGGCGTCAAGGTGCTCGCCCCGGTGATCGCCCCCTACGCCGACTCGCGGGCCGCGGTGCGTGAGCGGCACGCCGCCGAGGGCACCGCTTTCCTGGAGGTGCACGTGGCGACCCCGGTGGAGCTCTGCTCGGAGCGGGACGTCAAGGGCCTGTACGCCCAGCAGGCGGCCGGCGAGCTGACCGGCCTGACCGGGGTCGACGACCCGTACGAGGTGCCGGCCGCACCGGAGTTGCGCCTGCAGACCCAGGACCGCTCGGTGGCCGAGTCCGCCGCCGAGCTGTACGTCTTCCTGACCGAGAGAGGCCTGGCATGACGACCGCGACCCGGAGTCCGCTCGACACCGCGAAGGACCCCTTCGCGCTCTCCCACCTGGATGTGCTGGAAGCGGAGTCGGTGCACATCTTCCGCGAGGTGGCAGGTGAGTTCGAGCGGCCGGTGATCCTGTTCTCCGGCGGCAAGGACTCGATCGTGATGCTGCACCTGGCGCGCAAGGCGTTCTGGCCCGCGCCGGTGCCGTTCCCGCTGCTGCACGTGGACACCGGCCACAACTTCCCTGAGGTCATCGCCTACCGCGACCGGGTGGTGGCGCAGCACTCCATGCGCCTGCACGTCGCCTCCGTGCAGGACTTCATCGACGACGGCCGGCTGCGCGAACGCCCGGACGGCACCCGCAACCCGCTGCAGACGGTGCCGCTGCTGGACGCGATCGAGTCCCACACGTTCGACGCGGTCTTCGGCGGCGGCCGTCGCGACGAGGAGAAGGCCCGGGCCAAGGAGCGCGTCTTCTCGCTGCGCGACGAGTTCGGCGCCTGGGACCCGCGTCGTCAGCGCCCCGAACTCTGGTCGCTGTACAACGGCCGGCACGCGCCGGGCGAGCACGTGCGCGTCTTCCCGCTCTCCAACTGGACCGAGCTGGACGTGTGGCAGTACATCGAACGCGAGTCCATCGAGCTGCCGCAGATCTACTTCGCGCACGAGCGCGACCTCTTCGCCCGTGACGGCATGTGGCTGACCGCCGGCGCGTGGGGCGGCCCCAAGGACGGCGAGAGCCTCCAGCGCCGGCTGATCCGCTACCGCACGGTGGGCGACATGTCCTGCACCGGAGCGGTCGACTCCGACGCCGCGACCGTCGCCGACGTGATCGCCGAGATCGCCGCCAGCCGGCTGACCGAACGCGGGGCCACCAGGGCCGACGACAAGCTCTCCGAGGCCGCCATGGAAGACCGCAAGCGCGAGGGGTACTTCTAATGAGCACCACCACCGACACCCAGTCCCACGACGCCCAGGTCCTCGGCGCCACCACCTTGCTGCGCTTCGCCACCGCCGGTTCGGTGGACGACGGCAAGTCCACCCTGGTCGGCCGCCTGCTGCACGACTCCAAGTCCGTGCCGGCCGACCAGTTGGAGGCTGTCGAGCACGCCTCGCGCAAGCGCGGCCGGCAGGCGCCGGACCTGGCGCTGCTCACCGACGGCCTGCGCGCCGAGCGCGAGCAGGGCATCACCATCGACGTGGCCTACCGCTACTTCGCCACCGCGCGGCGGCGGTTCATCCTGGCCGACACCCCCGGGCACGTGCAGTACACCCGCAACATGGTCACCGGCGCCTCCACCGCCGAACTCGCCGTGGTGCTGGTCGACGCGCGCAACGGCGTGGTCGAGCAGACCCGCCGGCACGCGGCCGTCGCCGCCCTGCTGCGGGTGCCGCACGTGGTGTTGGCCGTCAACAAGATGGATCTGGTCGACTACGCCGAGCCGGTCTTCGCCGCGATCGCCACCGAGTTCACCGCCTACGCGGCCTCGTTGGGCCTGGGCGACATCGTCGCGGTGCCGATCTCGGCGCTGGCCGGCGACAACGTCGTCGAGCCCTCGGCGCACACGGACTGGTACGGCGGCCCGACCCTGCTGGAGCACCTGGAGACGGTGCCGGTCGGCAGCGACCCGAGCGAGGAGCCGGCCCGCTTCCCGGTCCAGTACGTGATCCGCCCACAGAGCGGCGAGCACCTGGACTACCGCGGCTACGCGGGCCAGTTGGCCTCCGGCGTGCTGCGCAAGGGCGACCCGGTGACGGTGCTGCCCTCCGGCCGCACCACCACCATCGCGGGCATCGACGCACTCGGCACCGAGACCGACACCGCTTGGGCACCGCAGTCGATCACCGTTCGCCTCACCGAGGACATCGACGTCTCCCGCGGCGACCTGATCGCCACCGGCCCGATCCCGGTGCCGACCAAGGACGTCGAGGCGACCGTCTGCCACCTGCACGAGCACCCGCTGAGGGCCGGCGACAAGGTGCTGCTCAAGCACACCACCCGCACCGTGCGCGCGCTGGTCAAGGAGATCTCCTACCGGATCGACAGCACTGCGCCGATCGGCCGAGGGGGCCTCGAACAGTGCTCCGGCGCCGAGGGGTTGAACGTCAACGAGATCGGCCACGTGGTGCTGCGCACCGCCGAGCCGCTGGCCCTCGACGACTACAGCGCCAACCGCCGCACCGGATCGTTCCTGCTGATCGATCCGGCCGACGGTACCACCCTCACCGCCGGCATGGCCGGTGGCTCGTTCGGCAACGCCGCACCCGCGGCCGAACCCGTGACCGTAACGCCGCACCCGCGGCCGAACCCGTGACCGTAACGCCGCACCCGCGGCCGAACCCGTGACCGTTCCAGTCGAGGACACCCCCGATGGCTCCCACCCAGGCCGGTGGCCATGACGAGTTCCGTGTCAGACGGCCTGCAGGAGCCACTGCTGGCTCGCGCTGCCGGTGGCGGTCTGCTGCTGGATCGCCGCCAGGTCGGCCGTGGAGTCGCCGGCCACCCCGAGCACCAGGCCGCTGCGCACGCAGGTGACGGTGGCGTAGCCACCGCCCGCGTCGGTCAGCGTCCACTGCTGGTTGGCGGCGGTGCCCGGGGTCCACTGGATGATCGGGGTGCCGGGCGCGGTCGAGCCGCCGTCCACGTCCATGGCCAGCGCCGAGTGCACGTTCACGAACTGCCAACCGGTGCCGGACCGCAGCACGTTCCAGTGCTGGTTATCGCTGCCCTGTGAGGCGTACTGGATCAGTGCGGTGCCGGTGCCGGTGGCCGAGCCGGGCACGTCGATCACCTTGCCGCTGGCCCGGTTGACCAACTGGCAGCGGCTCGGCACTCCGGGAGCGGGGGCGAAGGTGTAGGAGCCGCCGGCCGGGATGGTGACGGCGGTGCTGCTGGTGCCGGCCTGCACGGTGGTCGTGGTGCCCGGTGCGCCGTGCAGGGTGACGGTGGTGACCTGGCCGTTGGTCCAGGCGAAGTCGACGGTGAGCCCGCCGCGCGCGCCGAGGCCGGTGACCGAGCCGGCGGCGGCCCAGGCCGAGGGCACGGCCGGAAGCAGCTCCAGTCGGCCGGGGCGCGAGTACAGCAGCATTTCGAGCATCGCGCTGGGGGTGCCGAAGTTGGCGTCGATCTGGAACACGGTGCTGGAGCCGAGGCTGTACATGTCCAGCATGTTGGCGGCGGCGCCGTTGCTGTTGTTCACCGAGGGCGTCATCACGGTGGTGACCAACTGGTAGGCCTTGTCGGCGTTGTGCAGCCGGGCCCAGCACAGTGCGCGCCAGGCGCAGGCCCAGCCGAAGCTCTGCATCCCGCGCGCGGTGAGCAGGTTGGTGGCGCCGGTGAGCAGCGCGGCCGGGCTGGTGTCGGGGGAGATCCGATCGCCGGGGAAGAGGCCGATCAGCGGCGAGAGGTGGCGGTGGGTGGTCTCGCCGAGGTTGGCGTCGGTCATCCACTCCTCCAGCCAGCCGGTGGTGGCGCTGACCTGCGGCAGGTAGAGGCGGTTCTGCAGATCGGTCACGGTGGCGGCGAAAGCGCTGTCCAGACCGAGGGTGGCGGCCGCGCTGCGGTAGTTCTGGAAGAGCTGCCAGACCAGTTCCTGGGCGAAGGTGATGCCGATCGCGTCGGTGGGGCCCTGCTCGGGGGACCAGTCGTGGTCGTCCACCAGGACCTGGGCGCCGTTGGCGGTGGTGGTGATCAGGCGGGCCTGCCAGAACTCGCAGGCGCCCTTGAGCAGCGGGTAGATCCGGGACAGGTAGGCCCGGTCCTGGGTGTACTCGTAGTGCTCGTAGAGCGAGTTGGAGAGCCAGGCGCTGCCGGCCGGCTGCCACCACCAGCCGGAGCCGCCCCAGGGGTTGGTGGAGATGCCCACCGTCCAGCCGGCGATCTTCCCCGAGGTGTTGCGGAAGCCGTTGCGCGCGTCGTTGAAGAGCGCCTGGGTGGTGGCCTGCCAGGACGGGTACTGGCTGACGCAGTAGTCGGCGAAGGCGGTGAAGCACTCGGACAGGCCGGCCCGGTCGGGCAGCCAGTAGTTCATCTGGACGTTGATGTCGGTGTGGTAATCGCTCATCCAGGAAGGGGAGTTGGTGTCGATCCACAGGCCCTGGAGATTGAGCGGGAGGCCGGTCCGGGAGCCGGTGATCATCAGGTAGCGGCCGAACTGGAGGTAGCAGGCGTCGAGTTCGGGGTCGGGCGCGGCGCCGCTGGCGGCCCGGGCGGCCAGCCGGGTGGGGGTGTCCATGGCGCGCTGGTCGGCGGTGGAGGTGCCCAGGTTGACGGTCACCGACTGCTGCAGGCGCTGGTAGTCGGCGACGTGGGTGGCGAGCAGGGACGCGCCGGGGACGCCGGCCGCGCTGGTGGCGGTGGCCGTCGCGGTGGCCAGCGGGTCGGCGGCGGTGTCGATGAAGGTGGGCGCGGCCGGCGAGTAGGTGGTGCCGCCGCTGATCAGCAGGACCACCTCCTGGCAGTTGCTGAAGCCGACGGTGCTCCCGTTGGTGCTGACGGTTCCGGTGGTGGCCGCGGCCTTGAGGGTGGCGGCGTACTTCAGGCCGTTGGCCAGGGTGGCACTGAACGAGCCGGCGGTGACGCTCTCGCCGCGGGTGCCGTTGAGGGTGAGGCTGCCGGTGTAGGAGCCGCCGCCGCTCTGGCTGAGCCGGATCACCACCAGGTCGTCCGGGTGGCTGACGAAGACCTCGCGCCGGTAGGTCACCCCGCCGAGCCGGTAGGTGGTGACGGCCAGCCCGTTGCTGAGGTCGAGACGGCGCTGGTAGTCGGTGATCGCGGAGGTGGTGTGCGCCGGCAGGCTGAGGTGGACCTGGGCGAGCTGGCCGAAGGTGCCGAAGTCGTCGGTGCCGTAGGGGAACTGGCCGTCGGAGCCGAGGGTGGCGTTGAGGCCGCCGGTCCACAGGGTGGCGTCGGAGAGGTAGAACGCGTCGTACGAGGGGTCGCCGGTGGTCATGGCGCCGATCCGTCCGTTGCCGACCGGCAGGCCCTGCTGCATGATCGCCGACTCGGCGCCGGGGGCGTCGTACCGGAGCACGGTGGCCTGCGCGTCGGGCACCAGGGTGGCGGTGGCCGGGCGCGGGACGGCCGCCCGGGCCTGGAAGACGGGCAGCGACGAGACGGTGAGCATGGCGCCCAGGGTGAGCGCACCACGGAGCACGGAACGGCGGGAGAGTGCCTCGGGCTTGGTCTGGTGGGAGTTGTGGTTCACCGAGAGTCCTAGTCGTCGCAGGGATCCGGTGCAAGAGGGGGGTGCACGGGGAGGCGGCACTGCACTGGCTTGACGCGAGTATCCATACATCGGATGTGTCGGACAAGAGTCCCGGCGAATCTGCGGGGGAATCTGGCGGCTGTCCGTCCCGAAGGCGGCTAACATAGGACCTCTTGCGAGGTGGTCTAGTCTGCGGGAAGCAGAAGGGATCACATGACGTTTGGGGAGTGAGGCCAGTGCCGGTCACTGACGAGGCGATCGAGAAGATCAAGGCGATGATCGTCAGCGGTGAGCTGCACCCCGGGGCCCGCCTGCCGAAGGAGGCCGACCTCGCCGAGCGGCTGGGCCTGTCCCGCAACTCGCTGCGCGAGGCGGTCAAGGCGCTCTCGCTGATCCGGGTGCTCGACGTGCGCCAGGGCGACGGCACCTACGTCACCAGTCTGGAACCCCACCTGCTGCTGGACGCGCTCGCCTTCGTGGTCGACTTCCACCAGGACGACACGGTGCTGGAGTTCCTGGAGGTGCGCCGCATCCTGGAACCGGCCGCCGCCGCGATGGCCGCCACGGTGATGTCCGATGAGGCCGTCGCCGAGCTGGGCCAGGTCCTGGAGCGCCTGCCCGCCGAGCCCTCGCTGGAGGAGCTGATCGCCAACGACCTGGAGTTCCACCGCCGGATCGCGGCCGGCACCGGGAACACCGTGCTCTGCTCGCTGATCGACGGCATCTCCGGTCCCACCGCCCGGGCCCGCGTCTGGCGCGGCATCACCGAGGAGGGCGCGGTCACCCGTACCGCCGAGGAGCACCGCGCGATCTACACCGCGATCGCCGCCCGCCAGCCCGAGGTCGCCCGCTCCTGGGCGACGGTGCACGTGGCGGGAGTGGAGCAGTGGCTGCGGAACACCCTGGAGTAGGAGGGGCCGCCGGCAGGGGGCCGGCGCACAGGCCCTGAGCGGCAGCGCTGCCCCACTCCCCGGTCAGTGCCCGGCGAGCCCGTAGACCCGGATCGCGTTGCCCGCGAAGAGGGCCTGCCGCTCTCCGGGGGTGAGGCCGGCGGTGAGCTCCTCGGTGACGGCCAGCACCCGGCTGTAGGGCGCCTCCAGGGTGGAGACCGGCCAGTCGGAGCCGAACAGCAGGCGCTGCGGGCCGAAGGCGTCGATGGCGGTGTCGACGGCGGGCCGCAGGTCGTCGAGGGTCCAGCCGCCGGGGGTGGCCTCGGTGAGTAGACCGGAGAGCTTGGCGACCGTGTTGGGCAGGGCGGCGAAGCGGCGCAGCCCGGTGGCCCAGGCTCCCAGGGCTCCGCTTGCGATCGGCGGTTTGCCCAGATGGTCGAGGACGAAGGTGAGCCCGGTCAGGCGGGCCGCGGCGGCGGTGGCGGCCGGCAGTTGCTCCGGCGTGACGACCAGGTCGTAGGCGAGCCCGGCGGCGGCGACGGCGAGCAGACCGCGCCGGACCTCGGGGCGCAGCAGCCAGTTCGGGTCCGGCTCCTCCTGGACCTGGTGACGGATGCCCACCAGTCGCTGCCCGCCGGGCAGTTCGCGCAGCTCGGCGAGCCTGTCCGCGATGTCGGGGGCGGTCAGCTCCGTCCAGCCCACCACGCCCGCCACCAGCGCGTCGCCGGCGGCCAGCCCGAGCAGCTCGGGTGTCTCCTCGGGCACGCAGACGGTCTGCACGACCACGGCGGCACTCACCCCGGCCGCGTGGGCCTCGGGCGCCAGGTCGGCGAGGGAGAAGGAGCGGGCCAACGGGGCCAGCGCCGGGCCCGAGATCCACGGCTGCGGACGGACCGCCAGGTCCCAGACGTGGTGGTGCGAGTCGACGATGATGTGGTCCGTCACAGGTTCCACACCACCGGGAGTCCGGCCGAGGCGCCCTCGGCGGAGTAGTCGTGCACCACGTCCAGCAGGTCGCCCATCCGGGCCTGCCACGCGATGTTGACCGGCAGCTGCTCCAACTCCGCCAGCAGTCGGCCGTAGTCCTCGCAGTCCAGCAGGTGGAACAGCTCGGTGCCGCTGCGCCAGATGGTCCACGAGGAGACCCCGGCGGCCCGGATGGCGATGGCGAGTTCGGCGGGGACGGCGCGGTGGGCGGCCTCGTACTCCTCGATCCGGTCGGGGCGGACGCGGGTGTGCAGGGCGATTCTCATGACGGCTCCACTGGCTGCTCCACTGGCTGCTGCACCGGCTGCTCCACGATGACGACGTCCAGGGTGCGCGGGCCGTGCACACCCTCGACGCGGTCGAGTTCGATGTCGCTGGTGGCGGACGGTCCGGAGATGAAGGTGAGGGGTCGGGCGGGGTCGAGCCGGGCGAGCGCGTCGGGCAGGTCGTCGGCGATCTGCCCGACGCGGATCACGCACAGGTGGTAGTCGGGCACCAGGCTCAGCGCCCGTCGGCCCTGGCCGGGGCCCGCGTCCAGCACGATGGTGCCGGTCACCGCGATCCCGACGGCCGCCAGGGTCACCGCGCCGTCCAGCGCGTCCAGTTCCGGCACCGTCAGGGGTTCCGACTGCCACTGCCACGGCCGGCTCCCGCTCGGCAGCAGCTCGGTGGGAAACCCGGACGGCAGGGCGAGCCGGCCGGCGCCGCGCTCGGTCAGCGCCCGGGCGATCACCGCGGGCACGTCCTCTGGGGTGGCCCGGTGAACGGTGGCCCGGTAGTCGGCGACCCGCTCGGCGAAGAGCTCCACCGGGTCCTGCCCCGGCTCCAGATGGCTGCGCCGGTACGCACGTTCCACTGCGACGTCCTCGGGTCCCTCCTCGGCGGGGACGTCGGCCAGCGCGTCCCGGATCCGGGCCAGGACGGTCTCGCGGCTGCTCAAGGCGTTCCCTCTCGGTTCTTGCGCCACCAGGTCCGGAACGACTCGGCCGGGGGCGCGGGGCTGTCGCGGGTGTCGGACCAGCCGTGCAGCGGTCCGGGCAGCCGGCCGATCCGGCCCTCGCGGGCCAGCACCCGCCCGCCGAGCGAGGCCGCCTTCTGCGCGGCGGAGAGCAGCCGGGGTGAGTCCAGCACGGTGGCGGCGGCCTTCATCGCGAGGGCTTCGGGGCTCAGCGGGTGGCGCGTGGCCTCGACCACCTCGGCCCTCAGGTGGGCCAGGACCTCCGGGATGTTGATCTTCACGGGGCAGGCGTCGTAGCAGGCCCCGCAGAGGGTGGAGGCGAACGGCAGCGAGGCGGCCTGCTCGACTCCCACCAGCTGCGGGGTGAGCACCGCGCCGATCGGCCCCGGGTAGACCGAGCCGTAGGCGTGGCCGCCGGTGCGCTCGAAGACCGGGCAGACGTTCAGGCAGGCGGAGCAGCGGATGCAGCCCAGCACCTGCCGTCCGACGGTGTCGGCCAGGGTGTCGGTGCGCCCGTTGTCCAGCAGCACCAGGTGGAACTGTGACGGACCGTCGCCTTCGGTCACCCCGGTCCAGGTCGAGGTGTACGGGTTCATCCGCTCGCCGGTGGAGGAGCGCGGCAGCAGCTGCAGGAACACCTCCAGGTCCGACCAGGTGGGGACGACCTTCTCGATGCCCATCACGGTGATCAGCGTCTCGGGCAGGGTCAGGCACATCCGCCCGTTGCCCTCCGACTCCACCACCGTGACCGTGCCGGTGTCGGCCACCGCGAAGTTGGCGCCCGAGACGGCGACCTTGGCGGTCAGGAACTTCTTGCGCAGGTGGCGCCGGGCCGCCTCGGCGAGTTCGCGGGGATCGTCGCCCAGGCCCTCGGGGGCCGGCTCGCCCCAGTGCGCCATCTCGGCGGCGAACAGGTCGCGGATCTCGGTGCGGTTCTTGTGGATCGCCGGGACCAGGATGTGCGAGGGGCGGTCCTCGCCCAACTGCACGATCAGTTCGGCCAGATCGGTCTCGTAGGCGGTGATCCCTTCGCGGGCGAGCGCCTCGTTGAGGCCGATCTCCTGGGTGGCCATCGACTTGACCTTGACCACCTCGCGTTCTCCGGTGGCCTGGACGAGAGAGGTGACGATCCGGTTGGCCTCGGCGGCGTCGCTCGCCCAGTGCACGGTTGCGCCGGCGGCGGTGACCGCCTCCTCCAGCTGCAGCAGGTACCGGTCGAGGTGACGGGCCGTGCGGCGCTTGATCGCCTCGGCCGCGGTGCGCAGCTCCTCCCAGTCGTCGAGTTCCGCGGCGACGGCCAGGCGCTTGTCGCGGATGGTGGTGGTGGCGCGCCGCAGGTTGGTGCGCAGTTGCTGGTCGGCGAGCGCGGTGCGGGCCGCCTCGGGGAAGGACGGCGAGCCGAGCCAGACCACACCGCGATCGCTCATCGCTTCTCTCCTTCGGTGCCGGCCAGGATCTCGGCCAGATGCATGGTCCGCACGCCGCTGCCCTGGCGGGAGAGGCCGCCGCCGATGTGCATCAGGCAGGAGTTGTCGGCGGCGCAGAGCACCTCGGCACCGCTCGCCAGCACCCCGGCCGCCTTGTCGGCGAGCATCGCGCTGGAGGTGTCGGCGTTCTTCACCGCGAAGGTGCCGCCGAAGCCGCAGCAGGAGTCGGCCCCGGGCAGTTCCACCAGGTCGAGGTCCTTGACCGCGCGCAGCAGTCGCAGCGGCCGGTCGCCCAGGCGCAGGCCGCGCAGCGAGTGGCAGGTGGGGTGGTAGGCGACCTTGTGCGGGAACCGGGCGCCGACCTCGGTGACCTTGAGGACGTCGGTCAGGAACTCGGTGAACTCGTAGACCCTTGGGACGAGTTCGGCGACCTGTTGGCGCAGTGCGGCCGGCCCGTACTGCTCGGCGAGCACCGGGTGGTTCTCCCGCACCATGCCGGCGCAGGAGGCCGAGGGGGTGACCACCGCGTCGTAGTCGGCGAAGGCGCGGGCGAACCGGGCGACCAGCGGGACGGCCTGCGGCCGGTAGCCGGTGTTGAAGTGCATCTGACCGCAGCAGGTCTGCTCCTGCGGGAAGTCCACGGTGTGGCCCAGGCGTTCCAGCACGGTCAGCACCGCCCGGCCGGTACCGGGGTAGAGGGTGTCGTTGAAGCAGGTGATGAACAGGGCGATGCGCACTCAGCTCGCCTCCTCGGGGATCGGCACGCCAGGGGCGAGCAGGCCGTGCGCCTTCAGGTCGTGCCAGAGCGCGGCCGGCAGGGCGAGCCGCAGCATGGCGGCGGCGTCGCTCACCTCTGCCGCACTGCGACCGCCGACCAGCACGCCGGCGACCGCCGGGTGCCCGAAGGGGAAGCGTAGCGCGGCGGCGCGTAGCGGCACGCCGTGCCGCTCGCAGACGGCTTTGAAGCCCAGCGCCCGGGCCAGGACCTCTGGCGGAGCGGCGGTGTAGTCGAAGGTGGCGCCGGGCCTGGGGTCCGCGAGCAGGCCGGAGTTGAAGACCCCGCCGACCACCACCCTCACCCGGCGCTCGGCGGCCAGCGGCAGCAGTTCGGCCAGTCCGCTCTGGTCCAGCAGGGTGTAGCGGCCGGCCAGCAGGACGGCGTCGATGTCGGTCTCGCGGACGAACCGCGCAGGGACGGCGGCCTGGTTCATGCCGACACCGATCGCGCCGATGACGCCTTCGGCACGTAGCCGCTCCAGCTCGGGGTAGGCCTCGGTCAGGGCCTGCTCGACGTGGTCGTCCGGGTCGTGCAGGTAGACGAGGTCGATCCGGTCCAGGCCCAGGCGCCGCAGGCTGGCCTCGATCGAGCGGCGCACCCCGTCGGCGCTGAAGTCCCAGACCCGCCGGTGGGTCGCCGGCACGGCGAAGCCGTCGGCCAGATCGTCCCCGGCCGGGGCGGGCAGCGGTTCCAGCAGTCGGCCGACCTTGGTGGAGACGGTGAACTCCGAGCGCGGCCGCCCGCGCAGCGCCGCTCCCAGCCGGCGCTCCGACAGGCCCAGCCCGTAGTGCGGCGCGGTGTCGAAGTACCGCACGCCCGCCTCCCAGGCGGCCTGGAGCGCCTGTTCCGCCTGGGCGTCGGTGACCGGCGTGAAGAGGTTGCCGATCGCGGCGGCGCCGAAGGCGAACGGGCCGGCCCCGACCCGGCTGGCTCCGAGCTTCATCGCGGCGGCTCCGGTCGCAGCCGCAGGCCGGCCATCCCGCCGTCCACCGCGAGCGCCGTTCCGGTGACGCTGCCGGCGGCTGGGGAGGCCAGGTAGGCGATCGCGGCGGCCACCTCCGGTGCGCCGACCAGCCGACCGGTGGGCTGACGGCCGTTCAGCGCGGCCCGCTCGGCCGCCGGGTCGGGCGCCGCGTCCAGCAGCCGGGCGACCCAAGGCGTGTCCACCGTACCGGGGTTGACGCAGTTCACCCGGATGCCCTCGCGCACGTGGTCGGCCGCCATCGCCAGGGTCAGCGAGAGGACGGCGCCCTTGCTCGCCGAGTACAGCGCGCGCTGCGGCAGACCGGCGGTGGCGGCGATCGAACAGGTGTTGACGATCGCCGCGTTGGCGGAGCGGCGCAGGTGCGGGAGGGCGGCGCGGGTGGTGCGGACCAGGCCGACCACGTTGATGTCCAGCACCTGGTGCCACTGCTCGTCCGGGTTGTCCGCCACGGTGCCGGCCGCGCCGATCCCCGCGTTGTTGACCAGGATGTCCAGGCCGCCCAGCTCGCCGACTGCGGCCGCGACGGCCGCGCGCACCGACGCGTCGTCACCGAGGTCGGCGGTGAAGCCGAGCAGCGGCGGCTGGGCGCCGCGCGGGTCGAGGTCGAGCACCGCCACCCGTGCGCCGCGCTCGCTCAGCAGCCGGGCCGTGGCCAGGCCGATGCCCGAGGCGCCGCCGGTGACCAGGGCGCGCAGACCTGACAGATCGTTCGTCATGCGCTGAGCTCCGTCTCGGTGAGCCGGTCGGCGGCCCAGAAGACGCCGTCGCGGTAGGTGTAGGTGTCGATGCTGGCCTGGTGCATGGTGGCGGAGAAACCGGGGGCGGTGGGCGCCTGGTAGTGGCCGTCGTGGATCACCACGGGGTCCACGAAGTGCTGGTGGAGGTGGTCGACGTACTCGATGACGCGGTTCTCGGTGGTGCCGCAGAGCGCGACGTAGTCGAACATCGACAGGTGCTGGACCAGTTCGCACAGGCCCACGCCGCCGGCGTGCGGGCAGACGGGGACGCCGAACTTGGCGGCCAGCAGCAGGATGGCGAGGTTCTCGTTCACACCGCCGACCCGGGCGGCATCCAGCTGGAGGACGTCGATGGCTCCGGCCTGGAGCAGCTGCTTGAAGATGATCCGGTTCTGGACGTGTTCGCCGGTGGCGACCTTGACCGGCTGGACGCCGCGACGGACGGCGGCGTGGCCGAGCACGTCGTCGGGGCTGGTGGGCTCCTCGATCCAGTACGGGTCGAACTCGGCCAGCGCGTTGGTCCACTCGATGGCCTGGGCGACGTTCCAGCGCTGGTTGGCGTCGATCGCCATCCGGATGTCCGGGCCGATCGCCGCGCGGGCGGTGCGGCAGCGGCGGATGTCGTCGGCCAGGTCGGCGCCGACCTTGAGCTTGATCTGGGTGAAGCCGGCGGCCACGGCCTCCTTGGCCAGGCGGGTCAGCTTCTGGTCGCTGTAGCCGAGCCAGCCGGGGGAGGTGGTGTAGCCGGGGTAGCCGCGCCGGCGCAGCTCGGCCTCGCGGTCGTCGGCGCCCTGCTTGCCCCGGCGCAGCAGATCCAGCGCCTCCTCGGGGGTCAGGGCGTCGCTGATGTAGCGGAAGTCGACCTGGGAGACCAGCCAGGCGGGGTCGGCGTCCGCGAGCAGCTGCCACAGCGGCTTTCCCTCGCGCTTGGCCGCCAGATCCCACACGGCGTTGACGACGGCGCCGATCGCCATGTGCATCACGCCCTTCTCGGGCCCCAGCCAGCGCAGTTGGCTGTCGCCGATCAGGTCGCGGCTCAGCGATCCGGGGTCCGCGCACAGCTCGGCGACCGGACGTCCGACGATGTGCTCGCGCAGTGCGTCGATCGCGGCCACCTGGACGTCGTTGCCCCGGCCGATGGTGAAGGTGAAGCCGTGGCCCTCGTGGCCGCCCTCGGAGGTGCGCAGGACGACGTAGGCGGCGGAGTAGTCGGGGTCCGGGTTCATCGCGTCGGACCCGTCCAGCTCGCGCGAGGTGGGAAAACGGATGTCGTAGGTGTCGACGGCGGTGATCCGTGCGGTGTAGGCGGACAACTCGGTGCCTCTCAAGCGTTGGCGAAGGTCTGGCACTGGGTACCGAGAGCGTCGATGGACAGCTCGACGGTGTCGCCGTCGCGCAGGTACGGGGTGCCGGGCAGGCCCAGCGCGACTCCGGCCGGGGTGCCGGTGTTGATGACGTCGCCCGGGTTCAGCACCATGTACTGGCTCAGGTACCACACCAGGTAGTTGACGTCGAAGATCATGTTCTTGGTGTTGCCGTCCTGGCGTGCGGTGCCGTTGACGGCCAGGCGCAGGCCCAGCAGCTGCGGGTCGCCGGCCTCGTCCGGGGTGACCAGCCAGGGGCCCAGTGGGTTGAAGGTCTCGCAGGACTTGCCGAGATCCCACTGGGCGGAGAATTCGAGCTGGAACTCCCGCTCGGAGACGTCGTTGCTGATCGCGTAGCCGGCGATCACACCGGCCGCGTCGGCGGGGGATCCGAGGTAGCGGGCCTGGCGGCCGATCACCACGGCGAGCTCCACCTCCCAGTCCGTCTTCACCGAGTTCCGGGGGATCAGCACCCGGTCGTAGGGGCCGACCACGGTGGCCGGGTCCTTCATGAAGACCACCGGGCGCGGCGGGATCGCGGCGCCGGTCTCCTCGGCGTGGTCGCGGTAGTTGAGCCCGACGCAGACCACCTTGCCCGGGCGGGCGACCGGGGCGCCGACGCGCAGCCCGGCCGGATCGAGGAGCGGCAGTGCCTCCTCGGCCAGCGCGCGCCGGACCCGCTCGATCCCGTCCGCAGCGAGGAACGCCCCGTCGATGTCGCCGGTCAGGCCCGACAGCGCGAACGTCCGGCCGTCCCCGGTCTGGACCGCAGGAGCCTCCGCTCCCGGATTTCCGAGCCGCAGCAGCCTCATCTCTCGTCTCCCGTCGTTCTGGAGGTGGGAACCTCCGCCATCGAGCGCAGCCCAATACATCGGATCTCTGTGCTGCCGTCAGACCATACGAGCAGAGAGCCCGAGACTGCAAGAAGTCCTCCGATGACTCTTCTCGGCTGAGCACGGGGTCCGATAACACCGCACCCCAGGTGGGATATTCGCTTCTCGCGGCACATGCTGGAAGCTCGGACATAACGGTTGAGATTCATCAGAGGTCTTCTCTTGCCAGCCAGGTTGTCGGCTCATAGGGTCCTCGGTACCGTGATCCATCCGATGACTGCGGGAGACGCACTCCGTCGCCCCAGCAGAGCACCGCAGATCGACACCAGCCGCCCCTCTCGGAAGAGGGCTGAGAGGGGCGGTCGCGTGTCGAACTCCGGAAACAAGCTCACCACAACGGCCGCCGGTTCCCGCGGTCTCGCACAACACCAGTTCCCACCCTGCCCCTTCGGGCACCCGGCATCCCAGCCAAGGAGATCAGCACCATGAAGCCTCGCGTCCCCACCAGAATCGCGGCGACCGCCGCCACCCTCGTCGTGCTGGCGGGGTTCGCCACGGCCTGCAACCGGAGCAGCAGCAGCGCCGCCGGCGGCAAGCCGGCGATCGGGATCGACCTGCCGCGGGCCGACTCCGACTTCTGGAACTCCTACGCGCAGTACATCAAGTCCGACGTGTCCGACCAGGGCCTGCACGCGCTGCCGGTCAGCAACTCGCAGAACGACGTCACCAAGCTGGTCTCCAACGTCCAGGTGTTCGAGAGCACCGGCGCCAAGGCCGTGGTGATGGCCCCGCAGGACACCGGCGCGATCACCTCCACCCTGGACGCGCTCGCCGCCAAGAAGATCCCCGTGGTCAGCGTCGACACCCGCCCCGACAAGGGGCAGGTGTACATGGTGGTCCGCGCGGACAACAAGGCGTACGGCACCAAGGCCTGCGAGTTCCTGGGCAAGCAGCTCGGCGGAAAGGGCAAGGTCGCCGAACTCCAGGGCGCACTCGACTCGATCAACGGCCGCGACCGCTCGGAGGCCTTCGCCGCCTGCATGAAGAGCGAGTTCCCCGGCATCCAGGTGATCGAGCTGGCCACCGACTGGAAGGGCGACGTGGCCTCCGCCAAGCTGCAGTCCACGCTGGCCGCCAACCCCGACCTGAACGGCATCTACATGCAGGCCGGCGGCGTCTTCCTGCAGCCCACCCTCGCGCTGCTGCAGCAGAAGGGCCTGCTCAAGCCGGTCGGCACCCCGGGCCACATCGCGATCATCTCCAACGACGGCATCCCGCAGGAGTTCGACGCGATCCGCAAGGGCCAGATCGACGCCACGATCTCCCAGCCGGCCGACCTGTACGCCAAGTACGCGCTCTTCTACGCCGAGGCCGCCGCCGAGGGCAAGACCTTCCAGGCCGGCCCCACCGACCACCAGTCCACCATCATCACGCTGCCCAACGGACTGGAGGACCAGCTGCCCGCCCCGCTGATCACCAAGGACAACGTGGACGACAAGACCCTCTGGGCCAACAACATCGCCAAGTAGTCCGACCACGTAATCCCACGCCCCCGGTGCGGCGGTACCCGACCACCCTCGAAACCGCCGCCCCCGGGTCTTCTGCGGAAAGGACATCCCCGCCATGGCGGACTCCAGCCCTATCCGGGGCCCCGTTGTCGAGGCCGACGGGATCAGCAAGCGCTTCGGCGCCACCGTCGCGCTGCGCGACGCCCGCATCTCGGTAGCACCCGGCGAGTCGCACGCCCTGGTGGGTCGCAACGGCGCAGGCAAATCCACGCTCGTCTCCATCCTCACCGGACTGCAGAACGCCGACACCGGCACCCTGCGCTTCAACGGCGACCCGGCCCCGGCTCCCGGGGACACCGACGCCTGGCGCTCCCGGGTCGCCTGCGTCTACCAGCGCTCCACGGTCATCGGGACTCTCACCGTCGCGGAGAACCTCTTCCTCGACCGGCAGAGTGCGCGGGCGCTGCGTCCGATCAGCTGGCGGCAGCTGCGGCTACGTGCCGCCGAACTGCTCGCCGAGTACGGCGTGGACGTCGACCCGAGCACTCGTGCCGAGGAACTCACCGTCGAACAGCGCCAGTTCGTGGAGATCGCCCGGGCGCTCTCGTTCGGCGCCCGGTTCATCATCCTGGACGAACCGACCGCCAAGCTGGACGCCCGTGGCATCGAGCGGCTCTTCGCCAAGCTGCGCGAACTCCAGGGCCAGGGCGTGGCGTTCCTCTTCATCTCGCACCACCTCCAGGAGGTCTACGATCTCTGCGACACCGTCACCGTCTACCGCGACGCGCGGCACATCCTCACCGCCCCGGTCGCCGGACTCGACCAGCACGAGCTGGTCGAGGCGATGACCGGTGAGGCCTCGCGGGGCGCGGAGCCGTCCTGGTCGGCCACCGGAGGAACCCGCGCGGCGGGCGACGTGCTGCTCAAGGTCACGGACCTCGACCTGCCCGGGGCCTACCAGGGGATCTCGCTGACCGCCCGGGCCGGCGAAGTCGTCGGCCTCGCCGGGGCCGCGGCCAGCGGCAACGTCCAACTCGGCGAGACCCTGGCCGGACTGCACCGCCCCAAGGCCGGGACCATCACGGTCGCCGACCGCCCGGTGCGCCCGGGCCGGGTGCCGGCAGCGCTGGCCGCCGGGATCGGGTTCGTCCCCGAGGACCGGCACCTTCAGGGCTTGGTCCCGCAGCGCAGCGTCGCCGAGAACGCCACCCTGACGGTGACCGACCAGTTGGGCCCGTTCGGCACCGTACTGCCCTCCCGCACCCGGGAGTTCGCCCAGCGCATGATCACCGACCTGGACATCAAGACCCCCGGACCGGCGACGCCCGTCTCCGCCCTGTCCGGCGGCAACCAGCAGAAGGTGGTGATCGCCCGGGCGCTGGCCACCCAGCCGCACGTCCTGGTCGCGATCCGCCCCACCAACGGCGTGGACATCAAGTCCAAGGAATCCCTGCTCGGCACCATCCGGGAGGTCGCCGACAGCGGCCGGAGCGCCGTCATCGTCTCCGACGAACTCGACGACCTGCGGGTCTGCGACCGGGTCGTGGCCATGTTCCACGGCCGCGTCGTCGCCCAGTTCCCCTCGGGCTGGAGCGACGAACAGCTGGTCGCAGCCATGGAGGGCATGGCCGGCACGACTGACACGAAGGAAGACCATGGCCCCCACCACTGACCTCGCCGCACCCCCCGCCGTCGCCACCGCGGCGGGCCGCCGCTTCGACCTCGCCCGCTACCGCGACCTGTCGCTGCTGCCGGTCCTGCTGGTCCTCGGCGTGATCGGCTTCGCCGTCTCACCGGCCTTCCTGACCAGCGACAACCTGCTCGGTGTCGGCCAACAGGCCACCGAACTCAGCCTGCTGGTCCTGGGTGAGGCCCTGATCCTGATCAGCGGCCGGATGGACCTCTCGCTGGAGTCCACCATCGGTGTGGCCCCCGTGATCGCGGTCTGGCTGGTCCTGCCCGACCACGGCTCCCGATTCAACGGCATCGGCCTCTTCCCGGGCTGGACCGCGATCCCGCTCTGCCTGGCGGTCGGCGCGCTGATCGGCGCGATCAACGGCTTCCTCATCCTCAAACTGCGGCTCAACGGATTCATCGTCACCCTCGGCGCGCTCACCCTGCTGCGCGGACTCCAAGTAGCCATCTCCCAGGGCCAGTCCATCGTCAACCTGCCCGGCTCCTTCAGCTACCTCGGCAGCGCCTCCTGGTTCGGCGCACCCGCCGCGATCTGGATCTGCGCGCTCCTGTTCGCCGTCGGCGGCGCGGCGCTGGCCTGGCTGCGGCACGGCCGGGCGCTGTACGCGATCGGCGGCAACCCCGAGGCGGCGCGGGCCGCCGGGATCCGGGTCGACCGGATCACCTGGATCGTGCTGATCCTCGGCGGCGTGCTGGCCGCCTTCGCCGGCATCCTCTACACCGGCCACTACGGCTCCATCTCCGCCGACCAGGGCAACGGCTGGATCTTCCAGGTCTTCGCCGCCACCGTCATCGGCGGGGTCAGCCTCAACGGCGGCCGCGGTACCCTCTTCGGCGCCCTCACCGGCGTGCTGACACTGCAACTGGTGGTCAACGTGATGACCCTGGCAGGCGTACCGCCGCTGTGGAACCAGTTCCTCAACGGCGCGATCATCATCATCGCCCTGATCATCTCCCGCTTCGCCTCCGGCGAGAAGCAGGAGTGACGGAAGGTCAGGCCCGATAGCCGCCGACGCGGCGCGATCGCACAGGTCGGGCAGCCGATTGTGCCGCTTCGACAACCCGCACGGACCCACGGAGGCCCTCCGGGGGTCCGTCGCGGGTCCGTCGAGGGCCCGTCGGGGGTCCGTCGGGGTCCGCCGAGGGGGAGAGGCCCCGCGAGTCCGATCCACCACGGAGGTGCGAGCAGCATGGCGGTGACCGACCAGGCCATCGAGCGGATCAAGGAGATGATCGTCTCCGGCGTCCTGCAACCGGGCACGCGGCTGCCCAACGAGGCCGACCTCTCCGAACAGCTCGGACTGTCCCGCAACTCGCTGCGCGAGGCCGTCCGAGCCCTCACCGCCATGCGGATCCTGGTCGCCAAGCAGGGCGACGGCACCTACGTCTCCGGGCTGGAACCGCATCTCCTGCTGGAGGCGATGACCTTCGCCGCCGACGTCTCCCACGGCCACAGCGCCCGCCAACTCCTGCAGGTCAGAAGCCTGCTGGAACCGCCGGCCGCCGCCCTCGCCGCCGGCCGGCTGACCGGGGAGCAGCTCGAAGCGCTGCGGAGCATCCTCGACCGGTGCGCCGGCGAGATCGAGGTCGAGGAGTTCGTCGAGCTCGACATCGAGTTCCACCGCACCATCGCCGACTCGGTCGGCAACCCGGTCCTCTCCACCCTGCTGGGCATCCTCTCCACCCACACCCAGCGGCTGCGCATCGTCCGCGGCACCAGCCACTCGACCGCCCGTCAGCAGGCACATCGCGAGCACGAGGCCATCTGGCGAGCTCTGGCCGCCCGCGATGCGGGGCTCGCGGCCGCTACCAGTGCGGTCCACGTCGCCGCAGTGGAGGAGTGGCTGGCCGCCGGGACCACCATCGACTCCGTCGCCCTCGACACGCTCACCTCCCAGCCACGTGCCAGGGCCTCGGTCCTCCGCCCCTCTCCGCCACACGGCGAGAGAAACCCCATCCCCAGGACGGTCTGACAAGTGAAGAGAAGTATCGCCCCTTCCGCAGCGGTCGGCGGCGCCATCCTGCTGCTGACCGGATCACTCAGCGGCTGCGGGGCGACCTCGCCCACCACCCGCAGTGCGTCGGCGGGCATCGGGATCGACATCCCGCGAACCGACTCCGCCTTCTGGAAGGCGTACGCGCAGTACCTGAGAGCGGACATCGCCGAGCAGAAGCTGAACGTCCTGCCGATCACCGAGTCGAACGGTGACGACACCAAGCTCGCCGCCAACGTCAAGGCGCTCGCAGCCAAGCGGCCCACGGCGATCGTGATGGCCCCGCAGAACACCACGGGCACCTCAGCCATGCTGGACGACCTGCTGGCCCGGCACATCGGCGCCATCAGCGTGGACACCGTGCCGGAGAGCGGCGAGACGTACATGGTGGTCCGCGCCGACAACCGCGCGTACGGCACCAAGTCCTGCGAGTACCTGGGCAAGCAACTCGGCGGAAAGGGCAAGGTGGCCGAGCTCCAGGGCTCACTCGGCTCGATCAACGGCTACGACCGGTCCCAGGCCTTCGCCTTCTGCATGCGCAGCGAGTTCCCCGGCATCCAGGTGATCGAGCTGGCCACCGACTGGAAGGGCGACGTGGCGTCCGCGAAGCTGCAGAGCACGCTGGCCGCCAACCCCGACCTGGCCGGCATCTACATGCAGGCCGGCGGTGTCTTCCTGCAACCGACACTGGACCTGCTGCAGCAGAAGGGCCTGCTCAAGCCGGTCGGACAGCCCGGCCACATCGTGATCGTCTCCAACGACGGCATCCCGCAGGAACTCGACGCGATCCGCCAGGGCCAGATCGACGCCACGTCCAGCCAGCCGGCCGACCTGTACGCGAAGTACGCCCTCTTCTACGCCCAGGCCGCCGCCGAAAACAAGATCTTCCAGGCCGGTCCGACCGACCACGGCTCCACCATCGTTCTGCTGCCCAACGGCATGGAGGACCAACTCCCCTCCGTTCTCGTCACCAAGGACAACGTGAACGACCCCTCGCTCTGGGCCAACCACGTCACCTCCTGACCGCCGGGCCGCCACCATCCAGCGGCCGAGCCTCCCCCACTCACCACACCGCGCGCCAGGGCCGTTGCCGCCCTGGCGCGCGGTGCTCGTGGGCCAGCCACCCATGACAGAGACCTGGCCTGGCCCACGCCCGCGAAGGGTTCGACGCCTTCATCTCGTACTGCAACCACGAGAGCCGGCGCTCAGGCATGGGCTACCACACCCCCGCCAGCGTCCACTTCGGCACCGCTGACGAGGTGCGCCACCAGCGGGCCGACACCCTCAACGAGGCCTACACCCGACACCCCGAACGCTTTGGCCGCCGCCCTCGACCGCCCGAGATACCGCACACGGCGTGGATCAACGACCCGGCCAAGCGCCGCGAGCCCGCACCACAAACCTCATAGCGTCACGACCGTCTCGCTGGACTTGAAGTCTTCCGAGCGCGGGGCCGACGCTTGAAGCGCCGTCAGCTCGATGCGGCGCCACGGACTACTCCCGCGAGCGCGGGGCCGAGTTGTTGGCGATGTAGACGTCGCGGAACACCAGGGAGCAACCCCCGCGAGCGCGGGGCCGAGCGCACAGCGCCCTGGCCGCCGGTCCTGCTCGTGGAGCAACCCCCGCGAGCGCGGGACCGAGCTTCTCCGGCTTCACCGGCATCCCGGGCATGCTGAGCAACCCCCGCGAGCGCGGGGCCGAGCCGGTGAGCGCCCACCGGAGCACCGCCCGGCTGGAGCAACCCCCGCGAGCGCGGGGCCGAGCTCCTTAAGGACTTTGGTCCATGCGCTCAGCGAGAGCAACCCCCGCGAGCGCGGGGCCGAGCCGGTCAGGGTCAGGGCGGCGCCGTCGAGACTGGAGCAACCCCCGCGAGCGCGGGGCCGAGTTCCCGGCCGCTGACGTGCTCACCCCCTCGTCGGAGCAACCCCCGCGAGCGCGGGGCCGAGTCCTGGAACTGCTCTGCGGTCAGGTCGTCATAGGAGCAACCCCCGCGAGCGCGGGGCCGAGGCTTCATGACCTGCGACGTTAGCGCTGTGAGCGCGCGGAGAGAATCAGTCCGTCGTAGTCGACCGGGCGCCAGCGGTCCTTGCCGGCTGTTCGGACGGTCCATCCTTGTTCATTGTCAGCAGGTTCCACGAGGACGGCTTGGCCGTCGCCGATGCGGGTGGCGAGGAGGTCCCAGATGCGGTCGCGGATGCGCCGGCTGGGGTTGCCGACGAAGACGCCGGCGTTGACCTCGACCATCCAGCGGGTCAGGTGGCCTCGGAGTCCTTCGGGGGCGGCGATGAGGATGATCACGGTCACGTGCTGGGCCTCTGCGCCGGGGCCTGCTCGAACTCGGGTCCGATGACGGCAAGGTGCTCGTCGCCCATGCCTGGATCGATCAGTGCCGTGGTGTGGGCCCAGTTGGCGCCGCCGGGGACAGCGCCGAGGCGTTCGTCCCAGAGTTCGTTGGCTTCGGTGTCTGGGATCTCGGTTCCCTCGGGGGTGAGCAGCGACTTCACGTCGGTCACGATGCGGCCGAGCAGACGGTTCTCGGCGACGCGGTCGCGTAGGGCGAGGCGGGCATCACGTTCCTCGGTGAGGCCTTGTTTGGCGAGGTCGAAGGCGAGCGGGATGGTGTGGTCGGCTTTGTAGAGGTCGGCGATGTCCAGGACGAAGGAGGTGGCCAGGCCTGTGTGGACGAAGCCGAGGCCGGGGCTGGCGCCGAGCCCGGTGATGACGGCGTGGCAGATGCCGTAGAGGGCGGCGTTGGCGGCTGAGAGCAGGCGGTTGAGGTCGTCGCCAGCTGCGTGGGCGTCGCCGGGTTGGTAGACGCGTCCGTTCCACGGGACGTCGGTGCGGCGCGCTTCGGCTTGGTAGAGCTTGCGGATGCGGGCGCCTTCGCGTCCGCGCAGCTGTTGCATGGTGGCGGTGTCGACGTCCTCACCGGGGAAGCGCATCCGGTACATGGCGCGGGCGACGGCGAGGCGCTCCTTGGTTCGGCTGACCAGCCAGGCCTGCCGGTTGAGCAGGCCGGCTCCGCGGCTTGGGCCCAGGCCTGCAGCGTACATGCGTACGCCCTGCTCGCCGACCCAGCAGACGGTGGTGCCGGAGTCGGCGAGCAGATTGATGGCACCGTGGGTGACGCGGGTGCCGGGGCCCAGGAGGACGACGGCGACCATGGCGGCGGGTACGCGCACCGTCTCGCGTTTGTTGATGATGACGACGGCGTTCTCGTCGCGGTCGAGGTGGCTGCGTTCGATGTAGAGGCTCGAGACGCGGTCGGCAAGGCGATGCAGGTCGTGGGGGTGGGATTTCCACCAGATGTCGGCCACTGGTCAGTGCTCCAGGGGGCGCAGCGGGGCGAGGGTGAGTAGGCCGCAGCCGTAGGCTTTGGAGGGACCGATGCCGTCGAGGAGAGCGGCTTCCAGCAGTTTGGGGTCGGTGATGCGCAGTCGACCTTCGAAGGTGGCGGTGGTGAGGGTGACGCGGGTGCGACTGTCTGGTTTGGTAAAGGTGTGACGGTTGCGGTCGGTGATGCGCACGTCGCGCGCCGGTTCGCCGTCCGGCGGAGTCGGCTGGTCGGCCTCCAGACCGGGGGCGGCGGGGTCGGTACGGGCGAGCGGGATCTCGAACCCCCAGCGTTCGGTGCGCTCGAGGAGCCAGCCGAGTTGGTGGGCGGCCGTGCGGTGCGGGACCCGATAGGAGCGGTGGCGCAGCTCGTCGGCGGTCTTGGTGCGATGGGGGCTGGACCCTGCCGGAGTCGACGTGTTCTGGACCGGGCTGGCGGTGAGCCGGAACGCGAACTCACGGCCGGTGGCGAGCTGGGTGAGTAGCGGGGCGTAGTCGCGGATGGCGTAGTGCTCGCCGTCGGTGTCGGGCCACCCAGCCTGTTCGACGATGTGGTTCCAGTCGGGCCTGGCGGGGGTGAGGACGAGCAGTTGGGGGCGGCGCGGGTTGTCGCTGTCCAGACGCCAGAGGACTCGCTGGGCGGTGGGGGTTTCGGCGATGCCGGCGGTGACGGCGCCGTGCAGGGCGCGGGGGTTGGCGAGCAGGGTGCGGCTGGCGGCGCGCAGCGGGTTGATGCGGATGCGGGAGAGGTAGGTCATCGGGTCACCAGCCCAGCAGGGCGAACGGGTCGTGGCCGGCATCGGTGCCGGTGTCGGCGTCGCGGTGGGAGGTGGTCTGTACCAGACCGGTGGGCACGTCCAGCCAGATGTGGCGGACACGGCGGGTGGTGAAGCTTCGTCGGCGCGGGTCGAAGGTTAGCGGGACGTCCTGCCAGCTGTCCTCGCCGCCCGGGTCTTCCAGGGTGGCGGGCAGGTCGACGCGACTGGTGAGGGTGACCGGGGTGCGACGCTGGAACGCTTCGCGGTCGTGATGTCCGGCCTGCCAGGGCTCATCGCGCAGGGCCCGCTCCAGGCCGGGCCCGCGCAGGTCACCTAGGACGAGGGGCTGGGTGGGTGCGCAGCAGCGCCGGCCGAGGGCGAGGGGGAACGCCGGGTGGCGCATCGCCTCGGCGAGGGCAGCTAGGAGGGGCCGGGGGCCTTCGAGGGCGCAGACGAAGACCGCGTCCTGTAGGTAGAAGCGCTGGGTTACGTGGGTGTCCTTCGCCGGGGAGGTGGGCCTCTGGAGGCCTTTGGCGTTGACCCCGGCCTGGGGCAGCGGCCTGCCGCGGTAGTCGCTGACTGTGTGGTAGTCGCGCAGCAACGTTCCGGGCTGATCGATGCGCATGCCCAGTTGAAGGCCGGTCAGGTCGGTGATGTCGGCCTCGCGGGGGCGGCCGGCGGCTGCGGCGAGCAGCCCGACGACGCCGGACTTCGTAGGCTGCGGACGGGTCTCACGTCGATTGAAGGCGCTGCGATCGCCCCAGGACTGCATGGGACCGGCCAGGCGCAGCAGTAGGACGGCGCGCGTCGGCGCGGCGGTTGGCGGGGGAGCGGTGTCCGCCTGCTGCGGGCGGGAGTGAGGGGGCATCAGCGGGCGTCCAGTTCGGCGCCGAGGGCGGCTTTGAGGGCGTCGAGGAGTTGCGGGAAGGTCTTGTTGGTGCCGAAGGCCTCGGCCAGCTCGGTCCCGTCCGCATCGTCGTCGCCCAGGGTGTGGCAGACCGCGGTCAGCAGCGGGGCGTCGCCCCACTGGCGGGTCGCGGTGCGGTACTCGTCGGCCAGGCGGCGGGCGGAGGCTGAGACGACGCCGTCGCCGTTCGGGACGGGCCGCTCGTAGGCGGAGACCAGGTTGACCGGCTGGTCGGTCCGAACGACAACGGCGACCAGGCTCGGCCGGGTGCGGTGGGCGAAAGAATTCGCGTAACCGGTGGGCATGGAACGGGAGAAGGAGTCGACGAACAGGTCGATGGCCTCGATGGCGGCCTTGTCCTCGCCGAGGTTCTCCTGCAGCTGGTGCACGCCGACGGTGGCGTAGCGGTAGAGCGTGGCGGAGTTGAAGCCGATGGTGCCGATCATGCCGGCGCCGGTCTCGTCCGCGGTGTTCTCGTCGTCCACCGCCGTGTAGTAGTCGAACTCCAACTCGGTGGCGTGCGTGGAGATCGCATGGGCGACCTGGGTTGCTGCGTCGACGTTCAGCCCGGGAATGTCGGCCACCATCCGGCCGAACAGCGCCACATCGGCCGGATGCCCGTTCTGCAACTGCTCGCGAACCGGCAGGCCGGCTACCGCCTCCTCCAGCGCCTTGTCCTCCAGCGCTGACAGGTCGGTGGCGTCATCGGCGACCAGACCGACGATGCTCTCCAGCTGGCGGCGGCCGAAGAAGAGGAGGTAGGCGGTGTCACCGGCCTTCTTGCCCGCGGTGATGCCCATGGGCTTGAGGACTGCCCCGGCGATCCGCTCCGCGTCCTGCGCTGCGATCCCGGTGCGCTCCTGCAGCCGCTTGGCGAGCTGACCGGCGATCCGCTTGGTCCGCGTCGCCAGGTCCTGCGGACCGCACCGCTCGGCGAAGTGCATACGCGTCGCGCGCTTCCAGGCCTGGGAGGAGACCCGGGAGCGGCGCTTGCCCCCGAAGTAGGCCTCCTTCGGGTTCCCGTTGTCGTCCCGGTTCAGGTTCGCTGGCGGGACGGTCTGCAGGATGTGCACGTCGACGTAGAGACGCTTGGTCATGCGTTACTCCTCGAAAGGGCCAACAAGGCAGCCTGGGCGAAAGGGAGTTCGACTCGTGGGGTTGCGTTATGTCTGAGCGGGCTCGTACGGCTATTGCGACCGCCACGCCTGGTAGCCGAGCGCCCAGCGGCGGCGTACCGCCGGCCGGCGCTCGACGCAATGCCAGGAGCGAATGTCAGCCATCAGGTGCGTATAGTCCAACGGCTGTTTGACTGTTCGCAGTTGAGTGACCATCCCGCGCAAGTGGACCAGCAGCGCCGACACGTTGGTGGCGCCCGCCATCGTGGCCACCCGCCGGTCCACCGCTTCCTCGCTGAACTTGCCGCTGCGCCGAAGCGCCAACAGCGCTTGACCTAGTTTGACGCCCTGGCGGTGCATTGGTGCGTCCTGGCTCTGCTGATGCAGGCCGAACAGGGCAAGCGCGCCGTGCTCGGCCTCCTGCTCGTCGGAGATCTGGTCCCGCAGTGCCAGCACATCGTCAACAGGCGTGATGTAGAAGGGCCAGGTCTTTGGGCAGTCCATGGCTGGCCGCCCCAATCCGCCGCGAAGAGCGGCGAGTTCCTCTCCGGGCGGCTGCGCGCGCCCACCGGTCGCCCAGTCGGTGCGCCACCGGTTGTCGGGGCCCACGTACCGGTCCCAGTAGAGGCGCTGCGCCATGATCCGTTCTCCCATCAATTGTCAGCTCCAGCAAGCTCGTCGGCTGATTCTTCGCGGGCCTCTTGCCGCTCTGCCCGGACTGCGCGCAGTGCCTCGGCCTGGCGGGGCAGCAAGGTTTGCAGTTGGCGTTGGAAATGGCTGGCGGACGTGCCCAGTGAGTACAGCGTCGGCTCCGGGCCCTTGCCGGCGGCCGCGGCCCTGCGGCCGGTGAAGGCTGCTGGGGGGGCTGCTTCGAAGAGCGGCTCGGCCGCGGTCAGCGTCGCTCGCCAGGCCGCAGCTTCCCAGGACTGCCTGCGCTGCTCGATGAGATCGTCGTCGGCGGCCTTCTGCAGGTCGAGCAGCAGGCGGCGCACCAGCGGATCGAGTTGGTGTAGAAGGATCTCGCCGGGGCGCTGCCCCTTGTCCCACGGGATCGGGTCGGCACCGACCGCTCGGCGCAAGTCGGCGGAGAGGTTGTTGCAGGCCCAAGCCAGCTTCTCGGCCTGCTCGGTGACCTCCAACAGCATCTCGTGCATCTGCTCGTGCTCGCGCAGGGCCAGCAGGGGCAGCGGGATCGCGTCGTGCAGGACATCCTCCACCACCGCCGACTGCGTGCCGTACACCATGCCGAAGGTCTCCACCCGCAGCGGATAGTTGGCCGTGAGGTGCCCGGCCTCGACCATGCCGGAGAGCTGGTCGAGCAGGACGCTGGTCTCGAACTTCCCCTCCGTCTGCCTGGCGGGTGCCAGCAGTGCCTCCAGCCCGCGCCACACTGCCTTGCCCGGGCTGTGTCGGCGCGGACGGCGCTCACCGACCGCTGTCTTTGCGGGAGTCGACTTGCGCGTGGTCGGCTGGCCCAGGCTCCAGGCGGTGTGCGGTTCCATGGCCGGCCTCGGCGTGAGCCGGTCACCGGCACAGAGGACGATGCGGGTGACCACGGTTCCGGCCTCGCGTTCCTCGGGGATCATCCGGATCCGGCGGGCTTGCCACGTCCACAGGTCCAGTAGCCCCCGGGCTGGGCGCGATTCCCACGCCGGCCCGAGGGGAGGGCGGTACCACTGCGGGTGGCCAACCTGCGACTTCGGAGTCACCGGGAGGTTGAGCAGCAGCGTCTCGTACAGGCTGCGGCCCATCGGCAGCACGACACCCAGCTGCCCGAGCGGGCCAGTCGGGTTGCCCGTCGTCTTCCCAGCCTTCACCTTCGAGTCGCCAGCCGCGCCCGTCTTGATCGCCGCGGTGTCCCAACAGTGCGCGTGCAGCAGCCAGTGGACAGCCTGAGCAGGCGTCAGCTCCAGCGGATTGGCGTCCGTGCGGCTGGCGAACAGCGGAACGTTGTTGCCGCTTGCCGCCGTGGCCACCACTGTCGCCGAGCCCTTTGTCTCGTCCTTCGGTGTCCGAAGACCCGCTACCTGGGCGAATGGGGCGACCGGATCGAACAGATCGAAGCGGGCCCGGTGCTTCTGGAAGTACGCCTGCAACTTGCCTCGCTCGTCGTCGCTGAAGCGCGCTTGCTTGAACCGATCGGCCCAATCAGAGCGGGTGTCCGGCACGCCCAGCGCATGTCCGACCACCGGAAGCAGCACCTGGCGCATCAGGGCCGGCAGCTGGGTGGCGAACTCCACCGTCAAGCCCTCGAACTCGTCAGCGCGCAGCAGTGCGTCCCGCAGCCCCACAGGCTGCGGGACGACGCTTCCAACAAGCGGGCGCAACATCAACCACTGCTCGTCGAGCAGATTGTACTCGGGCACGCGAATTTCCCTCCAACTGGCCTGGTGAAGGCCGCGAGTTGACCTCATCCTGGCACTGTCTGGCGCCGTGCGTGACGCGAACACCAGGATCTCCAGGACCGCCCAGAAGAAGCGGGTCGATATGACTCGTGGCCTGGCAGGAGGCCCCCGGTGAGAGCCCGCCGGGCTCGGCGCACGCGGCAACAATGCACCCAGCAGTGCAATGGCCTCACCTTGTACCGGGCTGGCCTGACACGACCAGACCGAGTGCGTTGTCGTAGGCCACCTTGAACCCGCCCACCTGCGCCTTCCCGTCCTCCTCCAGGACCAGCGCCCGGCTGTACCGCAACCACGGATGGTCCCGCCACCCCGCAAGGGGGTTGAGCTCCTGCTCGGCTGCCGCCGTCAGTGCGGTGGGCAGGCGGACGGTGCCCGCGAGCACGTCGTCCAACAGGTCCGTCGCCACCTCGCCGTTCGGGCCCAGCCGCCGGCCCGACACCGCATACAGCCCCCGGCTGTCGCGCCGAACCAGCACCACCTCCACGCTCGGCTTGCCATCGCGTACCAGTGCCTCGAACTGCCCTTCGCTCAGGCCCCCGTGGGTCCCCGCACAGTGCAGTCCCTCCAGCGTCGGTGCCCCGTGCTCGCCGGCCCGGGTCAGCAGGTAGTCCTGCGCGTCCACAGCTCGCTGGTCCTGCCTGCCAGCCCACTCCTCCCGAGCCAAGTCATGCGCCGCCCGCCAGGAATCGGGCACCAGATCCTGGCTCGTGCCGTATCCCTCGGAGACCAGGCCCGGCACCTGACGCGGGATCTTCCACCCGCTCTCCTGTGCAGTCGCCAGGACCTGAGCGGCGGCACGCAGCAGGAGGTAGCGTCCGTAGATCGCCTCGCTTGCCCTTAGCAGCAACGGAGGAGTGTCCGCTTGCGGTGCGAAGCCGGTCACTACGACCGTGGGGGAGGCCACCCGGTCGGGCCGCTTCACTCCCTCATGCCGGTGCAAGCGGCCGATCCGCTGGAGCAGCAGGTCGATGGGCGCCAGATCGGTCACCAGGAGGTCGGCGTCCACGTCGAAGGACTGCTCCGCGAGCTGGGTGGCGACCACGATCAAGCGCTCAGGACGTTGCCTGTCGGGCCCAGGTGGACCGAGGAGCTCCAAGCACTCCTCCGTGCGCTCCGCCCGATGGCCCGCGTGCAGGCGGCCGTGCAGCAGCCGCACGTCCGCGCCGAACACCGTGCGAAGGGCCTCGAAGGTGTCCTGGGCTCGTACGACGGTGTTCCGGATGACCAGAGCGCAGCCACCGTCCACCAGGCGTTCCGCAAGCATCTCCACCACGTCCGCATGTGCCTGGGCAGCCTGATCCCGCGTGGTGTCCTGTGACTGCGCCGGAGCCTCCGCAAGCACCTCCACGCGGACATCCAGGTCCTGGCGCCACGACTCGGTGCTCTCCACAATGAACTCCGCACCGTCCTTGCCCAACCAGGCTGCCGTCACGCTCGGATAGCCCGCCGGCTCCGCGAGCCTCACCAGATCTGCCTCGGCGACCTCGTCGACCTCGGAGGCCAGGGCACCGGACAGGTAGGCCGCCACCAACTCCCGGCGCTGCGCAGGCGGAAGAGTCGCCGAAAGGAGCACCACGGGCACCCGCGCCTGTCCCAGCCACCACAAGCCCTCCTTGAGGAACTGGGACATGTAGACGTCTGCGGCGTGCACCTCGTCCAGCACCACTACCTTCCCGCTCAACCCCGCGGTGCGCAGCATGACGTGTTTGGTACGGGTGGCGGCGAACAGTAGCTGGTCGATCGTCCCGACCGCGAACGGGCTCAGCAGGCCGCGACGGCGGCCCAGGAACCACTCCGCCGGCGCGCGCCGGGCATGACTGCCCTCAGCTGACCCGAAGTCAGACGCCATACCGTACTCGTCAGGCTCGTCCTCACTCACCGAGGCGAAGCAGGCATCCGCATCCTGACCCCAGTCCCCGAGATCCGCCAGCAGAGCACGCCACTCCTGGTTGAACATGCGCTTGCCGTGCAGGAGGGCGACCTGCTCGTCCAAACCGCTCCCGAGCCCTTTCAGCCAGCCACGGACCTGACTGAACATCGGGTCGCTGGTCGCCTGGGTGGGCATGCCGACGAACACGCCATCCGCGCCGAACCTGGCAGCCAGCACCTCGACCGCCGCCAGCGCGGCATTCGTCTTCCCCTCGCCCATCGGCGCCTCCACAACCAGCACCCCGGGCCCACCCATCCGCGCCGCCACATCCAGCAACAGCTGCTGCGAAGCCCTGGGACGAGCGCCGAACCGCTCGAGGAACGCTGTCGGGACCGGCGGCGCCAACCGCCCCCACCCACCCCGCAGCCCGAGCTTCGACCAGGCAGCGGATGCTCGCTGTTGCGCAGCGGGCATCCGCACCCTCGACAGCTCGTCCACCCCTTGGAAGTACCGCTCATCGCTGGCGATCCAGTCGCACATCACCACCAGACCGGACAACTGGAGCTGAAGCGCGCGAGACGGCCGAAGCCGCGGCTGAACACTCCGCAGAGCTTGCTCGCCCGTGAAACCTACCTCGTAGCTGAACAGCTCCACCAGGGCCGCCTGTGTCGCCTCCCAAGCGGGACCCTGTCCCTGCAACTTCGGTTTCCCCACGCTGAGCTGACCAAGCGTCGGAAGCCTGCCGTGATGGCCGGCGATCAGCGGCCACACCCAATCAATGTGCTCCGGGTCCCACTGATTCTCCGCCAGCAGGCGACGGATCAACTTGCCGCCCGCCTTGTCGTGCCGCCACGACGTGCGGCCTACCGCGAACCGGTCCCACGCCAGCCCCGACGCCAGGACAGCCCGCGCCCCGGCCGGATCCATGTGCTGAAAGGCCGGCGTCGCCTTCCCGCAGTCGTGCACCCCGCACAACCAGGCGAAGAAGCGCCGACCCTGCCCCGGCTCCCCGGCCAACTCGTCCAGCCGCCAACGAGTCACGGGCGCCAAGTACCGCTCCCACACCAGCTCGGCCACCGCCGCCGTGTCCAGCATGTGCGACAGCAGAAGGTTCACCGTCCCGCCGCCCCGCCCGGCCGACTTCCCCCACAAAGCGCCCAAAGCGGTCAGCACCCGGGGCTCGTAACGCCCCCACCAGTCGTCCAACAGTCTGCCCCGCCCCTGTCCTTGGTTCCCGCGTGAACTACCGACCACGGTAAGTGACGCCTCTGACCGGCCGGACACGTGAACACCGAAATGGATGGAGCCTGAGAGAAAGGCACTTGTGCGATGCCCGAACACGCTAGCCTGCGCACCGCAAGGCGCTGAACGGGAGTCAACTGATCAATGCGACGTCGCAACCGCGTACCTGAGAGCGTGACGCCGCGCCTACCAAGGTCGACGGGGGGAGAGCGACTGCGTATCGAACTGAATGAAACGCAGCCAGCAACGCGGTAACGTCCCAGCTCACGAAGTGTCAGCCCCGCGCTCGCGGGGATGGTCCCCCAGTGGACGGGTGGTTGGCCTCGCCCAGGCTGTCAGCCCCGCGCTCGCGGGGATGGTCCCCGGATGGTCGAGGTGTCCGTCCCCCAGGGCCTGTCAGCCCCGCGCTCGCGGGGATGGTCCCGGGACGATGGAGGTGGCCGCACTCCTGGACATGTCAGCCCCGCGCTCGCGGGGATGGTCCGTGGGAGTGCAGCAGCCACGCCTGCTCGATGACGTCAGCCCCGCGCTCGCGGGGATCGTTCCGATGCGTGGGTGCTGGTGGTCTGGGGTGAGCTGGTGCTTCCGTGGTCAGGGGTTCCCGGTAGTGGCGCGGCGTGGTTCGGGTGAAGGCTGTGCGGTCTTGGGTCGGTCAGGCTCTTGATCGGGCGTGACAGGAAAGCAGGTTGTGGCTGGGTGTGTGCGGCGGGGTCAAGCGGACGGTTGCCCGGCCGCCACGGAGGGCGGTGCTGTCGAGGTGGTCCGGGCCGGCGGGAGGCCGTGGAGGCGGGCGTAGGGGCCGTCGGCGGCGAGGAGGTCCGGGTGGGTGCCCTGTTCGACGATGGCGCCGTCGTGCAGGACCAGGATCGTGTCGGCGGACTGGACCGTGGTGAGGCGGTGGGCGATCAGGAAGGTGGTGCGACCGGCGCGCAGGGCTGCCAGGGCTCGGCGGACGAGGGCTTCGGTGCGGCCGTCCACCGAGCTGGTGGCCTCGTCGAGGACGAGGACCGGGGGGTCGGCGAGGAAGGCGCGGGCGATGGTGATCAACTGCCGTTCCCCCGCGCTGATGCCCGATGATCCGGCTCCGGCGCCGTCGTCCTCGCCGAGCACGGTCCGGTAGCCGGCGGGCAGGGTCCGCACGAAGTGGTCGGCATGGGCGGCGCGGGCCGCCGCCTCGACCTCGGCGCGGGTGGCCCCGGGCCGGCCGTAGGCGATGTTCTCCTCGATCGTGCCCTGGAACAGCCAGGTGTCCTGGAGGACCAGGCCGACCCGGCGGCTCAGCTCGGCGCGGGTCATGGCGGCGATGTCCACGCCGTCGAGAGTGATCCGGCCGCGGGTCGGTTCGTAGAACCGCAGCAGCAGGTTGGTCAGGGTGGTCTTGCCCGCGCC
This sequence comes from Kitasatospora sp. NPDC008050, assembly GCF_042957465.1. NCBI lineage: Bacteria > Bacillati > Actinomycetota > Actinomycetes > Kitasatosporales > Streptomycetaceae > Kitasatospora > Kitasatospora sp. NPDC008050. The sequence continues at coordinate 77,310 of NZ_JBIBIJ010000025.1, forward strand.
GGTGGGCCCGACCACGGCGACGGTGTGCCCGGGGGCGACCTCCAGGGAGAAGTCCTCGATCAGCGGCTGCTCCGGGTCGTAGCGGAACGAGACGCGTTCGAAGGCCACCGCCCCGCGGGTCTCGGCCGGGCGTGCGGGCAGCGACGGGTCGGGCTGCTGTTCCTCGGCGTCGAGCAGCTCCAGGATCCGCTCACCGGAGGCGAGGCCGGACTGGACCAGCGCGCTGACGCCGGCGAGTTGGGTCAGCGGCAGGCTGAACTGGCGGGAGTACTGGACGAACGCCTGGACCTCCCCGACGCTCAGTGCGCCCGAGGCGATCCGCAGGCCGCCGACCACCGCGATCAGCACGTAGCCGAGGCTCCCGAGGAAGCCCATCGCCGGTTCGATCAGGCCGGACATCAGCTGGGCGCCGGACGCGGCGTCGCGCAGCTCGGCGTTGTGCCGGCGGAACCGCTCGGCGGCCTCGTCGCGCAGACCGAACAGCCTGACCAGGGCGTGGCCGGTGTACATCTCCTCGACGTGTGCGCTGAGGGCGCCGGTCGCGGCGGCCTGGGTGGCGAACCGTTGCCGGGCGCGCTTGCCCAGCACCCTGGTGACGCCGGCCGAGACCGGGACCAGGACCAGGGTGAGCAGGGCCAGCAGTGGGGAGAGCCAGAACATCATCGCCAGGACACCGGTGATGGTGACCACCGAGTTGACGATCTGTCCGATCACCTGGTGGCCGGTCTGGGCCAGCGAGTCCAGGTCGTTGGTGGCACGGCTGAGCAGGTCGCCGCGCGGCTGCCGGTCGAGGTGGGCGAAGGAGAGCCGGGTGAGCTTGGCCTGGAGCCGGGCGCGCAACCGGTACACGGTGCGCTCGACGGCGCGGATCGCCAGCCGCACGCCGAGCAGGTTGAACAGCGCCGCACCCGCGTAGACGGCGAGGACGAGCAGCAGCAGGCGGTCCAGGGCGGCGAAGTCGAACCGTCCGGTGCCGGTGCCGGTGCCGGTGCCGGTGCCGGTGCCGGTGCCCGTGCCGACGCCGGTGCCGGTGGCCGTGTCGGTGCCGTGGTGGGCAGGGCCGGTGGTGGCGTGCCGGATGCCGGAGACGATCAGGTCGGTCGCCCGCCCGAGCAGCAGCGGACCGAGCACCGAGAGGGCGGCGCCGGTCGCGCACAGGGCGAGTGCGGCGGCGAGCGCGGGCCAGTCGTCGCGGAACAGGGCGGCCAATCGGCGGTTGGTGCTGTGCGGCTTGTTCATCCGGCACCTCCTGCGGGCTGCGGGGTGATCGTCGCCTGCCGGTGGCCGGCACCGTCCGGCTCGCCGTGCTCCTGGGAGGCGTGTCCCTGCTCGCCGTACTCCGACTCGCCCGGCCAGTCCTCGTCCTGCTGGCTTCGGGCGAGCTCCTGGTAGGTCCTGTTGTCGGCCAGCAGTTGGGCATGGCTTCCGGTGCCGACCACCCGGCCCGCTTCGAGGACCACGATCCGGTCGGCGTCGCGGACCGCGTCCACGCGCTGGCCGGCGATGACCACCGTGCGGGTGGCCGTCGTCCGGGCCAGGGCCGCCCGCAGGTCGGCGGCGGTGGCCCGGTCGAGGGCGGAGGCGGGGTCGTCGAGCAGCAGTACGGCGGGTTCCGCCAGCAGCGCGCGGGCGATCGCCAGTCGCTGCCGCTGGCCGCCCGACAGGTTGGCGCCGCCCTGGGTGACCGGTGCCGCCAGTCGCTCCGGCAGCCGGACCACGAACTCCCGTGCCTGCGCGGTGTCCAGGGCCTGCCAGAGTTCCTCGTCGGTGGCCCCGGCACGGCCGTGGCGCAGGTTGTCGGCGATGGTGCCGGAGAACAGGTAGGACCGCTGCGGCACCACGGACACGGCCCGGGACAGCTCGGCAGGGTCGAGTTCGCGGACGTCGACGCCATTGATCAACACGGCGCCCTCGGTGGCCTCGTGGAGTCCGAGGATCAGGTTGAGCAGGGTGCTCTTGCCGCTCCCGGTCGGGCCGACCAGGCCGATCGTCTCGCCCGGCCGGGCCGTGAGCCGGATCCCGGCCAGTACCGGATCCTGCGCGTTCGGGTAGCGGAAGTCGGCGTCCTGGACTTCCAGCAGTCCGGGGCCGGCGGAACGGGGCAGGGCACGGTCGGTCCCGGGCGGGGTGGGCGCGTCCAGCACCTCGGCGATGCGCCGCGCGCTGACCTCGGCCCCGGGCAGCACCACGAACAGGTATGCCGCGAGGGAGACCGAACTGAGCACCTGGGCGAGGTAGCCGAGGAAGGCGGTCAGCGCGCCGATCCGCAGGTCGCCGGAGGCGATCCGGTGGCCGCCGAGCCAGAGCACGGCGACGCCCGCGCCGTTCAGCACCAGGCCGGTCAGCGGCGACATCAGGGCCATCAGGCGGCCCATTCGCAGCGCGAGCTGGAGCAACTCATCGTTCTGGTGCGCGAATCGACTCTGCTCGTGGTCCATCCGGGAGAAGGCCCGGATCACCCGCTGGCCGCCGATCTGCTCCCGCAGCAGCCGGCCGACCTCGTCCTGGGCGAGCCGGCTGCGGGCCATCACCCGGCGCATCCGCCGCACGGCCAGCGCGGTCGGCAGGCCGAGCGCCGGCACGACGAGGGCGAGTAGCGCGGTGAGCGGCAGGTCCTGCCCGAGCGCCAGGACCACTCCCCAGACCAGGGTCAGCGGTGCTGCCACGGTCATCACCAGGCCGAGCAGCACCAGCGCCTGGATCTGCTGGACGTCGCCGGTGGTCCTGGCGATCAGCGTGGCGGTGCCGAACCGCTCCAACTCGCGTGTCGGCAACGACTGCGCCCGCTGGAAAACGGCGGCGCGCAGGTCATGCCCGACGGCGGCGGCGACCCTGGCACCGATCAGCAACACGCCGCCCGCACAGAGCATCTGACAGAGCGTCACACCGAGCATCGCGGCGCCGGTGCGCGTGATCGCTCCGGCGTCCGCGGCGGCCACGCCGTGGTCGATGATCGAGGAGTTGAGCCGGGGCAGGGCCATGGCCGCTGCGGTTTCGAGCAGTTGGAGCGCCATCAGCAGCACGAGCGCTCGCACATGTGTCCGCGCGTGGGCGCGGAGAAGTCTGGTCAGCACAGCCGACTCCTCGGTGGGACGCGGAACCGGGCCGTCGCGACAGCGATTCGCGGCCTCCGCACCATAACCGACAAGCTGCCGGTTCGGTACGAATCTGCCCCAACTCACTTACCAGTCAGTAACGTTAACGGATCGTCATAGGAGCTCGGTTCACCGATCGACCGTGGGGTTGCCCACACAACCGGGTCGTTTACCGGCGGGACAGTGGCGGGTAACTCTGATTCCAGCGGTTGGACAACGAAGTGACCGTCCAGCGGCAGCGCAATGTTTCACGTCATCTCAACTCTGAAAGGAGAACAGAGCATGGACATGGACCTGCACAACGAGACCCTTCGGGTGGACGCCATCATCGACAGCCTGCGGGCGATCGACGCCACGGCCGACGGTGAGGCGAGCCTCGCGGCGGCGCAGGCCGGGGCGACCTGGCCGGAGTCGAAGAAGACCGCGAAGTAGGACTGCGAAGTAGGACCACGAAGTAGGACCACGAAGTAAGGCCGTGAAGTAAGGCCGTGGCTGGGCCGATCCGTTCCCGGGGCGGTCGGCCCAGCTCCTCCCGTCGTGCCGAGAGCGAAGCCAGATGGAAGCCAGATGGAAGCCTGATGACTGCCGGAACCGCTGAGAGCACCGCCATCGAGCCCTTCGACTGCCGTGCGATCCTGCTCCGCTATCGGGACCTGGCGCGCCAGATGAGCGGCCGCTACGGCGCGGGCTCGCAAGCCGTGGTTTTCGTCCGCTACGAGGAACTGCTCGCCATTCGTTCCATGCTGCTGTCCCGTCGCGGTCACCCGGAACTGGAGGCGCGGTTGAGCGAATTGCGCCCGCTGGTCCAGGAGCTCTACAGCGCCAGTGCGCCGCCGAACAGTGTCGACATGCCCTGGCGGACCGTGTTGCGCGATTCCCCACCCCTCATCGAATACAGCCGCGAGCATTTCGACAGCCATTACGGGGTGGTTTCCGGGCAGGTCATGGCGGACACCGTGACCGTGACCGGAGCGCGGCAGGCCTTCGAGCGGCTCAGCCCGCGGACCTGCTACATGTACGCGGTCACCGACCACGGCGAACTACGCATCTGGAACCGGGCGTTCGAACTGCACGACCTCGCCTTCGGGCGTAATCGGGCCACCGTCGACGCGGTCCCGGTGGCCCATCCGATGCTGGTGCCGGAACGCCTGCGCGTCCTGGCGGCGGGCGAGATCGTGTTGCTCGGCAGGGAGCAGGTGGAGATGGTGGTGGCCAACACCAAGTCCGGCCACTTCCGGCCGCCGCCCGCCTCCGCCGGGGTGGTGCGCCGACTGTGCCGCTCGCTGCTCGGCCTCGCGGACCGGGACGTCGATGTGTTCACGCTCTTCACCGAGCCCCCGCCCGCCCGATAGCCCCGCCCGATGCCCCCGCCCGATGACCCCGATCCCGATGATCCCGCCCGATGACCCAAGGAGGCCCACCGGTGACCACGGTGAACGCCAGCGCAGTCACCGAGCCCCGGACGCCGGCCGTCCGTCGGGTCATCAGCACCGAGTTCGAGCACAAGTGGCAGCTGGACGTCGGCCAGGCCTCGCCGCCCGGCCTCCTGGCCGCCGAGGTGTTCGAACGCCATCTGCATGCGCTCACCGATCCGCTCACGGTCTCCCAGTCCACCATGTACGTGGACGACGCCGAGTTCAGCCTGGCCCGCGCCGGCCACGCCCTGGGCTGCATCGTCAACACCGGCCGGGCCTCCGACATCGCCTGGCTGCGGCTGAAGCAGACCGTGCTCTGGGACGGGCGCCGGGACTGCCTGGAGATCGCCGAACGCGTGGACCCCGGCCGGATCGGCCAGGTGATCAACGACCCCGCCGTGCTGCCCGTGGGCCATGTCCGCCGCTACGGCATGGCCCAGGGGCCGCTCGTCCCCGCCGGGGTGCTCACCCAGATCCGGCACAAGCGCACCGGTTCGCTGCACGGCCTGCCGTCATGGGTGACCTTCAGCATCGACGAGGTGGAGTTCCGGGCCCCGCGGGGCGGCATCGCGCCGCTGCGGCGGTACGCCTGCCTGGAAGTCGAAGTCGACGACTCGGACCCTGACGTGCTGGCCGGACTGGACAAGCTGGCAGCCGACTTGGACGAACTCCTGGGACACGATCGACGGGAGAAGCTGACGAAGGGTCAGCTGGCCTGCCTGGCCGCCCATCCGGACCGGCTGACCGAGCAGCAGCTCGTCACCTCGGTCAACTGGCTGAACGCGCCTGCGGAGGAGGGGACTTCGTGCATCCCGTGAGCAGCCGGCCGACCAGCCGGCCGACGAGCCTGCCGACCGGCCGGGCGCTGATCGTCGACCTGCCGTACGGCTTCGCCGACGATCCGCCCGAGCGCCTCGGGCTGGCCGCCCTGACCGCACGCCACCTGATGCACCCGCAGGCGGACGGTCCGGGCGCGCTCGCCCGCGAGCGGGCCTGGCACACCCGCCATCAACTGCTCGCCGACTGCTCCTCGTTCGCCTTCTGGTCCGGCCTGGACGACCTCGCCGAGGTGGTGCAGCGCTTCAACCGGACCGCGTCGCCCGACACCGCCCGGCTCCAGGCCTTGGTGGCTGCGCAACTCCGGCTGGCCGATGCCTGTCTGGGGGATCCGTACACCCAGGTCATGGACCTGCTGGAGGCCACCGCCTGGGGCCCGGACCGGCCCTCACTCGGCACGGCGCAGACACTGGCGGCGATCACCCCGCAGGACCTGCGCGAGGCGCTGGAAGCCTCCTGCGGCGACGGGGTGAGGACGTACGGCCAGGACGACGAGGCCGCGCCGGTGCGAGTGCCGCAGCCCCGGGCGCACTGGCGGGGTGGACGGCAGGTGCGCGAGCAGCCCGGCGGTTCGGCGGTGCGGGTGGCGGTCGCGCTGCCGGTGACGCTTCCCGCACCCGGTGCCGCGGAGCTGGCCGTCGAACTGCTCGGCAGCCACGGCATCGGCGGCCGGCTCGCCCCCGCGCTGCGCGGTGACCGGCCGCTCGCCTACGGACTCGGCGCCCTCCAGCTGAGCCGTCCCGGTGCCGGTGCACTCGGCGCCCATGCCCAAGTGGCCCCCGAGCATGCCCACGAGGCGCTGCGCATCCTGCTCGACACCCTCCGCACGGTGCTGCGCGAACCCGTCCCGGAGCCCGAACGGCAGGCCGCCGCAGCGCGGTTGCGCACGGCTCTGCTGCTCCAGGCGGACCAGCCGTTCGGCGCCGTGGACGAGCTGCGGCGCCGGTCGCGGGGCGAGACCGAGCTGGCGGCGCTGGCCGCCGCGGTGCGGGAGCGGGCCGACGACGGCGTCCTGCCGGTCGAAGTCACCTCCGGCCAGCCCGCGTTGGTGGCGGTGGGCGCGGTCTCGGCGGACCTCCTGGAAGGCTGGACAGCGGCATGAGCAGCACCTCGGTGGACATCTCCGGGCTGCGCCTCACCCTGCTGGAGCAGCCCGGGGCCCACACGGCCGGTGCCGTCCTGCGGATCGGTGCCGGCTCGGCCGACGACCGGGCGCCGTCGTTCGGCGCCGCGCATCTGGCGGAGCACCTGAGGATCGCCGCCGGTCCGCCCGGGCCCGCCTCGATGCCGCCGGTTCGCGGCGTCACCGACAACACCGGGACGACGTTCAGCGCGGTCTGCCTCGCCGAGGACGCCCCCGCACTCGGAGCCCGCCTCGCGGCGCTGCTGGGTACCTCGGAACTGCCTGCGGACACCGTCGAGGCCGAACGGCAGGCGGTCCTGGTGGAGTTGCGCCAGGCAGCCGGCCAACCGCTGCTCGCGCTCGGCCCTGCCGTCGCCGCGGCCGCCTGCCCGGGCCACGGTCTGGCCGCGACCGGGTGGGCGGACCCGGCCAGCGTGGCCCGGCTCGATCCGGCACAGGTGCACGCATTCACGGATCGGCACTACCGGCGGGAGAACGCCGAACTGGTCCTGGCGGGAGCGGGGTTGGCGATCGATCGGATCCTGGCGGCGGTCGACGCCGCGGCCCGGCCGGGCGCCGGCACGTCGGTGGCTGCGACGGCGGACGCTGCCACGTCGGTGGCTGCGACGGCGACCGCCACCGGCGCGCCCAACCACCAGCCGGCTGTACCCAACCACGAGCCGGCTGCACCCGACGACGAGCCGGCTGCGCCCGCACTCGCCGCGGAACTGGACGGTCTGGTCGTCCTCTCGCTGGTGCGCGGCCCGGAGCGGACCGACCACTGCGCCGCCCTGCTGGGCCGGCAGGGCACCGCCGAGGCAGCGGCCGCCCGGCTCGGGCATCCCGTCCTGGGTCGGACCGCTGTCGCCGGGCGCGGCGTGGCCGTCGAACTGCTCTGCTGGCGGGCCGGATCGGACACGCCTGCGCTCGCCGCCGCGCTGGCCCGCGAGTCGGCCGAGCTGTGGTCCGCTGCGGCCCGCCCCGAGGCGCTGGCCCGGGCCGGGCTGCAGCGCCGCCAGGACGCCGGCTACCGGGCCTGGACGCCGCTTGGCGCGGCCGCCGCCCTGCTCGACCGCAGCCGCGTCCCGAGCGCCCCCCGGGTCCTGCCACCGGCCGGGCCGCACTCCCTCGCCCTCTGGCGGGTCGAGCGAGGAGCCCTGCGCCGTCATGCGTGACCCGCTGCCCCGCCTGTCCGGACCCGCCTGCCCGGACCTTCGCCCCGCCTGCCCGGCCCGGCCCGCCCAGGCCTTCGCCCCGCCTGCCCAGCCCCCTGCCCAGCCCCCGGCCGGCCCGCCCCACCCGCCCAGCCGGCCCGTCCCCGTCGAGCAGGAAGGCACCCGCATGCCCTTCGGAACCGAGCAGTTTCCCGTCATCGACCTGAGCCCCCAGCGCGACACGCTCGCCTCGGACCCGTACGCCGTCTTCGCGGAACTTCGCGCGCAGGGCCCCGTCCACCTGGTGCAGTTGCCCGACGGCGACCGGACCTGGCTGGTCGTCGGTTATCGTGAAGTGCTCGACGCGCTCAAGGACCCGACCCTGAGCAAGAACTGGCTCAAGGCGACCGGACAGCTCGGTCCGAACGTGATCGGCACCAACATGCTCACCGCCGACCCGCCGGACCACACCCGGCTGCGCCGGCTGGTCTCCCGGGAGTTCTCGGCCCGCCGCATCGAGGCGCTGCGCCCGCACGTCGAGAAGGCCGCCGCCGAGCTGCTCGACGGGCTCCAGGACGCCGGATCGGCGGAGCTGATCGAGGACTTCGCCATGCCCCTCTCGCTCGGCGTGGTCACCGATCTGCTCGGTGTGCCGTTCCTCGACCGTGCCGCCTTCCGCGACTGGACCAACGACATCATCGTGCCGTCGGAGGATCCCGCCCGTGAGGATCAGATCCTGGAGGAGATCACCGCCTACCTCGATCAGCTGATCGAGACCAAGCGGCACCGGCCCGGCGACGACCTGCTCAGCGCGCTGATCCGGACCATGGACGAGGACCACGGCCGGCTCGACCACGACGAGTTGCGGGCCACCGCCTTCCTGCTGCTGCTCGCGGGGCACGAGACCACGCTCAACCTGATCGCCAACGGTGTCCACGCGTTGCTGCGGCACCCGGCCCAACTCGGAGCCCTGCGGGCGAACTGGACGCTGATCGACCAGGCCGTGGACGAAGTCCTGCGCTGGGAAGGATCGTTGACCTACGCCACCAACCGCTTCACCACCGAGCCCTACCGGGTGGGGGAGACCGTCATCCCCGGTGGTGGTTCCCGGGTGCTGATCGCGCTCGGCTCCGCCAACCGCGACCCGGGGCAGTTCCCCGACCCCGACCGTTTCGACATCCACCGCCCGCCGCGTGCGCACCTCGCGTTCGGCCACGGCATCCACCACTGCCTCGGCACCCCGCTCGCCCGCCTGGAGGGCGCGGTGGCGATCCGGGCCCTGCTGGAGCGGTTCCCCGATCTCGCCCTGGAGACCGAGCAACCCCGGTGGCGCCCCAGCATGATGGCGCGCGGCATGGAAACCCTGCGGGTGCGGTGGAGCCCGCTCACCGGCGCAGGGGAGCGGTGAGCGCGGATGAGCTATGACCGACTGGTGCGGGAGGTTGTGGCCACGGATCCGGCCGGCTGCTGGGAGTTGACTCCCGGCGCGTACTGGCAGCGGGTCAGCCCGTCGCGGTCGCGCACCCGGATGCAGGGGTGGAAGGTGCACGTCTCCGCCGTGCCGGTCGACGCCGAGCCGATCCTGCGGGCCGCGACCGGTGTACTGGTGGCGCGGAGCGTCCCGTTCAAGTACGTCGCCACCGCGGAGCTGCTGCTGGAATCGCTGGGCCGGCAGAAGGACCCGTCGGCAAGCGGCAAGTTCATCACCGCCTACCCGGACAGCGACGGCCAGTTCACCGAGCTGCTGGACGAACTCCACGCCGCGCTCGGCGGATTCCGCGGACCGCGGATCCTCTCGGACCGGCAGTACCGGGGCGGAATCGTCCACTACCGGTACGGCCAGATCACCGGGTACAGCCGCTTCGACGACCAGGGCGTCCGGCAGGAGCTGATCATGGCGCCGGACGGATCCCTGACGCCGGATCGGCGGCGCGGCTGGTTCTCGGCGCCCGACTGGGCCGGTGACCCGGTCGGCGCCCGGCCGGCCGGCGTACCCGCCACGAGGCGGGAGCCGGACTCGGGCACCAGGGCCTCGGAGCCGGCGTCAGGTCCGGCGTCGGCGCGCGCGTCGTCCGGCGCCGGCGCGGGCGAGGCGCTGATCGCCGGACGATACCGGGTGACCGCCACCATCCGGCACAGCAACCGCGGTGGAGTACACCGGGCGACGGACGCCGAGACCGGACGGCCGGTGGTGATCAAGCACTGCCGGGCCTGGATCGAGCCGGAGCCGGACGGCACCGACACCAGGGACCTGCTGCGGCACGAGGCGGCGATGCTGCGCAGGCTCGCCGGTGCGGTCCCGCTGCCGGAGCTCGTGCAGCTCTTCGATCTGGGTGAGAACACCTTCCTGGTGGAGACCGAGCTGCTCGGACGCCCACTGCGCGAGCTGATCGTCTCGGCGGACGACGATGCCGAGCCGCTGTCCGAAGAGCGGATCGTCGACCTCGCCCGGCAACTGCTGTCCGTGCTGCGCGCAGCGCACCGGCACGGTGTGGTGATCGGCGACGTGACACCGGACAACTTCCTGGTGGCACCGGACGGTCGGCTCCAACTGATCGATCTGGAAGGCGCCGCCGAGACCGGCAGGCCCATTCCGCAGCTCAGCACCAAGGGCTACGCGCCACCCGAGAAGGTCGCCGCCGAGCGCGGGACGCCCCTGCTCGCGACCGAGGCCATGGACCGCTACGCGGCCGGCGCGGTCCTGGAGTCCCTCTGCCTCCAACGACCACGGGACGCCCGTCCCGGTGACGTGGTGCCGGGCGCAGCAAGCCTGTTGGACCTGTTCGCGGAGCATGGCGGCGCAGTGAGCCGGCTGGCCCCGGTGGTGCACGGGCTCACCCGGGAGGACCCGGGGGAGCGGTGGAGCTGGGAGCGGGCCGAGCGGGCGCTCGCCGGGCAGGCCTCCCCGGCTCGGCAGGCGGCGCCCGGAACTCCGGTCGCGGACTGCCTCCCCACGCGTGCCGCAACCCCCACGTCCGGTGGTGTCGACAGCGACCAGCTGATCCACGATGTGCTGCTGGACGTGCTGAACGCCCTGCGCCCGCAGGGCGAGGAACTGATCGCCATGCGTGGCGCCAACAGCCGCCTCGACCCCCGCTTCGTCCAGGCGGGGGCCGCCGGCGTCACCGGGGTGCTGCTGCAGGCCCAGCGCGCCCTGCCCCGGATGCCCGCCCCGTACACGGCCTCCCTCGCCGACGCGCTGCACGAGGCACTGGGCCGGCTCAACCGCTGGTGGGACCGCAACCTCGGCGGCACGGACCAGAACCTGCTGCCCGGCCTCCACAACGGCTTCGCCGGGGCCTGCTGGGCCGCTGTCGACGCCGCGCAGGCCGCCGACGACCCGATCACCCTGGACCATGCCCTCGGCCTCGCCGAACGGCTCCCCACCCGGTGGCACATCCCGACCATCGCCCACGGTCTCGCGGGCACCGGCATCACCCTGCTGCACCTGTGGCACGCCACCGGTGAGACGGCGTTCCGCACCCGCGCCCGTGACTGCGCCGAGTTCCTGGTGCAGGCCGCCGTGGCCGACGGCGTCGGCGGTCTGTACTGGCCCGCGGAGACCGGCAAGTCCGCGGCCTACCACGGCTTCGCGGTCGGCACGGCCGGGATCGGCCACTTCCTGCTCGCGGCGGCCGACGCCTGCCAACAGCCGGACTTCGCGGTGACCGCCTCGCGCGCGGGCGACGGCCTGGTCGCCGCCGCCCTGACCCGCAAGCTCCCGGCCCAGCGATTTCCGGCCCAGCGGTTCCCGGCCCGGGACCTCCAAGGCGCCGCATCGGCTGCGGGGCCGGATGGCGAACCGGTTGTCGCCGCCTGGTGGCCCGAGAGCCCCGCCGGTGGACCGCGACGCCATGGCTGGTGGGCCGGCGCAGCCGGTATCGGGGCCTTTCTGCTGCGTCTGGGCCGGCACACCGGCCGACCCGTCTACCTGGACACCGCCCGGGCCGCCGCAGCGGCGGTCCGTCACTCCGCGGCCCGCGCGCCGCTGGGGGCCTTCTGGGGCATCGCCGGCGACGGTGAGTTCCTCCTCGACGCGGCGTCCGTGACCCACCTGCCATTCGCTTCTGACGCATCGTCAGATCTGGGCAGCTGGAGCACCCGTGGGCTGGTCCCGCTGATCGAATCCCACGCCGGCCTGGCCGACGGGGCTCTGACCCTCGGGGACAAGCACGACTTCGCAGCGGGCACCACCGGGATCCTGGCCCACCTGCTCAGCCATCGATACGGCATCCCCGCCCCCTGGTTGGTTCCCGACCCGGCGTCCCCTGACCGCTGAACACAGGCCGCTGACCGCAGGCCGCTGACCGCAGGCCTCCGGCGGTGCCGCTCCCTCGAACTGCCGACCCGCCGACCCGCCGACCCGCCGACCCGCCGACCCCTCGGCCGTCGTACGGCCGGAGCGTGACGCGCGTGACGCGCATGACGCGCGTGAGGTGCACCGGCCCACGGGTTCTCGGCTCGAAGTCCGTTCGTACGCTGCACAGCCGGCCGTACCGGTGGCGCGTCAGTCCGATGTCGCAGGGCGTGCCGGGGAGTTGCCGAGGCGGTTCACGGCGGCCAGGATCGGGCCGGTTCCGTCTTCCTGGCGGAGGCGGGTGGCCAGGGCCCGGGAGCGGCGGAGGTAGGACGGGTCGGTCGTGGCCTGGACGAGAGCCGCCGTCAGAGCCTCAGCGGTGAGCCGACGCAGCGGGATCGCGGTGGGAGCGACACCCAGGGCGGTGAGGCGGGCGGCCCAGAACGCGGCGTCGAACTGCACGGGGAGGGGGACGGCCGGAATGCCCGCGCGCAGTGCGGCCGCGGTGGTGCCCGCCCCCGCGTGGTGGACGGCCGCGGCCATGTGGGGGAACAGCAGTTGGTGCGGCACTTCGTCGACGGTGAACATGTCGTCGTCCTCGCAGGCCAGTCCGCTCCAGCCGCGCTGGATCACGCCCCGCAGCCCGGCCGTCCGCAGCGCGCGCACGACGGTGCGGCTCAGTTGCTCGGGGTCGGGAACGGTGGCGCTGCCCAGGCCGACGAAGACCGGTGGCGGGCCGGCGGACAGGAAGGCGCGCAACCGGGCCGGGAGTTGTGCCTGGGGCGGGTCGTGGGGCCACCAGTATCCGGTGATCCGAAGGCCGGGGCGCCAGTCGCGGGGGCGTTGCACCACGAGGGGGCTGAAGCCGTGGTAGATCGGCCAGTCCTGGCGCTCGCGGGCTCGGCGGGCGGCGCGCGGCCGGGTGAGGGGGAGGTCGAGGCGGCGCTGCAGGGTGCGGGCGCTGTCGGCGAAGATGCGGTCCACGGCGGCGTTCACGGCCTGTCCGGTGAGCCGGTTGCCCAGCGGTCCCCAGGACCGGGTACCAGTCACAGGGGGAGCGAACTCGCCTGTGGCAGCGAGTGGTTGGAGGTACACGCCGATGCTCGGAAGTCCGAGCCCTTCGGCGATGGTGTGGCCGAGCGGGCCGAGTGAGCTGGACAGCAGCAGGACGTCGCTGCTGCGGGCGGCCTCCAGCAGGTCGTCGGCCGTGCGGCCGATCGCGGACCGGGCCAGGGCGATGACCCGGACCAGCTTCCCGGCGCCGGTGGTACTGCGGTGCAGGGCCTGCCCGCGCGCGGATCGCAGTTCCGCGAGCGGGTCGACCGGCAGCGCGTGGAAGTCCGTGCCCGCAGCGGCTGCGAGCGGCGCGAAACGGGCGTGGGTGACGAGCGTGACCTGGTGCCCGGCCTGTGCCAGAGCGTGGCCGAGCCCGGTGTAGGGCGCCACGTCGCCGCGTGAACCCGCCGTCATCACTGCCACTCGCATGACGGCCAGTATTGCGCAGGGGACACCCCCGGCAGCCACGCCACGCAGGGCGTTGAGGCTCACGGTGTTCGGCGCGGGTTGCGTCGGGGCGGTCACCATTCCCGGAGAGGTGGCCGCTGACCGTGGCCGGGCCCGCCGTGCCGGCGGGTGAGGTCCGGCGCGGCCTGTGGCGTGCTCGTCAGCGTGCCGCGCGGTATTCGGTGACCTCTCCGCCGCGGACGGTGATGGTGGCCTCGGGGGTGTCGGCGGTGCGCCAGATGGTGTAATCGCCTTGGGGCAGTGGGGAGATCACCACGCAGTACACGGTTCGGTCGGCGAGGTGGCGGGGGCGGACCGCGGCGTGGGTGCGCGGCGCTTCGGTACCGGTGGGGCTGACCTCGATCTCCAGGCCGTCCTTCGCGCCGTCGGTGTGGATGATCAGGGCGCCCAGCTCGCCGCCGATCTCCAGGACGACGCTGCCCTCCCGGGAGGGTGCGGGCAGGGGCGGGTGCTCGTGCGTGTGCGTCATGGGTTCCTCCGGGAGGTGTGGTGGTGCGAGCGGTCGACGGCTGCCCGCACCACCACGCTGTCAGGTCAGTTGGACGGGTTGTGGTAGCCGTCGTAGGGCAGGCCGAGGTAGGGGAAGGCGGTGAGGTACGGGTTCTTGACATCCGCGGGGGTGAGGCCGTCGGTGATCACGCTGGTCGCGCCGTCGGGGGTGAAGGTGGAGTCGACGAGGTGGTAGATGAGACCGGCGATCACGCGCAGCTCGACGGTCACCACGTCGTCGAAGACCCGGCGCCCGTTGGGGAATCCGGCGGGGTCACCGGCGACCAGGCCCAGGATGTTGGGATCGGCGCTCGGCGGGACGGCGAGGTTCAGGCGCAGCATGTCGGCCTGGGTGTCGCCGGTGTAGTTCTGGAAGCCCGTGACGATGCCGGAGGGGATGCCGGTGAGCAGGACGGCGAGCAGGTCGGCGCGGGACTTGCCGGAGGCGTCCAGGGCGGCCAGGTTGGGGAAGACGCCCGGGTAGAGCGCGGGCAGCAGGTTGGCGAGCTCGGGGTGGGCGACGTACTGGGCGAAGTTCTTGTCGTCGGCCGGGGGCTGGGAGTTCCACAGGTCCTTCTTCCCCATGGGGACGATGACCTCGTTGAAGAGCGGGTTGCCCAGGCGGGAGACCTGGACGAAGGGGCCGGACTCGGTGTCGCGTCCGTCCGGGTTGATGATGCGCGCCCGGCGCCGGCTCGCGGTGGTCCACACGCCGATGGTGGCGTGCGGGTCCATGACGTCGGTGGGCTTGCGGTGGTCCCGGGTCAGGTCGGTGATCGGGACCTGGAGGGCGATGCTGTGGACGTTGAGCGCCTTGGTGGTGTTGACGCCGGGGGCGGGCTGGGTGAAGGCCGGCATCACGTGCAGCTGCTGGAAGGGGCGCAGGGTGCCCAGGTCGAAGATGGCGCCGAGGTCGACGTAGAAGCCCTCGGCGCGCTGGCCGGCGAAGACATGGCGGTTGCCGTCCAGCTTGTGGACCGCCATGTTCGCCAGCGAGGTGTAGTCGGGGGTGGAGAGCGGGCCGATGTTGCACGGCGGGCAGGCCAGGTTCTCGGCCAGGACCTGCTGGCGTCCGCCGGCCTCGACCCGGGTGATGCTGTAGGTCTGGCGCCGGTTCCAGTGGGGGTCGTCCAGCGAGGTGATCGGGCCGGTGTTGTAGAGGAAGGAGTCGGGGTTGCGGACCTCGACGTGGAAGCGGAACTCGTAGCTGACGTCGGGGCGGCCGTCGTTGTCGTTGTCGATGTGGACGGCGTAGAGGACGTCCTCGCCGAACTCGTAGAAGTTCGGGCCGCCGGCCGGGCCCTGCAGGGGGATGTAGTTGGCGATCAGGGTGACGGTGTCGCAGTTGTCGGGGCTGACGAAGGCGTAGACGTCGGTACTGTCGGCGACCGGGTCCTTGGAGATCTCGGGGGCTTCGCGGTGGGACGACACAGGGGCCTCACAGGGGCTGGGAGTTAGTGGGGGGGAGGAGGACGGCGGACCGGCCGGCCCGAGGAGGTTCCGCCCGCTGGGGCCTGTCGGGCCGACCGGTGTTCGCGGGGTCGGTCAGCCCATCGCGCGGGCCAGCGCCGCGGCCAACGCCGGGTCCTGGACCCGCTGGTGGCTCTCACCGCGGTACAGGTCGAGGTGGCCGGCCCGCACGTCGCGCACGTGCACGACCATCGGCTGGGCCTGCTCGGCGGCGTCGGCCGGGGCCGCGGGATCGGACGCGCCTGCGGAGTTCTGACCGGCGGGCTGCGCGTTGGCGGACTGCGTGTCGGCGGGTCTCGCCTCGGCGCCGGCGGACGCGAGCAGGTTGACGGCCAGACCGGCGGCCCCGACCGCGGCGGCCTGGCGCATCAGATGCCGGCGCGACAGGCCCTCGGACGGTGTGTCGGTTGCGGGAGTCTCCAGGGACATGGTGTTCCTCCGAATCGATGAAGGGATATCGATGAAAGGGATGGGGTGCCGCCCGGCTCAGCCTGACCTGCCGCACACAAAGGTGGCCGGTCCCGGTCCGGGACGCGCCGGGCGGGAATGACGATCGAAGGTGACGGCCATGGCCCCAGGAAGTGGCGGGCGGTCAGGGGGAAGTGAAATGGCGACACATTGTCCACGTCAAGGCGACACGCGCCGGTCCGGGCGGGCCTCCGCTCGCCTGGCCCAACTGCGCCGCAGGACAGGTCCCTTGTTTTCGTCTCTGCGAGTGAACCTGGAAGTTCGGTGCCGACAGGGACAATCCGCGAAGCAGTGGGGGCGCGTGACACCTGACGGGACGCCGCCGGGAATGCGCGGGAAAGCACATCGGCTGCGCCGGATGTCATGACGCCAACGTGCCGGGAAATGAGGGTTATTCCGGAAGGTGCCAGAGCTGCGGTCTGGAAATCATCATGATCGAGTGGGGTCCACCGAGGGACTCTCAGCTGCCATTCGGATGACCGGTGCCGCCCGGCGGGCCGGTGCGGGATGCCGTACGGCGTGATCATGTTGTCTACGAACTTTCCCGTCGTGCGATGAGGAGTCCCCCTTGCGCCACACATCCCCGCGCGCCCTGTGCCGAGGACGCGGACGGCCCGCTCGAACTGCGGCCGCTCTCACCGTCCTTGCCGCCGTGGTGCTGACGGGCCTGCAGCCCACCAGCGCGACCGCCGCCCCGCGTTCTCCCGCCGTCCCCGGCCAGGGCGCCCTCCCCGCCGCGCTCTCACCCGGGGAGCACGCGGCACTGCTCAAGGAGGCCGCCGAGATCGCCGCCTCCGTCGCCGCCCAGTTGAACCTGGACCCGCGCGAGCTGCTGAAGCCCGTCGACGTCGACAAGGACGCGGACGGCACCCTCCACCTTCGCTACAACCGCACCTTCGCCGGCCTGCCCGTGCTCGGTGGCGATCTGGTCGTCCACCGGACCAGGCAGGGCGCCCTCACGGCCACCCGCGCCCACGCGGCGCCGATCGCCGTCCCCAGCACCACGCCCGTGATCCCCGCCACCCAGGTCATGACGACGCTCCACGCCCCGGCCCTGCCGCGCCTGGTCCTGTGGGCCGCCGCCGCGACTCCCGCTCTGGCGTGGGAGTCCGTCCTCGTGGGAACGCAGGACGACGGCACCCCCAGCGAACGGCACATCGTCACCGACGCGACGACCGGGGCACAGCTGTACGCCTTCGAGGCGGTGCGCTCCGGCGTGGGTCAGGGCCAGTACAACGGCACGGTCACCCTCGGTACCAAACGCAACTTCCTGCTGTACGAGATGGACGACACCGCCCGCGGTGGACACCGGACCTACGACCTGAACCACGCGACGTCCGGCCAGGGGTCCCTCTTCACCTCCCGGAGCGACAAGTGGGGCAACGGCACGCCGAGCGACCCCCAGACAGCCGCCGTCGACGCCCACTACGGCGCGGCCGAGACCTGGGACTACTTCCAGCAGGTACACGGGCGCAGCGGCATCCGCGGCGACGGCGTGGCGGCCTACAGCCGGGTCCACGCCGGCGACAACTACCAGAACGCCTTCTGGAAGAACGACTGCTTCTGCATGACCTACGGCGACGGCGCCGGCAACGCCAAGCCGCTGACCGAACTGGACGTGGCCGCCCATGAGATGGCCCACGGCCTCACCGCCGCCACCGCCGGGCTGGAGTACGCTGGCGAGTCAGGTGGCCTCAACGAGGCCACCAGCGACATCTTCGGCACCGCGGTCTCCTTCTATGCCGACAACGCCCACGACCGGCCCGGCTACCTGATGGGCAAGCTCCTGGACCTCAACGGCAACGGCACCCCGCTGCGCTACCTGGACCGGCCCTCCAGGGACGGCCACTCCCCGGACTACTGGTACGCCGGCATCGCCGGCATCAACGTCCACTACTCCTCCGGACCGGCCAACCACTTCTTCTACCTGCTCGCCGAGGGCAGCGGACCCAAGACCATCAACGGCATCGCCTACGACAGCCCCACCGTGGACGGCAAGGCCGTGCCGGGCATCGGCCGGGAGAACGCCGAGCGGATCTGGTACCGGGCGCTCACCACCTACATGACCACCACCACCGACTACTCCGGCGCCCGCGCGGCCACCCTCCAGGCAGCCGACGACCTCTTCGGCCCGGGCGGCGACCCGGCCGCCACCGTCGCCGCCACCTGGGACGCCGTCAACGTCACCGGCTGACAGCGCCGCTGCCGCCGGACCGCCGGCCCGAACGCTCCTCCGCCCCGGTAGGGCCCTCTTCGACCGATGAACAGGTCGCCTTCTTCCAACGGGAAGGCTACGTCCGGCTGCGGGAGGTGGTGCCGCTCGATGTGCTGGGCACCCTGGCCGCCCGGGCGGACGAACTCCTTCTGGCGGCCGGGCCCCGGACGCGCGAGCCTTCGAGGCCGGGCAGGCGTCGTTCCACGCGGCGCACTGCTGCCACACGGCCGGCCCGAACCTGACGGCCGGTCCGCGGCGCGTCCTGTCGACGACCTACTACGGTGACGGCGACGTGATGCGAGGGTGCGGTGGTCGCAGCGCCGCCGGAGGGCGGGTCAGCCGAGGAGGCCGAGTGCGCCGTACCGGAGCGGGCCGGGTTGAGCCGGTCGGGGTGCAGCTGGAGCATGGCGTCGAAGAACGCGCGGGGGTGGTGTTGAGCAAATCCTGGCAGGCTGGGGGCATGTGCGGTCGCTTCGTCTCCACCACCACTCCCCAGGACCTCGTCTCGCTGTTCGGGGTGACCCGCTGGGACCCGGCCGAGGCCCTGGCGCCCAACTGGAACACCGCGCCCACCGACCCGGTGTGGGCCGTGCTCGAACGCCTTGACCGCGAGACCGGCGAGCTCGGCCGCCGACTGCGCCCGCTGCGCTGGGGCCTGGTGCCGTCCTGGGCGAAGGATCCCGGGGGCGGCGCACGGATGATCAACGCCCGGTCCGAGACCGTCCATGAGAAGCCGGCCTTCCGCAAGGCCTTCGCCGCCCGGCGGTGCCTGCTGCCCGCCGACGGCTACTACGAGTGGGCCCCCGTCCCGGCCGCCGCCGGCCGGAAGGCCTACAAGCAGCCCTACTTCATCGCGCCGGCCGACGGCACGCTGCTCGCGATGGCAGGGCTGTACGAGTTCTGGCGCGACCCCACGCGTCCCGACGGCGACCCGCTCGCCTGGCTGACCACCACCACGATCATCACCACCCAGGCCACGGACGACGCCGGACGCGTCCACGACCGCATGCCGCTGACGGTCGACCAGGCCGACTTCGACGCCTGGCTCGACCCCGACCACACCGACCCCGCCGGGCTCCGCCTCCTCCTGCACACCCCCGCCGGAGGTCACCTCACCGCCCGACCCGTCCCCACCACCGTCAACAGCGTGCGCAACAACGGCCCGCACCTGCTGGACGAGGCCCCCGACGCCCCACCGCTGACCTGAGCGGGGGCCTCGGCGGCGTCGGGCACGTCGATCCGACCGGATGTGACGGTCGCCGTGGTCGCCGAAATGGCCCGCCGGCGCTCTCGGGGCGCTCTCTCGGGGCGCGCTCGGGCAGCGGTTGCCCGGCCGGCCGCGCCCGGCCGGCCGAGCTGACCCCGCAGGAACTGCCCCGGCTGACCAGCTGACCGAGCGATCAGCTGCCGGCCACGTGCCGGTCGCGGCTCGCGCCGAAGCCGACCGCCACCTGGGGGAGCAGCAGGAGGAGCAGGACCGTCAGCGGCAGCGTCCAATTGCCCGAGGCGTCGTGCAGCGCACCCAGCAGGGCGGGCCCGCCGGCCGCCAGGACGTAGCCGAAGCACTGGGCCATGCTGGAGAGTTGGGCGGTGTGCCGGATGTCGGGGGAGCGCTGCACGATGAACAGCAGCGCGAGGCTGATGCTCACGCCCTGGCCGAGGCCGAGCAGGACCATCCAGAGGTAGGCCCCGCCGGCCGGTGCCGTCAGCAGCCCGGCGAAGCCCAGCGCGCAGGCGAGCGCGCCGATGGCCGCCAGCACTCCGGCGGGCAGTCGCCTGCCGACGATCACGGGCGCCACGAAGGACCCCAGGATGCCGAGCAGCGAGGAGAAGGAGAGCATCCACCCGGCATCGCCCTCGCTCAGGCCCGCGTCCTTGAGCAGGCTCGGCAGCCAGGCCGCGGCCGCGTAGTAGTTGAGCGACTGCAGCCCCATGAACGCGGTGACCTGCCAGGCCAGCGGGGAGCGCCACAGGCCGCGCACCGGCCGGCCGGCCTGCTGGGCCGCCGCGGCGGAGACGGTGGTGCGGCTGCGGGTCTGCGGCAGCCACACCACGGCGGCCACCACGGCGAGCGCGCCCCAGCAGGCCAGCGTCGAACGCCAGGAGAGTCCGGCGGTGTGCTGGACGGGGACGGTGACCCCGGCGGCCAGGGCGGCACCGGCGAACAGCGACATGGAGTACAGGCCGGTCATCAGGCCCGCCCGGCTCGGGAAATCGCGCTTGATCAGGCCGGGCAGCAGCACGTTGGCCACCGCGATCCCGGCGCCGATGACCACCGTGCCGGCGAACAGTGCGAGGACGGAGTCCAGCAGCCGCAGCGCGGTGCCCGCGCAGACCAGCGCCATGGTCATGAGCAGGGCGCGTTCCACACCCAGCCGGCGTCCGATCCTGGGCGCGAGCGGGGCGAGCAGGCCGAAGCAGAGCAGGGGCAGCGCGGTCAGCAGACTGGTGGCGGTGGCCGACATGCCGCTGTCGGTCCGGATCGTGTCGGCCAGCGGGGAGACCGCGACGAGCGCGGGGCGCAGGTTGACCGCGAGCAGGACCACGCCGAAGCCCAGGAAGAGCAGGCCCCGCCCTGCTGCCAGCGGCGCGCGGGCCGTGGCGGGAGCGGTGGCTCCGGTGGTCACGGGTGCGTCGGCGGTAGCCGATATCTCGTCAGGCACGGTGTTCCTCAGGGGAGTTGAGCGGCTGGTCGGGGTCCGTCCCGCGCAGCGTGGCCATGGCTTCGGCCAGATGGGCCAGTGCGTGGCGTTCCGCGGCGTCGGTATCACGGGCCTCGATCGCGTCGACGATCGCCGCGTGGGCGTCGAACTGGTGGCGGACCGGGTCGGGCAGCGGCTGGTCGACCACCGCGTGCAGCGCCGAGCGCAGGGCATCGCTGAGGTGCTCGTACAGTTCGGCCAGCACGGCGTTGTGCGCGGCGGCGGCCACGGCGCGGTGGAAGCAGACATCGGCATCGACGAAGGCGGCCACGTCACCGGCCCGCCAGGCGTCGTCCCGCTGGGCCAGTGCCGCTCGCAGCGCCCGCAGGTCGTCCTCGGTGCGGCGCTGGGCGGCGTACCGGGCGGCGTCGCGCTCCAGGGCGGCCCGGACCTCGTACATCTCCAGGTCGGCGGCCCGGCGCAGGCGCCGCTGCACGGCCGCGCCGAAGTCGCTGCTGGCGCGGACGTAGGTCCCGTCCCCCTGGCGCGGTTCGAGCAGGCCGGTGTGCACCAGGGCGCGCACCGCCTCGCGGACGGTGTTGCGGCCGACGTCCAACTGCTCGACCAGCAGCGGCTCGGCCGGGATCTTGCTCCCGACGGGCCACTCGCCCTCGCTGATCAGGCGTTCGAGCTGCTCGATCACCAGGTCGACGAGGCTGGCGCGAGCGGTGTTCCGCAGTGGCATCGGGTGTCCCCCCTGATCTGTTGGTGGGCCTGCTCACCGGCCTGTCACTGGCCCGTTCACCGGCCTGTCACCGGCCTGTCCGCGGGTCTGAAGCCTCCGCGATCCTGAAAACATGGGAACATCCCATGTTTGGACGTGTCAAGCGGGATCGTCAGGGGCGCAGGACCAGGGGGCCGCGCCGTCGATCATCCGGGTCGGCCGCCGTATGCTGCGCGTCGACCCAGCTGGGCAGCCTCACCGGGCGTGCACAGCGTCCGACCGCCCAGGAGCGCCACCATGAACCTGCCCGAAGAGCTGCTCGACCTGCTGAAGGCCCCGAGCATCTGCTATCTCGCCACCTCGATGGCCGACGGCTCGCCGCAGCTGACCCAGACCTGGGTCGACACCGACGGCGAGCACGTGCTGATCAACAGCGTGCAGACCCACCTGAAGACCAGGAACATCGCCCGCGACCCCCGGGTGGCCGTCACGATCTCCCACCCGGACAACCCCTCGCGCTACTTCCAGGTGCGCGGCCGGGTGGTCGAGGTCACCACCGAGGGCGCGGTCGACCACGTCGAGGCGCTGTCGCAGAAGTACCTGGGGACGGCGTACCCGTGGTACGGCGGCCGGGACCAGGTCCGGGTGATCTTCGTGATCGAGCCGGAGAAGATCAGCAGCATGGGGTAGTGGCGAGGCCGCCCGGTACGTCCGAGCAGTGAACCGGCGCGGTTCATCGGTCCGGCCGGTTGTTCGGGGGCTGTCACTCGAAGGAGGGATGGCAGTGTCGGACCGCCGTGCTGGAGCGTTTGTCACGGGCACGAGGCGATGGCCGGTGGCGGAAGAGGGCGGCGTGCTGCAGATTTCAGTTGAGGACAGCGGGATCGGCCCGGGGGAGGTCCACCGGTGGCACCTCGTCGCGCTGACCGGTGACGGGGGGCCGGTGGCGCGGCGGATGGCGGGCTACAACCAGGTGAAACATTTCGCCGTCGCCGACCGCGCGCAGAGCATGAACGAGCCGATCCGCTCCTATGTCGCCGCGACGTTCGACCTCGTCGGACCGGTCGACCTGGACGCGCTCCGGGAGGCCCTGCTCCACCTGGTGCGGCGCCACGAGGTGCTCCGCACCGTCTACCAGCCGCTGGGCGGGGACCTGTCCTGCGAGATCATCGGCGCGGACGAGATCGCTCTCAAGCACGTCGAAGCGGGCACCCTGGAGACGCCGGAAGAGGTCGGCGCGCACCTGCACCGGGCGTTCCAGGAGGTCGACACCCTGTCCTGGCCGCTGATCGCGATGGGTGCGGTGGTGCGGGACGACTCGGCCACCGTGTGGTTCTCGTGCGACCACCTGGTGACCGATGGGCTCTCCAGCGCGATCGCGGTCAACGACATCGTCGGCGCCTACCGGGCTCTGAGCACCGGTGAGGCAGCCGGTCCGGCTGTCGGTCCGGCCGCCGATCCGGTGGAGGCGGGCAGCTACCTGGAGTTCAGCCGCAGCCAGCGCCGCACCAACCAGGCGATGAACGCCGAGGATGCGCGGCTGGACTACTGGCGGGCCTTCATCGACCGCAACGGTGGCCTGTTTCCCCGCTTCCCCCTCGATCTCGGCGTCGAGCCCGGCCGGCTGTACCCGCCGGTGGCCGCCACCGAACGGCTGCTGACCAGCCGGGAGGTCGAGGCGTTCGAGGCGGTGTGCCGGGCGCACGGCGGGCGGCTGTCGATGGGTCTGCTCGCCGCCCAGGCCATCGCACTGCGCGGGCAGGGCGGGCCGCGGACGTACCGGGGGCTGGTCCCGGTCAACGAGCGCGGCAGGGGCGCCTACGCGCAGTCGATGGGCTGGTTCATCAACACCCTCCCCATCGAGTTCCGCACCGGGGACGGCCCGGACTTCGGCGAGGCCCTGGCAGCCGCCCAGCGCGCCTACGCGGAGTCGCGGTCCCATGCCGGGGTGCATTTCGTGGAGGCCTGGCGCCTGCTGGCCCCCGCCGAGTACGCCAGACTCAACTTCTGGCCGCACGCGGTGAACTTCTTCTCCTACATCGACTTCCGGCGCATGCCCGGCGCCGAACACCACCGCGCGCAGCGGGCCCGGATGCACGTGTGGGTGTCCGGCTGCAACGGCATCCTGCACTGGCTGCACCGCACCGACGACGGTCTCCACGTCAACACGATCCACGTCGACACCCCGCAGGCCGGCGCTGCCAACCGGGCCCTGCTCGACGGCTTCACCCGCATCGTCACCGCTGGGTGACGGCGGGGGTCAACTGATGGACTGCTCGCACCAGATGGTCTTGCCGCGGGCGTGGTAGCGGGTGCCCCAGCCTTCGGTGAGCTGGGCGATGAGGAACAGGCCGCGGCCGCCCTCGTCCTCGTCGGCGGCGTAGCGCAGGTGCGGCGAGGTGCTGCTGCCGTCGGAGACCTCGCAGATCAGCGAGCGGTCGAGGAGCAGGCGGATCTGGACGGGGTCGCCGGTGCCGTAGCGGATCGCGTTGGTGACCAGTTCGCTGAGCACCAGCTCGGTGGTGAAGACCTGCTCCTCAAGGCCCCAGCGGGTGAGCTGTTCGGTGGCCTCGGCGCGCACCCGCGCGACGGCGGAGGGGTCGGCGGGGACCTCCCAGGCGGCGATCCGGTCGGGGGCCATGAGGTGGGTGCGGGCGACGAGCAGGGCGATGTCGTCGCGCTGGTGGGCGGGCAGCAGCGCCTCCAGGACGGCCCCGCAGATCTGCTCGGGAGTGCGGGACGGGCCCGCCAGTGCGGTGGCGAGCAGGCTCAGCCCGGTGGCCGTGTCGCGTTCGCGGTCCTCGATCAGGCCGTCGGTGTAGAGCACCAGGCAGCTGCCCTCGGGCAGGTGGAGTTCGGCTGCCTCGAAGGGCAGGCCGCCCACGCCGAGTGGCGGGCCCGCGGGCAGGTAGGGGAAGGTCACGGTGCCGTCGGGGTGGACCACCGCGGGCAGCGGGTGTCCGGCCCGGGCGATCGTGCAGGTGCCGGTGGTCGGGTCGTAGACGGCGTAGAGGCAGGTGGCGCCGGCGACGGTCGGTTCGGCCTCGGCCGCCTCCGGGCGGCGGTCGATGCGGGTGACCAGCTCGTCGAGGTGGCCGAGGAGTTCGTCCGGTGGCAGGTCGAGGGTGGCGAAGTTCAGCACGGCGGTGCGCAGCCGGCCCATGGTGGCGGCGGCGTGCAGGCCGTGGCCGACCACGTCGCCGACCACGAGCGCGACCCGGGCGCCGGAGAGCGGGATGACGTCGTACCAGTCGCCGCCCACGCCGGTCTGGGCGGGCAGGTAGCGGTGGGCGACGTCGAGGGCGTTCTGTTCGGGCAGGTCGCGGGGGAGCAGGCTGCGTTGCAGCGCGACGGCCACGGCGTGTTCGCGGGTGAAGCGGCGGGCGTTGTCGATGCAGACGGCCGCCCGCGCCGCCAGCTCCTCGGCCGGGGTCAGGTCCTCCTCCCGGAGTGGCTCGCTGCTGTGCAGCCGCCAGAAGTTGACCACGCCCAGCAGGACGCCGCGGGCCTGGAGCGGGACGGTGATCAGTGACTGGAGGCCGTGCTCCAGGGCGGCCCGCACGCGTTCGGGGTCGCCCGCGCGCCACTCGGTGGCGGCGGACAGGTCGGGGACGAGGACGGGCCTGCCGTGCACGAAACCCCGCGCCATCGGCGTGGCCGGCAGGTACCGGTGCACCTCGCCCACCCGGTAGAGGGGGTTGGGGTAGGGGCCGCTGTACGCGACCCGGCACAGCTCCGGTGCTTCGGTGTATCCCCCGGGCTGCGGCTCGTCGCCGCGCAGGACGGGTTCGGCGAGGTCCACGGTGACGTAGTCGGCGAACCGGCCGGCGGCCAGCTCGGTGAGCTCCTCGGCGGTGCGTGTGACGTCGAGGGTGGTGCCGATGGCCACGCTCGCCCGGTAGAGCAGGCGCAGCCGGCCCTGGGCCGCCTCGGCCTGGCCGGCGAGCGCGCGCAGCTCGGTGGAGTCGCGCAGGGTGGCCACGCTGCCGGTGGCGCCCGTGCCGTCGCTGGTGGGCCGGTTGTTCACCGCCAGCAGCCGCTCGCCGACCGGGATCACCTCGTCGGTGGCGGGTCGGTGGGAGACCAGGAGCGCGGCGATGCGGGGGTCGAGGCCGAGGTCGGCGACCGACCTGCCCTCCACCGTCGGGGGCAGGTCGAGCAGCCGGCGCGCCTCGTCGTTGGCGAGCCGGATCCGGTCGTCGGCGTCGACGATGACCACGCCCTCGCGCACCGCGTGCAGGACCGCGTCGTGGTGCTCGTACATCCGGGCCAGCTCGGCGGGGTCGAGGCCGCGGGTCTGGCGCAGCAGCCGCCGGCTCACCAGCGCCGTGCCGGCCACCGCCAGCACGAGCGCGGCGGCCCCGGCACCGAGGATCACCGGCAGCTGCTGGTTGATCGCGCCGCTGATCTCGCCGACCTGGAGCCCGGCCGCGACCAGGCCCACGACGGCCCCGCCCTCCGTCACCGGGACGACGGCCTGGACATCACCGTTGGCGGGACCGCTGACGGTCTCGATGGTGGTGTGGCCGCCGAGCGCCGGTGCGATGGTGCCGATGAACTTCTGTCCGATCCACCCCGGGTTCGGGCTGGTGTAGCGGATGCCGTCCGTGTTCATCACGGTGATGAAGTCGAGCCCGCCGGTCTTGCGGGCATCCTCGGTCAGGGGCTGGAGGACGGCGGTCGGGTCGGGGGCGCGCAGCGTGGCCGGCAGCCCGGGGGCGTGGGCGAACGCCTCGGCGGCGGCCAGCGAGCGCGCCCGGGCAGCCTGCAGCCGGTCGTTGTGCGCCTTGAGGACCAGCGTGATCACCGCGGCCACGACGAGCAGCACCACGATCAGCACCTGGAGCGCGAACATCTGACCGGCGAGGCTGCGGACACCGACGGCCGGTACCTGGCGCCGCGGGAGTCGGACCATACCCCCTGTCTACCCGCCCTCCACGAGCCGACGGCCCCCACCACGCCGAGGGCTCACACGACCGCGTGACGACCGGCGCGACGGTGGGCGCGACGGTCCGGGAGCGCGCCGCCGCCGGTCAGCGGCCCGGGTGGGCGATCCATGCGTGCCACGGGCCGGCGAGGACGATGTCGGCCAGCCGCTGGTAGCCGCCGGCGCCGGGGTGGGCGCCGTCACCGGCCATGGCCTCCCCGGCCCAGGTGGGATCGTCGGCCAGTGCCCGGGTCGTGGCGATGAACGGGACGCCTCGCGACCGGCAGCGGGCCGCCATCTCCTCGGCGAGCTCCGTGGTGCGCCGCAGATGCTCCGCACCGGCGTCGACGACCGGCGGGGGACCCACTACCAGTGCGGCGACGGACCGGCGCCGGCTCTCGTCCAGGAGCGCTGCGAGGTTGTCCAGGCAGCGGGTCGCGTCGACGCGCGGGCGGCCGTCCTCCTCGACCATGTCGTTGCTGCCGACCGAGACGACCAGCCGGTTGTCGGCCTCGGGCAGGGTGCGGCTGCCGACCTCCGGCCAGCAGCGGCGCAGGACGTCCTCGGAGGTGTTGCGCCTGATGCCGAGGTTGAAGGCCGTGATGTCGCCACGGGTGGCCTGGAGCACCCGGCCGACCCAGCCCCGGTACTGCGGATCGCCGATGCCCTGGACGAAGGAGTCACCGATGAAGCACACGCGTATGTCCCTGCTGCTCATCCGGCCAACCCTACGGGCGTGCCCCGCACGGGACTGTGGCGCGGTGGCGGCAATGCCGAGGGGCCCGGTACGCGTGCTTCGCGTACCGGGCCCCTCGGTTGCGGCCCCGTGTCGGGGCCGGTGACCAGGCGATCAGTAGTTGTGGTGGATCTGCCAGTAGGCCCAGGCCTGGTTCGGGCTGCCGTAGCGGCTGTTCATGTAGTCGTACGTCCACTTGATCTGGGTGGACGCGTTGGTCTGCCAGTCGGCGCCGGCGGAGGCCATCTTGTTGCCGGGCAGGGCCTGGCCCAGGCCGTAGGCGCCGGAGGAGGGGTTGGTCGCGGTGACGTTCCAGCCGCTCTCGTGGGAGACGATCTGGTCGAAGGAGGCCAGCTGGTCGGCGGGCACGATGGCGGCGGCGATGGACTGCGGGGTCTCGGCCGAGGCGACGGTGGGGGCCACCGCCGCGCCGATGGCGACGATGCCGGCGGCGGAGGCGAGAAGGGCGGCGGACTTGCGCATGCGGGTGGAGATCACGGGCATGTGGAGTTCGACCTCAATCAGTTGGGTGCCTGGCCCCAGCAGGGTCCGCAGGCCTGGCAGGGCCTGTCGGGGTCCGGGGTTCGGCGTGGCGCTCTGCTGTGGAGAGAGCGCCGGGCGGGAGTTGCGACGGTGGGTTCGACCTCCGCCGCATCTGACGACTTCGCCATTGTTAGCGGGGTCCGGGGCCCGCTCCAAGGGGCGCTGATACGACGCTGCGTCGTAGCCGGCGGCACCCCCGCCAGCCGTCCGGTCGGGCCGAATACCCGGGCTCCGGGGGTTCAAACATCGCCCTCGGCTGCGTTCCACCGTTCTGGATCACGGCTGTGACCTGCACGGATGCCGATCGGCGCGATGGCCGTGGGAATCGGCGCGGTTGGCGGTGAGCGTGGGTGGAACCGGCCCGGTGCTGCTCCAGGAAGGGGCTACTAGGAAAGGTAGTGGGCTCCCAGGGCGCGTGAGTAGCGTCACGGGTCAGCGCGGCTGGGCGCCCGGTTTTTACCGATTCGGTATGAATTTCAGGGCCGGGAAAAGCGGCGGCGGCTCGGTGGGGCGTCCATGCTGGTCGTATGACTCGACGAGTCGAAAGGGGACTCACAGCATGCTGTCGATGCGTAACCGTCTGGGAGTAACCGCAGCCGCCGCAGTCGCTGCTGCCGCTGCCTTCGTTTCAACAGGGCCGGCGATGGCGGCGGGGCAGCAGGTGGCCGCTCCGGCGTCCGCCGGCGTGCAGGGCCGGGTCTCTGCCGTACCGATCGACTTCGTGGACATGCCCGCAAGCCCGCTGGCGGCCGGCCCGCAGGCGCATGACTACACGGTCACCTACCGCAACAGCTCGTCGACGGACCGGATCGTGGCCCCGCAGCTCCTGGTGGAGTCGCCGAATGCCGGTCCGTTCCTCAAGCCCTCGGACATCAAGGTCCAGCAGCTCACGAGTACCGGGCACTGGAGGACCGTGCGGCTCGCCAGCCAGACCGGGACGCTGTACACGGACCTGTCCCACGTGAAGCACCGGCTGCACAGCGGCGAGACCCTCACCCAGCGCTACCGCCTCGTCGTGCTCACGGCAGGGGCCGCCGGCACGGTCGCGCCGCGGGCCGCGATCTTCGGAGCGGTATGACCGAGCCGGAACGTCGGTTCGTCACGACGCAGCCGGAGCCGAGAGCCGCGATGCCGGAGAGGATCGCGGCCCTCGGGCCGTTCTTCGCCTTCGAGACGCACGCCCCCGGCCCGGTCGAGGGGCCCTGGCGGAGCATGGGCGAACTGCTCGACGAACCCTCGGTGTTGCGCGACCGGGTGGCCGCCGTGCGCGGCTACCTGGCCGCCGGCGGCGGGCAGCCGGCCGAGGCGGTCGAGCTGCGGGTGGCCGCCTCGGTGACCCAGCTCGGCCTGGCCTCCCGGCTGCTCTCCCCGGGCTTCGCCGTCGCCGCGCTCACCGGTGCGGTGCTCTCCTACGGCCTGCGGGACGCCAGATGGCAGCCGACGCCCGGCAGCCTGTTCCCCCTGTCGCTGCCCGACCGGACGGCCGCACCGGTGGCCGACCCGGCCGAACGCGCGGCGCGGCTGGGGAGGGAGCTGTTCGACGGGCCGATCCGCGAACTGGCGGCGGCCACCGGCGGGTTCGCGCTCTCGCCGCGCATCCTCTGGGGCAACGTCGCCTCGGCCGTCAACGGCGCGGCCTCGGCCATCGCCCGAACCGAACCCGAACTGGCCGGGGAGGCACGGGAGTTCGCTGACCGGTTGCTCGAACAGCCGCCCCTGCGCGGCGCCGGCGGCCGGACGGACGACGGCAGCGGGTTCCGCCGCCGCAGCTGCTGCCTCATCTACCGGGCCGCCCCGGACCGCGCGGGCGCGCTGTGCGGCGACTGCGTTCTCACCTCGCCGCCGCGGACCCGGGCCCGTTCCGCGCCCAGCTGATCCGACCTGCTCGCACGGTTGCGGGCGTTGCGGCTGAGCGCGGGCGGGCAGTAGCGGCAGGCCCCGGAGGATGAGGCCCGGCGTCCCACCGGGCAGCACCCCGGACGGCCCAGCCCGGCGGGCTGACGGACGGCGCGGCGTGTGACGGTGGGCGCGTGTCGACCTACTTGTTCCGCCTGGCCCAGTGGGCGTTTCGGCGCCGGCGCCTGGTGCTGAGCCTGTGGCTCATCGCCGCGGTCGCCACGATCGCCGTCTCGGTCGCGAGTGGTGGTAAGACGAACGACAACTTCACCATCCCCGGTACCGAGTCGCAGCGGGCGGTCGATCTGCTCAAGGCGAAGCTGCCGGCCCTGGCCGGAGGCCAGACGCAGGTCGTCTTCGCCACGCACGGGGCGGCCAAGGTCACCGATCCGGGGCCGCGGGCCGGCATCGAGGCCGCGGCCGCCAACCTGGCCAGGGTGCCGCAGGTGGCCTCGGCCACGAACCCGTTCCAGGCGAAGGCGATCTCCCCGAACGGCCAGGTCGCGCTCGGCCAGGTGCAGTTCACCGCGCAGCCGGCCGATGTGAAGGACGCCACGCTGGACGCCGTCCAGGTGGCTGTCGCTCCGGCCCGAGCGGCGGGTGTCCAGGTCGAGTACTCCGGCAGCGTCTACCCGGGGTGGCGGGTCGTCCCCTCGGAGCTCCCGGAGATCATCGGCCTGGTCGTCGCCTTCGTCATCCTGGTGATCACCTTCGGCGCGCTCGTCGCCGCCGGCCTGCCGATCCTCACCGCGATCATCGGCGTGGCCATCACCCTGACCGGCGTCACCGCCCTCGCCTCGGTCGTCACCATCGCCTCCGCCTCGACCACCGTCGCCCTGATGCTGGGCCTGTCCTGCGGCATCGACTACGGCCTGTTCATCCTGTCGCGGCACCGCAACAACCTGCTGCAGGGCCGTGCGGTGGCGGAGTCGGTCAGCCTGGCCGCGGGCACGGCCGGCAGCTCGGTGGTGTTCGCCGGACTGACCGTCATCATCGCGCTGTGCGGGCTGTCCGTCGTCGGCATCCCGTTCCTGACCATCATGGGCCTGGCCGCGGCCGCCGCGGTGGCCATCGCGCTGCTGATCTCGCTCACCCTGCTCCCCGCCCTGCTCGGCTTCGCGGGGGAGAAGGTCACCCACTTCATCAGCACACCGCTGCGCCGCGGGCACCACGAGGAGGTCGCGGTGACGGCGGCCACCGCACCCCAGCGGACCTTCGGGGCGGCCTGGGCCCGTACCGTCGTCCGCTACCGCATCCCGGTCCTGTTCGGCGGCGTCGGGCTCCTGCTGCTGCTCGCGGTGCCGGCCCTGGACGTGCAGCTGGGGCTGCCCAGCGGTTCGTCCAAGCCGACCTCCGACACCTCGCGCCGGGCCTATGACCTGACCACCGCGGCCT
Source organism: Kitasatospora sp. NPDC008050 (assembly GCF_042957465.1). Classification (NCBI taxonomy): domain Bacteria; kingdom Bacillati; phylum Actinomycetota; class Actinomycetes; order Kitasatosporales; family Streptomycetaceae; genus Kitasatospora; species Kitasatospora sp. NPDC008050. The sequence goes on from NZ_JBIBIJ010000025.1 coordinate 108,260, forward strand.
TCGGCCCGGGCTTCAACGGCCCGCTCCAGGTGGTCGCGGACGGCGTCACCTCGCCCGTGGCGGCGCAGACCATGGCGACCACGCTGAGCAGGCTCCCCGGCGTCGCGGCGGTGACCCGGGTGGCCCTGACCAACGGCATCGCGGTCATCCGCGTCGTCCCCACCACCGGCCCGAGCGACCCGGCCACCGCCGACCTGGTCCACGCCCTGCGCGACAACCGGGCCGTGATCGAGGGGACGAGCGGCTCGACGGTCCTCATCGGCGGCGTCACGGCCTCGAACATCGACGTGTCCGCCAAGCTGTCCTCGGCACTGCCCGTCTTCCTGGTGGTCGTGGTCGGTCTGGCGTTCATCCTGCTGACGTTCGCGTTCCGGACGATCCTGGTGCCGATCAAGTCGATCATCGGCTTCCTGCTGTCGGTCTCGGCCGCGTTCGGCATGCAGGTCGCGCTCTTCCAGTGGGGCTGGGGTCAGAAGGTCTTCGGCATCACCAAGGCCGAGACGATCAGCTTTCTGCCGATCATCATGCTCGCCATCATCTTCGGTCTCTCCAGCGACTACGAGGTCTTCGTGGTCTCCCGGATCAAGGAGGACTTCACGAAGACCGGCGACGCCCGGGGCGCCGTCGAACGCGGTACCGGCCTGTCGGCGCGCGTGGTGACCGCCGCCGCGCTGATCATGTTCTCCATCTTCGTGGCCTTCATGTTCAGCAAGGACCCGACCATCAAGGCCATCGGCTTCAGTTTCGCGGCGGGTGTCTTCCTGGACGCCTTCGTCGTGCGGCTGACCCTGGTGCCCGCGGTACTGGCGATCGTCCGTTCGAAGATCTGGTACCACCCGCAGTGGTTCGCCAAGTACGTCCCCAACCCCGACATCGAGGGCGAGAAGCTGGAGGAGCAGCTGGCCCGGGAGTAGCTCCAGTACTAACTCGGGCCCGCCGGATACGAATTCGGGGGGCGCGCGGAGTAGGCTGGAACCTGCCGGAGGACTTGCCGGCGAGTCGGCTCCAGGAGGTGCCTATGGAATTCGGCAGTACAGGGTCGCCGATTCTGCGCCTCGTGACCGCGATTTCTTCGCCCGGCTGTTCAGCGGGACATCAATAGAATTCTCACGTGGTCCGCAGGGCGCAGGGGCGGTCCGTTCCGACCAGCGTTCACGTTGGCCGCAGGCCGTTTCCGCGGGACGCGGAGGCGGCCTCTTCGTGGGGGGACCCGGTGGAACCGTCCGAGGGCAGGGGCAGGGGCAGGGGCAGGGGCACGGGTGCGGGTGCGGGGCCGGTCGGGGCGGGCGAGGCGTAGTCGGCGGGGTCGAAGCGGCTCAGCTGCCGCACGAGCCGCCCGGTGGACCAGGGCCAGGCGAAGGTGTTCCGCCCGCTCGGGCTGAAGTAGTAGCTGGTGCAGCCACCGGAGTTGTAGACGGTGGTCGCCAACGCCTCTTGGACCGCCGTGTTGTGCGCGGCCTGCACGGCCGGCCGCACCTCCAGGGCGCCGTGGCCGCTGTGGTCGAGATGGGCCAGGGCCTCGGTGAGGTAGCCGAGTTGGGCCTCCAGGACGGTGATCGCCGAGGTGGAGCCGCCGAGCAGGTTGGGCCCCAGGAGCAGGAAGAGGTTGGGGAAGCCGCTGACGGTGGTGCCCAGGTACGCCTCGGGTTCGTCGCCCCAGGCGTCGTGCAGCGTCCGGCCGCCGCTGCCGTGCAGGTGGCGGGCCAGCGGCAGCTCGCCGATGCGGAATCCGGTGGCGGTGACCAGCACGTCGGCCCGGGTGGTGGTGCCGTCGGCGTCGACGATGCCGTTGCCGCGCACGGCCGTCACGGCGGTGGGGTGCAGGTGGACGTGCGGCTCGGCGAGGGCCTGGTAGTAGGTGCTGGAGGTGAGCAGACGCTTGCAGCCCAGCCGGTAGGTGGGCGTGAGCGCTCGGCGTAACTGCCGGTCGCGGACCGCGACCCGCAGGTGGGCACGTGCGCCCGCCTCCAGGAGGCGGGCCAGGCCCGGGTGGCGAAAGGCGTATCCGAAGCCCTCCTGGAGGGCGTACTGCCCGGCGCGCAGCGCATTGCGGGAGCCGGGCAGCCGGTCGAGGAGCCGGTTGACGGAGGGGGGTACCGGCAGATCGGGTTTGGGGAGCACCCACTGGGCCGTGCGCTGGAAGAGGTGCACGGCGGCCGCTCGGGAGGCGAGGGCCGGGACGAGCTGGACGGCGGACGCCCCGCTGCCCACCACGGCCACCCGACGCCCCGTCAGGTCGATGTCCTGGTCCCACTGGGCGGTGTGCAGCACGGGCCCGTCGAACTCCGCGACCCCGGGGACGTCGAGATGGCGCGGTACGTGCCAGGGCCCCGTGGCCAGGACCAGGACCGCCGCGCGGTAGGGGCCCTCGCTGGTCTCCACCAGCCAGCGCCCGGCCGCCGGATCCCACCGGGCTCCGTGGACCCGCACACCGCAGCGCAGCACCTCGCCGAGCCCGTGCCGCTCGGCCGTCGCCCGCAGATAGGCGTGGATCTCCGGCTGTTCGGCGAACACCCTGCTCCAGGCGGCATCCGGGGTGAACGAGTAGCTGTAGAGCGTCGAGGGCACATCGCAGGCGCAGCCCGGATAGGTGTTCTCCCGCCAGGTGCCGCCGAGTTGGGGCCCCTTCTCCAGGACCAGCACATCGCGCACCCCCGCCCGGCGCAGCCGGACCGCGGCGCCGATGCCCGAGAACCCCGCACCGACGACCAGGACCCGTACGTCCCTCCCGGGCCGGGTGGCCTGAGCCGGGATCACGGCGCTGGTCCGCGGGGCGGTATCGCTCATCGGTGCCTCTGACTTCCGTAGCGCAACAGGACGGATCCGGCGCGGAGCGTGCCGGAGTCGTGCCCTGGAGAACGCGGGAGGAGGCCGGAGGTCACCCCCTCGCTCCGGCTCCTGGCAGGTCCCCGTGGACGCACTCCCGCCGTGCCGCTGGCTTGCGAACGTTCGTACGGGAAAGGCGCACTGATGCGACGGGCTGCCGCGCCGCGTACTCCTGGTTCGCCTCGCTCGCCCTGCGGTTATTCCCTCGTCAGCGTGCGTGCCGAGGTGAGAGGCTCCTGCCATGTTGATCGAGTTGATCGGGACGCCCCGACTCCGGCTGCGCCGCTTCGGCCCCGAGGACGCCGCCGCGCTGGCCGCCTACCGCTCCGACCCGGCGATCGCCCGCTACCAGGGCTGGAGCGCGCCCGTCACCTCGGCGGCCGCGGCCGAGCTGGTCGGCGAGTTCGCCGCCGGGGACCCCGGGCGGCCCGGCTGGTTCCAGTACGCCGTCGAGCTGCGGGCCACCGGGGAACTGGTCGGCGACGTGGGGGTGTGCCTGGCGGAGAACCTGCGGCAGGCCGAGCTCGGGGTCACGTTCGCCGCCGAGCACCAGGGGCACGGGTACGCCACCGAGGCGCTGCGCGCGGTGCTGGCCGACCTGTTCGAGCGGCGCGGCCTGCACCGGGTGTCGGCGGAGTGCGACGCACGCAACCTGAGGTCGGCCCAGCTGCTGGAGCGGGTCGGCTTCCGCCGGGAGGGACTGCGCCCGGACCACACCTGGCTCAAGGGCGAATGGACCGACGATCTGCTCTTCGGCCTGCTCGGCGCGGACTGGACCCCGCCCCCGCCGACCCGGTAGCAGGCCGGCCACCCGCGAGGTGGCGGCAACCGGTAAGCGTTGCTGAATGCGGGGGTGAGCAACGCTGTCTGTCGCCCGACGCGTCCCCCTGCCAGCCTGGCCGGGTGACCACGATCGAGGACGAGCGACCCCCCACCCCCGAAGACCGGCGACTGCCCGCTGCCCTGGCCGACGGGGCCCACCCGCCCAGGCGGACGCGCGGGTGGGCCCGCGGCACCGTCCGCACGCTCCAGGGCCTGGCCGGCGCCGCCGTCCTGGTGGGCGCGCTGGTGACGGCCTTCGCGCGGTGGGGATCGGACACCTGGTACGCCGGCTGGGTCGGCGCGGGCATCGCGGCGGCGCTCATGGCGCTGGCCGCGCCGGTGCGCCTGCTGCTGGCCGGGAGCCCCGGCGGTGTGATCAGCAGGCTTTCCGGCAACGCCATGCTGGCCCTGCTGCTCGCCGTCTTCGCCGGCCTGTTCGCCTTCGGTGTCAGCGGCTGGTGCCACGAGCACGACCGCGACCAGCACGCCACGTTGCGGGTGTCGGCCACCGTCACCGACTGCCGCAGTGGCCCCGACTCCGGCATCGACTGCGCCTACCACTGGTCGGTGGCCGGGCGTGCCTACAGCTCCCGGGCGGGAGCCTCCGACCTGTGGCCCGACGGGCACCGGGTGAGCGTGCGGATCGATCCCGTGCACCCGGAGCGGTCGGTCGTGACCGGCGGCGGCTACTGGGCGTGGTGGTTCGCGGTGGGCATAGGCGCACTCGGCACCCCGCTGGCGCTGGGTGCCTGGTGGCTCATGGAGGTGTCCACGGACGACTGACCGCGCGGCTCTCCCGCTCCTCAACTCCCATACGGCACAGCCTAGGGCTTGCCGGACAAGCCCTAGTACTCCAGCAGGACTTCGACGTTTTGCCTGTTCAGAGGCTGCGCGCGGTGAGTGTAGCGGGCTGATGGCCCATCAGGGGCGGTCTTCATGGGGCCGCCCCTCGATCGTGTGCAGCCGACGCTGGTAGTGACAGCGGCGGGCGACGGCCTGGCGTTGTCGGCGCCAGGTAGACCAGTTCAAGGCATGAGCGCGCGGCGAGCACTGCGGCGGACGTGGGCCGTGGGGACGGCCAGCCGCCAGGAGTCGCCGGATCTCTGCCACGGTGAGGTCCACCAAGGTACGGGAACCGTTTCTGCAGCCCCCTTTGATGCCGCGGCCGCCGCCATCGCGGCCAGGAAGGCGTGAGCGAGCATGGCCAGGGTGATATGCCGCATCCAGCCGGTGTAGCGACGCACCTCGTACTGGTCCAGGCCGCACTCGTTCTTCGCGGCCTGGAAGCACTCCTCGATCGCCCAGCGCATCCCGGCGATCCGCACCAACTTCTCCACGGTCGTGTCGAGTTGTGAGTAGGCGAGGTAGTATGCGATCTCGTCGGGCCTGCTCAGGCTGCGGCGGGCCATCGCCCACCGCTGACGGACCTGGACGTCTCCCTGGTAGTCGAACTCCGCCACGGCTGGCAGTCGGATGGCCGCCCAGTGATAGTCGCGCGGCCCTTTGGCGCCGTTGCCGCACGAGATCCGCTGCCAGGCGTCGGCCGGGGCTTGGGAGAACAGCCAGTCGATGCGTGGACAGCCCACGCTGAACTGGGACTTGGGCACCGCCAGAACGTAGCCGACACCGGACTGTTCCAGCATTCGGCGAAAGCGCCCTTCCTGTCCGTAGGCCGAGTCGGCGGTGGCCCAGGCGATGGGCAGGTCGGAGGCGAGCGCGCGTAGCACCAGGGCCTTGGCGAGCTGGCCCTTGGTGCGGAACTCCCGCTCGTCGGGGATCTTCGCCGCGCGGCAGCGGTCCCGGTCCTCGGTCCAGGATTTGGGAAGGTAGAGCTCGCGGTCCACCAGGGCCCGGCCGCGACTGGTGGCGTAGGCGGCGAAGACCCCGATCTGGCAGTTCTCGGTACGGCCGGCGGTGCCGGAGTACTGGCGTTGCACGCCCGCGGAGGTGGTGCCCTTCTTGACGAAGCCGGTGTCGTCGATGATCAGGACTCCGTCGTTCTCGCCGAGGCGTTCGGCGACGTAGTGCTGGAGCTCGTCGCGGATCTCGTCCGCGTTCCAGCGGGC
>NZ_JBIBIJ010000026.1:0-109670 GCF_042957465.1 Kitasatospora sp. NPDC008050
CCCCGATCATCGCCCTCGACGCCCGCCGCCGCGACAGCGCCAAGAGCGCCCTGATCACCCTCGTCGAACACGCCCTGCTCGCCAGACTCCGCTGACCTGGGCCCCGGTCCGGCGCACCCGCCGGTGAACCGGGGCAGTCGGGGACCCCGTGGACCGGGGTCCCCCGCGCCGCGTCACCCGCGCTCCGGCTCCCGGTGGCCCAGCTCCCGGTGTTCCGGCTCCAGGCCGGACTTGAGCAGGATGTAGGTGTAGGCGTCCTCCAGCGCGTGCCAGGAGGCGTCGATCACGTTGTCCGCGACGCCCACGGTGGACCAGGTGGCGGTGCCGTCCGCCGACTCCACCAGCACCCGGGTGCGCGAGCCGGTGCCGTGCCGGCCTTCCAGGATCCGGACCTTGTAGTCCACCAGCTCCAGCTTGGCCAGCTGCGGGTAGATCCGCTCCAGCGCGGTGCGCAGGGCCTTGTCCAGCGCGTCGACCGGGCCGTTGCCCTCGCCGGTGGCCACGATCCGCTCGCCCTTGGCCCAGAGCTTCACGGTGGCCTCGTTGCCCGTGCCGCCCTCGTGCCGCTGCTCGCTGATGGTGCGCCAGGACTCCAGGGCGAAGAAGCGCGCGCGGCTGCCGTGCACCTCGTCGCGGAGCAGCAGCTCGAAGGAGGCGTCGGCGGCCTCGTAGGTGTAGCCGAGGTTCTCCTGCTCCTTGACCTTGGCGACCACCCGGCCCACCAGCTCGCGGTCGGCGGACAGGTCGTAGCCCAGCTCCCGGCCCTTGAGCTCCACCGAGGCCCGCCCGGCCATGTCCGAGACCAGCATCCGCATGGTGTTGCCGACGCGTTCGGGGTCGATGTGCTGGTACAGGTTCGGGTCGACCTTGATCGCGGAGGCGTGCAGACCGCCCTTGTGCGCGAAGGCGGAGACACCCACATAGGGCTGGTGGGTGCCGGGCGTCAGGTTGACCACCTCGGCGATGGCGTGCGAGATCCGGGTCATCTCGGCCAGCTTGCCGAGCGGCAGCACCGGGCGCCCGTACTTGATCTCCAGCGCGCCGACCACCGGGAACAGGTTGGCGTTGCCGACCCGCTCGCCGTAGCCGTTGGCCGTGCACTGGACGTGAGTAGCCCCCGCGTCCACCGCGGCCAGCGTGTTGGCCACCGCGCAGCCGGTGTCGTCCTGTGCGTGGATGCCGAGCCGGGCGCCGGTCGCGGCCAGCACCTCGGCGACGATCTCGCGGACGCCGCCGGGCAGCGTCCCGCCGTTGGTGTCGCAGAGCACCACCACGTCGGCGCCCGCCTCGTGCGCGGTGCGGACCACGGCGAGGGCGTAGTCGCGGTTGGCCCGGTAGCCGTCGAAGAAGTGCTCGCAGTCGAGGAAGACCCGCCGCCCGCGCGAACGCAGGTGCGCGACGCTGTCCCGGATCATCGCCAGGTTCTCGTCCAGCGTGGTGCGCAGGGCCAGCTCGACATGGCGGTCGTGCGCCTTGCCGACCAGGGTGATCACCGGGGCGCCGGAGTCGAGCAGCCCCGCCAGCTGCGGATCCGTCGCCGCGTCGCCGCCGGCCCGGCGGGTGGCCCCGAAGGCCACCAACTGCGCGTGCTTGAGATCCAGTTCGGTGGCGGCCCGGGCGAAGAACTCGGTGTCCCGGGGATTGGCGCCCGGCCAGCCGCCCTCGATGAACCCGACGCCGAAGTCGTCCAGGTGCCGTGCAATGGTCAGCTTGTCGGCCACCGTGAGGTTGATGCCCTCGCGCTGCGCGCCGTCGCGCAGGGTGGTGTCGAAGACGTGGAAGCTGTCGTCGGGGTGACGCGTACTGCCGTCGGTCATGGCCCTGGTTTCTCCGTTCGGGGAGATGTCTCTGCTTGTCTGCCGGTCTTCCGTCCCCGGCTCCACTGTCCACCATCCCGCGCGCCACCCGGGTTCCGCGCCCGCCTGGTGGGCGGGGGCCGGTGTGCCGGGTCCTGGCCGGTCGGCGTGGGGTGGGCCGGACCGGGCAAAACAAAAGACCCCTCGCGGGTGCGAGAGGTCTGCGCGCGGGTCTTGTGACACGGTGGTCGTCCCGCGGGGATCACTGCGGAACGGTCACTGCGGACCGGCGCGCCTGCTGCTAATCATGAGCGCGAGCGAGGACACGCTGGCAGTCTGGCACAGGATCCGCAGGGCGGGCGGGACGTCTCGCGATCCGGGACGCGTGTGTCAGAACAGCCGATTTGCCCTCATCGCTCGGGGTCGCAGCTCGACGAGCGGAACACTTCGCGTGGTACCGACCCGGGTGTCCCAGCTCCGTGGAACACCCGGGCGAGGTGGCTCAGGCGATCGGGTGCATCCAGTTGTGGGTGTCCTTGACGGTGCCGCCCTGGAGGGCCAGCAGGGTCTCGCGCAGGCGCATGGTGACCGGGCCGGGCTCGCCCTTGCCCACGGTCCAGTCGGCGCGCGCGGACTTGACCGAGCCGACCGGGGTGATCACGGCGGCGGTGCCGCAGGCGAAGACCTCGGTCAGGGTGCCGTCGGCGTTGCCCTGCTTCCACTCGTCGGTGGAGATCTTGCGCTCCTCGGTGGCGTAGCCGAGGTCGCCGGCGATGGTGAGCAGCGAGTCGCGGGTGATGCCGGGCAGCAGTGCGCCGGACAGGGCCGGGGTGACGATCCGGGCGTCCTCGCCCTCCCCGAAGACGAAGTAGAGGTTCATGCCCCCCATCTCCTCGATCCACTTGTGCTCGGCGGCGTCCAGCCAGACCACCTGGTCGCAGCCCTGCGCCGCGGCCTGGGCCTGGGCGACCAGCGAAGCCGCGTAGTTGCCCGCGCACTTGGCGGCGCCGGTGCCGCCGGGAGCCGCCCGGACGTACTCCTCGGAGAGCCAGACCGAGACCGGCTTCACGCCGCCGGGGAAGTAGGCGCCGGCCGGGGAGGCGATCACGATGAAGAGGTACTCGTTGGCCGGCCGGACCCCCAGGCCCGCCTCGGCCGCGAACATGAACGGGCGCAGGTACAGGCTCTGCTCGGCCTCGGTGGGCACCCAGTCGCGGTCCTGCTGGACGAGCAGCTCACAGGCCTTGACGAAGGCGTCGGCAGGCAGTTCGGGCATCGCGAGACGGCGGGCCGAGGCCTGGAAGCGGGCCGCGTTGGCCTCCGGCCGGAAGCTCGCGATCGAGCCGTCGGGCTGGCGGTAGGCCTTGAGGCCCTCGAAGATGGCCTGCCCGTAGTGCAGGGTCATGTTCGCCGGGTCCATCTCCAGCGGCGCGTACGGGGTGAGCTGGGCGTCGTGCCAGCCGCGGCCCTCGGTCCAGCGAATGGTGACCATGTGGTCGGTGAAGATCCGGCCGAAGCCGGGGTTCGCCAGCCGGGCCTCGCGCTCCGCCGCGGGCAGCGGGTGAGCGGAAGGCTTGAGCTCGAACGTGATGGGCGCCTGGGTGGGCGTGGTCATGGCTTCTGTCCTTCACCGTGTGGTTGGTCAGGGCCGTGACCGCCTCGGGCGGTGGGTCGGGGGAACCCGGGTACGCCGAAGGCACGGCCCACTGTTGATACTCGCATCTAAGGGGCCGTGCCGAACAGCTGTGGGGTTGTAGCGCCCCGGGGGCGCCTTGCTCCGCCTCTCAGCCGGCCCGTCAGCCGGATACTCGGCCGGCGAGCGCGTCGCCGACCTCGGTGGTGGTCCGGGTGGCGCTGCCGCGCCCGGCCAGGTCGGCGGCGACGGCCGCCTCGACCTTGGCCGCCTCGGCGCTGAAGCCGAGGTGGTCGAGGAGCATGGCGACCGACAGCACGGTGGCGGTCGGGTCGGCCTTGCCCTGGCCCGCGATGTCCGGGGCGGAGCCGTGCACCGGCTCGAACATCGAGGGGAAGGCGCCGGAGGGGTTGATGTTGCCGCTCGCGGCCAGGCCGATGCCACCGGTGACGGCGGCGGCCAGGTCGGTCAGGATGTCGCCGAACAGGTTGTCGGTGACGATCACATCGAACCGCTCGGGCTGGGTGACGAAGAAGATGGTCGCCGCGTCCACGTGCAGGTAGTCGGTGCCGACCTCGGGGAACTCCTGGCCGACCTGCTGGAAGATCCGGGTCCACAGGTGACCGGCGTGCACCAGCACGTTGTTCTTGTGGACCAGGGTCAGCTTCTTGCGCGGGCGGGCGGCGGCCCGGCGGTACGCGTCGCGGACCACGCGCTCGATGCCGAAGGCGGTGTTGAGGCTGACCTCGGTGGCCACCTCCTGCTCGGTGCCGGTGCGCAGCGAGCCGCCGTTGCCGACGTAGGGGCCCTCGGTGCCCTCGCGGACGACCACGAAGTCGATCTCCGGGCTACCGGCCAGCGGCGAGGCGACACCCGGGAAGAGCTTGCCCGGGCGCAGGTTGATGTGGTGGTCGAAGGCGAACCGCAGCTTGAGCAGCAGCCCGCGCTCCAGCACCCCGGACGGGACGGAGGGGTCGCCGATCGCGCCGAGCAGGATCGCGTCGTGCGTCTTCAGCTCCGCGAGCACCTCGTCCGGCAGGGTCTCACCGGAGGCGTGGTAGCGGCGGGCACCGAGGTCGTACTCGGTGGTCTCCAGCTTGACGTCGTCGGGGAGGGCGGCGGCAAGCACCTTGAGGCCCTCGGCCACCACTTCCTGGCCGATACCGTCACCGGGGATCACTGCGAGACGAAGGCTGCGAGACATGGTGGGAACGGTACTCCCCTGTCTTGGGGAGTGACATCCGGCGTCCAGAATGCGGACGGACCTCAGGGGGAGCTGAGCTCGATCCGGACGGGGAAGGGGACGGGAAGATCGAGGACGTCCCGCATGATCGTGGCGGCGCCGTAGGCCTCGGTGGCCGGGTCCAGCTCATACGCATAGACCACGGGCTTGCCCGCCATGCTCTCGATCCTCCAGTAGAACGGGATACCGGCGGCGGCGTACTTGTTGTGTTTCACGTACCGGTCACGCTCCTCCGATTCAGCGGAGACCACCTCAACTGCGAGCAGAACGTCCTCTGCGCGAAATGAGGTCTGCGTGGGACTGGTCCGCGCCTCAGCCTTGACCACGACCAGGTCAGGCTCCGGGCGGTTCTTGGGTCCAAGGACCACGGTGATCTCCCGCCAGACCTCCCAGCTCTTCGGAACCGCCGCCAGCAGGCCGTTCTCCAGCAACCGCATGACCCAGATATGAAAAATGGTCTGTGGGCTCACGAAAACCAGATTCCCGTCGATCAGCTCCGTGTGCGGAGGCAGCTCGGGGAGCCGGTCCAGATCTTCCGCTGTCCAACCACCGACGGGCGGAACCAGCCAGTCCGGGAACGGTTCGACGCTCATGATTACTCCCATGCGGAGACTCTGGCGGTCCACTTCAGGCTACCCGGCGGTTCCTGAGGAGGAATCACCCGAAGGTGTCCGCCGCGCCGCGCTGGGCTCCGCCGCCCTGGCGGTGGGCGCGTATCTGGTGGCGCTGGCGGCCCGGCGGGTCTATCCGTTCGGGGCCGGGCCACGGGCGGGGACGGTGCTCGCCGAGCAGGTGATCCCGCTGCACGCGCACCTGTGGGACCTGCTGCACGGGCACGGCGGCGGGGACCTGCTGATCAACTGGAACAGCGGGTACGGGGTGCCGTTCCTGCCCGACCTGGTGACCGACCTGCTGAACCCCTTCTCGCTGCTGGTCGTGCTCGTCCCGCGCGACCAGGTGGGACTGGCCGTCTTCCTCGGCACGCTGCTGAGCATCGGCCTGGGCACCGCGCTGATGACCGTCTTCCTGGGGCGGCTGCACCCGGGGCCGCCGTGGCTGCGGGCGCTGGTGGCCACCGGGTACGGGCTCTGCGGCTGGGTGCTGGTGGAGGGGATCGGGCAGCCCGCCTGGCTCTGGGGCCTGGTCTCGCTGCCGCTGGTCGGCCTGGCCTTCGACCGCTGCCTGCGGCGCACCGGCTGGCCACTGGGCGCGGCTGCCGTCGCGCTGGCCTGGGTCGGCGACTTCTACACCGCCGCGACGGCCACGCTCGGGGCCGCGCTGGTGCTGGTGCTGCGCCTGCTGCTGGAGCGGCGACCGGCGGGCGAGCGGCTGCGCTCGCTGGGGCGGGCGCTGGCGATGACGGCGGTCGGGGTCGCGGCGGCGGCGCCGGTGCTCTGGGTGACCTTCGAGGCCGGACGGAACGCGGTGCCTGCCGCCGTGCTGCACCCGGGCACGCCGGGGATCACCGACTACCTGGCCCGGCTGCTGCCCGGCGGGCTCGCCGGGAGCGCGCTGCCCGATGTCTTCGCCGGCGTGCTGGGCCTGCTGCTGGTGGCCGCGCTGCCGTTCAACCGCGCGGTGCCGGTGCGCGAGCGGCTGGCCTGGCCGGCGGCGCTGGCGCTGGTCGCGGCCTCGTTCGTCTGGCGGCCCAGCCAGTTGCTCTGGCACGTGGCGACCGCGCCACAGGGCGATCCGTACCGGTCGACCTTCGTACTGGCCGGGCTGCTGACCATGGCGGCGTGGGTCTGCCTGGCGCACCGGCCCGATCCGCTCGCGCTCGGCGGCGGGGTGGCGCTGCTCGCCGTACTGGCCGGGCTGACCTGGGCCCGGCAGTCGGCCGGGGCGCTCGGCTGGGTGCTGCCGGCCGCCGGAGTCCCGGTGCTGGTGGGGGCGCTCCGGGTACTGGCGCCCGCCGGCCCGGGCCCGGATGAGACGGCCGGGCCACCGCCACGGGTGCTGCGGCGCGCCGCGGCGGTGGTGCTGAGCTGCGCCGTCTTCGCCGGAGCGAGCGCGGCGGCCTACGCGGCGCTGGGGCCGCGCGACCGTGATCCGGACGACGCGACGGCGGCGACCACGGCGGCGGCACCCGCGCCGGTCCCGGTGCTGGTGCCGGTACCAGCACCCGACCTGGTGGCCGAACAGACCGCGGCGGCACGGCGGTTGCTGCAGGGTGCCGAGGACTGGCCGGCCGCCCGCGCCGACCCCGGGCCACAGGCGCTCACCGGCAACGACCCGATGCTGCTGGGCGGCCAGGGCGGCGGCTACCGCAGCGACTACCTGCCACTGGCCACCGCGCAGACGCTGCACGGGCTGGGCGCCGGCTGGCTGCTGCAGGGGCGTCAGACGCTCAGCGCCGCCGACCCGGTCGGGCAGGCGCTCCTCGCGGTGGGCAGCACGCTCCAGCCCGACCTGACGGTGCGCCGGGCCCCGGCGGCGCCGCTGGTCACCGTGCGGCCGCCCGGGGCGCCGGACCCGCCGAGCGGCGCCTCGGTCTGGGCCCGCCAGCAGGCGCTGCTCGGCGCGACGGTCTACCAGGTCCCCGCGCTGGTGCCGGGCGCCGGGCCGGCCCCGACCGACCACGGGCGCAGTGGGTGGTCGCTGCCCAGCACACCGGCGGGCGAGGCCGGCACCGAACTCACCGCCGCCTGCTCGCCCGGACGCCTGGCCTATCTCTACGCGCCTTATCTGAACGGCCGGTTGAGCCGGCCGGGCGGCGCACTGACGGTGCGCGGGGAGCAGAACGCGACGGCGCTGCCGATCCTGCCGCTCGGCCCGGTGCCGCCGGACGGTGTGGTCCGGGTGACGGTGCGGGTCGAGCTGGCCACCCAGGTGCCGGCCAGCCCGTTCGGCTGCCTGGATCCGGCGGCGCTGAACCAGGCGGTGCAGGCGCTGCGCGCGGGTGGGGCCCGCTCGGTGCGGGCCGGCGGGCACACCATCGGTGCCGAGCTGCCGCCGGGCAGCACCGGCAGCGCGGTGCTCGCGGTGCCCGCGGTGCCGGGGTGGCGCTGCGGGGTGGACGGCGGGCCGACGGCCCCCGCGGGGTCGGTGCAGGGGCTGCTCGCCGTGCCGCTGGGGGCGGGCGCGAGCCGGGTCGACTGCACCTTCGAACAGCCGGGGCTGGCGCCGGGGCTGTGGGTCTCGGCCGCGGCGGTGGGCGGGTGGCTGCTGGTGACGGTGGGGAGCCGGTGGCGCCGCCGCGACCGGACGGCGGCGCCCGGACCTGTCCGACAGGCCCGATCGGAGCTCAGCCCGCCGGCAGGCTGAGCAGTTGGGCCCGGTGCCCGTCGGTGTTGAGGTGGTGCACCAGGAGCAGGCGGGCCGGGTCGGGCGTCGCCCGGCGCACCTCCAGCACGGTGCCGGGGGCCTCGGGCTGGGCGATGGCGCTCGATCCGCCCAGGCCGGAGCGGATGTCCAGGGCCGGGTGCAGCGGATCGAACTCCAGCCGGGGCCGGCCGTCGGTGAGCCCGATGGCGGAGAGCGCGTGCGCCGGGTCGGGCGTGCCGCCCACCGAACCGGTCCAGATGGCGTAGCGGATCCGGCCGCCGGCGGGCGAGAACCTGGGCAGCGCGGACATCCGGATCGGCAGGACGACGGTGTCGCTGTCCAGCAGATCGGTGTCGGTATCCCCCCACCGCGCGTTGAGCGGCTGGACGTCGAGCTGCGCTCCGCTGCGGGCGTCGAGCAGCCGGGCCACCAGGACGTCGCTGCCCGGCAGCCGGTCGGCCACCACGAGCGCGTCCGGCACGCCGTCGCCGTCGGTGTCGAGCGCGGCGCGCACCGCCGTGGCGGCCACCGGGGTGACGGCCGGGGCCCAGCCGGTGGCCGCCAGGTAGAGCCTGGCGTCGGCGGCCGGCACGGTGGGCGCGTCACTGGCCGCGCCCACCGCCCGCAGGTCGGCCGAGCGGTCCGGATCCTGGGCCGCGCAGGGGGCGCCGTCCTGGCTGTGCTCGGGGTGCTCGATGCCGCCGGGCGCCACCGCCCGGCCGCCGGGGGCGGGCGCGGGAGTGGGAGTGGGGGCGGGAGTGGGAGTGGGGGGCGCGCAGTCGGGCCACCGGCCGCCCTCACCGCCGAGCTCGAAGGCGCTGATCAGCGAGGACGGCCCCGCGCTGGTCAGGGCGGGGGTGCCGGTGATGGCGAGCCTGGTCACCACCGGGCCGACCAGACCCTCCTGCCCCGGCTGCCCCGCCTGCCCCGCCTGGGCCCCGGGGCGCACCGCCGGCGTGGTGGCGCCGACGGCCGTCGCGGTCAGCTCGGAGGCGGCGCGCGGGGCGGCGAACAGCGGCACCCGCAGCTCGGGCGGACCGGCCGCCGCCGGGGTGAGCAGCAGGCGCCCGGAGAGCTCGCCGCGGAAGCTGCGAGCCCGCCCGGCCTGGGTGCGGGCGAGGGTGGGATCGGGTGCCCGGTCGACCGGCCCCGGGGCGCTCAGCGTGACGTGCACCAGGGCGCTCTCCCCTGGCGCCACCGTCAGCTGGTCCGGCGTCAGGTCGAAGTGGGCACCGGGCAGTTCGGTGGCCGCCTGGTAGCCGGTGCGATAGGTCACCGGCGCGCCGGACAGGTTGTGCACCGCGATCGCACGGGTGACGGTGAGCGGCCCGGTCACCGGGACCGGGCCGAAGGAGAGGCCGACCTGACCGGCGTCCTCGGCCGCGTAGGCGACGGCGGGGGTGGCGACGGCCAGGTCGACGCGCACCCGCCCGGCCCCGGCCCGCTCGGGGCCGAGCAGGGCCCCGGTGCGGCCGTTGCCCGCCCGCAGGTCGGTGGCGGTGTTCATCAACGCGGCCTTGACCTCGGTGACGCTCCAGTCGGGGTGGGCGGCGCGGACCAGCGCGGCGGTCCCGGTGATGTGCGGGGCGGCCATCGAGGTGCCGTCCTCGCGGGTGCCCCAGCCGCCGGTGCCGGCCTTGGCGGACCAGATGGTCTCGCCGGGCGCCGCCAGGTCGGGTTTGACCACGCCCGGCTCGCCGATGCCGCGCGAGCTGAAGTCGGTGAGCGTGTCGACCCGTTCGGGCCAGTCCTGGCCGACCGCACCGTGCAGCGGGTTGCCCGCGGTGGCGAGCTTGACGGTCAGCGCGGACGACTGACCGGACGACTGACCGGAGGACTGGCCCGACGACTGGCCCGACGACTGCTCGACGGCCTGGCGCAGCCGGTCGCCGTCCGCCTTGGCGAGCAGCGCGGCCGGGATCCGTTCGTCGCCCCCGATCTCGTCCAGCCTGCCGCCGGCCGTCGGGTCGGCGGCCCCCGTCCCGGCCAGCAGCACACCGACGGCCCCGGCGTCGGCGGCGTGGTCGGCGCGCGGGGTGGAGCCGCAGGCCCGGTCGCTGTCGCTCCGGGCCCAGTCGAGCAGCGCGATCCGGCCGCGCAGCCGGGCCGCATCGGCCGGGGCGAAGGCGGCGCAGCCGTCCGGGTCGGCGGCGGGCCGCACCACCTCGGCGGTCACCTCGGCGCTGCTCCAGCCGCTGTAGCGGGCGCTCCAGTGGGCGGGCAGCACGCCGGCCAGCGCGGCGGGGGCGAGCACCCGCACCCCGTCCGCGTCGCCGTGGCCGTCGACCGAGGCGGCCACCGCGATGGCCCGGGTGGCCACCCCCGGGCTGCCGCCGATGCCGTAGACGTCGCCGTCGTTGCCGGCCGAGGCGACCACCACGGTGCCGGCCTCGGCGAGCCGGTCGGCGGCCAGCGCGTCGGCGTCGCCCGGGTCGCCGAAGCCGCTGCCGAGCGAGAGGTTGACCACGTCCAGGTGGTCGCCGAGGTCGCCGTTCTGGTCCGGGTCGGCGGCCAGGTCGAGGGCGTGCGCGAGCTGGTCGGTGGAGCCCTGGCAGCCGAAGACCTTGATCGCGTAGAGGGTGGCGCCGGGCGCGGCGCCGGGGCCGACCCGGAAGGCGGCCGGGTCCAGGCCCGGGCGGTACGGGCCGCGGTAGGTCCGCCCCTGGGCGTCGACGCCGTAGCCGGCCGCGGTGCCGGCCACATGGGTGCCGTGACCGTTGCGGGCGCAGTCCAGCGGGTTGGGATCGGGGTGCGGGACCGGCTGGTAGTCGGCGGCGCTCGGATCGGGGTCGTAGTCGTCGCCGACCAGATCCCGGCCGCCGGTCACCTTGGCGTTGGGGAAGAGCCCGGCGGGCGCGGGCCTGGCGGGATCGACCGCGCGGTAGGCGGCCTCCGTACCGGGGCCGCCGAAGTCGGCGTGGGTGTAGTCGATCCCGCTGTCGATGATGCCGATCCGCACCCCCTGGCCGGTGTTGCCGGGCACCCCGGCCCAGAGCGCCGGTGCGCCGGTGAGCGGGACGGAGTGCGCGTTGGAGCGCTGCTTGGGCGCGATCGGGTGCGCCGCGCGCACGCCGGGCAGCGAGCGCAGCGCCGCGAGCCGGGCCGCGGGGGCGTTGACGGCCAGGCCCGTGAAGAGGGTGTGGGTGCGGTAGAGCACCCGGACGTCCGGCCCGAGCCTCTGCTGCAGGCGGGTCAGGGCCGCCTCGGCGCGCTGCCGGGCGGCCCGGCCCGCCTCGGCGGCCGACTGGCGGGCCTGGGCCGCCGAGCGCTGCTCGCGCCGGGCGCCCTCGGCCGCCCGGCGCCAGGCGGGGGCGACGGGCTCGGCGTCCAGTTCGAGCAGCACCGAGCGCCGGCCGGCGCCCGCGGCCCGGCCCTGCTCGGCCGCCAGGCCGGCGGGCGGCACGGCGGCGAGCACCAGCGGCCCGGCCAGCAGGGCCAGCGCCAGCAGCAGCCCGGGGAGCCGGCGGCGCGCCGCGCGGTGCCGGGGGCCGTGCCGGTGCTGCGCACCGTGCTGGCCGTGCTGGCCGTGGCGACGGTTACGGGGAGCGGAGGATCGGGGGCCGGACGGTCCAGGGCGAAGTGGTCGGATACGCACCACCTCAGGATCTCGGCTGCCCGCGGCCCCGTCCCGGATACTGACGCCGCGTCAGGCGAATGGCCCAACGCGCCGTCGAGGCCGGCCGGGACCGGTCGCTCAGTGCCCGGTGGCGCCGCCGTTGTCGCGGCGGTCGAGCGAGCGCTGCAGCGCGGCGGCGGCCTGCCCGGCGCCCTGGCCGAAGCCGGCCGGGGCGTGCGGGTCGAGACGGCGACGCCGACGGCGCGGCCGGCCCGGGGCGTCCAGGGCGGCGGCGACGCGGGCGGTGATGCCGAGGGGGGCGGCGGTGTGACGGTGGCTGACCTGCTCTGCGGTGGAGGGCATACCGGGCTCCTTGGTCCAGAAGACGCCATGCGGCGCCGGAAGCGGGAGGAGGGGGGTACGCCTGGCGGGGATCGCCCGCCGCGCTGCGTACGGCGCATCCGGGCCGCGCGCGCCGGGCGGCTTGGTGGGGCCCTGGCGGGGGTACCGGATGGTCATTTCACGGTACGCCGACCCCGGGCCGCTGTCTGCACGACTAGTTGGATTTCCTACTATCTGAGACGACTCTCACCCGGCGAGCCCAATGCCCCTCTGACCTGGCCGAAAACGCGCGCAGCCCCGGACCGCCGAGCGGTCCGGGACTGCGCAACTGACGGCTCGTCGGCCGGGTGGATCAGCCCAGGTCGACCCCGCGGGCGAACTTGGCGCCCACCTCGCTGGCGATCTCGGCCAGCACCTCCTGCGGGATCTCGGAGTCGACGGTGATCGAGGCCAGCGCGTCCTTGGTCTCGCCGTCCCGGGCCACCTGCATGCCGGCGATGTTGATGCCCGCGTCGCCGAGGATCCGGCCCAGGGTGCCGACCACGCCGGGGCGGTCCTCGTACTTGAAGAAGGCCATGTGGTCGGTGAGCGCCACGTCCACCTCGAAGGCGTCCACGCCGACGATCTTCTGCTGCTGCTTGGGGCCGGACAGCGTACCCGAGATGGCGATCTCGGCGCCATCGGCCAGGGTGCCGCGCACGGTGATCACGTTACGGTGCTCGGCGCTCTCGCTGCTGGTGGTCAGGCGTACCTCGACACCGCGCTCCTGGGCGAACAGCGGGGCGTTGACGTAGGACACCGTCTCGGCCACGACGTCCTCGAAGACGCCCTTGAGCGCGGAGAGTTCGAGCACCTTGACGTCGTGCTGGGTGATCTCGCCGCGCACCTCGACGTCGAGCCGCACCGCCACCTCGCCGGCCAGCGCGGTGAAGATCCGGCCGAGCTTCTCGGCCAGCGGCAGGCCGGGGCGCACGTCCTCGGCGATCACGCCACCCTGGACGTTGACCGCGTCCGGGACCAGCTCGCCGGCCAGCGCCAGGCGCACCGACTTGGCGACCGCGATGCCGGCCTTCTCCTGCGCCTCGTCGGTGGAGGCGCCCAGGTGCGGGGTGGCCACCACGTTGTCGAAGGTGAAGAGCGGGGAGTCGGTGCACGGCTCCTTGGCGTAGACGTCGAGGCCGGCGCCGGCCACCCGGCCCTCCTTGAGGGCGGCGGCGAGCGCGGCCTCGTCCACGATGCCGCCGCGGGCGGCGTTGACGATCCGCACGCTCGGCTTGACCTTGTGCAGCGCGTCGTCGCCGATCAGGCCGATCGTCTCGGGCGTCTTGGGCAGGTGGACGGTGATGAAGTCGGAGACCTCCAGCAGCTCGTCCAGCGAGAGCAGCTTGACGCCCATCTGGGCCGCGCGGGCGGCCTGGATGTAGGGGTCGTAGGCGACG
Source organism: Kitasatospora sp. NPDC008050 (assembly GCF_042957465.1). Classification (NCBI taxonomy): domain Bacteria; kingdom Bacillati; phylum Actinomycetota; class Actinomycetes; order Kitasatosporales; family Streptomycetaceae; genus Kitasatospora; species Kitasatospora sp. NPDC008050. The sequence continues at coordinate 13,274 of NZ_JBIBIJ010000026.1, forward strand.
ATCTTCATGCCGAAGGCCGACATCCGCTGGGCGACCAGCACGCCGATCCGGCCCAGACCCACCACGCCGAGGGTCTTCTCGGACAGCTCGACGCCGGTGTACTTGTTGCGCTTCCACTCACCGGCCTTGAGCGCGGAGTTGGCGGGCGCGATGTTGCGGGCCACCGAGATGAGCAGCCCGCAGGCGAGCTCGGCGGCGGTGACGATGTTGGAGGTCGGCGCGTTGACGACCATCACGCCGGCCTTGGTGGCGGCGGCGACGTCGACGTTGTCCAGGCCGACACCGGCCCGGGCGACCACCTTCAGCTTCTTCGCCACGGCCAGCGCCTCGGCGTCGATCCGGGTGGCCGAGCGGATCAGGATGGCGTCCACGTCCGCGATGGCGGTCAGGAGTTCGGTGCGGTCGGCTCCGTCGCAGTGGCGGATCTCGAAGTCCGGTCCCAGGGCGTCGACGGTGGCGGGCGACAGCTCTTCGGCGATCAGTACGACGGCGCTCTGAGAGGTCACGGCCTTGGATGTCACAGTGCTCACGACAGTTGGTCCTTACTGTCCGGTACTCCCCCGCTCCACGGGCACGTGGGTGGCGTGGCCGGCGCAGCGCTCCGGCGGGCGTGGGGATGGTGGCATGCCGCGTAGGTAGACGCACGACGCTGTGGGCCTGACGCGCACTCGGAAGTGTATCGGCGGGCAAGGGCTTTGCCTGTGCCCGTGCGGCGAAATCACCCGCACGGGACCGACGCCGTGTACATGGTCGTAGACGGGCGGAGATGGGCGGAACAGACGGGCGGAGATCGGCGGAACACGCCGGCGGAGACGGGCGGAGCAGGCGGGCGCAGCAACAGCAGGAGCGGGCCCGTCGACCGCCGGTCCGGACCCGCCCCACCGCTCACCGACCGGCCGGTCAGGCCTCCTTGACCCAGCTCATCAGCTTGCGCAGCTCCTTGCCGGTGGTCTCCAGCAGGTGCTCGGAGTCCGCGGTCTTGTACTCGTTGTACTTGGGCAGGCCCGCCTTGTACTCGGCGATCCAGGTGTTGGCGAAGGTGCCGTCCTGGATCTCGGTCAGGACCTTCTTCATCTCGGCCTTGGTGTCGGCGGTGATGATCCGCGGGCCGGTGACGTAGTCGCCCCACTCGGCGGTCTCGGAGACCGACCAGCGCATCTTCTCCAGGCCGCCCTCGTACATCAGGTCGACGATCAGCTTCAGCTCGTGCAGGCACTCGAAGTAGGCGATCTCCGGCTGGTAGCCGGCCTCGACCAGGGTCTCGAAACCGGCCTTGACCAGGGCGGCGGTGCCACCGCACAGGACCGCCTGCTCGCCGAACAGGTCGGTCTCGGTCTCCTCGGTGAAGGTGGTCTTGATGACGCCGGCCTTGGTGCCGCCGATGCCCTTGGCGTAGGACAGCGCCAGCGCGAAGGCGCCGCCGGTGGAGTCCTGCTCGACGGCCACGATGCACGGCACGCCGCGGCCCTCGACGTACTGGCGGCGGACCAGGTGGCCCGGGCCCTTCGGGGCGACCATGCAGACGTCGACGTCGGCCGGGGGCTTGATGAAGCCGAAGCGGATGTTCAGGCCGTGGCCGAAGAAGAGGGCGTCGCCCGCCTTCAGGTTCGGCTCGATGGCCTCCTTGTAGACGTCGGCCTGGATCGGGTCCGGCACCAGGATCATGATGACGTCGGCCTCGGCGGCGGCCTCGGACGGAGTGACCACGCGCAGGCCCTCCTCCTCGGCGGCGGCACGGGACTTGGAGCCCTCCAGCAGGCCGACCCGGACGTCGACACCCGAGTCGCGCAGCGACAGCGCGTGGGCGTGGCCCTGGCTGCCGTAGCCGATGACCGCGACCTTGCGGCCCTGGATGATGGACAGGTCGGCGTCGTCTTCGTAGAACAGCTCGGCCACGGTGGGACTTCTCCTTGGTTGGTCACGTCGGTGCTCTGGCTACCGTACGCGCAGGTGACAGGGGTTCAGGGGATCGCGCTCAGCTGCTGAGACAGCGGGGAGACGCGGTTCGGTCAGGCGCTGCGGTCGAGCGCGCGCAGCGAGCGGTCGGTGATCGACCGGGCACCGCGCCCGATCGCCACCAGGCCCGACTGCACGAGCTCCTTGATGCCGTACGGTTCCAGCATTCGCAGCATCGCCTCCAGCTTGTCCGAGCTGCCGGTGGCCTCGATGGTGACGGCGTCCGGCGACACGTCCACGGTCTTGGCGCGGAAGAGCTGCACGATCTCGACGACCTGGGACCGGGTCTCGTTGTCGGCCCGGACCTTGACCAGGACCAGTTCCCGCTGGATCGCAGCGGACTGGTCGAGCTCGACGATCTTTATCACGTTGACCAGCTTGTTGAGCTGCTTGGTGACCTGCTCCAGGGGCAGGTCCTCGACGTTGACCACGATGGTCATCCGGGAGATGTCCGGGTGCTCGGTCGGGCCGACGGCGAGGGAGTCGATGTTGAAGCCCCGACGGGAGAACAGGGCGGCGACGCGGGCCAGCGCGCCGGGCTTGTTCTCGACCAGGACGGAGAGGGTGTGCTTGGACATGGTCTCTGATTCCTAGTTCGAGGTTCAGTCGAGGTCGTCGCCGAAGTCGGGGCGCACGCCCCGGGCGAACAGGATCTCGTCGTTGCTGGTGCCGGCGGCCACCATCGGCCAGACCATGGCGTCCTGGTGGACGATGAAGTCGATCACCACCGGGCGGTCGTTGATCTCCATCGCCTGCTTGATCACCGCATCCAGGTCCTCGGGGCGCTCGCAGCGCAGGCCCACGCAGCCCATCGCCTCGGAGAGCAGCACGAAGTCGGGGATCCGGGTGCCCTGCGGCGGCGGGGCGACCCCGTCGTGCTCCGGGCCGGCGTGCAGCACGGTGTTGGAGTAGCGCTGGTTGTAGAAGAGCGTCTGCCACTGGCGGACCATGCCCAGCGAACCGTTGTTGATGACCGCGACCTTGATCGGGATGTTGTTCAGCGCACAGGTGGCCAGCTCCTGATTGGTCATCTGGAAACAGCCGTCGCCGTCGATCGCCCAGACCGCGGCCTCCGGGCGGCCCGCCTTGGCACCCATCGCGGCCGGGACCGCGTAGCCCATGGTGCCCGCGCCACCGGAGTTGAGCCAGCTGGCCGGCTTCTCGTAGTTGATGAACTGCGAGGCCCACATCTGGTGCTGGCCGACACCGGCCGCGTAGATCGCCTCCGGGCCGACCAACTGCCCGATCCGCTCGATCACCTGCTGCGGCGACAGCTCGCCCGCGGGGGCGGGCTCGTAGCCCAGCGGGTAGGTCTTCTTCCACTCGTTGAGCTTGACCCACCAGTCGCCGTAGTCGCCCTTGCGCCCGGCCTCGTGCTCGGCCTGGACGGCGACGATCAGGTCGGCCAGCACCTCCCGGGCGTCGCCCACGATCGGCACGTCGGCCGGGCGGTTCTTGCCGATCTCGGCCGGGTCGATGTCGGCGTGCACCACCTTGGCGTACGGCGCGAAGCTGTCCAGCCTGCCGGTGACCCGGTCGTCGAACCGGGCGCCCAGGGTGAAGAGCAGGTCGGCCTTCTGCAGCGCGGTGACCGCGGGGACGCTGCCGTGCATGCCGGGCATGCCCAGGTGCTGCGGGTGGCTGTCGGGGAAGGCGCCCAGCGCCATCAGCGTGGTGACCACCGGGGCGCCGGTCAGCTCGGCCAGGATCCGCAGCTCGGTGGTGGCGTTCGCCTTGAGCACGCCGCCGCCCACGTAGAGCACCGGCTTGCGGGCGGCGACCAGCAGCTTGGCGGCCTCGCGGATCTGCTTGGCGTGCGGCTTGGTGACCGGGCGGTAGCCCGGCAGCGAGAGCTCGACCGGCCAGCGGAAGGTGGTGGTGGCCTGCAGCGCGTCCTTGGCGATGTCCACCAGCACCGGGCCCGGGCGGCCGGTGGCGGCGATGTGGAAGGCCTCGGCGATCACCTGCGGGATCTCGGCCGGGTCGGTGACCAGGAAGTTGTGCTTGGTGATCGGCATCGTGATGCCGCAGATGTCCGCCTCCTGGAAGGCATCGGTGCCGATCGCCTTGGAGGCGACCTGGCCGGTGATCGCGACCATCGGGACCGAGTCCATGTAGGCGTCGGCGATCGGGGTGACCAGGTTGGTGGCGCCCGGCCCCGAGGTCGCCATGCAGACGCCCACCTTGCCGGTGGCCTGTGCGTATCCGGTGGCCGCGTGGCCGGCGCCCTGCTCGTGGCGGACCAGGATGTGCCGGACCTTGACCGAGTCCATCAGCGGGTCGTACGCCGGCAGGATCGCGCCGCCCGGGATGCCGAAGACGGTTTCCGCGCCGACCGCCTCGAGCGAGCGGATGAGCGACTGCGCGCCGGTCATGGTCTCGACCACAGCGGGAGCCTCGTGGGACGGGCCGCCCTGCTGGTCCCCTCGGCGGGGGGATGCCGTGTGCTCAGTCATCTGCCTGTCTCTTCTCGGGGTTCGGCCGGACCGAGCGGGCTCCGCCGGAGCGCTACGCTGCTCCGCCGGCGAGGGTCCGGTAGCCGGGTGCCAGTCCGTTTCGTCCGGTATTCGGGGCGGCGAACGGGCGGTACATCGGTGTTCAAACAGTGCGAGTGCAACAAAAAACCCCTCGTGCCAAGGGCAAGCGAGGGGTGGCGCGTCGGCTAGGTACGAGTCCGGACGAGGTCCGGGGCTCAGCCGACGCGCCCGCCAAGTACGAGAATTCGGGTGGTCATGGCACCGACCTTGCTCCTCGGCGCGGGCCGATGTCAAGCAGGTGGGATCGCCGTCTCGCCATGCGGACCAGCCGTGGACCCCGGCGCGGTACCGCACGCCGCCTGGCGCTCGGCGGACTCGTGCGGCGGGTGCTGGTGCGCGGGACGGCCCGCACCGGGCTCCGGGCGTCCACCCGATCGGGTGTCGGCGGCCGACAGATAGGCGAGCCGGGCCGAGACCGCGCCCAGCGGCCGGGGCAGCGGGTAGAGCCGGCGGGCCAGCGCCCGGCGCAGCCGGAACTCGTCCAGCGGCTGGGCGAAGGCCAGGCCCTGCCCGTACCGGCAGCCCAGCTCCTGCAGCACCGTCACCTGGCGCTCCTGGTCCACCCCCTCGGCGCCGGTGGCCAGCCCCAGCTCGCGGCCCAGCCGCAGCGCGTGGCCGGCCAGCGCCCGGCTGCGCGGGTTCTCGGCCAGCTCCTGGACCAGGGCCCGGTCCAGCTTCAGCGCGTCGAACGGCAGCCGGGCCAGCGCGCTCAGCGAGCCGCTGCCGGCCCCGAAGCCGGCCAGCGCGGTACCCACCCCGAGCCGGCGCAGCGCGGCCAGCTTGCGGCCCAGCTCGTCGGCCATGGCGTCCGACCCCATCCGGGCCAGCTCGATCACCAGCCGCCCGGGCGGCAGGCCGCACTCGCGCAGCGCGGCGGCGATGGTCTCGTGCACCCCGGGCGCGCACAGCCGCTCGGCGGTCAGCCGCACGGTGACCGGGACCGCGCCGGCCGGGCCGCGCCCCGCGCCGCCGGCGCCCACCGCCGAGCGCAGCGCCGCCTCGGCGATCGACTGCTGGAGCAGCCAACGGGTGAACCGGCCCGCCGCGTCACCGGCCTCGGCGGCGCGCAGGAACTCGGCCGGGGTGAGCAGCAGGCCCTGGGCGGAGCGCCAGCGGGCCAGCGCCTCCACCCCGGCCACCGCGCCGGTGCGCAGGTCCACCACGGGCTGGTGGTACAGCGCGAAGCCGCCCTCGCGCACCGCCAGGCGCAGCCGGTCGTCCAGCTCCCGGCGGTGCGCCACGTCGGCCCGCATCGCGGGGCTGTAGAGCACCACCCGGCCCTTGCCCTCGGACTTGGCCCGGTACATCGCGAGGTCGGCGTCACGCATCAGCTCGTCGGCCAGCACGGCCACCTCGCCCACCGGCTGGCCGTACTCGTCCAGGCCGCGCGGGCCGAAGGCGATCCCGATGCTGGCGGCCACCCCCAGCTCGGCGCCGCCGATCCAGTACGGCTCGGAGAGCGCCAGGCGCAGCCGCTCGGCCAGCTCCTGCACCCGCAGGCGGCCCAGCGGGCCGCAGACCAGCACGGCGAACTCGTCACCGCCGAATCTGGCCACCGTGTCACCGGTGCGCACGGTGGACTGCAGCCGGCGGGCCGCCTGCACCAGCAGCTGGTCGCCGACCTGGTGCCCGGCGGTGTCGTTGACCGCCTTGAAGCCGTCCAGGTCCAGGAAGAGCACCGCCACCGTGCCGGGCTCCTGGTAGGGGTGCTCGCGCGGGCACTCGGCCCCAGGCGGCTGGAGGGAGCGCCCGCCGAGCGCGGCGCGCAGCCGCTCGGCGAACAGCGCCCGGTTGGGCAGGTCGGTGAGCGGGTCGTGGAACGCGTTGTGCTGCAACTGGGCCTGCAGCCGGACCCGTTCGGTGACGTCGCGGCTGTTCAGGATCAGCCCGTCGCGGTAGCGGTTGACGGTGGACTCCACATGCAGCCACTCCCCGCCGCCCGCCCGGATCCGGCACTCCACCCGGGCGCTGGGCTCCACCGTGCGTGGGGTGGGCCGGTGCGGGGTGGGGGTGAGCTGGCGGGCCAGGCGCTGGCTGCGGGCCAGGAACCGGTGCACCTCGCCGACCACCCGGTCCGCGTCCTCGGGGTGCACCAGGTCCAGCAGCCGCCCGCCGACCAGCTCCTCGGGATCGCGGCTGTAGACCCCGAGGGCGGCCGGCGAGACGTAGGAGAGCACACCGTTGGCGCCGGTGATCATGATCACGTCGCTGGACCCCTGGACCAGCGAGCGGAAGTGCGCCTCCTTCTGGGCCAGTTCCTGGGCCAGCGACAGGTTGTCCAGCAGCATGATGCCCTGACGGACGATCAGGGCCAGGCCGACCGTGCAGGCGACCACGATCACCACCCGGTCCATCGGATGACCTCCGAGGGCGTTGTCGAGGATGCCGGCCGTGCAGACCGCGGCGGCGGCGTACGGGGTCAGCGCGCTGAAGGTCGAGGCCACCCGGCGGCGCGGCAGGCCGCCGGCCGAGGGGTGCTCACGGCTCGGGCGCCCGCGCCCCCACCGGGCCGACCAGGGCGCCGAGGCGAGCAGCAGGCTGCCCGCGAACCAGCCCGCGTCCAGCAGGTTGCCGGAGTGGTAGGTGTCGCGCAGCGTGGGCGAGGTGAACAGGCCGTCGCAGACCACGGTGACCGCCAGGCCCAGCATCGCGGTGTGCACGGCGGCCCGGTTGCCGTCCCGGCCGCGGAAGCGCAGGCCGACCACGAGCGAGACCATCAGGATGTCCAGCACCGGGTAGGCCAGGCCCAGCGCCAGGCGCAGCGGGTCGCCGACCTCGCCCTCGGCGGTGCGGCCCAGCGCCAGGCTCCAGCCGAGCGTGAAGAGCGAGCCGGCCACCATCCAGCCGTCCAGCAGCAGGCAGAACCAGCCGGCCGCGCCGCGCGGGCGCTGGGCCAGCACCAGCAGGCCGGTGATGGCCAGCGGGGCGAACGGCAGGAAGGCGTAGTCGGCCAGCGAGTCCGGCGGCACTTTGGTGCGCAGCACCACCTCGTACCAGCCCCAGGTGCCGTTGCCGAGCGCCACGGTGGCGGAGGAGAGGCCGAAGAGCAGCCAGGCCGGGCGGGTCGGCCCGGGCACCGTGCAGCCGTGCGCCAGGCAGGAGAGCGCGGCCGCCAGGGCCGCGCCGGCCAGGCCGAAGTCGCCCATGAACGTCGCCAGCGCCGGCGATCCCCAGCCGGTGGCGGCGCCGATCGCGTAGCCGGCGCAGAGGGCCGCCAGCAGCACTCCGGGCAGCCGGCCGATCGGCAGCAGCGGGCGGCGGCCCGGCGGCGGGCCGAGGGCCGACGCGCCGACGGGCACCGCGCCCGGCACCAGGCCGGGGGCGGGCGCCAGGACGGCGGCCGACTGCGCCACCCCGCGGGGGCGGGCAGGCAGCGTCTGGGGCACGACGTCGGCCGGGCTCACCGGGCACCTCCCCCTCCGGTCCGGGACACCGGCGGCGCCCCGGGGCGGCCGAGCCCGGTACCGCGCCGCCGCACCGGAGTTCGCCGCGGCACCGGAGCTCCTCCCCGTACCGGGGTCCGCAGTACGGGGACTGGCCGTACTGCGATTGCCGGCCGTACTGCGACTGGCAGTACCGGAGTTCGCAGCACCGGGGTTCCCGGCCGGGACCCCACACCACTTCGGTCACTCAATGACACGCGCACTCAACTTAGAGTAATGGTCCGAGAGTAGGGATATGCACCCGCTTCCACCAGATCGGCCCGGTTGGCCGTAGCGCACGCCCGGGAGCACGCGCGCCGGGGCGCGTGCGTCCGTGCGCCGGACTACGCGCCGCCGGAGACCGGTACCAGCTCGGGCTCGGGAAACAGGTGCAGCCGGTGGGCCAGCGCGGCCGCCTCGCCGCGCCCGGACACCTCCAGCTTGGCCAGGATGTTGGAGACGTGCACGCTGGCCGTCTTCGGCGAGATGAAGAGCTCCTCGGCTATCTGCCGGTTCGTCCGGCCCTCGGCGAGCAGCCGCAGCACGTCGGTCTCCCTGGGCGTCAGGTGGAAGGCCGCGGCGCCCACCGCCGGCCCGCCCTCGCCGCCCGGCGCGTCCGCCGGCCGCCCCTGCTCGACCGGCTCGGCCGGACGCAAGGCCCGGGCCACGCCGACGCGCTCGGCCAGCCGGGCGATCTGCCGGCCCAGCTCCAGATCACCGCGCAGCTCGGCCAACGGTCCCGCCTCGCGCAGCAGTTCGCCCGCCCGCTCGCGCTCGCCGGCCGCGGCCGCCGTACCGGCCGCACCGAGCAACGCCAGCACCAGGGGATACGGCAGCCCGGTGGCGCGCAGCGGCTCGACGGCCGCCGCCCAGTGCGCCGGGGTGTCGCTCCCCGTGGCCCTGGCCAGCTCGGCCTCGGCCAGCGCCAGCCAGCCCTGGTGCAGCGGGGAGAGCGGGCGCAGCCCGACCAGCTCGGCAGCGATCCGGCGCAGCACCTCGGGGCGGTCCGGCTCGGCGGCGGGCAGCCCGCGGGTGTCGGCCTCCACCCCGGCGGCCCGGGCCAGCAGCGGCAGCAGCACACCGGCGCGGCCCGGTTGCGGGCCCGCCAGCACCGTCAGCAGGGCGGCCCTGGCCTCCAGCGGACGCCCGGCCCGCGTGGCCAGCTCGACCTCCAGCAGGGCGTTGGGCACCGCGTGCTGCGGCTGGTGCCAGTCGCCGACCCGGGCCAGCGCGAGGAACTCCTCGGCCTTGGCCTGCTCGCCGCGGTGCAGCGCGAGTTCACCGCGCAGCCGGAACAGGTACGGGTCGTAGGGCTCCGGACGCCCGTCGCCCTCCCAGCCGGCCAGCACCCGGGCGGCCTCGGCCGGACGGCCGACCTTCAACAGGCACTCGGCCAGGTTGCCGGCCAGCAGCGCCCCCGCGTTGCGCAGCAGACCGAGGTCGCCGGCCACCGCCAGCCCCTCCCTGGCCAGTTCGACGGCCTCCTCGGCCCGGCCCAACTGGCCGAGCAGGCTGGCCAGATTGTTCAGGCCGCGGGTCAGCAGGTCCGGCACGCCGAGCCGGCGGGCCCCCTCGATCGCCTCGCGCAGCACCGCGATGCCGCGCTCGGGGTCCCCGAACTCGGCGTGGAACGAGCCGAGGGTCATCCGGGCGAACAGCTCCACGCTTCGCGCGCCGACCTGGCGGGCGATCGCCACCGCCTGCTCGGCCAGCTCCACATCGGCCTCGGTGGGGTGCTGGAACAGCGACTGGCCGGCCGCCAGCGCGTAGACGTCGGCCTTGACCGCCGAGGGCGGCGTGCCCTCGACCAGGCGGCGGGCGTGCGCCAGCTCCTGGTCGCCGCCCAGGCGGTTGAGGTGGCCCAGCATCCGGGACCGGTTCATCCGGAACCAGGCCGCGCGCAGCGGGTCCGCGGCCTCGTCCACCAGCTTGAGGGCGCGCTTGGCCAGGCTCAGGCCGCGCTCGCGGTCACCGGCCCGGCGGGCCGCGACCACCGCCTCGGCCAGCACGTCGACCAGCCGCAGCCGGTCGCACTCGGGCCCGCGGACGGGCGGCTCGCAGGAGCACGGCGGGTAGGTCTCGGCCCAGTCGTACGGGCGCAGGGTGGTCCGCAGGCTCTCCTCGTCCACCTCGTCCCACAGGTCGATGGCCCGCTCCAGCAGGCTGAGCTGCTCGGCGAAGGCGTTGCGGCGCCGGGCGGCCCGGGCGGCGTCCAGCGCGGAGGGCAGCGCCCGGGCCGGATCGTGCGCGTGGTACCAGTAGTTGGCCAGCCGGGCCGGCTGCTGGTCGCCGCCGACCAGGCCGGGATCGGCCTCCAGGGCCTCGGCGAAGCGGCGGTTGATCCTGGTCCGCTCGCCGGGCAGCAGGTCGTCCGAGACCGCCTCGCGGACCAGGGCGTGCCGGAACCGGTAGCCCTCGCCGTCCCGGTCCGGCTGCAGGATGTTGGCGCCCACCGCGGTGCGCAGCGCCTCCAGCAGGTCGGTCACCCCGAGTCGCTCGTCGGCCTCGCGCCCGGCCCCCTCGTGACCGCGGGTCAGGACCGCTTCGAGGAGCTGGTGCTCGACCCGCGAGCCGCCCTCGGCGGCGATCCGCAGCACCCGCTGGGTCTGTTCGGGCAGCGCCTCCACCCGCACCAGCAGGATGTCCCGCAGCGAGTCGCTCAACCCCACCGAGCAGCCCTCCTGGTGCGAGCAGGCCAGCTCCTCGACGAAGAACGGGTTGCCCTCCGAGCGGCGGTGGATCCGGGCGACCAGCCCGCGGTCCGGCGCCTCGACGCCCAGGATGCCCGCCAGCTGGGCGGCCACCTCGCGCTGGTCGAACCTCTCCAGCTCCAGGCGGTGCACGGTGCGCTGGCGTTCCAGCTCGGCCAGGAAGGGGCGCAGCGGGTGGCGGCGGTGCAGGTCGTCGGTGCGGTAGGTGGCCAGGATCAGCACTCGGGACCGGTGCAGGGTACTGATCAGATAACCGAGCAGCTCGCGGGTGGAACGGTCGGACCAGTGCAGGTCCTCGATCGCCAGCACCAGGGTGCGCTCGGCGCTCAGCCGCTCGAAGAGGCGACCGACGTGCTCGAACAGCCGGGCCCGGCCGTACTCGTCGTTGGGTTCGGTGTCGGACCCGCCGAACTCGGGCAGCAGCCGGGAGAGGTGGCCCTCCATGCCCGCGGCGGCCTGCTCCAGCTCGGGGCCGAGCCGGCGGTAGAGCCGGCGCAGCGCGGTGACCAGCGGGGCGTAGGGCAGCCCGGTGGCGCCGACCTCCAGGCAGTTGCCGAGCATGGTGACGGTGGCCTGCCGCTCGTCGCGCTCGGCGCGGCAGAGGAACTCCTCCAGCAGCCGGGTCTTGCCCACCCCCGCCTCGCCGCCGACCAGCAGCGCCTGCGGCTGCCCCGCCGCGGCGCGGCGCAGCGCCCTGGTGAGCGAGGCGATCTCGCTGCCGCGGCCGACGAACACAGGACTGACCGAGATCTGCTCCACGGCGCTGAGCATGCCACAGAGCCCGGACGGCGGCCGAACGGTTATCCCGGCATGCGGACCTGGCGATCCGTCGGGGAGGGTGCCCATGAAGGCGCTCGGCGACCGGGTGGTCCGATCAGCATTCGCCGATCGAGGGCGAGCCGGCCGTGCTCACCGCCGGGCGCCCGCCGGTCACCGCCTGCGCGGTGCCCGGCTGGTGAGCCAGGCGCGGGGCGCGGCGCAGGCCGGCGGCCAGCCGTCCCAGGCGGCCCTGGCCGCCCTGGCCGCCCTGCGCGCGGTTGGCCCGGCGCGCCTGGGCCACCAGGCGCCGGTGGGCGGCCTGGGCGCGCAGCTCGGCACCGCGCTGGCTGTAGAGCTGGTACTCGATCTCGGTCATGGTGCGTTCCCCTCGTATCCCCTCGGGACGCTTCCCGGTCTCTCCCGGCCGGTCCGTCGTCCGCTCCTCAGAGACTCCTCGCCCAGGGGGGTGCGGCACATCGGCAGCATGCCGGATCTTGGGAGGGGCAGGTGCCTTAGAAGGAAAGGCAGGAGCCCGTGGCCACCCCTAAGGAGGGGGGCCACGGGCTCCGTGAGGTCCTTAGACCAAGATCTCCGGCTGAGGTCGTCAGGCCGCGCCGAGCCGCTCCAGACGGCGCCCGATGTCCTTACGCGGCAAGCCGCTCCAGACGGCGCCCACGGTCCTTACGCGGCAAGCCGCTCCAGGATCAGGTCCTTGACCCGGGCCGCGTCGGCCTGGCCGCGGGTGGCCTTCATGACCGCGCCGACCAGCGCGCCCACCGCCTGCACCTTGCCGCCGCGGATCTTCTCGGCGATGTCCGGGTTGTCGGCGATCACCTGGTCGACGGCCGCGCCGAGCGCCGAGTCGTCCGAGACCACGGCCAGCCCGCGGGCGGCCACCACCTCGTCCGGCTCGCCCTCGCCGGCCAGCACGCCCTCGATGACCTGGCGGGCCAGCTTGTCGTTCAGCTTGCCTTCGGCGACCAGCGCGCACACCCGGGCCACCTGGGCGGGGGTGATCGGCTGCTCGGCCAGCTCGGTGCCGCTCTCGTTGGCCCGCCGGGCCAGCTCGCCCAGCCACCACTTGCGGGCCTGGTCGGCCGGGGCACCGGCCGCGATGGTCTGCTCGATCAGCTCCACCGCACCGGCGTTGAGCACCGACTGCATGTCCAGGTCGGACAGGCCCCACTCGGCCTGCAGCCGGGCCCGGCGCACCCGCGGCAGCTCGGGCAGCTCGGCCCGGAGCTGCTCGACCCAGTCACGGGCCGGGGCGATCGGGACCAGGTCGGGCTCGGGGAAGTACCGGTAGTCCTCGGCGTTGTCCTTGATCCGGCCGGAGGTGGTGGAGCCGTCCTCCTCGTGGAAGTGCCGGGTCTCCTGCACGATGGTGCCGCCGTCGCTCAGCACGGTGGCGTGCCGCATGATCTCGAACCGGGCGGCCCGCTCCACGCTGCGCAGCGAGTTGACGTTCTTGGTCTCCGAGCGGGTGCCGAAGGTCTCGGTGCCGTTGGGGCGCAGCGACAGGTTGACGTCGCAGCGCATCTGGCCCTTGTCCATCCGCGCCTCGGAGACGCCCAGCGCCTTGATCAGCTCACGCAGTTCGGCGACGTACGCCTTGGCCACCTCGGGCGCGCGGCTGCCCGCGCCCTCGATCGGCTTGGTGACGATCTCGATCAGCGGGATGCCGGCCCGGTTGTAGTCCAGCAGCGAGTGCGTGGCGCCGTGGATCCGGCCGGTGGCACCGCCGACGTGGCTGGACTTGCCGGTGTCCTCCTCCATGTGCGCGCGCTCGATCTGGACCCGGAAGGTCTCGCCGTCCTCCAGGCGCACGTCGAGGTAGCCGTTGAAGGCGATCGGCTCGTCGTACTGCGAGGTCTGGAAGTTCTTCGGCATGTCCGGGTAGAAGTAGTTCTTCCGCGCGAACCGGCACCACTGGGCGATCTCGCAGTTCAGCGCGAGGCCGATGCGCACCGCGGACTCCACGCCGACCGCGTTCACCACGGGCAGCGAGCCGGGCAGACCCAGGCAGGTCGGGCAGGTCTGCGAGTTCGGCTCGGCACCAAGCTCGGTGGAGCAGCCGCAGAACATCTTCGTCTTGGTGCCCAGCTCGACGTGGACCTCCAGACCCATCACCGGGTCGTAGGAGGCCAGTGCCTCGTCGTAGGACACCAGGTTCATGACGCTCACAGCGTCCCCTTCACTAAAAGACTTGGGAGGTACCGGTCCGGTCCCGCGCGCGGGACCGGACCCGACGGGGCGTCAGCCCGCGAGGACGTCGTCGCTGCCCAGCTGCCGCAGCTCACGGACCAGCAGCAGCGTGCCGGTGAGCAGCGCGGCGGCGCCGACCACGGCGTTGGCCAGCAACAGCGTGTCGTTCTCGCTGCGAGCCTTCCGGAATTCCTTGACGACGCCCAGCGCACCGAAGGTGCTGGTGCCGATGGACAGCCACAGACCGGGCTTGCTGTGCTTGAAGCCCTTGATTGAAGAACTGCTGGCCTTAGCCTTCTCGATCTTGCTCACAGTGCCGGTGCCTCCTCCAGCAGGGGATGCCCCCACTTGTCGTTGAGTGCGGCCTCGACGGCGCCGCCCACGCGGTACAGGCGGTCGTCCGCCATCGCGGGTGCGATGATCTGCAGGCCGACCGGGAGATTGTCCTCCGGGGCCAGGCCGCAGGGCAGCGACATGGCCGCATTGCCCGCCAGGTTCGAGGGGATCGTGCACAGGTCGGCCAGGTACATCGCCATCGGGTCGTCGGCGCGCTCGCCGATCGGGAAGGCGGTGGTCGGGGTGGTCGGCGAGATGAGCACGTCCACGTCGGCGAAGGCCGCGTCGAAGTCGCGCGAGATCAGGGTGCGGACCTTCTGCGCCGAGCCGTAGTAGGCGTCGTAGTACCCCGAGGAGAGCGCGTAGGTGCCCAGGATGATGCGGCGCTTGACCTCGGGGCCGAAGCCGGCCTCGCGGGTGAGCGCGGTGACCTGCTCGGCGGAGGCGATGCCGTCGTCGCCGACCCGCAGGCCGTAGCGCATCGCGTCGAAGCGGGCCAGGTTGGAGGAGGCCTCGCTCGGCGCGATCAGGTAGTAGGCCGGCAGCGCCAGGGTGAAGGACGGGCAGGAGACCTCGACGACCTCGGCGCCCAGCTCGCGCAGCAGCTCCACGCTCTCGTTGAAGCGCTGCATCACACCGGCCTGGTAGCCCTCGCCGGCGAACTCCTTGACCACGCCGATCTTCATACCGCGCACGTCGCGCTGCCTGGCGGCGGCGACCACGGCCGGCACCGGGGCGTCGATCGAGGTGGAGTCCAGCGGGTCGTGGCCGGCGATCGCCTCGTGCAGCAGCGCCGCGTCCAGCACGGTACGGGCGCACGGGCCGCCCTGGTCGAGCGAGGAGGAGAAGGCGATCAGGCCGTAGCGGGAGACCGAGCCGTAGGTCGGCTTGACGCCGACCGTGCCGGTGACGGCGCCGGGCTGGCGGATCGAGCCGCCGGTGTCGGTGCCGATCGCCAGCGGGGCCTCGTAGGCGGCCAGCGCGGCCGCCGAGCCGCCGCCGGAGCCACCGGGGATCCGGGACAGGTCCCAGGGGTTGCCGGTGGTGCCGAAGGCGGAGTTCTCGGTGGAGGAGCCCATCGCGAACTCGTCCATGTTGGTCTTGCCCAGGATGACCACGCCCGCGTCCTTCAGACGCGACGTCAGGGTCGCGTCGTAGGGCGGGATCCAGCCTTCGAGGATCTTCGAGCCGCAGGTGGTGGGGACGCCC
This sequence comes from Kitasatospora sp. NPDC008050, assembly GCF_042957465.1. Classification (NCBI taxonomy): domain Bacteria; kingdom Bacillati; phylum Actinomycetota; class Actinomycetes; order Kitasatosporales; family Streptomycetaceae; genus Kitasatospora; species Kitasatospora sp. NPDC008050. The sequence continues at coordinate 28,409 of NZ_JBIBIJ010000026.1, forward strand.
TTGGTGGTGAAGACGTCCTTGAGCGCGAGCGGCACGCCGGCCAGCGGGCCGAGCTCCTCGCCCCTGGCGCGCTTGTCGTCCACCGCGCGGGCCGCGGCCAGCGCGCCCTCGGTGTCCACGTGCAGGAAGGCGTTGACCTTCTTGTCGACGGCGTCGATCCGGTCGAGGTGCGCCTGGGCCACCTCGACCGCGCTGACGGTGCCGGCCGCGATCGCGGCAGCGGTCTCGGCAGCGGTGTGCTTGATGAGATCGGTCATCGGTGGTCAGTCCTCCCCGAGGATCTGCGGAACCCGGAAACGCTGCTCCTCGGCGGCCGGGGCGCCGGACAGCGCCTGCTCGGGCGTGAGCGAGGGGCGCACCTCGTCCGCGCGCATGACGTTGGTCAGCGGCAGCGGGTGGGAGGTCGGCGGGACGTCCGCTCCGGCGACCTCGGAAACGCGGGCGACCGCGCCGATGATCACGTCCAGCTGCTCGGCGAAGTGGTCCAGCTCCTCCGCCTGCAACTCCAGACGCGACAGCCGGGCGAGGTGGGCGACCTCCTCGCGCGTGATGCCAGGCATGCAGCGATCCTCAAGGTGAGTTCTGATGAGGCCGGCGGCGCCCGGTGGGGCGAGCACCGACCCGGACGGGGACCGGCGGGCAGGGCCGCGCTGGTCGTCCGTCCTCTTGTCTGTGCTGACCATCCTAGGGGGCGCCGGATGTCGCGGACGTTACTGCGGGGTGGTGGGGGCCTCGGTGGGCGGGCTCAGCGGCTGCCGGGGCAGGCCCGGGCAGGGCAGCTCGGCCTGCCCGGTCCAGCGCTCCAGGTGGGTGAGCCGCTCGGCGGACGGCGGCCCGGTGCGGTGCACCCGCAGCCAGGCGGTGGCCTGGTCGGCGGGCAGCGCGGCGGAGACCAGCCAGCCCTGCACCGCGTCCACGCCCAGGCCGTGCAGGCGCTCCCAGGTCTCGTCGTCCTCCACGCCCTCGGCCACCACGGTCAGGCCCAGCGAGTGGGCCAGCTCCACCGAGCAGCGCACCACGGCCGCGTCGTGGTCGTCGGCGACCATCCGGGAGACGAAGGAGCGGTCGATCTTCAGCTCGCCGACCGGCAGACTGCGCAGCCGCACCAGCGAGGAGTGGCCGGTGCCGAAGTCGTCCAGCGACATCCCCACGCCGTGCCGGCGCAGCTCGGCCAGGGTGTCGGCGGCCCGCCGCGAGTCGTCGAGCAACAGCCGCTCGGTGATCTCCAGTTGGAGCGCCTGGGCCGGGACCTGGTGGCGGCTCAGGTGGGCGGCGACCCGCTCGGCGAAGCCGGGGTTGAGCACGTCGCGCGGCGAGACGTTGACGGCCACCTGCACCTGCAGGCCCTGCCCGCGCCAGGCGGCGAGCTGGCCGATCGCGGCCTCCAGCACGTAGTCGGTGAGCCGGGGCATCAGGCCGCTGGACTCGGCCAGGCCCACGAACTCGTCCGGGGAGACCTTGCCGCGCCCGGGCCGCTCCCAGCGCAGCAGCGCCTCCAGGCCCACCACCCGGCCGTCGAAGGCCACCTTGGGCTGGTAGTGCAGCTGCACCTCGCCGGTCTCCAGGGCCCGGCGCAGGTCGCCGAGCAGGCCGATCCGGTAGGGGGTGTCGGCGTCCTGCGAGTGGTCGTACTGCTCGACGCCGGTACGCCCGCGCTGCGCGTGGCCCATCGCGACGTCCGCGCGCCGCAGCAACGATTCTGCGTCACCCGCGTGCTGCGGGTACACACAGACACCGGCACTGGCCTCCAGCACCAGCAGCAGACCGTCCAGCCGGATCGGCGCGGCCAGCTCGGCGATCAGCGCCTTGGCCAGGCGCTCCAGGGTGTCGGCGTGCCCGACGCCGGGCAGCAGGACGGCGAACTCGTCGCCGCCCATCCGGGCCACCACCGCGCGGCGGGCGTGCTCGGCGGCGGGCGGCAGGGCGGCCAGCAGTTCCTCGGTCTCGCGGCGGCGGTCGGCGGCGCCCAGGTAGCCGAGCGGGTCGCCCAGCGGGGCCGTGGACGGCAGCGCGGCGAGCAGCGGGGCCGCGGGGAGGGCGGGGATCGCGCCCGGCGGCAGCGGCCGGCCGGGCGGGTGCGGCGGGGCGAGCAGGTCCCGCGGGTCGGCCGGCGCCGACGGGTAGGGCCCGGCGGTCGGTGCCCCGGGCGGCCCGGCGAACGGCCCGCCGGGTGGTGCCTGCGGCGGCAGCGCGCCGAGGTCGAGCCGGGCGGTGGGGGCCGCGCCGTAGCCGGGGGCCGTCCCCGGCGCGCCGGCGGCTCCCGGCCCGGCGGACGTTCCGGCGCCCGGTCCGGTGCCCGGCGGTCCTGCGGGCGAGGTGCCGCGGGCGTCCAGCTGACCGCCGCGCAGCACCCGGTGCAGCCGGCGGCCGATGTGCACGAGTAAGCGGTCGCCGGCGGCATGCCCGAGGGTGTCGTTCAACGACCGGAACCGATCGAGGTCGAGCAGGATCAGCCCGACGCTGTACCCGTCCTCGGCCTCGTGCTCGGCGATCGACTCCTGCGCGGCCAGCAGCAGCGCATGACGGTTCGGCAGCCCGGTCAGCGGATCGGTGAGCTGATCCCTGGCCCGGTCACGGGCGATCCGCCAGGCCGCCACCAGCACGGCCATCGGGACCGCGAAGAGCGGCAGCAGTTCGGGCTCGTGCCGGCTGACCAGGACGGCCAGCGGGATGAGCGGCGCGGCCCCGGCCAGCAGGACGCCGAGCAGCAGGACCGCACCCGCAACCCCCTGCGGCGGACGCGTCAGCGCACCGCCGGTCGTACGATCCATACGCCCTGTCCTCCGTCAGGCCCGCCCCCGCCAGGCCGCATCGCGGCTGGAACCGACCGGAAGAACAGTCGGTCCTGACACCCCTGATCACGTGTCAGTCGGTCTCAGCCGGGAAGCGCCCCCCTGTCGGCGCCCTAGGACCCGGTGCCCCCATCCTGCTGACACACTGTTGCGCTCCAGAGTAAATCCGCCCTCACCGTGAGGGCGGACTTTCGGTCATCCGGGAGCACGCCAGCACGGGTCCGGCGCCACACAGTGACACGATGCCCCCTTTGCGCGCCCACCACCCTGATGACGGGGCATCAGCACGATAACAAGAGGGACACGTCAGGCCTGGTCAGCCCCCTCGGGGGTTACCTCGGCCGGCTCCTGCGCGGGGGGCTCAGTGGCGGGCTCGGCCGCGGGCTCGTCGAGGGGCGGCAGGCCCAGGTGCTCCCGGGCCGCGGCCGGGCCGTGCTCCAGCAGCACCGCGAAACCGGCGTCGTCCAGGACGGCCAGCCCGAGCTGCACCGCCTTGTCATACTTCGACCCCGGATTGTCACCGACCACCACGAAGTGGGTCTTCTTCGAAACCGATCCGGTCACCTTCGCCCCACGCGAGACCAGCGCCTCCTTGGCACCGTCCCGGGTGTGGTCGGCCAACGTGCCGGTGACCACCACGGTGAGCCCCTCCAGCGGCCGCTCCCCCGCCTCCTCGGTGGCCTCCTCGACGAAGCGCACCCCGGCCTCGCGCCACTTGGCCACGATCTCGCGGTGCCACTCCTCCTCGTACCACTCGATGATCGCCCGGGCGATGACCGGGCCGACCCCCTCGGTGGCCGCCAGCTGCGCCTCGTCGGCCGCGAAGATCGCGTCCAGGTCGCGGAACTCGCGGGCCAGCGCCTGGGCGGCCACCGGGCCGACATGACGGATCGACAGGCCGTTGAGGTAGCGCCAGAGCGGGCGCTCCCTGGCGGCCGCCAGGTTGTCCAGCAGCAGACCCGCCGTCTTCTTCGGCTCGCCCTTGAGGTTGGCGAAGAAGGTGACCTTCTTCTCCTTGCCGGTCTTGTCGTCCAGCTTCGGCATGCCCGTCTTCTGGTCGCGCACCAGCACCTTGATCGGCAGCAGCTGCTCGACGGTCAGGCCGAAGATGTCCCCCTCGTTCTTGACGGGCGGCTCCTTGGGCTCCAGCGGCTGGGTCAGCGCGGTCGCGGCCACATAGCCCAGGCCCTCGATGTCCAGCGACTCGCGACCGCCCAGGTAGGCGATCCGCTCGCGGACCTGGGCCGGGCAGAACTGGGCATTGGGGCAGCGCAGGTCGATGTCGCCCTCGGACATCGGGCGCAGCTCGCTGCCGCACTCGTGGCAGTGGCTGGGCATCACGAACTCCCGCTCGGTGCCGTCCCGCAGGTCCTCCACCGGGCCGAGGATCTCCGGGATCACGTCACCGGCCTTGCGCAGCACCACGGTGTCGCCGAGCAGCACGCCCTTGGCCTTGACCACGTCCTGGTTGTGCAGCGTGGCGTACTGGACCATCGAGCCGGCCACCTTCACCGGCTCGGCCAGCACCGCGAACGGGGTGGCCCGCCCGGTGCGCCCGATGCCGACCTGGATCCGGTCCAGCTTGGCGGTGACCTCCTCCGGCGGGTACTTCCAGGCGATCGCCCAGCGCGGCGACTTGGAGGTGGCGCCGAGCCGGCCCTGCAGCGCGATCTCGTCCACCTTGACCACCACGCCGTCGATCTCGTGCTCGACCGAGTGGCGCTGCTCGCCGTACTGCTTGATGAAGGCGCGCACCTCGTCGAGGGTGGCGACCACCCGGTTGTGCTTGGCGGTGGGCAGCCCCCAGTCGTGCAGCAGCTGGTAGGCGTGCGACTGGCAGTCGATCTCGAAGCCCTCGCGGGCGCCGATCCCGTGCACCACCATGTGCAGCGGGCGCGCGGCGGTGACCAGCGGGTCCTTCTGGCGCAGCGAACCGGCGGCGGCGTTGCGCGGGTTGGCGAAGAGCTTGATCAGGGCGCGCGGGCGCTTGCCCTCCTCGGCGCGCTCCTCGTTCTCCAGCCGGCGGCGCTCGTTCTCGGCCGCGAAGGAGGCGTTGAGCTCGGCGAAGGCCTCGGTGGGCAGGTAGACCTCGCCGCGGATCTCCACCAGGGCGGGGATGTTCTCGCCCTTGAGCTGGTGCGGGATCTCCTTGATGGTGCGGATGTTGGTGGTGATGTCCTCGCCGACCCGGCCGGTACCGCGGGTGGCGGCGAGCACCAGGCGGCCGTGCTCGTAGGTGAGGTTGACCGCCAGGCCGTCCACCTTGAGCTCGCACAGGTAGTGGTACTCGACGCCGTCCAGCTCGCGGGCCACCCGCTCGGCCCAGGCGGCCAGCTCCTCCTCGTCCATGGCGTTGTCGAGGCTGAGCAGCCGCTCGCGGTGCTCGACCTTGGTGAAGCCCTCGGCGGCCCCGCCGCCCACCTTCTGGGTCGGCGAGTCGGGGGTGACCAGCACCGGGTGCTCGGCCTCGATCGCCTCCAGCTCGCGCATCAGCCGGTCGAACTCGGCGTCGCTGACGACCGGCGCGTCCTGCTCGTAGTAGCGGACACGGTGGTCCTCGACCTCGGCCGCCAGCTCGGCGTGGCGCCTGCGCACCTCCGCCGGGACCTCTTCCCAGCCCTCGACAGCCGCCACCGTACGCCTCCTGATTCGCCCTACTCCGGGTTGTCCACCAGGCTCTGGGCGCCCCTCACGCTGAGTGACAGCGCGGTTCGGGCGTAGGCCGGGCTCGCGCCCGCCAGCCCGCAGGTCGGCGTCACCAGCACCCGGCGGCCCAGCAGTTCCGGATCGAGTCCGAGCCTGCGCCACAACGTCCTGACACCGGTGACATTACCGGCCGGGTCCGACAATCCCTGATCGGTGGCCGGCACCACTCCGGCGAGAAAAACGGTGCCCGCCTCGACCGCCTCGCCGATCACCTCGTCCTCACGCTCCGTCAACAACCCGAAGTCGAGCGAGACCCCGGCCACACCGGCCCGGCGCAGCAAGGGGATTGGCACCTGCGGCGCGCAGCAGTGCACCACCACCGGCACATCCAGGGCTCCGACCAGCCCGCGCAGCACCTCCTCGGCGACCTGTCGGTCCACCGAGCGCAGCCGCTGGAACCCGCTGGCGGTCTTCACCGCACCGGTGAGCACGGCGGGCAGCGAGGGCTCGTCCAGCTGGAGCACCGGCTGCGCCCCCGGCACCCGCTTGCGCAGCTCGGCCAGGTGACGGCGCAGGCCCTCAACGAGCGAGCCGGCGATGTCCCGGCAGGCCCCCGGATCGGCCAACGCCTTCTCGCCGTGCCGCAGCTCGATGTTCGCGGCCAGCGTCCACGGCCCGACCGCCTGCACCTTGAGCGCCCCGGTGTAGCCCTGGGTGAACTCCTCCAGCGCGTCCAGGTCCTCGCCGAGCCAGGAGTGAGCACGCTTGGTGTCCCGCCCGGGCCGGTCGGCGAACCGCCAGCCACTCGGCTCGACCTGCGCGAACAGCTCCACCAGCAGCCCAGCCGAGCGCCCGATCATGTCCGCCCCGGGCCCCCGCGCGGGCAGCTCGGGCAGGAACGGGAGCTGCTCCAGGGCTCCGACCGAGGTCTTGGCCGCCTCCCGTGCGTCGGTGCCGGGCATCGAGCCGACTCCGGTGGCGGCGCCGAGCAGGTCGGGGAAGGTGAGGTTGCTGGTCACGGTGTGCAGACTACGGGAGCGCGGGTGGCGGCGAGAGCGGCCGCCGGGGTCTGACGCCTTGACCAGCCTGCAGCGTGGCGGCCTCCTTTGCAGGGTCACCAAGCGGCGGCGGCTTCCCGACCACGCCGGATCCAGCGGTGGAAGATCTCCGCGAGTGGAACGGGCACCGACGGGGTCGATGCAGTGATGGCGATCATCGCGGCTCAAGTGGGGTCTGCGCCGATGATCGGCGGGAAGGTACACGCCCTGACATGGTGGGCGCGCGAGGCCGGGGCGTCCGAGTGGCTGCCGGGGCGTCTGCGGCAGAAGATCTTCAAGTTGCCCTAGGGTAGGGCGAGTTCCCGGTGGCATCTCGCTGCCGGGACGTCGTGCTTTCTGGACGGGTGTGGATCTTGCGATACGTGCGGCTGCTGCGCCGGGGTCCGGTGCTGCTCCTGTGGGGCGCGCAGATGCTGTCGGTGTTCGGGGACCGGCTCTACGCCCTGGCGGTGATGTGGATCGCCTGGCAGAAGTCCGGGGCGGGCGCCATGGGTCTGGTGGCCATCGCCGAGTCGGTTCCGTACATCGTGCTCGGCACCATCGGCCGCAGAGCCATGGAGCGGTTCACCACTCTGACGCTACTCGCCCTGGTCGACGTCGTCCGCATGGTCCTGGTCGCCGCGCTCCCCTGGACCTGGGAGCAGTACGGCACGGAGGGGCTGCTGGTGTCGGCCGCACTGCTCGGCGTCGGCGGCGCGCTGTTCGATCCGAACCTCGGGGCGATGGTGCCGGACCTGGTGAAGCCCGAGGAGGTCCAGGCCGTCAGCGGCCTCATGGATCTGACCGGGCGGGTCGCCCGGGTCGCCGGCCCCGGCTCCGCCGGAATCCTGCTTGCCGTGATGCCGATGATCGGACTGTTCTGGCTGGACGCCGGCACGTTCGCCGTGTCGGCGGTGGCATTGACCGTACTTGCCAAGGGGGCTGTGCTCGCGCAGCCGACGGCGGCGACAGTCCCGACTCCGACTACCAGGCCGCAGGCTCGGAGCCTGGTCCGGACCCACCCGGAGACCGGGGTGGCACTGGCCGTTCACGGCGTCGGCATCTTCGCCGGCGCGGTGTCCATGGCGATGCCCGCGCTCCTCGCCACCCGGCTGCACGCAGGCGCCGGGGCGTACGGCCTGGTGCTGGCAGCCGTCGGGGTCGGCTCCCTGGCGGGCAACGCGGTGGCGGGCAACGTCCGGCTACCCCGGCTGCTCCCCGCCGTCTACTGCGCCGTATGGGCGGCCTCGGGGGTGCTGTTGGCGATAACCGGGGCTGTGGTGTCACTGCTGGCACTAGTGACGGTCTCGGCGCTCTCGGGCGTGATCTCGCCGTTCCTGTCCATCTCGCTGTCCACCCACCTCGCGCAGTTCCCGCCCGCCGCTCGGCGACGGTTGCTCACGGTCGACCAGACGCTGATCCGCACCACCGGGACGGTCTCGATGATGGTCGTCCCCGCGCTCGCCGCTTCCCACCCTCGGGCCGGATTCTTCGTCGGCGGGACGGCGACCGCGGTGCTGGCTGGCGGCGGGTGCGCCCTGGTGGTGCGTTGGGCCAAGGTGCGCAAGCCGCTGCCGGTCGCTGAGGACGTCCGCGAGCTGGTCCGGGACTGATCCCCAGGGTGGCCTGCTCCTCGAAACTCGTCCGTGGCGTAATCCCTTCACCGCGAGGGCCAGGCCCCCATTCCGAAGTGGGGAGCCCGGCCCGTTGTATGCGGTCACAGATCAGGCGATCAGCGACCAGTGGGTGACAGAGATGTCCTCCAGCGGGATGCCCAACTGCTTGTAGATGTGCTGGTGCATCGCCCCGAACCAGGCGTCGCGCCGGTCGGCGAAGAACTCCGCGTTGTACCAGGCGACGCCCAGCAGCACGGTGCCGCCGCCGTTCGGGTTGCCGGGCTCAGCCTCCCAGTAGGTGGCCTGCCAGTCCCAGAGCATCAGCTCCTCCGGGCGGTTGCGCAGGCGCTCGTCGGACTCACGCAGGGCCTCGATGCAGCGCGCGGCGGCGGCCGCGTCGGGGCAGTAGTAGGTGCAGTCGGACTTGCCGATGGGGGTCTTGTCGGCGCGGCGGGCCGCATCGGTGTCCTCCCCGCTCAGGACGCGCACGCGGGTGACCGCGCCCGACGTCTCCAACGTGTCGAGGATGCTCACGGTGGTGCTCCTCTCGGTGTGTCCAGTTGGACTACCAGCCCGTCCCACTGATCGGGGCGATGCTGGGGCTCTGGGGGTCGCGCCGGAGGATGCCGCCTCGGGCGACGTAGCGGACGTTCAGCCCGATGCGGGCGCCGTCGCTCGTGTTGGTGCCGGAGCGGTGCACAAGGCGGCTGTCCATAAGGACGGCGCTTCCGGCGCGCAGCGGCACGGTGGTCATGGTCGCGGCACTGAAGCCGCGGGCCTGGTCGGCCAGGCCGCGCGCTGCTCCCTCGTCGCCTTCCTTCTCCACGGGCAGGTACCCGAGGCACTGGGTACTGGGGACGACGTGGAGGCAGCCGTTCGACACGGTGGCGTCGGTGATGGCAAGCCAGGCGGAGACGGACCGTTCGGGGTCCAGCTCCAGACGGTCGCCCGTACCGTCCTGGTGCCAGGGGATCTCGAACTCCCGGTCCGGCCACTTCACCACGAGGAACGTGTTTTCCACCGCGACATCCGGCCCGAGGACGGCCTGGACGGCAGCGAGCAGGTTCGGGGAGCGCACGGCGAAGTCCGCCCACTTCTCGGTGAGGTGAGGGTTCTTGACGATCTCTCGCGCGCCGCTGCGGTGCTCGGAGGTCAGGAGCGCGGCACGGCCGCGAGCAGCACCCGGCGGCGACCATTCGATGGGGGTCGTCATGCCGCGCCGGCCGAGGATGCCGTCAAGCTGACCGATCGTGGTCACGGCCTACTCCTGTCGGTCGCTGGGACTCCGGCTCCATACCTGTGGAGCGACATCAACGACCCTACGAATCCAGCCGAGTTGCTCTCAACGAAGTTGCGAGAAGTTGCGGTTTCTCACCCCAGGGCGTCGATCGCCGCAGCGACCAGGCATCGGGCATCCTGACCGTAGACGGCGAACCCTTGCAGCTCCGCGAAGGTCTCGATGTACTCGCGGACTTCGCCAGGGGCAGTGATCCTGACGCGGGCGGTCACCAGCTCGATCTCCACCGACTGATCGTCAAGGACGTGGAAGGTCTCGACCGGCCAGAGGGTGCGCCCCGCCGTGAAGGGGATGATCCCGAGGCTGACGCGGGGAAGCAACATGACGGACAGCAGGTGCCCGAGCTGGCCGGCCATCACCGACGGCTCGCAGATGCAGTACCGCAGGACCGATTCCTCAACCAGGCACACGATGCGGTGATTGCCCTCGTGCATCGGCCGCGTGCTCTGCATCCGCTGTGCGACGCCCTGTTCCAGGTCGGCGTCCGAACTCGCCCAGCGGGACAGGATCGCGGCGGCGTAACCGTGGGTCTGGAGCATGCCGGGGATGACGTCGGAGGAGTAGAACCGCAGGAGCCTGGCGTCCGCGTAGGACTGCGTGTACGTCTCCTGGAGCTGCCGGAGCCCGGCCCGCTGGAGGCGCTTCCATTCCATGTACATCGACGCGACCGACCGCGAGGCGGCGATCAGCTCGGGGATCAGCGCCTCTGTGCCGCAGGCTCTACACCAGGTTCGGATATCGGCGTCGGACGGGGCGGCCTTGGCATCCTGGATGCGAGAGGTCTTGGCCGGGTGCCAGCCGCACCGGGCAGACAGCTCACGCCCCGTGAGCCCCGCGTCCTTGCGAATGTCCTGGAGCCGGTCGGCGAGAGCCTTCCGGGCAGCCTGCGCGGCGGAGAGCGGTGACGTGGGCATGAACTGTCTGTCGGGTGAGTGATGGGTGGATCAGACGGCGTACTGCTCGTGCGGGGTGGCGCGCTCCCACACGGTCTCGAAGGCGTCGGCAACCATCTTCACTGTGGCGGGGTCGCCGGTGTACTCGTGGCCCTTCCAGTCGCCGTTGCCGGTGAAGTGGTGGAAGAGGACCAGCCGATCATCAATCAGCCAGAGGTCGTTGCCGGGCAACGCGATATCCGAGGCCAGACGGCGCGGGAGCCAGCGGACCCGCTCTCCGGCCGCGATGTTCACGGGCGTCAGAGCGTGCTCCCACCGGATGTAGTCGGTGACCGGCTCGGAGACGATCCGCGCGCGGCGGATCTCGACGCCGCGGGCGACGGTTTCGCGCACAAGAGGGACCCAGCCGGCCCAACCCTCGGATTCGGGATCGAGGTCGACCGTACCGGAGCGCTTGAACTCCTCGAACTCTTCAGCCTCGTCGGCGACGCTATAAACGTCACGCATCTCCAGGTGAACTGCCGTCCGCTGCGCTCCCCTCAGCAAGGTGGAAAAGTCCGGCACGTTCTGCGTCATCGCACGCCTTCCTCAAGATCGGGATCATCCGCATGGGGATACGGACAACGGCCTCGTGATCGGGGATGCCCCGTGCGTGGTCGGCTACCCACTCGGCCCCGCAGATCCGGGCTTCGAGCACGCCGTCCGCCTTCCATCCCTGGATGACGATCTCGTGCGTCTCGTCCTCGATCCACACCGTCGGCGAGCCTCCCGCCTTGGTGTCCGGATCTATCCCAACGAAATCTAGCCCCATGGCGATCTCCTGCGTCCAGCCCGTTTCGGGTAGTTGCGGGTCACACCGTTTCGCAGAGCCCTGGGGGCGTCAAGGGCGCACGGCAGCAGAGGCTGCGGCTTCCCGACGGCCTGCGCCATGCGGGTGATCAAGAGCGCTGAAGGCGCGGCGATCGGGCGTGTGGACCTGACCTGAGTGGCGGGCCGGTGAGGGGAGGATGACTCGATCGCCACTGGCCCCGTTCACCGAACGGCTACGGGCATGTCTTCGTCGAACTCACCATCCGCCAGTCCACAGACGAACGCGTGCCACTCCGTGGCCGTGTAGAAGAGCACCGTGCCCATCGGGTCTGCGGAGCAGCGAAGAGCGACGGCACCGTCCTCGAAGAAGGCCGCCTCAAGCCGGTCCTCGGGGTAGCTCCCCGGTGCCACCATCCAGGCCACGCCGGAGAGGTCACGAGAATAGAGATCGGCCTTGGCGGTCGAAGCGGCGCTCACGCCGAGACCAGCGTCCGCGCCACGACCGCGTCCGTGAAGGCACGCATGGCGGCGGCGGAGGTAATGGGACCCGTCAGCCGATCCGCCGCCCCGCCACGATGCGCTGGCGGGACGCCTCGTACAGCACGGCCGTGGCCGCGTTGGCCGCGTTCAGCGAGCTGGCCGCGCCGGTCATCGGGATGCTCACGGTGTAGTCGCACAGGTCGCGCCAGGCGGTGCTCAGGCCCGAGGTCTCGTTGCCGATCAGGAGCAGGGTGGGCTGGGTGAAGTCGAAGTCGAAGACCTCGCAGTCGCCGTGCTCGTCGGTGCCGACCAGCACCACGGGAGCGCCGCTCGCGCGCTCGGCCGAGATCCAGTCGGCCACCTCGCGGTGCGAGGGGACCCGCACGGCGGGCAGGGCGAAGAGCGAACCGGTGCTCGCGCGGACCGACTTCGCGTCGTAGACGTCGGCCGCGTGGCCCGAGACGATCATGCCGTGGGCGCCGAAGGCGTCCGCCGAGCGCAGGATGCTGCCGATGTTGCCGGGGCTGGTGGGGCGGTCGAAGAGGACGCCCAGGAAGTCCTCGCGCACCGGGATCCGGTCCAGGTCGTCGGCGGGCAGGCCGACCACCGCGATCAGCTCCGGGGCGTCCTCGTTCTTCTCCCCCAGCTCGGCCAGCAGCTCCGGCGCCATCGCGACGGTCTCGGTGTCGGCGGAAGCGGTGCGCAGCAGCTCGGCCGCCCAGCCCGACAGGCGGCGCCCGGTGTCGTAGAGCAGCGCGTGGATCGGCCAGCCGTACTCCACCGCCAACGAGATCGGGCGCACGCCCTGGACCAGGAACTCGCCGAGGCGCTGGCGCTTGTTCCGGTTGCTGAGCAACGACTCCCACTGCTGGAAGCGGGCGTTACGAGAGGTGATCCGCATAGCGGCCCACGCTACCGTCCCGGGCGCACCGTGATGTCCGTGAGCTCGGCGTCGCGCGGCAGGTCGAGGGCGGTGAGCACGGCGGTGGCCACCGACTCGGGCGCGATCCAGCGGTCGGCGTCGTACTCCTCGCCCTCCTGCTGGTGCACCTTCAGCTGCATCGCGGTGGCGGTGCGGCCCGGGTAGACGGTGGTGACCCGGACGCCCGCCGCGTGCTCCTCCTGGCGCAGCGAGTCGGCCAGCGCGCGCAGGCCGAACTTGCTGGCCGCGTACGAGCCCCACTCGGCGGACGCGCTCAGCCCCGCGCCGGAGTTGACGAAGACCACGTGGCCGCGGGACTGGCGCAGCTGGGGCAGCAGCAGGCGGGTCAGCTCGGCGGGGGCGACCAGGTTGATCGCCAGGGTCTCGTTCCAGACCTTGACCGGGGTGTCCCCGATCGGGCCCAGCTCGACCGTGCCCGCGATGTGCAGCACCGAGTCGAGGTCGATGGGCAGGGTCTGGTGGCCGAAGGCCCAGGCGAGCTTGGCGGGGTCGGCGAGGTTGCCGACCAGGGTCTGCGCGCCGGGGAAGCGCCCGCGCAGCTCGGTGGCGCGGCGGGCGTCGCGGGCGAGCAGCCAGAGCTCGTCGCCACGGTCGAGCAGGCGGTTGGCGACGGCGGCGCCGATGCCGGAGCCGGCGCCGGTGATCAGATGAGTAGCCATGGTCCGGAATCCTGTCAGGAGGAGGCGGCGGAGGAGGCGGCGAGGTGGGCGAAGACCTCGGCGGGGGTGTCGGCGAAGGAGATCAGCTCGGCGAGCGGGCGGGGCAGGAAGCCCTCGGCGTCCATCCGCCGCAGCTGGCTGCGCAGGCCGTCGTAGAAGCCTTCGGTGTCGAGCACCACCACCGGCTTGTCGTGCAGGTTGTGCTTCTTCAGCTCCAGCACCTCGGTGACCTCGTCCAGCGTGCCGAGGCCGCCGACCAGCACCACGATCGCGTCGGCGCGGGCGAGCAACTGGGCCTTGCGCTCGGCCAGGTCGCGGGTCATCACCAGCTCGTCGGCGCCCTGGTAGCCCTTGTGGGCCAGCAGCTCGACCAGGATGCCGACCAGCTTGCCGCCGGCCGCCTTGACGCCGTCGGCCAGCAGCCCCATCAGGCCGGCGTCGGAGCCGCCCCAGACCAGGGTGTGGCCGCCCTCGCCGAGCAGCCGGGCGAATTCGGCGGCGGGGGCGCAGTAGCGCTCGTCGAGTGAGTACGCGGAGCAGAAGACGGTGATGTTCATAGTGAGAAGAGACTTATCAGATCTTCGTCACCATGAGATCCCCGTTTCTGCGGTCCGACGGTCGGTCTCGGCGATGGTGGCCGACCCCACCACCCGGCTCCCGTCGTACAGCACCACGGCCTGCCCGGGGGCGATGCCGCGCACCGGGCGGTCCAGACTCACCCGCAGCTCGCCGCCGACCAGTTCGGCGCTGACCGGCACCTCCTCGCCGTGCGCGCGCAGCTGAGCGGTGTAACGGCCTTCGCCCGCAGGCGCCGCGCCGCACCAGCGCGGGCGGATCGCGGTCAGGCCCAGCACGTCCAGGCCCTCCACCGGGCCGACCGTCACGGTGTTGTTCACCGGCGAGATGTCCAGCACGTAGCGCGGCTTGCCGTCCGGCGCCGGGCGGCCGATCCGCAGGCCCTTGCGCTGGCCGATGGTGAAACCGTAGGCGCCGTCGTGCTCGCCGACCTTGGCCCCGGTCTCGTCCACGATGTCGCCGGTCGCGGTGCCCAGGTGCTGGGCCAGGAAGCCCTGGGTGTCGCCGTCGGCGATGAAGCAGATGTCGTGGCTGTCCGGCTTCTTGGCCACCGCCAGGCCGCGACGCTCGGCCTCCAGCCGGATCGCCTCCTTGGTGGTGTCGCCGAGCGGGAAGAGCGAGTGCGCCAGCTGCTCGGCGTCCAGCACGCCCAGCACATAGGACTGGTCCTTGGCCATGTCCACCGCACGGTGCAACTCACGGCCGCCGCCGGGGAGTTCGACGATCCGTGCGTAGTGACCGGTGCACACCGCGTCGAAGCCCAGCGCGATCGCCTTGTCCAGCAGCGCGGCGAACTTGATCTTCTCGTTGCAGCGCAGGCAGGGGTTGGGGGTGCGCCCGGCGGCGTACTCGGCGACGAAGTCGTCGATCACGTCCTCGCGGAAGCGCTCGGCGAGGTCCCAGACGTAGAACGGGATGCCGATCACGTCGGCGGCCCGGCGGGCGTCCCGGGAGTCCTCCAGGGTGCAGCAGCCGCGGGCGCCGGTGCGGAAGGACTGCGGGTTGGCCGACAGTGCCAGGTGTACGCCGGTGACCTCGTGCCCGGCTTCGGCCGCGCGGGCGGCGGCGACGGCGGAGTCCACCCCGCCGGACATCGCCGCGAGGACGCGCAGTCGGAAGCCGGCGGAAGGCCCGGTCGGGGCACCAGGGAAGTCAGTCATAGTCCCCCCAGGGTACGTGCTCGACCGGGACGGGTTTCAGCGCTGTCCGGCGTTGCGGGCCCGTGCCACCACCGGGCCGATCGCCTCCAGCAGCGCCGCCACGTCCGCCTTGGTGGAGGTGTGCCCCAGCGAGAAGCGCAGCGAGGAACGGGCCAGCAACGGATCCGCGCCGATCGCCAGCAGCACATGGCTGGGCTGCGGCACGCCCGCCGAGCAGGCCGAGCCGGTGGAGCACTCGATTCCGGCGGCGTCCAGCAGCATCAGCAGCGCATCGCCCTCGCAGCCGGGGAAGGAGAAGTGCGCGTTGGCGGGCAGCCGGCCCGCCGGGCTCGGGTCGCCGTTGAGCACCGCGTCCGGGACGGCCGCCAGCACCCCGGCGATCAGCTCGTCGCGCAGCACGGCCAGGGTGTCGGCGTGCCCGGCCTGCCGCTCGACCGCGAGGGCCGCGGCGGTGGCGAACCCGGCGGCCGCCGGCACGTCCAGCGTGCCGGAGCGCACGTCGCGCTCCTGGCCGCCGCCGTGCAGCAGCGGGACCGGCGCGGCACTACGCGAGAGCAGCAGCGCGCCGACTCCGTACGGGCCACCGATCTTGTGCCCGGTCACGGTCAGCGCGTCCAGCCCGGACTCGGCGAAGGAGACCGGCACCTGACCGAGCGCCTGCACCGCGTCGGCGTGCATCGGGATGCCGAACTCGCGAGCCACTGCGACCAGTTCGGCGACCGGCTGGAGGGTGCCGACCTCGTTGTTGGCCCACATCACGGTGATCACCGCGACCGCCTCGGGCTCCTCCTCGATCGCCGCGCGCAGCGCCTGGGGGTGCACCCGGCCGTACCCGTCGACCGGCAGGTACTCCACCCGGGCGCCCTCGTGCTCGGCCAGCCAGTGCACCGCGTCCAGCACCGCGTGGTGCTCGACCGGGCTGCACAGCACCCGGGTGCGGGCCGGATCGGCGTCCCGGCGGGCCCAGTACAGGCCCTTGACCGCCAGGTTGTCCGACTCGGTGCCGCCACCGGTGAAGACGATCTCGCTCGGGCGCGCTCCCAGCGAGGCG
Source organism: Kitasatospora sp. NPDC008050 (assembly GCF_042957465.1). Lineage (NCBI taxonomy): Bacteria > Bacillati > Actinomycetota > Actinomycetes > Kitasatosporales > Streptomycetaceae > Kitasatospora > Kitasatospora sp. NPDC008050. The sequence continues at coordinate 44,369 of NZ_JBIBIJ010000026.1, forward strand.
GCCAGCGACTCCCGGGACTCCTCGATCACCCGCCGGGCCCGGCGGCCGGCCGCGTGCAGGGAGGAGGCGTTGCCGGTGACACCGAGGTGCCCCGTCATGGCGGCGATCGCCTCGGGGAGCATCGGAGTGGTGGCCGCATGGTCGAGGTATGGCATAACCGCACCAGTCTAGGGGCCCGTCGTGCGGGTCCGGCCCGCCAGGGCCCAAGGAGCCCTACGAGGGTCACGATTTGGCCATTGCACGGGCTGCAACGCGGAAGCTAGCCTCCTGCTGAATTGGGGGTGGGGCCATGTCGCAGACCGTGGACCGGGCGCTGACGATCCTGGTGTCGCTGGGCGACGGCCCGGCCTCCCTGGAGCAGGCCGCGAACCGGATCGGCGTGCACAAGTCGACCGCACTGCGCCTGCTGCGCACGCTGGAGGAGCACGGCTTCGTGCACCGCCAGTCCGACCACCGCTACCGGCTGGGCGGGCGGCTGCTCTCGCTGGCCCAGACCGCGCTGGAGGGCATCGACGTCCGCCAGGTCTCGGCCCCCTACCTCGCCTCGCTCAACGAGCGCTACGGGCACACCGTGCACCTGGCGGTGCTGGAGGGCCCCGAGGTGCTCTACGTCGACAAGGTGGAGGGCCGCTACCCGGGCGCCACCAGCGGCTGGCTCGGCGCCGCCTCCCGGATCGGCCGACGCGCCCCGGCCGGCGCCACCGCCTGCGGCAAGGTGCTGCTGGCCGGCCTGAGCGAGGATCAGCTGACGGCCGCACTGGACGGCCAGGAGTTCCCGGCCCGCACCCCGCGCAGCCTGCGCTCGGCCGCCGAGCTGCGCGCCGAGCTGACCGCGGTGAGCCGCCAGGGCTGGGCGCTGGACCAGGCCGAGTACGAGGAGGCGGTGAACTGCCTGGCCGCCCCGATCACCGGCATCGAGGGCACCGCCATCGCGGCCTGCGCGATCTCGGCGCCGGTCTCGGTGGCCACGGTGAGCGAACTGAGCCGGCTGCTGCCGGAGCTGCTCTGCACGGTGGAGGCGATCTCGCTGGCCTACGGCGGCTCGCCTACTCCTCGCTGGTGCGAGAACCGTTGCGGTGCCAAGCACGCGGTGCGCGCCAGCCGTATCTGAGCGCGCAGACCCGCAGCACGAAGGCGAGCAGCGCGGCGCTGCTGGCGGTCAGCGTGGTCAGGTGGCCGGCGGCGATCAGCACCGCCACCAGGGTGGAGCCGACCAGCGCGGGCACCGCGTAGATCTCCCGGTCCCAGCGCAGCAGCGAGGGCGGCTCCATCGCCAGCAGGTCGCGGACCACGCCGCCGCCGGCCGCGGTCAGCATGCCCAGCGCCACCGAGGCCACCGAGCCGAGCCCGTAGTCGTGTGCCTTGACGGTGCCGGTGACGCAGAACAGGCCGAGCCCGAGCGCGTCCAGGATCTGCACCAGGCGGTTGATCCGCTCCACCTCGGGGTGCAGGAAGAAGACCACCACGCCGGCCGCCAGCGGGGTCAGGAAGTAACCCAGGTTGCTGAAGGCCGCCGGCGGGGTGGCGCCGATCAGCAGGTCGCGCATCACCCCGCCGCCCAGCGCGGTGGCCTCGGCGAGCACACAGATGCCGAAGATGTCCATGTTCTTGCGGACGGCGAGCAGGCCGCCGGACAGGGCGAAGACGAAGATGCCGATCAGGTCCAGCGTCTGCTGCACGTCGGGGGAGAAAAGCGAGGTCACCGGGCCAGTGTCCCCCGGGCGGCGCCCGGCCACCGAACCACGGCGGCCGGGCGAGGGCTCACTCCCCGGCGGGCCCGGCCTCCTCGGCCGTCGCGGCCTTCCCGGCCGTCGCGGCCTTCGCGGTGCTCCCGGTGGCCCCGGTGTTCTCCGGGAAGTGGCAGGCCGTCTGGTGCCCCGGCGCCAGCTCGGCCAGCGGCGGCTCCTGGGCGGCGCAGATGTCCTGCGCCTTCCAGCACCGGGTGCGGAACCGGCAGCCGCTGGGCGGGTTGATCGGCGAGGGCACATCGCCGGTCAGCAGGATCCGGCCGCCGCTGCCACCGGGGCCGCCGGTCCGGTTCTCCTTGCGCCGCGGGTCCGGCACCGGGACCGCGGACATCAGCGCGACGGTGTACGGGTGCGCCGGGCGGGAGTACAGCGCGTCGCGGTCGGCGATCTCCACGATCTTGCCCAGGTACATCACCGCCACCCGGTCCGAGACGTGCCGCACCACCGACAGGTCGTGGGCGATGATCAGATAGGTCAGGCCCAGCTCCCGCTGCAGATCGTCCAGCAGGTTGACCACCTGGGCCTGGATCGAGACGTCGAGCGCGGAGACCGGCTCGTCGGCCACGATCATCTTCGGCCGCAGCGCCAGCGCGCGGGCGATGCCGATCCGCTGGCGCTGGCCGCCGGAGAACTCGTGCGGGTAGCGGTTGTAGTGCTCGGGGCTGAGGCCGCACAGCTCCAGCAGCTCCTGGACCGCCTTCTTCACCCCGCCCTCGGTGGCCACCTTCTGCAGCTTGAACGGCGCGCCCACGATGGTGCCCACCGTGTGCCGCGGGTTCAGCGAGGAGTAGGGGTCCTGGAAGATGATCTGGATGTCCTTGCGCAGCGGCCGCATCGCGCCGACGCCCAGGTGGGTGATGTCCTGCCCCTCGAACTCGACCCGCCCGCCGGTCGGTTCGTCCAGCCTGGTGATCAGCCGGCCCATGGTGGACTTGCCGCAGCCGGACTCGCCCACCACGCCGAGGGTCTCGCCGGGGCTGACCGAGAAGCTGATCCCGTCCACCGCGCGCACCGCGCCGGTGCGGCGGCGCAGCACACCCTGGCGGATCGGGAAGTGCCGCTGCAGGTCGGTGACCCGCAGCAGCGGCTCGTCCGCGGCCGGCCGCGCGGGCGCCGCCGCTCGCTGAGTATCCGTCATGATCCCTTACTCTCAGTCTCGTTCACAGCCGCGGTCCAGCCGGAGCCGGTCACAGCCGGGGCGCGATCTCGTCGGTGAAGATCCGGCGGCGCTCCTCGATCGGCAGGTGACAGGCGGCGACATGCCCGGGACCGGCCTCGGTGAGCAGCGGAAGTTCGGTGCTGGACCGCCCCCCGGTGCGCTCGGCGTACGGGCAGCGCGGGTGGAAGGCGCACCCGCCGGGCACGTTGATCAGGCTCGGCGGGGTGCCGCGGACCGGCACCAGACGTTCCTGGAGCGGCCGGTCCAGTCGCGGCATCGAGCCCAGCAGCCCCCAGGTGTAGGGGTGTTCGGGAGCGTCGAAGAGGGTGGTGGCCGAGCCGCGCTCCACGCACCGCCCGCCGTACATCACCAGGATGTCGTCAGCCAACTCGGCCACCACGCCCAGGTCGTGGGTGATGATGATGACCGCCGAGCCGAACTCCCGCTGCAGGTCCCGGATCAGGTCCAGGATCTGGGCCTGCACGGTGACGTCCAGCGCGGTGGTCGGCTCGTCGGCGATCAGCAGCGAGGGGTCGTTGACCAGGGCCATCGCGATCATCGCGCGCTGGCGCATGCCGCCGGAGAACTGGTGCGGGTACTCGTCCACCCGCCGGTCGGGCTGCGGGATGCCGACCCGGTCGAGCATCTCGATCGCGCGCTTGCGGGCCTCGCGCTTGGAGGCCTTGGGGTGGTGCACCCGGTAGGCCTCGATGATCTGCGCACCGACCGTGTAGTACGGGTGCATCGCGGTGAGCGGGTCCTGGAAGATCATCGCCATCGAGCGGCCGCGCAGCCGGCGCACCCGGTCCGGCTCGGCAGCGACCAGCTCCTGGCCGTCCAGCCAGATTTCGCCGCTGATCCGGGCCCGCTTGGTGCGGTGCAGGCCCATGATGCCCAGCGAGGTGACGGACTTGCCGGAGCCGGACTCGCCGACGATGCCCAGGGTGCGGCCCTTGGCCAGGTCGAAACTGACCCCGTCCACCGACTTGACCAGGCCGTCGTCGGTGTCGAAGTGGATCCGCAGGTCCCGCACGGACAGGAACGCACTGCCCGCGGGGGCCGCGGCCTCGGTGGCGGTGGCAGGCTCGGTGGTCATGACAGCCTCACCCGGGGGTCGACGGCGGCGTACAGGAGGTCAACCAGCAGGTTGCAGAGCACGATGAAGAAGGCGGCCACCAGCGTCACGCCGAGGATCTTCGGCAGGTCGTTGTCGGAGATCGAGGAGACCGCGTAGAAGCCGATGCCCTGCAGCGAGAAGACCTGCTCGGTGATGACCGCGCCGCCCAGCAGCAGCCCCAGGTCCATGCCGAAGATGGTCAGGATCGGGGTGAGCGCGGCCCGCAGCCCGTGCCGGATCACCACCTTGTGCTCCACCAGACCCTTGGCCCGGGCGGTGCGGATGTAGTCCTCGTTCATCGTCTCCAGCATTCCCGAGCGGGTCAGCCGGGCGTAGAGCGCGGAGTAGAGGAAGGCCAGCGAGATCCAGGGCAGGACCAGGTTGCTGGCCCAACTGATCGGATCGTCGGTGAAGTTGACGTAGTGCAGATTGCTGAAGATGGGCCACTTGTAGCTGAACAGGGTCAGCAGCAGCGCGCCGGTGAAGAAGATCGGCAGCGAGACGCCGGCCAGTGCCACACCCATCGCCACGCGGTCGAAGACGGAGCGGGGCCGCAGCGCCGAGACCACCCCGGTGGCCACCCCGGCCAGCAGCCAGAGCACCGCCGCGCCGATGGCCAGCGAGAAGGTCACCGGGATCCGGCTGCGGATCTCCGGCCAGACCTCCACGTGGTTCTTGAACGAGTAGCCGAAGCACGGCACGTGGCAGGTCGCCGCGTCCGGGCCGTAGCGGTACTGGGCGCCGACGAAGATCTGCTTCACGAACCGCCCGTACTGGATGTACAGCGGCTGGTCGAAGCCGAGGTTCCGCTTGATCGCCTCCATCGCGGCCGGCGTGGGGTTCTTGCCGATGTACTGGGCGGCGAGCTGATCAGTGGTCTCGCCCGCGATTTTCGGGAGCAGGAAGAAGATGCCGAAGGTGACCGCGCTGACGACCAGCAGCAGTACCAGGGCGGCGAACGTCCTGCGGATGATGTAGGCCAACACAGTTGGACGGCTCCGGGTGCCCCGCCCCCGCCCGGCGCGACCGCTTGGGTCGCGCCGGACGGAGGCCGGCTCCGCTCGCCTTCACCTGCCTTCGGGGACGGGGAGCCAGGCTCTTACTTGGCGGTGGTACCGATGTTGAGGTAGTCGTACTCGCCGTCGTAGGCCGAGGTGGCCACGACGTTGGTGTTGGTACTCGGCCGGAAGTTGAAGACCTTGTAGTCGGTCAGCGGCACGATCACGGCGTCGTTCATGACCTGCGCGTCGATCGCCGCGTAGTCCTTCTCGCGGGCCGCCTGGTCGGCGTTGCCCGCGGCGTCGTCGATCAGCTTGTTCACGGCCGGGTCGTCGAGCTGCGAGAGGTTGCTGTTGCCGGAGGCCTTGATGGCGCGGCCGTCGACGATCTGCTGCAGGAAGCCGTAGCCGGTCGGCCAGTCGGCCGCCCACTGCATCATCATCATGCCGACGTTGTTCTTGTTGACGAAGTCCGGCACACCCGCGTAGTCGGAGAAGTACTTGCCCTGCGGGTACTGCTGGATGTTCAGCTTGATGCCGACCTTGGCCAGCGCGGCCTGGATGGAGGTCGCGGCCTGCACCTCGGTGTCGCGCTCACTGCGGGCGATGATGGTGGTGCTGAAACCGTCCGGGTGGCCGCAGGCCTGCAGCTCGGACTTGGCCTTGGCGATGTCGCCCTTGTTGCCGTCCGACGGGTAGGGGTTGATGTCCTGGTGGCCCGGCAGGTCCGGCGGCAGGATGCCGGTGGCCACCGAGCCGCGGACCGGTCCGCCCTGGGCGGTCTGCACCGAGACCTTGTCGATCGCGTACTGGACGGCCTTGCGGCAGTCCACGTTGTCCAGCGGCGCGACCTTGCTGTTCAGTGCCAGGTAGGCGAGCCGGCCGCCGAAGGCGTTGTCGGTCTGCGACTTCAGCTTGGGGTCGAGCAGCAGCTTGGCCTGGGTCTGCGGGTCGACGCCGCCGCCGACCAGGTCGACCTGGGCGTTGCCCGCGATCAGGTCCTGGTCGATGGTGTTCTGGTCGATGTTCATCTTCAGCACGATCTTGTCCGCGAGCTGCTTGCGGATCGGGTCGCCGGCCTGGTCCCAGTTGGTGTTGGGCACCAGCACGGCGTCCTTGCCGTCGTCGTACGACTGGAACTTGTACGAGCCGCTGGAGACGATGTGCTTGACGTAGCCGGCGCCGTCGTCCTTGGCCTGCGGCACCGGGGCCGTCTGCGGGGCGCTGACCAGGTAGTCGAAGTCCGCGAACGCGTGCTGGAGGTGGAAGACGATCGTGGTGTCGTCCGGGGTCTGGATCGAGTTCAGGCCACCGGTCGGGTCGGCGTACGGACCCTTGTACGGCGTGGGGTTGTCGACCAGCAGTTCCTGGAAGTAGGTCGGGCCGTTGGAGTTCACGGTCGGCGCGAAGTTGCTGCGCTCCACCGCGTACTTGACGTCCTTGGAGGTGATCGGGGTGCCGTCGTCGTACTTCAGGCCCGCACGCAGGTGGTAGGTCCAGGTCAGGCCGTTGTCGCTGGCCTGGCCGAGACCGGTGGCCAGGTCGTTGACCAGCTTGTCGCCGGAGCTGCCCGGGCCCGGCTGGAAGGTGGTGAGCGAACGGGCGTACAGGCGCGAGAAGTTCCAGATGTAGGCGTAGTAGGTGTTGCCCGGATCCAGGGAGTCCGGGGTGCCCTTCATCTCATAGGTGACCGTGCCGCCCTTCTGGTCCGAGGCGTTCACGATGCCCTTGGTGGCGGCATCCGCCCCCGCGGCGTTTCCGCCGCCACCGGAGGACTTGCTGCTGGAACAGCCGCTCACCACCAGCGCGGTGGTGGCAACCACCGCGGCCAGAGCGAGGGTACGAGATCGGCGCATTGCTGGATCAACCCCTTGGAATAGTGGCCGAAGTAGTGGCCCGGGCCATAGAAGTGGAGAGGGTGGAAACTCAGTTGCTGCGCGGGTCGAGCGCGTCGCGCAGCCCGTCACCGAGCAGGTTGAAGGCGAGCACGGTGATGAAGATGGCCAGGCCAGGGACCACCATGTACTCCGGGTCGACCTGGTAGTACTTGATGGCGTCGTTCAGCATTCCGCCCCAACTCGCCTGCGGGGGCTGGATGCCGACACCGAGGAAGCTGAGCGCCGCCTCGAAGAGGATGTTGGTCGGGATCAGCAGGGTCGAGTAGACCAGGATCGGGCCGACCAGGTTGGGCAGCAGCTCCTTGAACAGGATGAACGGTCCGCGGGCGCCCAGGCTGCGGGCGGCGAAGACGAACTCCCGCTCGCGCAGCGAGAGCGTCTGACCGCGCACGATCCGGCCCATGTAGGGCCAGTTGAAGAAGCCGATCACGAAGATCAGTACGGCCAGGTGCAGCGGCAGGCCGTGCAGTCCGAACGCGCCGCCCTGCAGCGAGGCCGAGATGGAGATCGCGAAGAGCAGCAGCGGGAAGGCCAGGAAGGTGTCCATGACCCGGCTGATCACGGTGTCCACCCAGCCGCCGTAGTAGCCGGCCATCACACCGAGCACGGTGCCGATGGTGTTGGACAGCACGGTGGCGCCGAAGGCCACCAGGAGCGAGACCCAGGAGCCCTCGATGATCCGGGAGAGCAGGTCACGGCCCTGCAGCGGGTCGACGCCCAGCGGGTGGCTCAGGCTCATGCCGCCGAACGACCCGGTCGGCAGGCTGCCGAGGTCGGGGTCCAGCAGATCCTGGTGCAGCGCATCGGGACTGAGGCCGAAGACCGATTCGATCGGCTTGGCCAGAACGGCCAGCAGGACCAGCAGGATGACCACCACGCCGCCGGCGACGGCGGCCTTGTCGCGCCTGAAGCGCAGCCAGGCGATGCGGCCGAGCGAGCGGCCCTCGATCGCGGCCGGCCCCGCGGAGGCGGTCGCCGCGGGCTCGCCCGGAGCGGCGGGGGTGGTGTCGGTGGGTGTGGTCATGGGCAGTTGGCGTCCCCTCGCCGACGGTTGTCGGCCCATGGCAGCCCGGCGCAGGCATGACTGTGTCAGGTCCAGGTCAGAACCAGCTGTCAATGCCGCCCGAGCTGCTCGGCTGGTGCGGTGCGCAGAACTCTCCATGCTGGCTCCTGGCTCGCGCCAGCCCTGCCCGACGAAGGATGCCCAACTGTGATCTTCCACTGTTCATGATCAATAAACCTGACTGACGGTCAGGTGACTTGTGAAGATCATCAGTTCACCGCACCCACAACGCCGGGTGGTCGGTACACGGAGCAGCCGGATGCGGCCACGCCGAACGCCCGGAGCAGGCACCGGAGCAGGCACCGGAGCGGGCACCCGGACCAGGCGGAACGGCGACGAACGATCAGCGCCCGGGCCAGGGCTGCTGCGGCCACCCCGGCTGCGGCGGCAGCGAACCGCCGTACGGCGCCTGCGGATAGGCCGGCGGCGCATAGGTCGGGTACGGCGCGGGCGCCGCCTGCGGGTAGGGCGCCGGGGTCGCCTCGCGGTGGTAGAACGGCCGGGCGTTGGCGCGCATCCACAGCGCCACCGGGTCGAACTCGTCGCTCATCGCGACCGTGGAGACCGCCAGGCCCGGCGGCGCCTGCGCGATCGCGCGCTGCATCAGCGCCCGCACCGCCTCCACCGCCGGCGGCGAGGTGTCGTAGAGCTCAAGGCCGATGGCCAGGTAGGCCTCGCCCACCACCGGCCGCACCCAGGCCCGGCGCAGCGCCCGCACCGGGCGCACCGAGGGCGCCTGCTGCGCCAGCAGCGCGTAGAACCCCTCGGTACCCGGCAGTTGGGGCTCGGTCAGCCGCAGCGGACCGGCCGGCAGCCGGTCGAGCCCGGCCGCCACCCGGCGCAGATCGGCCCAGGGCACGCCGACCCCGCCGCCGGGCGCGTGCGGGTTGAGCCACAGCCCCCAGCGGGTGCGGTAGAGCGCGGCGGCGATCTCCCGCCCCGAGATCACCTCGTGGGCGCGCGCCCAGCCGCTGGCGGCCAGCTGGCCGGGCGAGGTGACGGCCGGCGCGTAGCCGTGGCCGCCGAGGTCCATGTTTCCGTACTGGGCGTCCGGGCTGCCGGGGGTGCCGTGCCAGAGCAGCATCCAGACCCGGCCCGCGGCGAGCTCGTGCAGCAGCTGCTCGTAGGCCTCGAAGCGGTCCGGGGCGACCTCGCCCAGGGTCCGTTCCAGGGCGCCCGGGTCCGCACCGGGGGCCGGGCCCCAGGACCCCGCTCCACCGCCCGCCGCTCCCGTCGTCACCGGTACCCACTCCTGTCCATGCCGCTGCCCTCGCCACGGTCCGGGCGCCAGACTACGGGGCCCGGCCGACACCCGTCATGCCGACGCCCTGGGCGGCGCCGGGCCGGGTGGCGCCGGGCCGGCGTCGCCGCGTAGGGCCCGAGCCGCTCAGCCCCGCACGTAGAAGGGTGCTACCCGGTGCAGCAGCCAATCCACCACCGGGTCGTCCGCCAGGTCCAGCAGCACCATGTGCACCCCGCCGGGCAGCGGTGCCACGCCCAGCGCCCGCCCCAGCGCGGCGTTGGCCTCCACCGGGTCGGCGGGCGCGGCCGGGTCGAGTTGGACGCCCACGAAGAGCACCGTCGGCTCGCCCTCCACCGAGGCCAGTGCCCGACGGGCCGTCAGCACCCCGCCCAGCGCCGCGAGCTCCGCGCACACCACCTGCAGGAAGGCCACCGGCTCCTCGCCCGGACCCGGCTCGCGCAGCGCGACCCGGGCGCCCTCGGGCACCCCCGCGCCCGTCCCGATCGTCTCCCAGCGCCCCTCGCGCGGTCCGCGCCGCAGCTCGCCGACCCCCTCGGGCGGCACCGGGATGCCCACCGGCGCCTGCGGGTTGAGCGCGATGCCGATGCCCAGCGGCAGGCCGCGGGCGAACTCCCAGGCCGGCGCGACCGCACAGGACAGCCCCGGGGCGTGCCGCAGGAACTGCTCCTCGGAGGAGAAGACCGGCACATAGGGCGCACCGGCCAGCTCGATGGTCGGCAGGTCCAGCCCGGCCCCGGAGGGGTCGGCGCCGGACGGCAGCGGGATCCAGACCTGGCTGCGGGCCAGCACCTCGATCACCCGGGGCGTGGCGCCGGGGTCGCCGATGGCCGCGCTGAGCACCCGCTCCAGCTCGTTGGCCGGCCAGCCGCTGCCGACCGGTGCCCGACCGGGCTCGGCCCACTGCGTCGCCGTCGCGGCGTACCCCTCTGATTCCATCCGCCCCTGCCCCGCTTCTGACCCGGACCGTCGAGCACAGGTGCTTGTCACGCAGTGCGTCCAGCCGAAGCGTACCGAGACAGCCCCCTCTCCCGCCGGGCGGACGGACATGCCATGATGTCCGCGTACTCCACAGCACCCAACTTCATACTGGCCGCTCGAACCCGCGCGGGAGAGCCCGGAGGTGCCCTGGCGGGGCACGGACCGGCGCCGAAGGAGCAAGTCCTCCCCGGAATCTCTCAGGCACCCCTACCGCGTGGGCGAGGCGAATCTGGAAAGCGGAACACGGCCGTGCCGTGCGCCCACCCACGGTGCAAGCCGCGTCATCCTTGGTGCGGTGAAGCTCTCAGGTTGTGACGACAGACGGGGAGACTCCACCCCACCCTGCCCGCACCCAGCTTCGGGAGTCTCACCATGTCCCCCCGTCTGACCGCGCTCGACGCGCTGCACCGTGCCCTGGGCGCGACCATGACCGACTTCGCCGGCTGGGACATGCCGCTGCGCTACGGCAGCGAGCGCGAGGAGCACCTCGCGGTCCGTACCAAGGCCGGCCTCTTCGACCTCTCGCACATGGGCGAGATCACCGTCTCGGGCCCGCAGGCGGGTGAGCTGCTGGACCACGCGCTGGTCGGCTTCATCTCCGCGCTCGGCGTGCTGCGCGCCCGCTACACGATGATCTGCCGCGAGGACGGCGGCATCCTGGACGACCTGATCGTCTACCGGACCGCCGAGAACGAGTACATGGTGGTCGCCAACGCCTCCAACGCCCAGGTGGTACTGGACGCGCTGACCGAGCGCGCGGCCGGCTTCGACGCCGTGGTGCGCGACGACCGCGACGCCTACGCGCTGCTCGCCGTCCAGGGCCCCGAGGCGAACGCGATCCTCTCCTCGGTGACCGACGCCGACCTGCCGGGCCTGAAGTACTACGCGCTGCTGCCCGCCACCGTGGCCGGCAAGCAGGTCTGGCTGGCCCGCACCGGCTACACCGGCGAGGACGGCTTCGAGATCTTCAGCGCCCCCGCGGACGCCGAGCACCTGTGGCAGGCGCTGACCGAGGCGGGCGCCCCGCACGGCCTGGTCCCGGCCGGCCTGTCCTGCCGCGACACGCTGCGCCTGGAGGCCGGCATGCCGCTCTACGGGCACGAGCTGGACACCTCGCTGACCCCCTTCGACGCGGGCCTCGGCCGGGTGGTGCGGTTCGACAAGACCACCAACAGTGGCGAGTTCGTCGGCCGCAAGGCGCTGGAGGCCGCGGCCGCGCAGGCCGAGGTCAACCCGCCGCGCAAGCTGGTCGGCCTGGTCTCCGAGGGCAAGCGGGTGCCGCGCGCCGAGTACGCGGTGGTCAGCGCACCGACCGAGGGCGAGTCCGCCGTGATCGGCCGGATCACCTCCGGCTCCCCCTCCCCCACGCTCGGCAAGCCGATCGCCATCGCGTACGTGGACGCCGCCTTCGCGGCCCCCGGCACGGCCGTCGCGGTGGACGTGCGCGGCAAGCACGAGCCGGTCGAGGTCGTCGCGCTGCCGTTCTACAAGCGCGCCCGCTGAGCAGACCCCCAGCTGTCGAGTCGTCCACTTCGCGGACTTTCGACCGTCCGCTCGGCGGACCGTTCCCTCGTTCCCGCTTCCCATCCTGGAGAATGACCACCATGAGCAACCCGCAGCACCTGCAGTACAGCAAGGAGCACGAGTGGCTGACCGCCGCCGACGCGGACGGCGTGTCGACCGTCGGGATCACCGAGTACGCGGCCACCGCCCTCGGTGACATCGTCTACGTGCAGCTGCCCGCGGTCGGCGACACCGTCACCGCCGGGGAGACCTGCGGTGAGCTCGAGTCCACCAAGTCGGTCAGCGACCTGTACTCCCCCGCCACCGGTGAGGTGACCGAGGTCAACGAGGCCCTGGCCGACGAGCCCGCCCTGGTCAACTCGGCCGCCTTCGAGGGTGGCTGGCTCTTCAAGCTGAAGGTCTCCCAGGCCCCCGCGGACCTGCTGGACGCCGACGGCTACGCCGAGTTCACCAAGTCCTGACCGGACCGCCGGCCGGGCCGCCCGGCCGGCCTGCGATCGACACGGCGGGCGGCCGCAGCGCGGCGGCCGCCCGCACCAGGTTCCCCTCGCCCGCCACCCGCCGCCACCCTTGCCACGGCGCGCTGCGCGCGGCAGCCCCCTTTCACGGGAAGACGCCACCATGACGGTTCTCAACCAGTCCCTGCACGCACTCGACCCCGAGATCGCCGCCGCGGTCGACGCCGAGCTGCACCGCCAGCAGTCCACCCTCGAAATGATCGCTTCCGAGAACTTCGCCCCGGTGGCGGTCATGGAGGCCCAGGGGTCGGTACTCACCAACAAGTACGCCGAGGGCTACCCCGGCCGCCGCTACTACGGCGGCTGCGAGCACGTCGACGTGGTCGAGCAGATCGCCATCGACCGGGTCAAGGCGCTGTTCGGCGCCGAGGCCGCCAACGTGCAGCCGCACTCCGGCGCGCAGGCGAACGCCGCCGCGATGTTCGCGCTGATCCAGCCGGGCGACACCATCCTGGGCCTGAACCTGGCCCACGGCGGTCACCTGACCCACGGCATGAAGATCAACTTCTCCGGCAAGCTCTACAACGTGGTGGCCTACCACGTGGACGAGCAGACCAACCTGGTCGACATGGAGGAGGTCGAGCGCCTGGCCAAGGAGCACCAGCCCAAGCTGATCATCGCCGGCTGGTCCGCCTACCCGCGCCAGCTCGACTTCGCCGCGTTCCGCCGGATCGCCGACGAGGTCGGTGCGCTGCTCATGGTGGACATGGCCCACTTCGCCGGCCTGGTGGCCGCGGGCCTGCACCCCTCCCCGGTCCCCTACGCGGACGTGGTCACCACCACCACCCACAAGACCCTGGGCGGCCCGCGCGGCGGTGTGATCCTCTCCAAGGCCGAGTGGGCCAAGAAGATCAACTCCGCGGTCTTCCCCGGCCAGCAGGGCGGCCCGCTGGAGCACGTGATCGCCGGCAAGGCGGTCGCCTTCAAGGTCGCCGCCTCCCCGGAGTTCAAGGAGCGCCAGGAGCGCACCCTGGAGGGCGCCAAGATCCTGGCCGCCCGCCTGCTCCAGGAGGACGCCAAGGCGGCCGGTGTCTCGGTGCTGTCCGGCGGCACCGACGTCCACCTCGTCCTGGTGGACCTGCGCAACAGCGAGCTGAACGGCCAGGACGCCGAGGACCGCCTGCACGAGGTCGGCATCACGGTCAACCGCAACGCCGTCCCCAACGACCCGCGTCCCCCGATGGTCACCTCGGGCCTGCGGATCGGCACCCCGGCGCTGGCCACCCGCGGCTTCACGGCGGAGGACTTCCGCGAGGTCGCCGACATCATCGCCGAGGCGCTGCTGCCCGCCTTCGACGCGGACAAGGCCACCGCCCTCAAGGCCCGGGTCACCGCGCTGGCCGAGAAGTACCCGCTCTACCCCGAGCTGTAAGACCGACCGGCGATCGGGGGGCGTCGCGACGCCCCCCGGTTGCCGGTCGGTCCAAGTCCTCACCCGCGGGCGTGGTCGGCGTCACCCCTGCCGACCGCGCTCCCGCCCCGGGGCACCGCGCACACTGGAAGGTGAGCCGGTGCCCCGTCTCATGCACCGCCCTTCTCTCTCCACGAGAACCAGACAAGGACGTCCCCCCGTGGCCATCAGCGTCTTCGACCTCTTCTCCATCGGTATCGGCCCCTCCAGCTCCCACACGGTCGGCCCGATGCGCGCGGCCCGGATGTTCGCCCGCCGCCTGCGCTCCGAGGGCCTGCTGGACCAGGTCACCACGGTGAAGGCCGAGCTCTTCGGCTCGCTCGGCGCCACCGGCCACGGCCACGGCACCCCGAAGGCCGTCCTGCTCGGCCTGGAGGGCAACTCGCCGCGCACGGTCGACGTCACCAAGGCCGACCTGGACGTGGCCCGGATCAACGAGGCCAAGCGGCTCAGCCTGCTCGGCACCCACTCGATCGCCTTCGACCCGGACCTCCAGCTGGTCCTGCACCGCCGCCGCTCGCTGCCCTACCACGCCAACGGGATGACCCTGGTGGCGCACGACGCGGCCGGCACCGAGCTGCTCGCCAAGACCTACTACTCGGTCGGCGGCGGCTTCGTGGTGGACGAGGACGCGATCGGCGCGGACCGGGTGGTCCCGGACGACACCGTGCTGCGCTACCCCTTCCGCACCGGCGAGGAGCTGCTGCGCCACACCCGGGAGACCGGCCTGTCCATCTCCGGCCTGATGCTGGAGAACGAGAAGGCCTGGCGCACCGAGGAGGAGATCCGCACCGGCCTGCTGGAGATCTGGGCCGTGATGAAGGAGTGCGTGAGCGCGGGCATGTCCCGCGAGGGCATCCTGCCCGGCGGCCTGAAGGTCCGCCGCCGCGCCGCCGCCGGCGCCCGGGCGCTGCGGGCCGAGGGCATAGGCCCGGCGAACGCGATGGAGTGGGTCACCCTCTACGCGATGGCGGTCAACGAGGAGAACGCCAGCGGCCAGCGCGTGGTCACCGCCCCCACCAACGGCGCGGCCGGCATCATCCCCGCCGTCCTGCACTACTTCCAGAACTTCGTGCAGGGTGCCGACGACGAGGGCATCGTCCGCTTCCTGCTCGCGGCCGGCGCGATCGGCATGCTCTTCAAGGAGAACGCCTCGATCTCCGGCGCCGAGGTCGGCTGCCAGGGCGAGGTCGGCTCGGCCTGCTCGATGGCCGCCGGCGGCCTCGCCGAGGTGCTCGGCGGCTCCCCCGAGCAGGTCGAGAACGCCGCCGAGATCGGCATCGAGCACAACCTCGGCCTCACCTGCGACCCGGTCGGCGGTCTGGTCCAGATCCCCTGCATCGAGCGCAACGGCATGGCCTCGGTCAAGGCCGTCACCGCCGCCCGGATGGCGCTGCGCGGCGACGGCCGCCACCACGTCTCCCTGGACAAGGCGATCAAGACCATGAAGGAGACCGGCGCGGACATGAAGGTCAAGTACAAGGAGACCTCGCGCGGCGGCCTCGCGGTCAACGTCATCGAGTGCTGAGCCCCGCATGACGAAGCCCGCCCTGCCGGGGAGTCCCTGGCAGGGCGGGCTTCGTCATGGGGCGCTGCCCACGGGCTACTGGTACATCGAGTCCCAGAGCTGCTGCGCCGTCTTGCCGGTGTGCTGGACCCACCAGTCGTTGTCGTTGGTGTAGGTGCGGTCGTGGCCCGCGTCGTTGAGCTCGCGCACGATGTTGGCGTCGTAGTGGGTGGCCACGAAGTTGAGGAAGTAGGCCGTGGTGCTGTAGCCGGCCAGGTAGGCCTTCGGGGTGTTCTGGTCCGGGCGGGCCAGGGTGGTGGGCTGGTAGTTGTAGTAGCGGACCCAGTCGGCGCTGCCCTCCACCCAGCCGGAGTTCAGGCTGCTGCCGTCCTGGATCACGTGGACCTGCTCGTGGACCAGGAAGCCGGTGTCGTCCGGGTGCTGGCGGACCCAGTCGGGGTTGACCTTGACGGTGAGGTTGTTCGTCGAGCCGTCCCAGATGGTGACCGCGACGTCGCCCGGCGCGTTGAACGTCGGGTCGAAGATGACCCGGTAGCTGGTGGGCGCCTGGTAGTCGGTGCCGTCGACCAGGTTGACGGTGGGGCCGTACCACTTCTGCAGGATGGACTGCTCGGTGCTCGCCCAGCCGGCCAGGTCGCTGGCCTGCGAGGTGTCCATGGTGATGTTCACCCCCGGGGTGGGCTGGGAGCCGCCACCGCCGTAGACCAGGTCCGGGCTGGTCTGGTAGTCGTAGGCCGCGCCGCCGGTCCAGTACATCCGGAGCTCGGTCTTGTAGTCGTGGCCCTGGCTGGGGTTGCCCAGCGCGCTGGTCGAGTAGTGCTGGGAGCCGGTCTGGCAGTTGGCCGTGCTGGTGAAGACCTGCTGGTTGGTGGTGTAGTCCCAGAGGATCACGTTGACCTTGCAGTTGGGGTCGACGCTGTTGAAGTTGGTGTAGGCGTCCGCGGTGACGTACCCGCCTGCGTCGACACCGACGCAGGCGCTCTCCCAGGCCGGGCCGCCGCAGCCGCCGGGGGTGGTGTCGGCGTGCGCGGCAGCCGCCGAGGTCAAGGATGCCCCTGCGGCGATGGCGAGGCCGACGCCGGTCAGCGCGGCCCGCTTCAGCTGGGTTCGTATGCTCCGTGCCATGGGCTTCCTCCTTGAGCGAGTGCTGGGATGTCCAGCGGCTCGCATGCTGTCCTCGGCGGATCGACAGCCGATTGACAGCGAGGAAGCCCGCCCGGGCAAGCCCGGGCCGGTCGTACTCGGCCCGTCGTACTCGGGCCGCCTCAACTCAGATCACAGCGCGCTCCCGCACCTTCAGTTCGAACCAGACGGCCTTGCCGCGCGGCAGTAAATCGGCGCCCCAGCGGTCGGCGAGGGTGTCGACCACGAGCAGGCCGCGGCCGCACTCGGCCAGACCCGGCTCGGCGACGATCAGGCAGGGCAGCGCGCGCGAGGAGTCGCGCACCTCGACCCGCAGCCAGCCGGGGCGGCGCAGCAGGCGCAGCCCGATGGTGCGGCCGCCGGTGTGCCGCACGGCGTTGGCGACCAGCTCGGCGGTGAGGAGTTCGCCGACCTCCAGGAGCGGGTGCAGGCCCCAGCTCTGCAGCACCGAGAGCACCAGTCGGCGGGCCAGTGGCCCGGAGTCGCCGCGGGAGGGCAGGCGCGCCTCCTCCTCGCCGGCGGGGTCGCGTAACCGGGGCAGGACCGCGCGCTCCAACTCGCAGGAGGAGAGCTGTTCCAGGGCCGCGAGCCCGGAGCGGGACGCCGTCCCCGCGGGGGCCGCCGTGCCCACCCGCTGGCTCCCTGACGGGAGGTCAGCGGCCAGACCGGGCCCGAGATGTGATGACTGCTCGACTTCGCCCCATCCCGCCATGTGCCCATCATTGCGGTTCGCAAGCAGCCGCGTACGGACAATGACGAAACGATCACTATTCATTTGGCATATGACGCTCGCACCCAGTGTCGGAGCGGCTGCAAAAGCCGGTCGGACACTGGGTGCGATTGGGGCCGCAGGGGCGCTTGAGCGGTGTCGGCTACCAGGTGCTCCAGGCCATGTTCCAGCCGCTCAGGCCATTGTCCGGGGTCACCTGGGCGCCCTTGGAGTTGATCACCTTCACCACATCGCCCACCAGCGAGGCCGCGTAGAACTTGGCCGCCGGGGTGTCGGTGCCGCCCGCATTGCCGGGAGCGTCCTGCAGCCCGACACAACCGTGACTGACGTTCGCGCTCCCGAAGGTGCCCGCCGAGGACCAGTTGTTGCCGTGCACATAGGTGCCGGAGTCGGTCAGGCGCATCGAGTGCGGCACCTCGAGGTCGTACTCGCCCGGCTTGAGGCCCGGCACCGAGGCCGAGGTCATGTGGGCGGTGCCCTCCTTGGCCTCGATCACCATGGTGCCGTTGTAGGTCGGGTGGTCGTCCGAGCCGGAGCTGATCGGGATCGTCTGGGTGGCCTGCCCGCTCGTCTGCACCGTCATGGTGTGGGCGGCGGCGTCCACCGTGCTGATCTGCGAGCGCCCGATGGTGAACGACTCGTCGCGGTCCGAGCCGCCGTAGACGCCCGGCGAGACCTCGACGTTCTTCAGCCGGATGTGGATCTTCACCTGGGTGTTGGGCTGCCAGAAGTTCTGCGGGCGCAGGTCGAGCCGGTTGTTGCCCATCCAGTGGCCCTTGAGCTGGGAGCCGTCGGAGGTCTCGAAGGTGATCGCCTTCTCCACCGCCTGCTTGTTCTGGATCGACATGCCGAAGTCGAACGAGACGATCATGCCGACGCCGTAGGTGGAGCCGGTGATGACGTTGTCCTGGCTGCGCGAGGTCTTGGCCGGGGTCAGCGTGCTGAAGTTGCTGCTGGCGCTGGTCGCCACGCCCTTGGCGTCGGTGGCCTCGGCCTTCACCTGGTAGGAGTCGGAGACCGACAGGCCCGCGGCCGGCACCCAGCTGGTCCCGTCGGCCGAGATGCTGCCCTGCACCGCCTGGCCGCTCTTGTCGGTCACCGTCACCTGGCTCAGCTTGCCGCTGCTGACCGCGACCTTGAGCGCGTCCGGCGCGGCGTTCTGGGTGCCGTCCTTCGGCTCGATGTCGACCACGGCGCTCGACGTCGGGGAGGCCGAGGTGGCCGGCGCGGCCGGCGAGCCGCCCGCCGCTCCCCCGCTCGCCGCCGCCACGGGCGCGGAGCCGGCCTTCGGGCTGCTGCTGCCCCCACCGCAGGCCGTGGCCAGCAGCAGGGTGCCACCGACGGCCAGTGCCGCTCCCACGCGTATCGAGCGCATACCTCTACTCCCCTGATTCAGTCCCGTACGCCTACACGTCGTTGACGGGCCCCCGGTTCCGCACCGGTTTCGAACAAATCGGCTGATTGTCGCACCTGATTCCTTCACCCGTTCGACCGCACTCATGCCCTCCCCCGGATATTCGCAGCCGAATGGTGACCATCACGCCAATGGCCCACCCCGAGAACGTTCCGAGGGGGGCCATTGGTTGCGCTCAGCTACCGGTTTTCATGGAATTACCAGCTGGCCCAGGGCAACGTCCAGCCACTCAGCCCGTTACTGGGGCTGACCGTCTTCCCCTTGGCGTTCTTGATGATCACGACGTCGCCGATCAGCGAGGAGTTGAAGAACTTCCCGGCCACCGAGTTGTCGTCGCCGCCCTTGGCGTCCTGCATGCTGACGCAGCCATGACTGGCGTTCGACTGGCCGAACGCGTTGCTCCAGTAGTTGCCGTGGACGTACGTGCCCGAATCGGTCAGTCGCATCGCGTGCGGCACGTCCGGCACGTCGTACTCGCTGCCGACCACGTTGGAGACGGTCGCGGAGTTCATCCGGGTGACCTTCTCCTTGCTCTCGATGGTCATCGTGCCGTTCCACGACGGGTTGTCGTCGTTGCCGGCGGTGATCGCCAGCGTCTCCAGCGGCTTGCCGTCCCGGACCACGGTCATCTTGTCGGTGCTCGCGTCGGCGGTGGAGACCTGCGAGCGGCCGATGGTGAACGACTCGTCGCGGTCCGAACCGCCGTAGACGCCCGGCGAGACCTCCACGCTCTTCAGCTTGTAGTGGATCGTCACCTTGGTGCCGGCCTTCCAGTAGGCCTGCGGCCGGAAGTCGAGCCGGCGGGTGCCGAACCAGTGCCCCTTGACCTGGGTGCCGTCCGAGGCCTCGAAGGTGATGCCCTTGACGACGTCGTCCTTGTTCTTGACGTCCTTGTTGAAGTTCACCGAGACGATCATGCCGACGCCGTAGGTGCTGCCGGTCGAGATGTTGTCGTTGGTGGAGACGGTCTTGGCCGGGGTCAGCGTGGTGAAGCTGCTGTCCACCGCGGCCTGCAGACCGGCCGAGTCCACCGCCTGGGCGCTCACCTTGTAGAGCATGCCGACGGCCAGCGCCGCCGACGGCGTCCAGCTCAGCCCGTCCGCCGAGATGCTGCCCTGAACGGCGTTGCCGTCCTTGTCGGCCACCGAGACCTGGGTCAGCTTGCCGTTGGCCACCGCGACCTTGACCGCGCCGCTGGGCGCCACGTCCTGCGTGCCGTCAGCGGGCGTCACGGTCAGCTGGGCCGCCGAGAGCTTGGGCGCGGACGGGGCCGAGGAGCCGGCCGAGGGCGCGGCCGAGGCGGCCCCGCCACCGGCGCCGGCACCGCCGCCCGAACCGCCGGCCTTGGCCGGGGTGTCCTCCGGCCCGCACGCGCCGGCCAGCATCAGTACGCCACCCGCCAACAGCACTGCGGTGGCTCGGCGAGCGACCCTGCTGCCCGTCCGCTTCCCTCTCGCGGCTGCCGCCGCCTGAACCGGCTCCACTGGGCGCTCCCCCTCGTTGTCAATCGCCGGACCACGCCTCGGGGGCCCGCGCTCGCGCAAGGATAACGGGGCCAACTGAGTGAATCTTCGGCGGGAGGGTCGTGACCAGCAGGTGAAAGCACGTCAGGTGGTACGCGGTCACCCTGGTGGGATTTGTCCGGTTCTCCGCGTGGCCGACCGGTCTGCCGCCGCCCGCGCCGAGCCGATCAGGTCCTGCCTCCACCGATCGGATTCCGCCTGGGGCACGAGGGAACGATTCACTCTGCGGACATCCGTCCGTAACAGTCGCGGGTGACCGGCCTCGGAGGACTGCGGGCATGACGGCATGGCAGGAACTGGAGCAGGGCCGCCCAGAGCCCCTCACCGCCACCCACCTGCCGCCCGCCGCGCCCTGGCCGGGCAGCTGGCAGCCGCTGGGCGCCCGCTACCGGCACGGCGCCGACGGCAGCCACGGCACCAACTTCGCGCTCTGGGCGCCGGGCGCCGAGTCCGTCGAGCTCTGCCTCTTCGACGAGGACGGCACCGAGACCCGCCATCCGCTCTCCGAACAGACCTTCCAGACCTGGCACGGCTACCTGCCCGGCATCGTCCCCGGGCAGCACTACGGCTACCGGGTGCACGGCCGCTGGGACCCGTGGACCGGCGCCCGCTGGAACCCGGCCAAGCTGCTGCTGGACCCCTACGCGCGGGCGGTCGACGGGGAGTTCACCGGCCACGGCGCCTGCTGCGCCTCGGTGCGCGACTGGCCCGAGGCGGAGGTCGCCGACACCGTGCGCGACAACCGCGACTCCGCCCCGTACACCGCGCGCGGCGTGGTGGTGCACGATGACGACGACTGGTCGGACGACCGCCGCCCCAAAACGCCCTGGGCCGAGACGGTGCTCTACGAGCTGCACGTGCGCGGCTTCACCATGCGCCACCCCGGCATCCCGCCCGAACTGCGCGGCACCTACGCGGGCCTGGCGCACCCGGCGGCGCTCGAGTACCTGACCTCGCTCGGGGTCACCGCCGTCGAGCTGCTGCCGGTCCACCAGTTCGCCAGCGAGGACCACCTGCACCGGCGCGGCCTGACCAACTACTGGGGCTACAACTCGATCGGCTGGTTCGCCCCGCACGGCGGCTACAGCTCCTGCGGCACCCGTGGCCAGCAGGTCGGGGAGTTCAAGCGGATGGTGCGCGCGCTGCACCACGCGGGCATCGAGGTGATCCTGGACGTCGTCTACAACCACACCGCCGAGGGCGGCGAGTTGGGCCCGGCCCTCTCGCTGCGCGGCATCGACAACGCCGGCTACTACCGGCTGGGGCGGGGCAACCGCGGCGGCCGCGGGTACACCGACTACACCGGCTGCGGCAACACCCTGGACACCCGCCAACCGCAGGCCGTGCGGCTGGTCACCGACTCGCTGCGCTACTGGGCCGGCGAGATGGGCGTGGACGGCTTCCGGTTCGACCTGGCCGCGGCACTGGCCCGGGCCGGCGACGGGGTCGACATGCACCACCCCCTGCTGGCGGCCATCTCCCAGGACCCCCTGCTGAGCCGGGTCAAGCTGATCGCCGAGCCCTGGGACGTCGGCGACGGCGGCTACCAGGTGGGCAACTTCCCGCCGCTGTGGGCGGAGTGGAACGACAAGTACCGCGACACCGTGCGCGACTTCTGGCGCGGCGCCCGCCCGGACGTGGCCGAGCTCGGCTACCGGCTCTCCGGCTCCTCCGACCTCTACCAGCGCGGCGGGCGGCGCCCGTACGCCTCCGTCAACTACATCACCGCGCACGACGGCTTCACGCTGCGCGACCTGGTCTCCTACAACGGCAAGCACAACCTGGACAACGGCGAGGACGGCCGGGACGGCACCGACGACAACCGCTCCTGGAACTGCGGAGCGGAGGGCGAGAGCACGGATCCGGCCGTCCAGGAGCTGAGAGCGCGCCAGCTGCGCAACCTGCTGGCCACCCTGCTGCTCGCCTCCGGCGTCCCGATGCTGACGGCCGGGGACGAGTTCGGGCGCACCCAGGGCGGCAACAACAACGCCTACTGCCAGGACAACGGGACCAGCTGGGTGGACTGGTCGCTGCTGGACCAGCCGGCCTGGCGCCGCCAGCGCGAGCTGACGGCGCGGCTGATCCGGCTGCGCCGGGCCCACCCGGTGCTGCGCCAACGGGCCTTCTTCTCCGGGCGGGCCGCGGTGCCCGGCGGCCGGCGCGACCTGACCTGGTACACCGCGCGCGGCACCGAGATGACCGAGGCCGACTGGTACGCCCCCACCGCCCAGCTCGGCATGCTGCTCAACGGCGACGCGATGTCGGAGCGCGACCAGCACGGCTGCCCGCTGACCGACGACAGCTTCCTGCTGCTGCTCAACGGCGCCGACCGCGCCACCGAGTTCGCACTGCCGCCCGGCGGCCCCTGGGAGTTGCTGCTGGACACCGCCGACCGCGGGGTCACACAGCCGCTGGCCGCACGCTCACTGAGACTGCTGCGAGCCGGCGGACAGGAGTGACGCCCGCCGGTGGCCGGTTCCCGGCGGCGCACCACGTCAGGTGTGAAAAACCTGATGAGAAATGTCAGTCGCTCCGCCTACCCTCGGCCCGATGGCCGAGAACGCTGCACCCCCGCATCAGCCGCCCACCGACCGGCCCACCAGGTCCACGGTGCGCTCGCTGCTCAGGCTCAAGCCCTACGCGTACCCCATCCGCTGGCACCTGACCGGCGCGGTGGCCGCCGCCCTGATCGCCTCCGGCGCGGTCCTCGTGGTCCCGCTCGTCCTGGGGCGGATCGTGGACGGCCCGATCGGCCACCACGACCAGGCCGCGCTGTGGCCGCTGATCGGACTGCTGCTGCTGCTCGGCGCCGCCGAGGCCGGGCTGTTCGGGCTGCGCCGGGTGCTGGTCGCACGCCCGCTGGCCCAGGTCGAGTCCGCCATGCGCGACGACCTGTACGCCAAGCTGCAGCGGCTGCCGGTCTCCTTCCACGACCGCTGGCCCTCGGGACAGCTGCTCTCCCGGGCCACCTCGGACCTCTACACCCTGCGGCTCTTCCTGGCCTTCCCGCTGGTCTTCCTGGTCGTCAACAGCCTGACGTTCCTGGCCGGTTCGGTGCTGATGCTGATGCTGGACTGGCGGCTGGGCCTGATCGCGCTGGTCCCGGCGGTGCCGCTGATCCTCATCTGCACCCACTTCGAGGCCCGCTACTCGACCGCCGCGCGGATCGCCCAGGACCAGAACGGCGACCTCGCCACGGTGCTGGAGGAGTCGGTGCTCGGCATCCGGATCCTCAAGTCCTTCGGCCGCCAGCGCACCATGGCCCGGCACTTCACCGAGCGGGCCGAGCTGCTGCGCGGCACCGAGCTGCGCAAGGCCTGGATGCTGGCCGACCTGTGGGCGGTCATCGTCGGCCTGCCCGAACTGGCGCTGGGCAGCGCGCTGGCCGTCGGATCGGTGCTGGTCGCCCATGACGAGCTGAGCGCCGGCACCCTGGTCGCCTTCCTGTCCACCGCGCTGGCGCTGCGCTGGCCGGTGGAGTCGCTGGGCTGGCTGCTGGCCTACAGCAACGAGGCGGGCACCGCCGCCGACCGGCTCTTCGACGTGCTCGACACCCCCGAACAGCCCGAGCCCACGCCCGCGGCACCCGTGGACGGGGAAGAGGGCATCCGCTTCAGCGGCGTCCGGTTCCGCTACCCCGACGCGCCCGCCGACAGCCCCGACCTGCTGCGCGGCATCGACCTGCACATCCGGCGCGGCGAGACGATGGCCCTGGTCGGCGCCACCGGCAGCGGCAAGACCACGCTCACCGCGCTGCTTCCCCGGCTCTACGAGGCCACCGGCGGAACCATCACGGTGGACGGCCAGGACACCGCCCACCTGCCGCTGACCCGGCTGCGCGAGCTGGTCTCGGTCGCCTTCGAGGAGCCCACCCTGTTCTCCGCCACGGTGCGCGAGAACGTGCTGATGGGCGCGCCCGGGGCCGGCCCGGAGCAGTTGGAGCGGGCGCTGGCCACCGCCCAGGCCGACTTCGTCCACCAGCTGCCGCAGGGCGTGGACACCGAGGTCGGCGAGCAGGGCCTGAGCCTGTCCGGCGGCCAGCGCCAGCGCCTGGCGCTGGCCCGCGCGGTGGTCGGCTCACCCGGGTTCCTGGTGCTGGACGACCCGCTCTCCGCGCTGGACGTGCACACCGAGGCGCTGGTCGAACGGGCGCTGCGCGAGGTGCTCGGCGACACCACCGCGCTGGTGGTGGCGCACCGGCCGAGCACCGTGCTGCTGGCCGACCGGGTCGCGGTGCTGGCCGAGGGCCGGATCCTGGCCACCGGCACCCACCAGCGGCTGCTGGAGACCTGTCCCGAGTACCGCGAACTGATGTCCGGTGAAAGCGCGTTGGAAGCGAGTGTGACCCGATGAGCAGCACCGACGCCGCCACCCCGCTCGACGCCGGGACCGACGAGCAGCCGGCCACCGAGGACGAGGAGATCCCGGTCCCGCCCGGCGCCTCCGCCGCCCTGCTGCGCTCGCTGCTCGCCCCGCACCGGCGCCGGGTGCTGACCGGGGTCCTGATGATCCTGCTCCAGCAGGGCGCACTGCAGTGCGGCCCGCTGCTGGTCTCGCTGGCCATCGACCGGGCCATCCCGGCGCTGCGCCACCACGACAGCGGCCCGCTGATCGCCGTCACCGCCGGCTACCTGGGCTGCGCCGCGCTGAGCACGCTGCTGCAGCGCGCCTTCATCCGGGTCTCCGGCCGGCTCAACCAGGACGTGCTGCTCGAACTGCGCGGCCGGATCTTCCGGCACGCCCAGCGGCTCGGCCTGGACTTCCACGAGCGCTACACCTCGGGCCGGATCATCTCGCGCGGCACCAGCGACGTGGACACCCTGCGCGAACTGCTCAACGAGGGCCTGCAGGAGCTGCTCGCGGTCTTCCTGTCGGTCTGCTACATCGCGGTCATCCTGCTGGTGATGGACTGGCGGCTGGGCCTGCTGGCGCTCAGCTCGGTGCTGCCGATGGCGCTGCTGGTCAGGATGTTCCGCACCCGCAGCTCCCGGGTCTACCGCTCCTCGCGCAGCGCGGTCGCCTCGGTGATCGTCCGGTTCACCGAGACCATGAACGGCATCCGCCCGGTGCAGGCCTTCCGCCGCGAGGCGGACAACCGGGCCGCGTTCGGCGGCCTCAACCGGAGTTACGCCGACGCCAACGCCAACGGCCTGCTGGAGATGGCGCGTTACGTCGCCTTCTCACGGGCGACGGCGAACCTGTGGGTCACCGTGGTGGTGCTGGTCGGCGCCTACCTGGTGACCGACGGCAGCCTCGAACTGGGCGTGCTGACCGGGTTCGTGCTCTACCTGCGGCGGCTGTACGACCCGATCGACCAACTGGCGATGTTCCTGAACAGCTACCAGTCGGCGGCGGCCGCGCTGGAGAAGATCTCCGGTCTGCTGGCCCAGGAGCCCTCGGTCGCCGAACCGGTCACCCCCGTGCCGCTGCCGGCCACCGCCGCGACCGGGCGCACGGTCGACTTCCGCGAGGTGGGGTTCGCCTACCGCACCGGCAAGGAGGTGCTGCCGGCCTTCTCACTGACCCTGCCGGCCGGCCGGACCACCGCCGTGGTGGGCGCCACCGGCGCGGGCAAGTCCACCCTGGCCAAGCTGCTGGCCCGGTTCTACGACCCGACCTCGGGCCGGATCACTCTGGACGGCGTCGACCTGCGCTCGCTGGCCGCGGCCGACCTGCGTCGCGGGGTGGTGATGGTGACCCAGGAGTCCTTCCTCTTCTCCGGCACGGTCGCCGAGAACATCGCGGTGGGCCGCCCCGAGGCGAGCCGCGAGGAGATCGAACAGGCCGCCAAGGCGATCGGCGCCCATGACTTCATCTCCGCCCTGCCCGAGGGCTACGACACCGACGTGCGCAAGCGGGGCGGCCGGATCTCGGCCGGCCAGCGCCAACTGGTGGCCTTCGCCCGCGCGTTGCTGGCCGACCCGGCGGTGCTGATCCTGGACGAGGCCACCTCCTCGCTGGACGTCCCCGGCGAGCAGGCCGTGCAGCGCGCCATGCGCACGGTGCTGGCCGGCCGCACCGCGGTGATCATCGCGCACCGGCTGTCCACCGTGGAGATCGCGGACCGGGTGCTGGTGATGGAGGCGGGCCGGATCATCGAGGACGGCACCCCGGCCGAGCTGATCGCCGGTCGCGGCCGCTTCGCCGAGCTGCACACGGCCTGGCGCGACAGCCTGGTCTGAGGCCGGATCAGCCGCCGGGCAGCGCGGGTGGCTGGTCCAGCATCCGCACCGGGTTGGTGCAGGGGATCCGCCGGGCCGTGGCCTTGGCCATCTTGAGCGCGATGTCGGCATAGGCCGCCCGGACGCTGCCGGTCGACGCCGTGCTCAGATCGGCACTGGCCACCACGATCCGGACGTAGGGCGAGGGCTTGGCCGCGCCCGCGACCTGCTGGTAGGCACAGGCGAACTGGAGCGCCACGGGGCCGGTGCCGGGGGCGGACCAGCCGGTCACGTCCGGCCCGAAGCCCACCTGCTGGAGAGTACTGCCGAGCAAGCGGGGGTCGTCGGCGACATCGGTGTTGTCCGCCGAACCGATGCTCACGGACAGCATGCTGGAGTGGTGCTTGTCGTTCCACGCCAGCCGACAGCTGGACAGCAGCAGCCCTTTGGAGACCGGGCCGTCGATACCGCCCCGGACCGTGGCCTTGGCCCGGCCGTCCGGGCCGGCCAGCACCCGGTAGTCGGCGGGGCCCAACTCGCCCCAGCAGGCGCTCTGCGGCAGTTGCACCGACTGCCACGGTTTCCACCAGAACCCGGTCACCGCCGCCCCGGCCACCAGGGCCAAGGCCACGCCCCAGACCAGTAATCGGCGCCGACCGCCGCCTATCGGCGGGCTCTCCTCCCTTGTCGGACCGGTGAGTTCACCGGTCGCCAACTGCTCGAATTCCAGGCGTGCCATGGTCCCCCCATGCAGTACCGCCAGCAACAGAGGGCAACATCCTAACCACGGATTGTGAACGGCAGGCCAACTTTGGCGCATTCCTGACAGCGCGGCCGAACCAGCTGGCCGGCGGCCTCCCCAGAGACGTCGACGGTGTCCGGGAAGTCGACCCACCCGACTTCCCGGACACCAGCTCAACGGCCGGCGTGACAGGCCCAGGGCCTAGCGCAGCACCCCGGCGTCCATCCCCGCCGACTCCGGTGGCAGCGCCACCAGGCCCAGCTCGGCCGGGGAGGCCAGCAGCGGGTGGCTGGGCAGCACCCGGACCGTGTAGCCGAACGGCCCGGTCCGGCTCAACTCCAGGGTGCCCTCGTAGCGTTGGCAGCCGTTCAGGTCCGGGCCACCGACCGGCTTGAGGGTCTGCGTCTCTGCCTCCCGGATCCGGTCGCTCTCGTCGACCGTGCCGGAAACGGCCTGCACCTCGACGTCCTCCGGAGCCAGTCCGCCGAGCGCGACCTGCACCCGCAGCGCCAGCGCCGACCCCAGCTCGGCCGCCTCGGCCTCGGCGGCGGCCGAGGCGTCCACGTGCTCGACCCGGACGGCCGGCCAGGCCGCCCGCACCTTCGCCTTCCACAGCGCGAGCAGCCGCGCGCCCTCCCCGGCCAGCCCGCGCTGGGCGAGCGCGGCCGGCGCGTAGAGCCGCTCGACGTACTCCCGCACCATCCGCCCGGCCAGCACCTTGGGGCCGAGCGTCACCAGCGTGTGCCGGACCATCGCGATCCAGCGGTGCGGCAGACCGTCCGCCCCCCGGTCGTAGTAGGCGCCCGCGACCTGATGCTCGATCAGGTCGTAGAGCGCGGCCGCCTCGATGTCGTCGCGCTGGTCCTCGTCGAAGCCGGGGCCGTCGGCCGTCGGGATCGCCCAGCCGTTGCGGCCGTCGTACCACTCCTCCCACCAGCCGTCCAGCACCGACAGGTTGAGGCAGCCGTTGAGCGCGGCCTTCATCCCCGAGGTGCCGCAGGCCTCCAGCGGGCGCAGCGGATTGTTCAGCCAGACGTCGCAGCCGGGGTAGAGGTGCTTGGCCATCGCCATGTCGTAGTCCGGCAGGAAGACGATCCGGTGGCGCACCACCGGATCGTCGGCGAAGGCCACCAGCTGCTGGATCAGCCGCTTGCCGCCGTCGTCCGCCGGGTGGGCCTTGCCGGCCACCACGATCTGCACCGGGCGGGTGGGGTGCAGCAACAGCGCGCGCAGCCGCTCCTGGTCCCGCAGCATCAGGGTGAGCCGCTTGTAGGAGGGCACCCGGCGGGCGAAGCCGATGGTCAGCACGTCCGGGTCGAGCACCGCGTCGGTCCAGCCGAGCTCGGCGTCGCCGGCCCCGCGCTGGCGCCAGGAGGCGCGCAGCCGGCGCCGGGCCTCCTCCACCAGCTGGGCCCGCAGCGCGCGCCGCACCCCCCAGATCTCGCCGTCGCCGATCTGCTCGACCCCGCTCCAGCGCTCGGCCCCACCCACCGACATGGCGCTCTCCGCCCGGTCGGCGCCGATCTCGGCGGCGCCCAGGCGCACCACCGCCGGATCGATCCAGGTGGGGGCGTGCACGCCGTTGGTGATCGAGGTGATCGGCACCTCGCCGGTGTCGAAGCCGGGCCACAGCGCGCCGAACATGGTCCGGCTGACCTCGCCGTGCAGGGTGCTCACGCCGTTGGCGCGCTGGGCCAGCCGCAGACCCATCGCGGCCATGTTGAAGAGCTTGGGGTCGCCGCCCGGCCAGTTCTCCAGGCCGAGCCCGAGCACCTGGTCGACCGGCACCCCGCGCAGCGCGGCGTCGCCGCTGAAGTGCCGGGCCACCAGCTCCCGGTCGAAGCGGTCGATGCCGGCCGGCACCGGGGTGTGGGTGGTGAACAGGGTGCCGGCCCGGACCGCCTCCAACGCGCTGGAGAAGTCGGCCGAGGCCGAGGCCACCAGCTCGCGGATCCGCTCGATGCCGAGGAACCCGGCGTGCCCCTCGTTGGTGTGGAAGACCTCGGGCTCCGGGTGCCCGGTGAGCCGGCAGAACGCCCGCACCGCCCGCACCCCGCCGATGCCCAGCAGCATCTCCTGGAGCAGCCGGTGCTCGCTGCCGCCGCCGTAGAGGCGGTCGGTGACGTCCCGTTCGGTGGTCGCGTTGGCCTCCAGGTCGGAGTCCAGCAGCAGCAGCGGGACCCGGCCGACCTGCGCCTTCCAGATCTGCGCGGCCAGCGTGCGCCCGCCCGGCAGGGCCAGCTCGACCCGGCAGGCGGTGCCGTCCGCCTCGCGCAGCAGGGTCACCGCCAGCTCGTCGGGGTCGAGCACCGGGTAGCGCTCCTGCTGCCAGCCGTCGCGGGCCAGCGACTGGCGGAAGTAGCCGTGCCGGTAGAAGAGCCCGACGCCGATCAGCGGCACGCCCAGGTCGCTGGCGGCCTTCAGGTGGTCGCCGGCCAGGATGCCCAGGCCCCCGGAGTACTGCGGGAGCGCGGCGGCGATGCCGTACTCGGGCGAGAAGTAGGCGATCGCGGCGGGACCCTCACCGGCCGGCAGGGCCGACTGGTACCAGCGCGGCCCGCTCAGGTAGTCGTGCAGGTCGTCGGTGAGGTCGCCCAGCCGGCGCAGGAAGCGGCGGTCGGCGGCGAGCGCGGCCAGCCTGGCGGCCGGCACCTCGCCGAGCAGCCTGACCGGGTCCTCCCCGACGGCCTCCCAGACCCCGGGCTCGACCGAGCGGAACAGCTCCCGGGTCTCCGGGTGCCAGGACCAGCGCAGATTGAGCGCGAGTTCGTGCAGCGGCTGGAGCTGCTCGGGCAGGACGGTACGGACGGTGAATCTGCGGATGGCCTTCACGGCCCGAAGCGTAGACCGCACCGATGGGGTGATGGAGCGTCAACTCTCTTAACACAGCTCCATTCGGGCGACAGATGAGATCGCGTTGGGCGCAGTTCGCAACACGGGGGGCGCAGGGGGCGCACGGCGCGATCCGAGCGCACGCTGGGCGCACGGGGAGCCCGCGAGCGGGGGTCAGCCGGTGGCCAGTCTGCTCCCCCGCACCACCACGCTGGCCTCTGACCGAGTGGTAAGAGCTACGAACAGTGCGAGGATGGGCACAGGCCGCAGTCGCAGCGGGTGTGCTTGGGTGGCGAATCCCGTGCGGCGCGGTCGGTCCTCCGCGACTCGACTCCTTCCCCGACCCTCCGTCAGCTCGCCGGCGTTAGCCCACTCGGCGCACCTGTGATCCCCCTTGGTGTGCCACCGCGTGTCCTCACACCTGCCCTGATCGTTTTCAGGGTGGGTCGGAATCGCCCTCAGGGCGTGCCGCGAGGTCGCGCGCCGGGACACGCGCCGCCTCGCCGTTCCGGGCCGCCGTGGGCGCCGGATTCGGCCAGGCTCTTGGGCACGGCGGCCACGGGCAGGCTCCGGTCGCTCGTCAGTCCCCCCACCCAGCAGTCCTCCCCGGTACTCCCCGGTGCTCGAATCCGCCCGTGGGACTGCCGCCGATCTCGGGCAGGAGTTTGGCATGCACGGCGAGACACGGAATCAGTCCGCACTGGTGTCCGAAGGATTGGAACCGATCCTCTTCGAGCGGCCTGTGCCCCTCGCCCATCCGGTACCAAATCCGGCCATTGCGGAGCGGGACACCGCACGCGCCCCCCGAACGGCCGAAACCCCGGCCGCGAAGTCCGCACCGCGCCGGAGCCCGGGCACCACCGGCGCCGGCACCACCCGCACCACCAGGACCCCGCGCGGCGCTGCCACCAGCGCCACACCCCGCACCACCCGGCGGGCCAAGGCCGGCGACCCGCTGATCGGCCGGATCCCGGTGCTGGACGTCGCCCCCCTGGTGGACGGCGGCCGCCGTCCGGCCCGGGCGGTGGTCGGCGAGACCTTCCAAGTGACCGCGACCGTCTTCCGCGAGGGCCACGACAAGGTCAACGCCAACGTGGTGCTGCGCGATCCGCGCGGCCGCAGCGGCCCGTGGACGCCGATGCGCGAGCTGGCCCCGGGCACCGACCGCTGGGGCGCCGAGGTGACCCCCACCGCCGAGGGCCGCTGGAGCTACACCGTGGAGGCCTGGAGCGACCCGGTGGCCAGCTGGCAGCACGCCGCCACCGTCAAGGTGCCGGCCGGGCAGGACGTCGAGCTGACCCTGGAGGAGGGCGCGCTGCTGCTGGAGCGCGCCGCCGCCGGGGTCCCCCGGCGGGCCGGCCGCGCCGAGGTGCTGAAGGCGGTCGCCGCACTGCGCGACCCCGCGCTGCCGCCGCTGTCCCGGCTGGCCGCCGCGCTGGCCCCGGCGGTGACCGGGCCGCTGGCCCACCACCCGCTGCGGGAGCAGGTCACCGCCTCGGCGGCGCTGGCGTTGCAGGTGGAACGGCGGCGGGCGCTGTACGGGTCCTGGTACGAGTTCTTCCCGCGGTCCGAGGGCGCGAGGCTGAACCCGCCCCGCTCGGGGACCTTCCGCAGCGCGGCCGAGCGGCTGCCGGCGGTCGCGGCGATGGGCTTCGACGTGCTCTACCTGCCGCCGATCCACCCGATCGGCCACTCCTACCGCAAGGGCCCGAACAACACCCTGACCCCCGGCCCGGACGACGTCGGCTCACCCTGGGCGATCGGCTCGCCCGAGGGCGGCCACGACGCGATCCACCCCGACCTGGGCACCATCGAGGACTTCGACGCCTTCGTGACCCGGGCCCGTGAGCTGGGCCTGGAGATCGCCCTCGACTTCGCCCTCCAGGCCTCCCCCGACCACCCCTGGGTCAACAAGCACCCGCAGTGGTTCACCCACCGCATCGACGGCACCATCGCCTACGCCGAGAACCCGCCCAAGAAGTACCAGGACATCTACCCGATCAACTTCGACCAGGACTTCGACGGCCTGGTGATCGAGACCCTGCGCCTGCTGCGCCACTGGATGGGCCACGGCGTACGGATCTTCCGGGTCGACAACCCGCACACCAAGCCCGTGCACTTCTGGGAGAAGGTGATCGGCGAGATCAACCGCACCGACCCGGACGTGATCTTCCTCGCCGAGGCCTTCACCCGACCCGCGATGATGCACACCCTGGCGAAGATCGGCTTCCAGCAGTCCTACACCTACTTCACCTGGCGCAACAGCAAGCACGAGCTGACCGAGTACCTCACCGAGCTGTCCGGCCCGGCGGCCGCCTACATGCGTCCCAACTTCTTCGCCAACACCCCGGACATCCTGCCCCGCCACCTCCAGCACCAGGGCCCCGCCGCCTTCGCGGTGCGCGCCGTGCTGGCCGCCACCCTCTCGCCCAGCTACGGCATCTACGCCGGCTTCGAACTGGCCGAGTCCGCCCCCGCCGGAGCGGCCACCCCCTCAGGTCCGGAGACCGAGGAGTACCTGGACAGCGAGAAGTACCAGCTGCGCCCGCGCGACTGGACCCGCACCGACACCCTGGCCCCGCTGCTCACCACCCTCAACCGGCTGCGCCGCGAGCACCCCGCCCTCCAGGAACTGCGCAATCTCACCTTCCTGCCCACCGACAACGAGCAGGTCATCGCCTACACCAAGCGCACCGGCGACGACCAGGTGATCCTCGTCGTCAACCTGGACCCGCACCAGGCCCAGGAGGCCACTGTCACTCTCCCGAGTGACGAGCGGCTCATCGTGACCGACGAGCCGACCGGTGAGAGCTACACCTGGCACCGCCACAACTACGTCCGGCTCGATCCCTCAACGGCGCCGGCCCACCTCCTCACCGTTCGGAGGACCTCCCTGTGATTGTGAACGAGCCCGTCCACGACACCTTCGCGGACACCGAGAAGAAGGACCTGGACCCCGAGTGGTTCAAGCGTGCGGTCTTCTACGAGGTGCTGGTGCGGTCCTTCCAGGACAGCAACGGCGATGGTGTGGGCGACCTCAAAGGGCTCACCACCAAGCTCGACTACCTCCAGTGGCTCGGCGTCGACTGCCTCTGGCTGCCGCCGTTCTTCGCCTCCCCGCTGCGCGACGGCGGCTACGACGTGGCCGACTACAAGTCGGTGCTGCCGGAGTTCGGGGACCTGGCCGACTTCGTGGAGTTCGTCGACGCGGCCCACAAGCGCGGTATGCGGGTGATCATCGACTTCGTGATGAACCACACCAGCGACCAGCACCCGTGGTTCCAGGCCTCGCGCAACGACCCCGAGGGGCCCTACGGCGACTTCTACGTCTGGGCCGACGACGACAAGCAGTACCCCGACGCGCGGATCATCTTCGTCGACACCGAGACCTCCAACTGGACCTACGACCCGGTGCGCAAGCAGTACTTCTGGCACCGGTTCTTCTCCCACCAGCCGGACCTGAACTACGACAACCCGCGGGTCCAGGAGGAGATGATCGCGGGCCTGCGGTTCTGGCTGGACCTCGGCATCGACGGCTTCCGGCTGGACGCGGTGCCGTACCTGTTCGCGCGCGAGGGCACCAACTGCGAGAACCTCCCCGAGACCCACGAGTTCCTGCAGCGGGTCCGCAAGGAGATCGACGCCGACTACCCCGACACCGTGCTGCTGGCCGAGGCCAACCAGTGGCCCGAGGACGTGGTCGACTACTTCGGCGACTTCGGCTCCGGCGGCGACGAGTGCCACATGGCGTTCCACTTCCCGGTGATGCCGCGGATCTTCATGGCGGTGCGCCGCGAGTCGCGCTACCCGGTCTCGGAAATCCTCGCCAAGACGCCGACCATCCCGGGCGGCTGCCAGTGGGGCATCTTCCTGCGCAACCACGACGAGCTGACCCTGGAGATGGTCACCGACGAGGAGCGCGACTACATGTACGCGGAGTACGCGAAGGACCCGCGGATGCGGGCCAACGTGGGCATCCGCCGCCGGCTCGCCCCGCTGCTGGAGAACGACCGCAACCAGATCGAGCTGTTCACCGCCCTGCTGCTGTCGCTGCCCGGCTCCCCGGTGCTCTACTACGGGGACGAGATCGGCATGGGCGACAACATCTGGCTCGGCGACCGCGACGGGGTGCGCACCCCGATGCAGTGGACGCCCGACCGCAACGCGGGTTTCTCCTCCGCCGACCCGGGCAGGCTCAGTCTGCCGCCCATCATGGATCCGGTCTACGGATACCAGGTGACCAACGTCGAGGCGCAGCAGACCAGTTCCTCTTCGTTGCTGCACTGGACGAGGCGGATGATCGAGATCCGTAAGCTCAACCCGGCCTTCGGGCTGGGCAGTTACACCGAACTCCCGTCCAGCAACCCGGCCGTGCTGGCCTTCGTGCGCGAGCACGAGGGCGACCTGGTCATGTGTGTGAACAACTTCTCCCGCTTCCCCCAGCCCACCGAGCTGGACCTGCGGCGGTACGGCGGGCGCTACCCGGTCGAGCTGATCGGCGGGGTGCGGTTCCCGTCGATCGGCGAGTGGCCCTACCTGCTCACCCTCGCCGGGCACGGCTTCTACTGGTTCCAGCTGCGCAGGCCCGGCGCGCAGTAACGATCCACCAGCTCCGCCCGCCGGCTCGTGCCACGGCGTGCGGCCCGCCCCTACGCCCCATGGCGGCCCGCGCGCCCTCTGGTACGGAGAACAGCCCAACGCGTACCCACCCTCAGGCGTGACACCCGAGTCCGTCTCGCGTGCCGCCGCAGCAGCGCCGCCGAAATCCGGAAGACTGGCGGGCCCGGCCTGATCCTGTCGGGTCGTCAGTCCGCTTCCGGGGAAAGGGAGTCATGTCGGAAATCTCCCGTTCTCAAGCCCACGCCCATCGCGACCCGGGTACCGCACCCCGCGGTTCCGGCAGTCCGGGCGGTCCGGGCGGACCGCGCGGGGCCGCCGGCGCCGGCCGGGTCGTGGCGGGACACAGCCCGGGCGGGCACGGCGGCAGGCCGCGGACGGGCGGCTCGCTGGCAGTCGGCGAGCTCGTCGAGGCCGCCCTGCCACTGATCGCCGACTGGCTGCCGGGGCAGCGCTGGTACGCCGGCAAGGGGCAGGCGATCACCGGCCTGCGCCCGCTCACCGCCACCCCGCTGCTGACCGGCGACCCGGCGATGCTGCACCTGCTGCTGCGGGTGGAGCACGGCGACGGCGCCGACCTCTACCAGCTGCTGCTCGGCCTGCGCACCGAGCCGCCGCCGACCCTGCTCCCGGAGGCCTCGCTCGGCAGCCTCAGCCACGGCCCCTACGACGGCGCCGTGCTGTACGACGCGGTGCACGACCCCGAGCTGACCGGCCGGCTGCTCGGCCACCTGGCCACCGCCGACCGGTTCGGCCCGCTCGCCTTCCGCCGCACCCCGGGCCCGGGGCTGCCCAGCGACCTGCTCGGCCGGGCCGGCACCGCCGAGCAGTCCAACACCTCGGTCATCTACGGCACCTCCTTCATCCTCAAGCTCTTCCGCCGGATCAGCCCCGGCACCAACCCCGACCTGGAGCTCTCGCTGGCCCTCTCGCGGGCCGGCAGCACCCGGATCCCCCGGGTGGCGGCCTGGTTCGAGAGCCGGCTGGTCGGCGCCGAACCGGCCACCCTGGGCCTGCTGCAGCGCTTTCTGCCGGACGCGGAGGACGGCTGGGAGCTGGCCCTGGACCAGGTGGCCCGACTCAAGGGCGACCCCAGTCCCGGCAACTTCGCGGTGGAGGCGCACCGGCTGGGCCGGGCCACCGCCGAGGTGCACCGGGTGCTGGCCCGGGCGCTGCCGGTGGCCGAGCTGGACCGCGAGCAGACCGGCCGGCTGGCCACCGCGATGGCCGAGCGGCTGGACGTCGCGGCCGCGGCGGTGCCGGCGCTGCGCCGCTACCGGGTCGCGCTGCACGCCGCCTTCCAGCAGCTGACCGCCGACCACCTGACCGGGCTGACGGTGCAGCGCATCCACGGCGACCTGCACCTGGGACAGGCGATGCGCACCCCGCACGGCTGGGTGCTGCTGGACTTCGAGGGCGAGCCGGCCAAGTCGGTGGCCGAGCGGCGGGTGCCCCAGCCGGCCCTGCGGGACGTGGCGGCGATGCTGCGTTCCTTCGACTACGCCGCCGCCCACCTGCTGGCCGGCGCCGACCCCGATCCACAGCTGGCCCACCTGGCGGCGAGCTGGGCGGCCCGCAACCGCACCGCCTACTGCGCGGGCTACACGGCGGCCGGCGGCACCGACCCGGCCGGCTGCCCGGAGCTGCTACGGGCACTGGAGATCGACAAGGCGGTCTACGAGGTGGTGTACGAAGCCCGGCACCGACCCGGCTGGCTGCCGATCCCGCTGACCGCCATCCACCGTCTAGCCACCACTCCTTGACGTGTCATCAGGAATCGCCGCGCGGTTCCCGAGGGCGACGCCAGCACTGATCCCCTAGCCGCCAGGAGGAACCCCGCAGTGGCCCCGCTCGACCGCACCACTCCGACCGTGCCCGCCACCTTCCTGCCGGGCGGCGGTCCGCGTGCCGCGCAGGCGCCCCGGCGCGGCACGCCCGCGGCCGAGCCGCCGGCCACCGCGACCGGCGCCGAGGCGCCCGCGCCCTCGGCGCCGGCAGCCCCGATGGAGGCTCCGCCACGAGGGGCCGACACCCCGGTCCTGCGGCTGGCCGAGGCCCCGCTGCCACCGGCCGAGATCGACCGGCTGGTGAGCGGCGCGCACCACGATCCGCACGCCCTGCTCGGCGCCCACCCGACCACCGGCGGCACCGCGATCCGGGTGCTGCGGCCGCTGGCCGACCGGGTGACCATCGAAACCGTCTACGGCCCGGCCGAGTTGACCCACCAGCAGGCCGGCCTGTTCACCGGCCTGCTGCCCGGCTCGGCCATCCCGGCCTACCAGTTGACCGTGGCCTACCCGGGCTGCGCGCCGCTGGCCCAGCAGGACGGCTACCGACTGCCGCCCACACTGGGCGAGTTGGACCTGCACCTGATCCGCGAGGGCCGCCACGAGCAGCTCTGGCGGGTGCTGGGCTCGCATCTGCGCACGGTGGACGGCGTGACCGGGACGGCGTTCGCCCTCTGGGCCCCGAGCGCCGTCGGGGTGCGCCTGGTGGGCGACTTCAACCACTGGGACGGCACCGGCCTGCCGATGCGGTCGCTGGGCGCCAGCGGTGTCTGGGAGCTGTTCGTGCCCGGCCTGGGCGAAGGCGCGCTCTACAAGTACGAGATCCGGACCCGGGACGGGCGGCTGCTGCAGAAGGCCGACCCGCTGGCCCGCGCCGCCCAGTGCCCGCCGGGCACCGCCTCGGTGGTGCACCACAGCGACTACACCTGGAACGACGCCGACTGGCTGGCCCGCCGCGCCCGCGCCCACCACCACCGCGCGCCGATGTCGGTCTACGAGCTGCATCCGGCCTCCTGGCGCCCGGGGTTGGGCTATCGGCAGCTGGCCGAGGAACTGCCCGCGTATCTGCGGGAGTTGAACTTCACCCATGTGGAGTTCCTGCCGGTGATGGAGCACCCTTTCGGCGGCTCCTGGGGCTACCAGGTCTCTGGCTTCTACGCCCCCACCGCCCGGCTCGGCTCGCCGGACGACTTCCGCTACCTGGTCGACGCGCTGCACCAGGCGGGGATCGGGGTGATCGTCGACTGGGTGCCCGCGCACTTCCCCAAGGACGACTTCGCGCTCGCCCGCTTCGACGGCACCCCGCTCTACGAACCCGCCGACCCGCGCCGCGCCGAGCACCCCGACTGGGGCACCCTCACCTTCGACTACGGCCGGACCGAGGTGCGCAACTTCCTGGTCGCCAACGCGGTGTACTGGTGCGAGGAGTTCCACATCGACGGCCTGCGGGTGGACGCGGTCGCCTCCATGCTCTACCTCGACTACTCCCGCCAGGACGGCCAGTGGGCCCCCAACGAGCACGGCGGACGGGAGAACCTGGACGCGGTGGCCTTCCTCCAGGAGATGAACGCCACCGTCTACCGCCGCTGCCCCGGTGTGGTCACCATCGCCGAGGAGTCCACCGCCTGGGACGGCGTCACCCGCCCCACCGACAGCGGCGGCCTGGGCTTCGGCCTCAAGTGGAACATGGGCTGGATGCACGACTCACTGGTCTACATCGCCAAGGAGCCGGTGCACCGCAAGTACCACCACAACGAGATCACCTTCTCGATGGTCTACGCCTACTCCGAGAACTACGTGCTGCCGATCTCGCACGACGAGGTGGTGCACGGCAAGCAGGCGCTGGTCGCCAAGATGCCCGGCGACTGGTGGCAGCAGCGTGCCAACCACCGCGCCTACCTGGGCTTCATGTGGGCCCATCCCGGCAAGCAACTGCTCTTCATGGGGCAGGAGTTCGCCCAGGGCGCCGAGTGGGACCACGAACAGGGCCCGCAGTGGTGGGTGCTCGACCCCGCCTGGCCCGCCGCCGAGGAGCACCGGGGCGTGCAGCGCCTGGTCGGCGAGCTCAACCGCACCTACCGCGCCACCCCGGCCCTGTGGGAGCAGGACACCAGCCCCGACGGCTTCCGCTGGCTGGACGGCGGCGCGGCCGAGGACAACCTGCTCTCCTTCGTCCGGTACCCCGTCGACGGCGCTCCGCTCGTGGCGGTCTGCAACTTCTCCCCGGTGGTCCGGCACGGCTACCGGGTCGGCCTGCCCAGCCTCGGCGGCGCCGACCAGCTGTGGACCGAGGCGCTCAACACCGACGCCGAGCGGTACGGCGGCAGCGGTGTCGCCAACCCCGCCGTGCTGAAGGCCGAGCCGGTGGAGTGGAACGGCCAGCCGCGCAGCACCGAGCTGGTGATCCCGCCGCTGGCCACCCTCTGGCTGCGTCCGGCCTGACCGACCGGCCGTTCGGTTGTGGGCCGGCGAGGACTCCCAGGAAACTCCCCGCCGACTCGCAACCGAACAGCCGTGCCCTAGTGTCTCTCCTCGTGCCGGGCAGCGGGTCCGGGCAGTTACGGGAGCTGGGTACGAAGAGCGCGATGGCACTGACGGGCACCCCCTTCTTCATTCTGACGATCGTTCTGTTCGTGGGATCGATCGCGCTGGCGATGGTCCAGTGGCTGACCCGTGGCAACGGCGCGGGCGGCAACGCGGGCATCGGCACCCGGGCGGCGGGGCGGCGCAAGCGGTCCGGCGGCGGCACCGGCCCGGTGCGTACCGTCGGCTTCTTCGCGACCATCCTGTTCAGCCAGGCCACAGCCATCGCGCTGGTCTTCGTCATGGTCAACAACGACAACCAGCTCTACGGCAGCTGGGGCGACCTGCTGGGCACCTCCAACCACGTGCGCTCCGTCCCCGTCCCGCCGAAGGACAACGGCCTGGCCGGGGACCAGGCGGCGGCCGCCGCCTCGCCCGGCGCCTCGGCCCCGGCCAAGGTAGTGGCGAAGTTCAAGGAGCCGGACTCCGACGCGGTGCCCCGGGACGTCAAGCAGACCGACCTCAACGGCAAGCTCTCCGGCGTCGAGGGCGAGGTGCTGGTCTGGACCCCGCCGCAGTACGACGACCCCGCCTACAAGGACAAGACCTTCCCGGTGGTCGAGCTGCTGGTCGGCTACCCCGGCAGCTCCAGCGCCTGGTACGGCAAGTCCGGCATGAACGTCACCAACCAGCTCGCCCCGCTGATGAAGTCCGGCCAGGTGACGCCGTTCATCCTGGTCTCGCCCCGGTTCAACCTGCTGCCCAACAACCAGGACAGCGGGTGTGCCGACATCCCCGGCAAGGTCAACGCCGAGACCTGGCTCACCCGCGACGTCCCGCAGATGGTGCTGGACAACTTCCGGGCCCAGGACACCGCCTCCGGCTGGGCGGTGGCGGGCTACTCGGCCGGCGGGCACTGCGCCACCCGACTGGTGATCGGCCACCCGGACCGCTACCGCGCCGCGATCAGCATGTCCGGCTACAACAGCCCGCAGAACGAGGCGGATTCGCTGGTCGGCAAGGACCCGCAGCTGAACCAGGCCGACAACCCGCTCAACATGCTCACCCGCGCCACCACCCCGCCGAACATCGGGCTGTGGCTGAGCGGCGGCCAGGGCGCCGACGGCTACCCGGACGCGCAGGCGCTGAAGCAGGCCGCCAAGGCACCGACCACGGCAACCGTCACGGAGACCGCCGGGGGGCACCTGACCTCGGTCTGGAGCCAGCAGGTGGTACCGGCCTTCAAGTGGCTCTCGGGGATCATCCCGGCTCCGAAGTGAGTGACCTCCGGCCCCCCGCCAGGTGACCTTCGCCCCTTGCGCCGCCCGGCCCCGTCCACATGCGAACACCTCATCCGACTGCGAAGGTATGGTCGAATCGAGGGCCGGGCCCGCAGGGCGCCGGAGGCAGCGGCGAGGGACGGAGATACTGGCGTGGCACGCAGTGTGTACGTGACCGGGATCGACCGGGGGGACGGGCGCCAGGCCGTCGAACTCGGGGTCATGGAACTGCTCACCCGCCAGGTGGACCGGGTCGGGGTGTTCCGGCCGCTGGTGCATGCCCGGGCCACCGGCGAGGCGGGCACCGACCACGTGGTGGAGCTGCTGCGCAGCCGCTACCGGCTGGACCTGCCGGCCACCGAGCTGTACGGGCTGACCTACGAGGAGGCCGCCGCGCTGCAGGCCGCCCAGGGGCAGGACGAGCTGGTCTCCACCCTGGTCGACCGGTTCCGCGCGCTGGAGCAGCAGTGCCAGGCCGTCCTGGTGCTCGGCACCGACTTCGCGGACACCAACATCCCCGACGAGCTGGCCTTCAACGCCCGCCTGGCCAACGAGTTCGGCGCCTGGGTGCTGCCGGTGGTGGGCGGGCACGACCAGGACCCACCGACCACCGTCGCCGAGGTGCGCAACGCCTACCGCGCCTACACCGACCTCGGCTGCTCCACCCTGGCGATGATCGCCAACCGGGTGGTGCCGAGCGCCAAGCAGCCGGTGCTGCGCGGGCTGATCGGCAAGCTGCCGGTACCGGCCTACGTGATCCCCGAGGAACCCGCGCTGGCCGCACCGACGGTGGCCCAGCTGATCGAGTCGACCGGCGCCGAGGTGCTGCTCGGCGACGCGGCGGGGCTGGCCAGGGACGTGCGCGGGTTCGTCTTCGGCGGCGCGATGCTGCCCACCTTCCTGCCCGCGCTGACCGAGGGGGCCCTGGTGGTCACCCCCGGCGACCGGGCCGACCTGCTGATCGGGTCGCTGGCCGCGCACGCGGCGGGCGCGCCGCCGATCGCCGGCGTGCTGCTGACACTCGCTCAGCACCCGGGCCCGGACGTCCTGGCGCTGGCCGCGCGGCTGGCCCCCGGCACCCCGGTCGCCGTGGTCCCCGAGGGCAGCTGGCCGACCGCGGCCGCGCTGACCCCTGTGGAGGGCCGGCTGACCGCCGGCAGCCCGCGCAAGGCCGAGATCGCACTCGGCCTGTTCGAACTACACGTCGACACCGTCGAACTGACCAGCCGGATCGAGCTGAGCCGCTCGGACCGGGTGACCCCGATGATGTTCGAGCACGCCCTGCTGGAGCGGGCCCGCGGCGCCCGGCGGCACGTGGTGCTGCCGGAGGGCACCGAGGAGCGGGTGCTGCGCGCCGCCGAGATCCTGCTGCGCCGCAACATCTGCGACCTGACCCTGCTCGGCGAGGTGGACGCCGTGCGCCGCAAGGCCGCGGGCCTGGGCATCACGCTGCCGCACGAGGAGAGTGCCGACCGGGCGCAGGTGCGGATCGTCGACCCGGCCACCAGTCCGCTGCGCGAGCGCTTCGCCGAGCTGTACGCCGAGCTGCGCGCGCACAAGGGCATGACCGTCGAGCTGGCCCACGACGTGGTCACCGACGTCAGCTACTTCGGCACCCTGATGGTGCAGGAGAGCCTCGCCGACGGCATGGTCTCCGGCGCCGTGCACTCCACCGCCGCGACCATCCGGCCCGCCTTCGAGGTGATCAAGACCGCGCCGGGCGCCGCGATCGTCTCCTCGGTCTTCTTCATGTGCCTGGCGGACAAGGTGCTGGTCTACGGCGACTGCGCGGTCAACCCCGACCCCGACGCCCAGCAGTTGGCCGACATCGCGATCCAGTCCGCCGAGACGGCCGCGCAGTTCGGCGTGGAGCCCCGGGTCGCGATGCTCTCCTACTCCACCGGCACCTCGGGCTCGGGCGCCGACGTGGACAAGGTCCGCAAGGCCACCGAGCTGGTCCGGGCGCTGCGTCCGGAGCTGCTGGTGGAGGGCCCGATCCAGTACGACGCCGCGGTGGACCCGCACGTCGCCGCGACCAAGCTGCCGGGCTCCCCGGTGGCGGGCCGGGCCACCGTGCTGATCTTCCCGGACCTCAACACCGGCAACAACACCTACAAGGCGGTGCAGCGCTCGGCCGGCGCCGTCGCGGTCGGCCCGGTGCTGCAGGGCCTGCGCAAGCCGGTCAACGACCTGTCCCGCGGCGCACTGGTGGAGGACATCGTCAACACGGTGGCCATCACGGCCATCCAGGCCCAGACCACGGTGAACGGTCAGCCCGCTGTGAACGGTCAGTCCGCTGTGAACGGTCAGTCCGCTGTGAACGACCGGCCCGCTGTGAACGACCGAGCCGCCAAGGAGGCGACCGCATGACCGAGGCGACCCGGGTCCTGGTGCTCAACGCCGGCTCCTCGTCGGTCAAGTACCAGCTGATCGAGATGGCGGACGGCGAGCGGCTGGCAGCCGGACTGGTGGAGCGGATCGGCGAACCGGGCGGCCGGCTGGTGCACACCCCGCGCAGCGGCCTGAAGCGCGAGACGGTGCAGCCCTTCCCGGACCACGCCGCCGCGCTCAGGGCGGTGGCCGAGGAGCTGGCCGCCGACGGCCTGGGCCTGGACTCCCCCGAGCTGGCCGCGATCGGCCACCGGGTGGTGCACGGCGGCAAGCGGTTCACCGCGCCCACCGAGATCACCGACGAGGTGCTCCGCGAGATCCACCGCCTGGTGCCGGTGGCCCCGCTGCACAACCCGGCCAACATCATCGGCATCGAGGTGGCCCGGGCGCTGCGCCCCGACCTGCCGCAGGTCGCGGTCTTCGACACCGCCTTCCACACCACGATCCCCGAGTACGCGGCCCGCTACGCGATCGACCGGGCGGTGGCGGACGAGCACCGGGTGCGCCGCTACGGCTTCCACGGCACCTCGCACCAGTACGTCGCCCGGGCCACCGCGCAGCTGCTCGGCCGCGATCCGGCCACGGTCAACGTGATCGTGCTGCACCTGGGCAACGGGGCCTCGGCCTCGGCGGTGGCCGGCGGGGTCT
Source organism: Kitasatospora sp. NPDC008050 (assembly GCF_042957465.1). Taxonomy (NCBI): domain Bacteria; kingdom Bacillati; phylum Actinomycetota; class Actinomycetes; order Kitasatosporales; family Streptomycetaceae; genus Kitasatospora; species Kitasatospora sp. NPDC008050. Next base: position 87,366 of record NZ_JBIBIJ010000026.1, read on the forward strand.
GCGTGGACACCTCGATGGGCCTGACCCCGCTGGAGGGCCTGGTGATGGGCACCCGCTCGGGCGACATCGACCCCGGCGTGGTCTTCCACCTGCACCGGGTCGGCGGCCTGTCCGTCGACGAGATCGACGACCTGCTCAACCGCCGCAGCGGCCTGCTGGGGCTGTGCGGGGACAACGACATGCGCGAGATCATGCGCCGCGCCGAGGAGGGCGACGAGTCGGCCGAGCTGGCCTTCCGCGCCTATGTGCACCGGCTGCGCAAGTACATCGGCGGCTACTACGCGGTACTCGGCCGGGTGGACGCGATCGCCTTCACCGCCGGGGTCGGCGAGAACGCCGCGCCGGTGCGGGCGGCGGCCACCGAGGGGCTCACGGAGCTGGGCATCGCCGTGGACCCCGAGCTGAACACGATCCGCTCCGGCGAGGCCCGGGTGATCTCGCCCGCGTACGCGCGGGTCGCGGTGGCCGTGGTGCCCACCGACGAGGAGCTGGAGATCGCGCAACAGGCGTACGCACTGGTCCACCGGGGTCGATGACCGGCTGTTCGGAGGTTCGTCCCCATGCCCGGGAATATCTCGTACGGATAGGATCATCGATATGCGCCGAGCGAAAATTGTCTGCACCCTGGGTCCGGCCACGGACTCCTACGAACAGCTGAAGGCCATCGTCGAGGCGGGCATGAACGTCGCCCGACTGAACATGAGCCACGGCTCCCACGCGGAGCACGAGGAGCGATACCTCAAGGTCCGTCAGGTCTCCGAGGACACCGGTCGCACCATCGGTATCCTGGCCGACCTGCAGGGCCCCAAGATCCGTCTGGCGACCTTCGCCAACGGACCGGTGACCGTTGACAACGGCGACACGTTCACCATCACCACCGAAGACGTCCCCGGTGACCAGCACATCTGCGGCACCACCTACAAGGGCCTGCCCGGCGACGTGAAGCCCGGCGACCCGGTCCTGATCAACGACGGCGTCATCGCCCTGGAGGTCGTCAGCGTCGACGGCCCGCGGGTGAAGACCGTGGTGATCGAGGGCGGGGTGCTCTCCAACAACAAGGGCATCAACCTGCCCGGCGCGGCCGTCAACGTGCCCGCCCTGTCCGAGAAGGACAAGGACGACCTGCGCTTCGCGCTGCGGCTGGGCGTCGACATGGTCGCGCTCTCCTTCGTCCGCAACGCCGCCGACATCGACGACGTCCACAAGGTGATGGACGAGGTCGGCATCCGGGTTCCGGTGATCGCCAAGATCGAGAAGCCGCAGGCCGTCGAGGCGATGGAGGAGATCGTCCTCGCCTTCGACGCCATCATGGTGGCCCGCGGCGACCTGGCCGTCGAGTACCCGCTGGAGAAGGTGCCGCTGGTCCAGAAGAAGCTCATCACGCTGGCCCGCCGCAACGCCAAGCCGGTCATCGTCGCCACCCAGATGATGGAGTCGATGATCCACGCCTCGCGCCCCACCCGCGCCGAGGTCTCCGACGTCGCCAACGCGATCCTGGACGGCACGGACGCGGTGATGCTCTCCGCCGAGTCCAGCGTCGGCAAGTTCCCGGTCGAGACGGTCAAGACGATGAGCCGGATCGCCGAGCAGGCCGAGGAGGAGCTGCTGGCCCAGGGCCTGCAGCCGCTCAACCCGGGCCGCAAGCCCCGCACCCAGGGCGGCTCGGTGGCCCGCGCGGCCTGCGAGCTGGGCGACTTCCTGAACGCCAAGGCGCTGGTGGCCTTCACCAAGTCCGGTGACACCGCCCGCCGCCTGTCCCGCTACCGCTCGCCGATCCCGGTGATCGCCTTCACGCCGGACGCCGCCACCCGCAACCAGCTCTCGCTGAGCTGGGGCGTCGAGGCGTACGTGACGGAGCAGGTGGCCACCACCGACGAGATGGTGCTCCAGGTCGACCGCGAGCTGCTGTCGATGAAGCGGCTGGCCGAGGGCGAGACCGCCATCGTCACCGCCGGCTCGCCCCCCGGCGTGCCGGGCAACACCAACATGGTGCAGGTGCACCACCTGGGTTCGCGCAACGCCAAGTGAGCCTGCGCTAGCACGCGGAGCGGGCCCTCTCCCGGTGGGAGGGGGCCCGCTCCGCTGTCCGGTGGTCCGGGCGTCAGTGCCCGTACCGGTCAGTGCCCGTACTGGTAAGGAACGGTGTCGTTGTAGAGGTGCATGCCGGGGATGTGCAGGGTGCCGCCGAACTGGCCGGCCTGGATGGCGGTGACCCCGGTCATGGTGATGTCGAGCGGGATCGGAACGGCGCCGATCAGGTCGTAGAGCCAGGTCGGCAGCGTGTCGGGGGTGAGCGTGATGTTCCCCAGCGGCGGCAGCGGGATGCCGAACAGCGCGGACAGCTCGCCGCTCAGGCTCTCCACGTACATGGTGACCGGGCCCTGGGTCATGGTCGAGGTGCTGCCCGGGGCGCCCTGCACGTGGAAGGTCTCCGGCGGCTTGCCACCGGCCGCGGTGTTCTCGATCGTCGACATGTCGAGATCGCCGATGTCCACCGAGCTGACGGTGAACTTGAGCACCCGCTTGGTGGTGGTCGGGGTGCGCACCTCGTAGACACCGCCGAAGACCGCGCCGTGCAGGGCCAGTTTGGTGGACTTCAGCGTCCAGTTCTGGTCGGGCACCACCTCGCCGCCCTGGGCGGCGGCGGCCGCCACGTTACTGGTGTCCACCGGGCAGAGCGGGCGGGTGTCGCCGTTGGCGAGGGCGGAGGCGACGGCCGAGGGCGCGGCGCTGCCGGTCGGCGCCGGAGAGCCGCTCGGGGCGGCCGAGGTGCCCGGCGCCGGGCTGTCGGCGGCCGAGCCGCTCGGTGAGGCGCTGGGCGTGGTGCTGGGGGTGGTGCTCGGGGCGCTGCCGGGGGTCGTGCCGCTCGACGCGCTGGGGGCGCCGGACGGCCCGCTGGACGGCGTCGGCGCGGCCGTGGGGCCGGGGGCCGCGGACGACGGCGCGGGGCTTGCCGGGGGCTGTGCGGCGGCCGGGCTGCTCGGGGCGGCGGGCGAGGAGGTGTTCGGGGTGACCGGCGCGCCGATCCGGGGGGCGGCGGGCGCCACCGGGGCCGGCGTCGATGTCGGGGACGGCTTCGACGGGTGGCTCGGCGTGAAGATGCCGGTGATCCCGTTGATGATGTCGCCGATCAGGTTCCCGCCACCGCTGCCGTCGTCCGCCTGCACCACCCGGCTGGTGACCGCCGCGGCGGCCTGCTGCTGGGCCCCCGGGCCGGCGTTCGGCGCGACGAAGGCGGCGCTGATCGCCTGACCGCTGCCGCTCGCCGAGGCCTTGGTGCCGCTCGCGCTCGGCACCGGGGTGAGCTGGCTCTTGGGCACCTGGGTGATGGTGCTCGGCGCGTTCGCGGTGCTCGGACCGGCGGCGCAGGCGCTGTTCGTGGTGGTCGCGGCGGAGGCCAGGTCGGGCACCACGCTGCCGCCCATCAGCAGGGCGGTCGGGACGGCGGTGAAGGCCAGCAGCCGGGCCCGCCTGCGCCCGCTCGCGCGCGGCGCGGCGTGCCGGGGGCCGTCGGTGGACCGCTGCGGCTCTTGCTCGTCCCGGCCGGTCACTTCGTCTCTCCCGCCTGCTCGGTCGTGCCGGACTGCTCGGGGATCCGCCCGGTCTGCTCGACGGCAGGCTCGGCGGCGAACTCGGTGCTGCCGGTGCTGCCGGTGGTGGCGGGCTCGGCCGCGAACTCGGCGGTGCCGGGCTCGGCGGTGGCCTGGCGCGGCAGGGAGGGCGGGATGTTGGGGTCCGCGGTCACGGCGGCGGCCGCCAGCTCCTGATCCTTGACCGGCGCCCAGGCGCAGAGCAGCCCGCCACCGATCAGGCCGAGGATCAGGCCTATCGTGAAGCCGCCGAGGTTGGAGACCGGAACCGAGATCAGGGCCAGGATGGTGACCGCGATCCCGCAGAAGATTCTGGTGGCCGGCTGGAACCAGGAGGAGACCCCGAGCGCGATCATCAGCAGACCGATGACCAGGGCGCCGGCACCACCCGTGGTGGCCATCGCCATGGTGAGGTCGCCCAGCCGCAGGTGGGCGTAGGGGAAGTACAGGATCGGAAAGCCCGCGATGGCGGACAGCAGACCGCCCCAGAACGGCCGGGTGCGGCGCCAGACGCGGAACCGGAGCCGCAGCCGGGTGAAAAGGCCCGCGCCGTCGGGCCAAGCGGGGGCAGTTGCGCTGGTCACGATGGAACTCCTCGCGAGGTCTGTCCGAGGGAAGAGCGGTGGTGTGCGGGTAGGGGACGGCCCGTAGTGCGCCGCCCCCTCCCCTCATGGCCGACTCTGGTCGGTCACGGTGTCCGTTCCGATCGGCCCTGGTGGGCCGTCAGGGCCGGATCAGTAGCACTCGTTGGCGCCCTTGCTGATGCCGAGCTTCAGGCCGGGCAGCTTGAAGGTGCCGGCCGAGGTGGCCCACGCCTCCTGCTGGACGTTGTGCAGCGCGGCGTTGGGGGCGGACTGGGCGAAACCGAGGGCGCCGGACGGCTTCGGGTGCCCCTGGATGTCCTTCCAGTTCTGCGTGGCGGTGCCACCCAGGGTGGAGGCGTCCTGGCCGATCTTGATGTCGGTGAACGTCGCGTCGGCGTTGAGCTGGTCCAGGTCGATCAGCAGGTTGGTGGCCTGGACCTGGCCCGGGTCGGTCGACGGGTCGGTCACCGACGGGTCGTCCGACGCGTTCTGCTCGGCGGCCTCACCGGCGTGCAGCGTCAGGGTGTACTTGCCCAGCAGCGGGATGTCCGTGACGACGGACTGGCACAGGTTGTGGATCGTCGCGTGGTCGAAGGCCGAGACCGCGATCACGTGCGGCGTGCCGTTGGTCTCCGCGTCGACCGAGCCGAACTGGGCGAAGTTGGTGCCCCGCAGGTGGTCGGTGCTGACCTTGAAGCTCTGGCCCGAGACGCTGAACGAGGCGGCCAGCGCGCTCTGCGCGATGCCGACGCCGACCACGGCGGTGGCGGCGATGCTGGGCACCATCACCAGGGCGAAGCGCTTCCAGCTGGTCTTGCCGTAAGTCTGGGACATGCGTGTCCTCCTTCTCGGACGTACATCTCCGGTCGGGCCCGACACGCTAGGGCGGATCCCGTCCTGGGATGGGAGACGTGCAACGTCCTCGGTAGCCGAAAGCACCGCCGTCGGCCGGAACCGGACGACGGGCGATCACCCCCGAGCGACAACCAACGGCCACGCGGGGCCGCGCGACCGAATCAAGGACAGGACCGCGGTGGGACGCGGTACCCCCCTGCCCTCCCAGCCGCCGATGGGTGTCGGCGACTACCCGGTGGGGACCCCGCACCAACACCTGTCCGGCGGACGGCCGGAGGATGAAGTGAGGGACCAGGCGTGGCCGATCGTGCTGGAATACCGGCCGGAGCACAAGGGGTGCATTACTGACGGGTAATCCAATAACCGCCGAGGTTGATCATGGCCTGTTCATGACATCGACACGCTGTGACGAAATCCGAACGTCGTACGAGAGAAACATGCTGGAAACAGGAGGGAAACACCCGCGCGCGGTCACCCAAGGTGACCGCGCGCGAGTCTTGTCAAGATTTGATAAACCTCAGCCGGAGTTGACAGGAATGTCGCCTTATCTCTGACGACACCGCAGGTCATCCACCGTGCCATCAGCCCCAAAGGGCAGCCGCCGAGGAGGTGTCAGAAGAGCACCCGGGCCAGTGCCGAGCGAGCCGCGGTGACCCGCGGGTCGTCCGCGCCGATCACCTCGAAGAGCTCCAGCAGCCGCACCCGGGCGGTGTCCCGGTCCGCACCGGCGGTGCGGCCCACGGTGTCCACCAGGCGTCCGAAGGCGTCCTCGACATGGCCGCCCACCAGGTCCAGATCGGCGGCGTCCAGCTGGGCCTGCACGTTCTTGGGGTCACCGGCAGCGGCATCGCGCACCGCCGGTGCGTCCATGCCCTGCACCCGGAGCAGCAACTGGGCCTGGGCCAGGCCGAGCTGGGCCTCCTGGCTGCCCGGCTGGTCGCTCAGCACGTTCTGGTAGGCCTGCACCGCGCCGCCCAGGTCGCCGCGGTCCAGCGCCTCGTGCGCGGCGGCCAGCGCCGGGTCCTCGGGCAGACCGGGCAGTGCGCCGTCCTCGCCGCCCGGCAGGGCCGCGCCGCCGACGATGCCGAACTTCTGCTCGGCCACCGCGATCAGCTGGTCGAGCACCTTGCGGACGTTGGCCTCGTTCTCGGCGCCCTGGAAGAGCGGCACCAGCTGACCGGCCACCACGGCCATCACGGCCGGGATGCTCTGGATGCCGAACTGCTGGGCGATCAGCTGGTTCTGGTCGACGTCGATCTTGGCCAGCACGATCCGGCCGGCGTACTCCTCGGCCAGGCGCTCCAGGATCGGGCTCAGCTGCTTGCAGGGGCCGCACCACTCGGCCCAGAAGTCCACCACCACCGGTACTTCGGTGGATCGCTGGACGACCTCCTCCTCGAAGGTCTCCTCGCTGACGTCGATGACGAGCTGGTAGCCGACACTCGGGGCCGCCACTCCGGCGGCCTGAGCCGCGGCGGCCTGGCGGGTGCGTTCGGCCCGGGCCTGCTCGGCCTTCTGCGCGGCCTCGCCGGCCGCCTTCACCGCGGCGAGGTCGACCGCACCGCGCAGAGCGGAGCTGTTCAGATGCGTGTTCCGTGGCTGCATGGCACTATCCTCCCCCGTCCGCGTGGATGCCGGGCGCCATCCGCCCGAAATGCCGCTTCGGACCCGACGGCGTCGGCCGGGAGGTGACCCCACCCCCGGCCCGGCTCCGCGCCCGTCCGGCGCGCAGCCGCCTCACTCCGGTAGCGACCGGCCAGGGGCCGGTCGGTCAGCGGCGCGGATCCCCACCCGCGCTGCGTGCCCGCCCCTCCCACAGGGCCGGCACGTGGTTGTCGCTCTATTCGCTACAGGTCGTAGCGTATCTGTCTCCGACCCCCCGGACGCAAGCCCTCCTCGGCTGTCAAGCGCGTGATGTGGCCCACTCTCGGGCCGGACCCCGGGCCGGGCGGCGCCGGACCGTGCCGCCAAGATGCTTTCGCTGGTGCCGAAGTGTCGATACGGTGACATCCCCCACCCAAGCTACTCGCCAGTACACCCAAGGAGGCCCGGTGGCCCCCACACCGCAGCCGGCCCCGCCCCGCGCGAAAGGGCGACCCCGCAGCGCCGCCGCGGACCAGGCGATCCTCGACGCCACCCGTGAGGTCCTGGCCGAACTCGGCTGGGGCGGGCTGACCATGGGACACGTCGCGACCCGGGCCGGCGTCGCCAAGACCACCCTGTACCGCCGCTGGCCCTCCAAGAACGAGCTGGTGGTGGACGCCGTCGCCAGCCTCTTCGACCAGCTGGAGATGACCGACCGGGGCAGCCTGCAGGCCGACATCGAGGACGTGGTCACCCAGTTCGCCACCGTGCTGGCCAGACCGGAGAGCCAGGCCTCGCTGCTCGCCCTGTTCGCCGAGGGCTCCCGCGACCCGCAGCTGCGCCGCCGGATCCGCGAGCACATCGTGGACCCGCAGAAGCGGCTGGTGCACCAGGGCCTGGCGCAGGCGCTGGCCCGCGGCGAGCTGGCCGACCCCCTGGACCCGCTGGCCGCCGCCGAGGAGATCGACATCATCTTCGACACCATCGCGGGCGCCGTCGAGCACCGGATACTGGTGATCGGCGACCCGGTCACCCCGCAGTGGATCCGCCGCTTCACCGAGCTGCTGCTCAACCCGGGGCTGTACCAGGGACGCTGAGAGACGCTGAGAGCCTTCCGGCCGCCCCCTGCGGGTCAGAAGCCGGCCGGCTCGCGGTAGGTCCCCCACTCCGCCCGCAGCGCGTCGCAGATCTCGCCCAGGGTGGCCTCCGCCCGCACCGCCGCCAGCATCGGCGGGATCAGGTTCGAACCGTCCCGGGCCGCCGCCAGCATCAGAGCCAGCCCCGCCCGCACCGCCGCCTCGTCGCGCCCGGCCCGGCGCGCGGCCAGCAGCCTGACCTGCTCGCGCTCCACCTCGTGGCCGACCCGCAGGATCGAGAGCTCCTCGGTGACGCTCCGCGGGAAGCAGTTGACGCCCACCACCCGCTTCTCGCCGCGCTCCACCGCCTGCTGGTAGCGGAAGGCGGACTCGGCGATCTCCCTGGTGAACCAGCCCTCCTCGATACCGCGCAGGATGCCGGAGGTCATCGGGCCGATCGCGTGCTCGGACGAGCCCTTGGCCAGGATCCTGGCGAAGATCTCCTCCGCCTGCGCCTCGATCCGGTCGGTCAGCGCCTCCACGTACCAGGAACCGCCCAGCGGGTCGGCCACGTTGGCCACCCCGGTCTCCTCCAGCAGCACCTGCTGGGTGCGCAGCGCGATCTCGGCGGCCTGCGCGGAGGGCAGCGCCAGGGTCTCGTCCAGCGCGTTGGTGTGCAGCGAGTTGGTGCCGCCCAGCACCGCGGCCAGCGCCTCCACGGCGGTGCGCACCACGTTGTTGTAGGGCTGCTGGGCGGTCAGTGAGACCCCGGCGGTCTGGGTGTGGAAGCGCAGCCAGCGCGCCTTCTCGGTGCGGGCGCCGTAGACGTCGCGCAGCCAGCGGGCCCAGATCCGGCGGGCCGCGCGGAACTTGGCGATCTCCTCGAAGAAGTCCAGGTGGGCGTCGAAGAAGAAGGACAGGCCGGGCGCGAAGACGTCCACGTCCAGGCCCCGGGAGCGGCCCAGCTCCAGGTAGGCGAAGCCGTCGGCCAGCGTGTAGGCCAGCTCCTGCGCGGCCGTGGACCCCGCCTCGCGGATGTGGTAGCCGGAGACCGAGACCGGCTTGTAGTCGGGCAGCTGCTCGGCGCAGTACTCCAGCAGGTCGCCGATCAGGCGCAGGTGCGGCTCGGGCGCGAAGAGCCACTCCTTCTGCGCGATGTACTCCTTGAAGATGTCGGTCTGCAGCGTGCCGTTGAGCACCTGGGGGTCCACGCCCTGCCGTTCGGCGGCCACCAGGTACATGCAGAAGACCGGGACCGCGGGGCCGCTGATCGTCATCGAGGTGGTCACCGCACCCAGCGGGATGCCGCCGAAGAGCACCTCGAAGTCGGCGGCCGAGTCGACGGCGACCCCGCAGTGCCCGACCTCGCCGAGGGCGCGCGGGTCGTCCGAGTCGTGGCCCATCAGGGTCGGCATGTCGAAGGCGACCGAGAGCCCGCCGCCGCCGGCCGCCAGGATCATCCGGTAGCGCTCGTTGGTCTGCTCGGCGTTGCCGAAGCCGGCGAACTGGCGGATCGTCCAGGGCCGGCCGCGGTAGCCGGTGGAGTGCAGGCCGCGGGTGTAGGGGTGCTCCCCCGGCCAGCCGATCCGTTCGAAGCCCGGGTGGTCCGCGCCGGGCGGCGGCCCGTAGACCGGATCGACCGACTCACCCGAGAGAGTGGTGAAGTCGGCGGCCCGCTTGACGGCGCTGTCGTAGCGCTGCTGCCAGCGGCGACGGCCGCGCTCGATCTCCTCGGCGTCCATGGGGCTCCGCTCAGGTCGTTCGGGTGTCGGCGGTATCCGGGTCCCAGAAATCTACGGAGCCGCCGGGCCGACCCGTCGGCGGCGCGACGGAGCGGACCGGGTCCGGACACACAGAAGGCCCCCACCTCGGTGGGGGCCTTGCGTCGAGCGACCTGGTCTCAGGCGCGGACCGGCTGCTCGGCGGGCGCCGGGGCGGCGGCCGCGGTGATGTCGCGCATCAGCCGGCGCTCGGCGACGAACGAGGCGAACGGGATGCAGCCGGCCGCCAGCGTGAAGATCATCCGGCCCAGCGGCCACTTCAGCTTCTGCCCGAGCATGAAGGTCACCACGAAGTAGGCCAGGTACAGGTAGCCGTGCAGCATCGCGACGTACATGGTGGCCTGCGCGCCGGTGTCGAAGCCGTACTTCGCGATGATGAAACCGCAAAAGATCAGCAGCGCGCAGCCGGTGGCGATCGCCAGGGCCCGGTACGCGGACAGCAGGGGGGTGGACTTCATGTTCGGCAGCTTTCGCTTGGCAAGGGTGTCAGTGGGGCGGCTCATCGAGAGTAGCCGCCGATTTCACACGGGCCGCGCCGGGGGCTCGGCGAAGTCGCCGGCCGCCACCCGCAGCGGCTTGAGCAGTTCGAACACCTCGCGGCACTGCTCCTCGTCGTAGGACTCCAGGCCGAACTCGATCGCCATCAGCTCCCGGGTGGCCTGCTCCACCACCTCGCGCCCGCGCGCGGTGATCGCCGCCAGCACGCCGCGCCCGTCCAGCGGGTTGGGCCGCCGGGAGACCAGGCCGGCCTTCTCCAGCCGGTCCACGGTGTTGGTGACGCTGGTCGGGTGGACCATCAGCCGTTCGCCGATCTTGGACAGCGACAGCTCACCGGTGCGGCTGAAGGTGAGCAGCACCAGCGCCTCGTACCGGGCGAAGGTCAACCCGTACGGCTTGACCACCGCGTCGACCCGGCCGAGCAGGATCTGGTGGGCGCGCATCACCGAGGTGATCGCCGCCATCGACGGCACCTCGCCCCAGCGCCGGGCCCACAGCTCGTCGGCACGGGCGATCGGGTCGAAGTCGAGTGCGAGGGGTTTGGCCACGTCCCACACCGTACCGGCGAGCCCTGCGCGGCCCGCCCGACGGCCCGCATGGTGGGACCCTGCCGTTGACGAGCGCGGCTCAGGCGGCGGCCGGTGCGAGCTCGCCGCGCTCCTCCTTGGCGAGCATCCGCTCGGCGAAGAAACCGCCGGTCGGCAGCACCGACAGGATGAAGAGCAGGCCGACCCGCTTGAGGTCCCAGCCCTGCTTCTGCCAGGCCAGGCCCAGGAAGGCGACGTAGGCGAGGAAGAGCATGCCGTGGATCATGCCGAGCACCGGCACCGGGTTGAAGCTGGTGTTGTACTTGAAGATCATCCCGACCAGCAGAAGTATGAAGGACAGGCCTTCGGGGCCGGAGACGAGGCGCAGGCGGTGGGCGGCGCTGTTCTGCATGACGAGGACCTCACGGGTGACGGTGTTCGCTTGTGAACGGGGGCACAAGCCGTCGCCCATTATGAGCAGACCAGCCTTCCGCACCCGGCCCCGGGGGGCCCGTGGTGCCGGAGGTCACACCGCGGGACGCATGCTGGGACCGTGCGGGCCCGGCTCGCTATCCTGCTGCCGCACACCCCGAGCGGGTGTACGGGAACCGAACGGGGGAGCTCCACCATGGGCAAGCTGGACTGGAACCGACGCACCTGCGCCAGGCGCGGCCACACCACCTACGCACCGAGCGAGCCGGAGCTGCGCGCCCGGCTGCACGCCACCACCGGCGTCGGCGAGGCCTGGCGCTGCCTGCGCTGCGGCGACTTCACGCTCGGCGAGCCGCACGGCGGCGGACCGGCCGCGAACGCGCCGCTGGTGGTGCGCGGCAAGGCGCTGCGCGACCTGCTCGTGCTGCGGATCCTGGCGGTCGAGCGCGGGCTGCGCGGGGTGCTGGGCATCCTGATCGCCTGGGCGGTGTGGAAGTTCTCCAACAGCCAGGACGCCCTGCACCAGCTGTTCGACCAGAACCTGACGGTCTTCAAGCCGGTGGCCGACCACTTCCACTGGGATCTGGAGCACGCCTCGGTGGTGGACACCATCCGCAAGACCTTCGACTACCAGCACAAGACGCTGGTCTACGTCGCCGCCGGGGTGCTGGCGTACTCGCTGATCGAGGCCGTGGAGGGGGTGGGCCTGTGGCTCGGCCGCCGCTGGGCCGAGTACCTCGCGGTGATCGCCACCGCCGCCTTCCTGCCGCTGGAGGGCTACGAGCTGTCCGAGCACGCCTCCGCGGTCAAGATCGCCACCACCGTCGTCAATGTGGTCGCCGTCCTGTGGATCCTGCTCTCCAAGCGGCTGTTCGGGCTGCGCGGTGGCGTCGAGGCCTTCGAGGCGGAGCGGCACTCGGCCTCACTGCTGGAGGTCGAACAGGCGGCCGAGGTGGCCCCGGTCGGCGCATGACACCGCAGATGGGAACGGGTGGGCGCGATTCGAATCTCATCCGTTCGAGTGATTCCACGGGCCAAGACCGGCCGAGATGCTTCCTGGACCATCCAATATAGTAGAACGTTGAACAATATCGCGTATCATTGACTCCATGGACACGCACGCCACCGAGCCGACCACGGCCGCGCCCGAACTCGCCGCCGATGACACCCCCTGGCTCAACGCCCGGGAGCAGCGGCTCTGGCGTGCCCACCTCGAGGTCAGCAAGCTGCTGGAGTACCAGCTCAGCCGTGAGCTGCAGCAGCACGACCTGGCGATCAACGACTACGAGATCCTGGTGGTGCTCTCCGAGTCCCCCGACCGGCGGATGCGGATGACCGACCTGGCCACCGCCACCCTCCAGTCCAAGAGCCGGCTCTCGCACCAGATCACCCGGATGGAGAGCGCCGGCCTGGTGCTGCGCCAGGAGTGTCCGGGCGACCGCCGGGGCCTGTACGCCCACCTGACCGAGCAGGGCTGGCTGACGCTGCGTGCCGTCGCCCCCGACCACGTCCGCAGCGTGCGGGCGCACTTCATCGACCGCTTCGACAACGACCAGATCGACGCCATGTACGAGGCGCTGGCCCCGATCGCCGAGCATCTGCGCGCGCTGCGCGGCCGGGCCTGAGCCCGCTGCCCCGCCGCCTCGGCGCCCGCCCGCACCGCCGCCCGGCCGGTCAGGCCGGTCAGGCCGGTCAGGCCGGTCAGGCCGGTCAGGCCCGCTGATCGTCCGTCAGCCCGGCCACCAGCTCGTCGGCCGCGCCGTACGGGTCCAGCTGCCCCGCCGCCACCCGTTCGGCCAGCGCGTCGAGGTGCCGGTCGCCCCGCAGGTCGCTGATCCGCGAGCGCAGCGCGGCCAGCGCGATCGTCTCGATCTCCTGGGCCGCCCGGCGCCGCCGGCGGACCGTCAGCCGGTCGCCCTCGGCGAGCCAGGCGCGGTGCTTCTCCAGCGCCTCGACCACCTCGTCCAGCCCCTCCTCGCGGGAGGCCACGGTCTTGACGATCGGCGGCCGCCAGTCCCCCGGCCGGCGTGCCTCGCCCAGCCCGAGCATGTGCCCCAGGTCCCGCACGGTGGTGTCCGCGCCGTCCCGGTCGGCCTTGTTGACCACGAAGACGTCACCGATCTCCAGGATGCCCGCCTTGGCGGCCTGGATCCCGTCGCCCATCCCGGGGGCCAGCAGCACCACCGTGGTGTCCGCCTGCGCGGCCACATCCACCTCGGACTGGCCGACCCCGACGGTCTCCACCAGGATCACCTCGCAGCCCGCCGCGTCCAGCACCCGCAGCGCCTGCGGGGCCGCCCAGGAGAGCCCGCCCAGGTGCCCGCGCGTGGCCATCGAGCGGATGAAGACGTCCGGATCGGTGGCGTGCTCCTGCATCCGCACCCGGTCGCCCAGCAGCGCGCCGCCGGAGAACGGCGAGGACGGGTCCACCGCCAGCACCCCGACCCGCCGGCCGAGCCGGCGGTAGGCGGTCACCAGCGCCGAGGTGGAGGTCGACTTGCCCACCCCGGGCGAGCCGGTCAGCCCCACGGTGTGGGCCCGGCCGGTGTGCGGAGCGAGCGCGGCCATCGCCGCGCGCAGTTCCGGGGCGGCGTTCTCGACCAGCGAGATCAGCCGGGCCACCGCGCGCGGGTGCCCCGCCCTGGCCTGCTCGACCAGGGCCGGCACATCGGTCATGGAGCTTCTCCTTCAGGTGGGACGGCCGGTGCCCCCGCGATGCGCGAGGGCGCCGGCCGAGGCGTCGATCAGGCCTTGGGCACCCGGATGATCAGCGCGTCGCCCTGACCGCCGCCGCCGCACAGCGCGGCCGCGCCGACGCCGCCGCCGCGCCGGCCCAGCTCCAGGGCCAGGTGCAGCACCAGGCGGGCACCGGACATCCCGATCGGGTGGCCGAGCGCGATCGCGCCACCGTTGACGTTGACCTTCTCGTCGGTGACGCCGAGGTCCAGCATCGACTGGTGGGCGACGGCGGCGAAGGCCTCGTTGATCTCGATCAGGTCCAGGTCCCCGACCGCGATGCCCTCCTTGGCCACCGCGTGCTTGATCGCGTTGGACGGCTGGGACTGCAGCGAGTTGTCCGGGCCCGCCACGTTGCCGTGCGCGCCGATCTCGGCGATCCAGCTCAGGCCCAGCTCCTCGGCCTTGGCCCGGCTCATCACGACCACGGCGGCGGCGCCGTCGGAGATCTGCGAGGCACTGCCGGCGGTGATCGTGCCGTCCTTGCTGAACGCCGGGCGCAGCTTGGCCAGCCCCTCCACCGTGGTGTCGGCGCGGATGCCCTCGTCCTGGCCGAAGAGCACCGGCTCCCCCTTGCGCTGCGGGATCGGCACCGGCACGATCTCGGCCTCGAAGAGGCCGTTCTTCTGCGCGGCGGCGGCCCGCTGGTGCGAACGGGCGGCGATCTCGTCCTGCACCTCGCGACCGATACCCAGCCGGGTGTTGTGCTTCTCGGTCGACTCACCCATCGGGATGTTCTCGTACGCGTCGGTGAGACCGTCGTGGGCCATCGCGTCGAGCAGCTCGATCGCGCCGTACTTGTAGCCCTCGCGGGACTTGGGCAGCAGGTGCGGGGCGTTGGTCATCGACTCCTGGCCGCCGGCCACCACGACGTCGAACTCGCCCGCGCGGATCAGCTGGTCGGCCAGCGCGATCGCGTCCAGGCCGGAGAGGCAGACCTTGTTGATGGTCAGCGCCGGCACGCTCATCGGGATGCCGGCCTTGACGGCGGCCTGCCGGGCCGGGATCTGGCCGGCGCCGGCCTGCAGCACCTGACCCATGATCACGTACTGCACCTGATCGCCCGTCACACCGGCCCGCTCCAGCGCGGCCTTGATGGCGAAGCCGCCCAGGTCGGCCCCGGAGAAGCCCTTGAGCGAACCGAGCAGCCGACCCATCGGGGTACGGGCGCCCGCGACGATCACGGAAGTGGTTGCGGTGGAATCGGAAGGCATGGAACGAGCCCCTTCGCGCGTCATGGCCAGCGAGTCCTGCCGGATTTAGCACGGCGACAGGGCCCGGGGGGAGGATGCAGCTCAATGTACTGACCCGTAACCCGGGCGTCACCGGAGCAACGGTGTGATCAGGCTCGCACGAGGCCTGGTGGCGCGAGACCCGGAATCTGCGCTGCACTGGTCCGACCCAGCTTCAGGAGGCTTACCCGTGTTGACCCGGATCGACCACATCGGCATCGCCTGCTTCGACCTCGACAAGACCGTGGAGTTCTACCGAGCCACCTATGGCTTCGAGGTGTTCCACAGCGAGGTGAACGAGGAGCAGGGCGTCCGCGAGGCGATGCTCAAGATCAACGACACCGGCGACGGCGGCGCCTCCTACCTCCAGCTCCTGGAGCCCACCCGGGAGGACTCCACGGTCGCCAAGTGGCTGGCCAAGAACGGCGAGGGCGTGCACCACATCGCCTTCGGCACGGCTGACGTCGACGGGGACGCCGCGGCGATCAAGGGCAAGGGCGTGCGGGTGCTCTACGAGGAGCCGCGGCGCGGCTCGATGGACTCCCGGATCACCTTCCTGCACCCCAAGGACTGCGGCGGCGTGCTGACCGAACTGGTCACCTCCGCGGGAGCCCACCAGGAGGCCGGCGAGGGCCACTGACCCCGGTCCGACCCACCGGTAACCTGCGCCAGTACCGACCTCGGCGGTTACAGCCCCGCTCCGGCCCACTACACTGCCCAGGGTCGCAGGGGAGTCCAACCAGGGCACGGCTGAACAGTCGCAGTTCGGATCTGTCACCATTCTCCACAAGGCAAGAGTTCGCCCAGGAGTCCACCCGGTCGGCGGAGCGCGGTTCACCGTGCTCCACACCGACCGACCGGCTCCGACCCGTGGCGGGTGACCCAGGACCAGGGGCGCCCCCAGTTCCGGCCCGTCCGGGACTGGCCCGCGGTGCAAGGACCAGCGCGGCCGGCCCACCCGACGGGGTCGGGGTGGCCGCACCGGTCGAGGACGCGACCAGGAGATGGATGGGACCGCGCAGTGCGGGGCAACGACCGCTACGAGGTTGATGATCACCTCTCCCAGTTCGAGGCCGAGATGGACCGGCTTCGCAAGGAGCGGGACAAGACCGTCGAGCATGCCGAGGACCTCGCCTACCAGGTGGAGGTGCTCCGGGCCAAGCTGCACGAGTCCCGTCGGCAGCTGGCTCAACCGCGCGCCTTCGACGCCGTCTCCGGGCAGGCCGAACAGCTGCTGCGCACTGCCGAGCTGCAGGCCCAGCAGCTGCGTGCCGATGCCGAGCGGCAGCTGCGCGAGTCCCAGGCGGCCACCCAGCGCCTGATGGCCGAGGCCGCCGAGCGCACCGCCCGGCTGGAGGCCGAACTCCAGGCCCGCCGCCGCCAGCTCGAGGACGAGATGGCCGAGCTGCGCCGGGCGGCCGAGCAGCACGTCAACGAGAACGTCAGCTGGGCCGAGCAGGCCCGGGCCGGCACCGAGCAAGAGGCCCAGCGCCTGCTCCAGGAGAGCCGCGCCGAGGCCGACCGGCTGATGGCCGCCGCCCGCGCCGAGGCCGCCGCACTGGCCGACCAGGCCCGGGCACAGACCGCCGCCGACGTGGACGCCGCCCGGGGCGAGGCCCAGGCCGCCGCCGAGGCCGCGCTGCTGCGCGCCCAGAACGACGCCGAGGCGCTGCTGCGGGCCGCCAGCGAGCAGGCCCAGCACACCGTGGGACAGGCCGAGGAGCTGCGCGGCAGCGCCGCCAACGAGGCCCAGCAGCAGCTGGCCGGCGCGCAGGCGGCCGCCGAGCAGCGGCTGTCCGCCGCCCAGGCCGAGATCGCCCAGCTGAAGCGGCAGGCCGAGGAGGACCAGCGCCGGGCCGAGGAGGCCGCGGCACGGGCCCAGGCCGAGATCGAGCGACTGCGCGCCGAGGCCGAGGCGGAGGCCGAGCGGGCCCGCCATGAGGCGGCCGAGCTGCGGGCCACCGCCACCGCGGCCGCCGACCGGCTGCAGGCCGACGCGCAGGCCGCGGCCGAGCAGCGGGTCGCCGACGGCGAGGCGGCCAGCGAGCAGCGCTCACAGACCGCCAAGGCCGAGGTCGCCCGGATGGTGGCCAAGGCCACCGAGGAGGCCGGCCAGATCAAGGCCGCCGCCGCCGAGCTGCTGGCCCGGGCACAGACCGCGATGGCCGAGGCGGTGGCCGCCAAGGCCGCCGCCGACGACGAGAACGACCGGCTGCGCACCGCCGCCGAGTCCGTCGCCACCCAGCTGCGCACCGACGCCGGGGCCGCGATCGCCGAGCTGCGCGCGGCCGCGATCGCCGAGGCCGGCGAGGTGCGGGCACAGGCCGAGGGCGCCGCCGAGGCGCTGCGCAACGACGCTCGTGAGCAGGGCCGGGCCGAGGGCGCCAAGGACGCCACCGTGCAACTGGCCAAGGCCGCCAAGAGCGCCGAGGAGGCGCTGGCCCGGGCCGCCGAGGACGCCGAGGCCACCCTGGCCGCGGCCGCCACCGAGGCCGAGCGGGTGCGCACCGAGGCGGCCGCGGAGGCCGAGCGGCTGCGCGAGCAGGCCCAGCAGGCCGTCGAGCAGGCACAGAACGCCGCACTGGACGACGCCGCGGACATCCGGGCCCGGATGGAGCGGATGCAGGACGAGGCGGCCCGGCTGCGTGCCGAGGCCGAGGAGCTGCGCACCCAGGCCGCCACCGAGGCCGAGAAGGTCCGCGGCGAGGCGCGTCGGCAGGCCGTGGCGCAGATAGAGGAGTCCGCGAAGACCGCCGAGGAGCTGCTCACCAAGGCCAAGGCCGACTCGGACGAGCTGCGCGCGGGCGCGGCCGCCGAGGTCGAGCGGCTGCGCACCGAGGCCAAGGAGCAGGCGGCGCAGACCCAGGCGCGCGCCGAGCAGACCCTGGGCCGGGCCAGGGGCGAGGCCGAGAAGCTCACCGCGGCCACCGAGCAGCAGCAGAAGGACGCGCTGGCGGCCGCCAAGGCCGCGGCCGCCGAGAACCGCGCCGCCGCCGAGCGGGAGACCGCCGAGCTGCGCCGCGAGGCCGCCGAGTACGACCAGCGGGTGCGCGCGGCGGCCGAGGAGCAGGCCACCGCGGTGCAGGCGGCGGCCCAGCAGGCCGCCGAGGAGCGCGAGGCGCAGGCGCTGGCCGAGGCCGAGCGGGTGCTGGCGGAGGCCGAGGCCACCGCCAACGCGCTGCGCGAGGAGACCCGCCGGGCGGCCGAGCAGGCGGCCGAGGAGCTGAACCGCGAGCGCGAGACGAGCGCCGCACAGTTGACGGCGGCCCAGCGCACGCGCGAGCAGGCCGAGTCCGCCGCCGAGGAGTTGACCGAGCGGATCGACGCCGAGCTGAGCACGCTGCGGGCGGACACCGAGCGGGAGACGGCTCAGCTGCGCGCCGACGCCGAGCGGGAGAGCGCCGAGCTGCGCCGCGAGGCGGCCGCGTACGACCAGCGGGTGCGGACCGAGGCCGAGGAGCACGACCAGCGGCTGCGCGCCGAGGCGGCCGCGTACGACCAGCAGGTGCGGACCGAGGCCGACGAGCACGACCAGCAGGTCCGCGCCGAGGCCCAGGAGCAGGCCGCCCAGCTGCAGGCCGAGGCCGAGGCCGCCGCCGAGGCGCTGCGCACCCGGGCCGCCGAGCAGGTGACGCAGGCCGAGGCCGCCGCCCAGTCCTCGGTGGCCCAGGCCGCCGAGGAGGCCGACGCGCTGCGGGCCACCGCGACCGAGGAGGCCGACGCGCTGCGGGCCACCGCGACCGAGGAAGTCGCCGCACTGCGGGCCCAGGCCGCCGAGGAGCTGGACCAGGCGCGGGCGCAGGCCACCACCGCGGTCGAGACCGCCACGGCCGACGCGGCCGAGCTGGTCGCCGCCGCCGAGGAGGAGGCGGCCGGCGTCCGCCAGTCGGTGGCCGGGCTGCACGAGCGGGCCGCCCGGCAGGTCGGCAAGCTGGTCGAGCGCACCGAGCAGGAGACCGGCGAGCTGCGCGCGACGGCCGAGCGCGAGACCACCGAGCTGCGCGAGCGCACCGAGCGGGAGGCCGCCGAGCTGCGCGCCACCGCCGAGCGCGAGACCGCCGAACAGCGGGCCACCGCCGACCGCGACACCGCCGAGCTGCGCGAGCGCACCGACGCCGAACTCGCGGCTCTGCGCGCCACCGCCGAACGGGAGACCGCCGAACAGCGGGCGACGGCCGAGCGCGAGACCACCGAGCTGCGCGAGCGCACCGCGCAGGAGGCCGCCGAGCTGCGCGCCGCCGCCGAGCGCGACGCCGCCGAGGAGCGCGAGCAGGCCACCGCCGCGGCCGCCGCCGAGCGGGAGGCGGCCGAGCGCGAGGCCGCCCGGATCGCCGCCGAGGCGGAGACCTACCGCGAGCGGCTGCGGGCCGAGGCGGACGCCTACGACAGCGGCCTGCGGGCCGAAGCCGAGCAGTACGCCGCCCAGCTGCGCGCCGACACCGAGGCCGAGTCCGCCCGTCTGGTCAACGAGACCCACGAGTACGACGCGGCGATCCGGGCCGAGGCCCAGGCGCACCGCGAGCAGACCGAGGAGGAGGCCCGCCGCCTGCTGGCCGAGGCCGAGGCGCAGGCCCAGCACACCGTCTCCGAGGCCGAGGAGCGCGGTGCCGCGCTGCTGGCCGAGGCCGAGCAGTACGCGGCCCGGCTGCGCACCGAGGCGGAGGAGTTCGCCGGCGCCACCCGCACGCTGGCCGAGGAGTACGAGGTCGCCACCCGGGCCCGGGCCGACGCCTACGACGCGGGCACCCGCGAGCAGGCGGAGCAGTACGACACCGCCACCCGGGCACAGGCCACCTCGGTGTTGGAGAAGGCCTTTGCCGACGCCGAGTCGCTCGGCGAGGAGGCCCAGAGCACCGCGCTGGCCACCACCGCGGCCGCCGAGGAGCAGGCCGATGCCATGGTGGCCGCCGCCCGCAAGGAGGCCGAGCGGCTGGTCGCGGCCGGCGAGGCCGCCGGGCAGGCGGAGGTCGAGCGGGCGCGCGCCGACGCCGACGCGCTGCTCTCCGAAGCCCGCCGGGACGCCACCGCGATCCGCGAGCGCGCCGAGGAGCTGCGCGAGCGCACCGAGGCCGAGGTCGAGGCGCTGCACGAGCGGGCCCGCAAGGAGAACGCGCAGGCCATGAAGTCGGCCGGCGAGCGGGTCGACGCGCTGGTGACGGCCGCTCAGGAGCAGCTCACCGAGGCCGAGGAGCAGGCGGTGGCCGCCGTCGCCGAGGCCGAGGAGCGGGCGGCCGCGCTGGTGGCGGCCGCCGAGGAGCGCGCCGCCGAGCTCACCTCGCAGGCCTCCGCCGAGGCCAGCAAGGTCCGGATCTCCGCCGTGCGCAAGGCCGAGGGCCTGCTCAAGGAGGCCGACCAGAAGCTCGCCGCCTCCACCGCCAAGGCCGAGAAGCTGGCCGCCGAGGCCGAGCAGCGGCTCAAGTCCGCCCAGGACGAGGCGGAGGAGCAGCTGGAGGCCGCGGCCGGCGAGGCCGCCAAGCGGGTGCGGGCCGCCGAGGAGACGGCGGCCGAGCAGCTGCGGCTGGCCGAGGAGGAGGCCGACCGGGTGGCGAGCACCGCCCGCACCGAGGCCCAGCGGGTGACCGACGAGGGTCGGCGCGAGCTGGACGAGCTGGTACGCCGGCGCAAGGACATCAACACCGAGATCTCGCGCGTGCAGGACGTGCTCTCGGCACTGGAGGCCTTTGAGGCACCGTCACCTGTCCAGCAGGCGGCGGCTCGCGAGACACCGCCCGCGCAGGGCGGCGGCAAGGGGAACGGAGCCAACGGGGGATCAAAGGCGGGCGCTGGAGTGGGCGCCCCCCGATCGGGTGGCGGTCGCTCCCAAGGGACACCACCCGATTGAGCGGACATTGTCCGTCAGCCATAGGCTTTTCGCCTACGACACTCCGGTAACGTGTCAGGATTCCCTCAACCACCTCAGCGGTTTGACGACAGGAAGCCCAGAACCCCATGAGCGACAGTCACTCCCCTCACGGCTTCGACCTGGTGCGCCGTGGGTACGAGCGCGCCCAGGTCGACGAGCGGATCACCAAGCTGGTGGCCGACCGTGACAGCGCGTTGACCCGGATCAGCGCGCTGGAGAAGCGGATCGAAGAACTCCACCTGGAGACCCAGAGCGCCCAGGCTCAGGTGGCCGATGCCGAACCTTCGTACGCTGGTCTCGGCGCGCGGGTCGAGAAGATCCTGCGGCTGGCCGAGGAGGAGGCGAAGGACCTGCGCGAGGAGGCGCACCGCGCCGCCGAGCAGCACCGCGAGCTGGCCGAGGCCGCCGCCCAGCAGGTCCGTTCCGAGGCGGAGAACTACGCCAAGGACCGCAAGGCCAAGGCTGAGGACGAGGGCCTGCGGATCGTCGACAAGGCCAAGAGCGACAGCTCCCAGCTGCGCGCCGAGGCCAACAAGGACGCGCAGAACAAGCGTGAGGAGGCGGACGCCCTCTTCGAGGAGACCCGCACCAAGGCCGCCCAGGCCGCGCTGGAGTTCGAGACCAACCTGGCCAAGCGCCGCGAGCAGTCCGAGCGCGACCTGGCGGCCCGTCAGGCCAAGGCCGAGAAGCGGCTGGCGGAGATCGAGCACCGGGCCGAGCAGCTGCGCCTGGAGGCCGAGAAGCTGCGCACCGACGCCGAGCGCCGCGCCCGCCAGACGGTGGAGACGGCCCAGCGCCAGTCCGAGGACATCGTGGCCGACGCCAACGCCAAGGCCGACCGGATCCGCAGCGAGTCCGAGCGCGAGCTGGCGGCGCTGACCAACCGCCGCGACTCGATCAACGCCCAGCTGACCAACGTCCGCGAGATGCTGGCCACCCTGACCGGCGCGGCCGTGGCGGCCGCCTCGCTGCCCACCGACGACGCCCTCGGCGTCCCGGCGCAGCAGTCCCGCTGACACAAGTCCCACACGAACGGCCCGCCCCGGAGAAGGGGCGGGCCGTTCGCCGTTCGCGGGTCGGCCGTTCACCGTTAGCGGGTCGCCGTTCGCGGGTCGGCGTTAGCGGGTCGCCGTTGGCGGGTCGTGTGGGTCGGCGGGAGGCGGTCAGCGGAAGGTGTGCAGGCGGGCGGTGATGTGGGCGGCTGCGCCTTCCATCAGGACGTCGGCGATGGCCGCGACCGTGCGGGCCTGCCAGGGGTGCAGCTCGGTGCCGGCCACCACCTGGTTGAAGGCGCCCATCGAGGGCCCGCAGTGCACCAGGTGGTCCACCTTGGCGTGCTGATCACCCGTCACCGCGAGCCGGAAGCCGCGCTCGAAGTAGGTGCGGAACAGGGCCGCCAGTTCGGCTTTCGGGTCCGCGCCGGGGTCGGTGGCGGGGTCGGTGGCGGGGGCAGTGGCGGGGGCAGTGGCGGGCGGTGGGAGCTCGCCGGCGAGGTAGCGGTCGAGTACCTGGGTCCGGGTGTCCGCGTCGAGCTCGGCGAGCGAGCC
>NZ_JBIBIJ010000027.1:0-94919 GCF_042957465.1 Kitasatospora sp. NPDC008050
GCCTCAAGAGGCCTTCGCCGTAACCGACCTGACGGCCTGTCCGACGTGTTGAACTTTAGCCCAGCCCCGCTCCGAAAAGCGAATCCGGCCCACCCCCCGAAATACCGGCACGACAAAAGAAGCCAGCCGCAGAAGCGTGCGAAAAGCGACGCGCCAACGACCGACATTTCATATCGGAAATGGTGTTTCAGGAGAGTGGCCGCCCCGGGACCGTCCGCGCCGATGCGTGTCCGGTTCTCCCTGCCGAGCGACTAGGACACGCTACGCCTTCCGAGGCCGCTATGCAAACGCCAGCTGAACGGCTCCGGCCGGTCTCCCCGGTGGGGATGGACCGGCCGGAGCCGCATGGGGGGACCAGGGTGAGCGTGGCCGCTCAGCTGTTGGTCGGGAAGCCGAGGTTGATGCCCCCGTGCGAGGGGTCGAGCCAGCGCTGGGTCACCGCCTTGCCGCGGGTGAAGAACTGCACTCCGTCCGCCCCGTACGCGTGCGCGTCACCGAAGAGCGAGGCCTTCCAGCCACCGAAGGAGTAGTAGGCGACCGGCACCGGGATCGGCACGTTGATCCCGACCATGCCGACCTCCACCTCGTGCTGGAACCGCCGGGCCGCGCCACCGTCGTTGGTGAAGATGGCGGTGCCGTTGCCGTACGGGTTGGCGTTGATCAGCTCCACGCCCTCCTCGTAGGAGGAGACCCGGACCACCGAGAGCACCGGCCCGAAGATCTCGTCGTTGTAGACCGACATGCCCGGCTTCACGTGATCGAAGAGCGTGGGGCCCAGCCAGAATCCGTCGGCGGTGTCCTGCCCGTTCACGTCCTGTCCGGCGATCGGGTGGGCCCGTCCGTCCACGGCCAGCTCCGCGCCATCGGCCAGGCCCGACTCGATGTAGGAGGTGACCTTGTCGCGGTGCTGGCCGGTGACCAGCGGGCCCATCTCGCTGTCGCCGTTGCAGCCCGGCCCGACCTTGAGCGTGGCCACCCGCTGCTTGATCTTCTCGACCAGCTCGTCGCCGATCGGATCGACCGCGACCAGCACGGAGACCGCCATGCAGCGCTCGCCGGCCGCACCGAAACCGGCGTTCACGGCCGCGTCGGCGCTGAGGTCGAGGTCGGCGTCGGGCAGCACCAGCATGTGGTTCTTCGCGCCGCCCAGGGCTTGCACCCGCTTGCCGTACCGGGTCCCGGTCTCGTAGACGTAGCGGGCGATCGGGGTGGAGCCGACGAAGCTGACGGACTTGACGTCCGGGTGCTCCAGCAAGCGGTCGACCGCGACCTTGTCACCGTGCACGACGTTGAAGACGCCGTCCGGGAGCCCGGCCTCCTGCCACAGTCCGGCGATGAAGTTCGCCGCCGACGGGTCCTTCTCGGAAGGCTTGAGGACCACCGTGTTGCCCGCCGCGATCGCGATGGCGAAGAACCACATCGGCACCATCGCCGGGAAGTTGAACGGCGAGATGATGGCGACCGGGCCCAGCGGCTGACGGATCGAGTAGACGTCGATGCCGGTGGAGGCCTGCTCGGTGAAGCCGCCCTTGAGCAGCTGCGGGATCCCGCAGGCGTACTCGACCACCTCCTGGCCGCGGGCCAGCTCGCCGAGCGCGTCCGCGTGCACCTTGCCGTGCTCGGCGACGATGATCGCGGCCAGCTCGTCCTTGCGGGCGTTGAACAGCTCGCGGAAGGCGAAGAGTACCGAGGTGCGCTTGGCGATCGAGGCGTGGCGCCATTCGGCGAAGGCCGCGGCGGCCGACGCGACCGCCTGGTCGACCTCGGCGATCCCCGCGAAGTCCACCTGGCCGGAGATCCGTCCGGTGGCCGGGTCGTAGAGGTCGCCGCGGCGGGGTGCGGTGCCCGCGGTCGGCACCGGCGCGCCACCGATCCAGTGGATGACGTGCTTGTCCACGCCGGCCGGACGCCCGGTGTTCTCGGCGCTCTCAGTGGGCTTGCTCACGGTTCGTCTGCCTCCAAGTCACGGGCGGTCTGCCTGCCGCCGGACCCGGGCGCCGGCCGCGCACTTCGGGGTGCGGCCGGGCCTCTTGGTCACGGGGCTACCGCGCTCGGGCTCCAGTCTGGTCGCCGCCCGGTGGCCGCTCAACGAGCACACTGACGGGCATCACCCGGTTGGCCTTACACCTCGTCGCCACCGGAGCGGCCCGCGGACCCCGGACGCCTCACCGGTGCTCCCGGGGCCCGTCGAGCCCGGCCGCGGCCTCGTGCAGCGCCAGCTCCAAGGCCATCGGATCGGTGAGCCGCCCCGAACCATCCGGCGCCACCAGCCAGCGCGGTCCGGGCCCGCGCCGGGCGGGGTGCGGCACCACCACCCAGCTCCCCTCGCCCGCGCCGCGCAGCCCGGTGCCGACCCAGCGCGCGGCGGTACCGACCGGGACGAGGAAGGCGACGCTGTCGTCCCCGGGGTCGAAGAGCACCGGCCCGCTCCGTGCGGCCCTCCCCCGGCCGCCGGCCAGGGGTGCTCCGCCGAGCAGGCGCGCTGCGGGCCGTCCGAGCATCCCCGGCGCCGAGAGCACGTCCCAGCGGCGGCCGGCCGGGAGCAGCGTGAGACCTGCCGCACTCTGTTCCCACTCCCGTCGGCATGCCTCGGGGTCGGGCGCGGCGGCGGCCAGCCAGGCCACTGCGGCGGCGTTGGGTCCGGTGCTCTCCATGGCCCGTCCTCTGCTCGGTTCGCGCGGCGGCCGTGGGCGGTCGCCGTTCTGCGAGGAGAGACGGGTCCGGGGTCGGACTCTTACACGGGTTGGCGCGGGACCCGGGCGGCGCGGACCCGCCCGGGTCAGGCCCGGCCGGCTCAGGCCGCCCGGCTCAGGCCCGGTCGCCGAAGACGGTCCGGTGCCAGTCCTTCCTGGCCACCGCCGTGGTGTCGAACATGACGTGCTTGACCTGGGTGTACTCCTCCAGCGCGTACTGCGACATGTCCTTGCCGTAGCCGGAGGCCTTGTACCCGCCGTGCGGCATCTCGCTGATGATCGGGATGTGGTCGTTGACCCAGACGCAGCCGGCCGCGATCTCCCGGGTGGCCCGCAGCGCGCGGTGCACGTCCCGGGTCCAGGCGGAGGCGGCCAGCCCGTACGGCGTGTCGTTGGCCAGCCGCAGCGCCTCGTCGTCGGTGTCGAAGGGGAGCACCACCAGCACCGGGCCGAAGATCTCGCCCTGCACCACCTCGCTGTCCTGGGCGACACCGGTGATCAGGGTCGGCCGGTAGTAGGCGCCCCGGGTCAGGTCGGTGCCGTCGTGCCCGGTGCCCGGCGCGCCGCCGCCGGTGACGACGGTGGCGCCGTAGCCGCGCGCCCGTTCGACGAAGCCGGCGACCCGGTCGCGGTGGGCGTAGGAGACCAGCGGGCCGAGGTCGGTGTGCGGATCGCGCGGGTCGCCCAGCCGGACCGCGCCGAACAGCTCGGCGACACCGGCCACGAAGGCGTCGTAGAGCGGGCGTTGGACATAGGCGCGGGTCGCGGCGGTGCAGTCCTGGCCGCTGTTGATCAGCGCGCCGGCCACCGCCCCGTGCACGGCGGCCTCCAGATCGGCGTCCGCGAAGACCACGAACGGGGCCTTGCCGCCCAGTTCGAGGTGGGTCCGCTTGGCGGTGGCGGCGGCCAGTTCGGCCACCCGCCTGCCGACGGGGGTGGAGCCGGTGAAGGAGACCATCGCCACGCCCGGGTGCCCGGCCAGCCGCTCGCCGACGCCACGGCCCGCGCCGGTGACCACGTTGACCACGCCGTTGGGCAGCCCGGCCGCAGTCGCGGCGCGGGCGAACATCAGCGCGGTGAGCGGGGTGAGCTCGGCGGGCTTGAGCACCACGGTGTTGCCCGCCGCGATGGCCGGCAGGATCTTCCAGGCCGCCATCTGCAGCGGGTAGTTCCACGGTGCGATCGAGCCGATCACGCCGATCGCCTCGCGCCGGACGTAGGAGGTGTGGTCGCCCGAGTACTCGCCTGCGGCCTTGCCCTCCAGGTTCCGGGCGGCACCGGCGAAGAAGGCCGTGTTGTCGATGGTGCCCGGGACGTCGAACTCGCTGCTGAGCTTGATCGGCTTGCCGGTCTGGGCGGTCTCGACGTGGGCGAACTCCTCGGCCTGCTCGGCCAGCAGGGTGCTCAGCCGCAGCAGTACCTCGGCCCGGGCGCCGGGAGTGGCCCGTGACCAGTCGGGCAGGGCGGCGGTGGCGGCGGCCACGGCGGTGTCGACGTCGGCGACCGAGGCGAGCCGCACCTGCTGGACCGTGCTGCCGTCGGCTGGGTTGACCACCTCGAACGGCTCCTCGCCGGTGCCCGCGGTCAGCCTGCCGTCGATGTACTGGGCACCGTCCGCGAAGTCGCTCAGGTCCATGTGTCGGCTCTCCTCCATAGGTCCATTCCATCGGCTCCGGTCCGCCGACGATGCCCGCCGGCCCCAGGGTCGGGCAAGGCTCACTCCGACAGCCGAGCCGCCAAGGGGCTTACACAGTGCCAGGGCCGGTTGGCGGCAACAGGTCGTCACGGGGCTGCATGATTCACCTGACACCTTGCTCCCCTCGCCCGCTCCCCCGCCGCCGCTGCGCCCAGCCAGGAGGTCCACCGTGCTGCCCACCGTCGCCCGTGTGCTCGATCTGGACGTGATGCGCCGTGGCCTGCCGCAGGTGGTGGCCGGGGCCGACCGGCTGGAGCGGCCGGTGCGCTGGGTGCACGTCAGCGAGCTGCCGGACGTGGCCGGCATGCTGCAGGGCGGTGAGCTGGTGCTGACCACCGGCATCGCGCTGCCCGAGGACCGGGAGGGGCTGGCCCGGTACGTCCGAGAGCTGGTCGAGATCGGCGTGGCCGGGCTGGTGGTCGAGTTCGGCCGCCGCTACTTCGACACCCTGCCGCGCGCTCTGGTGCACGCCGCCGAGCAGCGCGGCCTGCCGCTGATCGTGCTGCGCCGGGAGCTGCGCTTCGTGGCGGTGACCGAGGCGGTGCACGCGCTGGTGGTCAACGCCCAGTTGGAGCAGTTGCGCGCCTCCGAGGCAGTGCACCAGGTCTTCAACGAGCTGGCGGTGGAGGGGGCCGAGCCGGCCGAGGTGCTGCGGCAGATCGCCCGGATGGCGGGGGCGCCGGTGGTGCTGGAGAACCTGAGCCACCAGGTGCTGGCGCACGATCCGGCCGGGCGGACCGAGGACGAGCTGCTGGACCGCTGGGAGCGCCGCTCACGCGCGGTGCGGCCGGCCGGCCGCACCGGGTACGACCCGCGCAGCGGCTGGCTGGTGACGGCGGTGGGCGCCCGCGGTGAGGACTGGGGACGGCTGGTGCTGGTCGAGGAGCCGGGCGCGCTGCCCGACCAGCAGACGCACCCCTTCACCATGCTGCTGGAGCGCGGTGCGGCGACGCTCGCGCTCAACCGCCTGCTGGTGCGCGACCGGGAGAGCCTGGAGCGGCAGACCCACCGCACGCTGCTCGCCGGGATCCTGACCCACGCGCTGACCGTCAGCGAAGTCGCGCTGCGGGCGCAGGCGCTGGGGGTTCCGCTGGAGGGGCGGCGGCTGGTCGGGGTGGTGCTGCGCCGGCGCGGCGGGCCGCTGCCCGCCGCGCTGGAGGCCCAGGCCCGGCTGCGGGACTTCACCGAGCTGGCGGCCACGGCAGCACGCGCCAGCCGGCTCTCGGCGCTGGTCGGCACGCTGGACGACGAGGGCGTGGGGCTGCTGATCGCGCTCGGTTCGCAGCAGGACGAGCATGCCGCGCTGGAGGGTTTCGCGGCGGCGCTGCGGCGGCTGGTGGCCGACGGCGGCAAGGAGGCGGCAGCACCGGTGGTGGCGGTGGGCTCCTCGGTCGGCTCGGTGCGCGATGCCCGGCGCACGCTGATGGAGGCCACCCAGGTGGCGGACGCGGCGCTGCACGACGCACCGGGCGCGCGGGCCGCCTCGTACTACCGGCTGCCGGATGTGCGGCTGCGCGGGCTGCTGCACCTGCTGCGCGACGACGCCCGTCTGCAGACCTACGTGGAGCGCGAGTTGGGGCCGCTGCTGGCCCATGACGCGGAGCACGGCTCACAGTTGGTGCAGCTGCTGCGGATCTACCTGGAGCAGGGGCGGAACAAGTCGGCCGCGGCAGACGCTGCGCATCTGTCGCGGCCGAGCTTCTACGACCGTCTGCACAAGGTGGAGCGGATCCTGGCGGTGGACCTGGACCAGGTGGAGTCCTGTCTGTCGCTGCACGTCGCCCTGCTGGCGCTGGACGCCGTGCGGCGCTGATCCCGGGCCGGCCGGCGGGCCCACCGTGCGTCTCAGCCGACGTACGCGTCGGCCACGGCGAGCGCCTCGTCGAGCACCGCCAGGCCGGCCTTGGCCTCCTCGACAGTGACGGTGCACGGCGGCACCACGTGGAGTCGGTTCATGTTGGCGAACGGCCACAGCCCGCGCTTGCGGCAGGCCGCCGTCAGCTCCGCCATCGGCGTGTTCGCGGTGCCGCTCGCGTTGTACGCAACCAGCGGCTCGCGGCTGACCCGGTCGCGCACCAGGTCCAGCGCCCAGAAGACACCCAGGCCACGCACGTCGCCGATCGAGGGGTGCCGCTCCGCCAGCTCGCGCAGGCCGGGGCCGAGCACGTTCTCGCCGATCTGCTTGGCGTTCTCGACGATCCCCTCCTGCGCCATCGCGTTGATCGTGGCCACCGCGGAGGCACAGGCCAACGGGTGTCCGGAGTAGGTCAGGCCGCCGGGGAAGGGGCGCTCGGCGAAGGTGGCGGCGATCTCGGCGCTGATCGCCACCCCGCCCAGCGGAATGTAGCCGGAGTTGACGCCCTTGGCGAAGGTCAGCAGGTCGGGGACGACGCCCCAGTGGTCGGCGGCGAACCACTCGCCGGTGCGGCCGAAGCCGGCCATCACCTCGTCCAGGATGAAGACGATCCCGTAGCGGTCGCAGATCTCCCGCACCCCGGCCAGGTAGCCGGCCGGCGGGACCAGGATCCCGGCGGTGCCGACCACCGACTCCAGGATGATCGCGGCGACCGTCGCCGGGCCCTCGAAGGCGAGGGTCTGCTCCAGATGGGCGAGCGCCCGCTCGCACTCCTGCGCCTCGTTCTCGGCGTGGAAGGCCGAGCGGTACAGGTGCGGTCCCCAGAAGTGCACGATGCCGGAGGTGCCGGTCTCGTTGGGCCAGCGGCGCGGGTCGCCGGTGAGGGCGATCGCGTTGGCGGTGGCCCCGTGGTACGAGCGGTAGGTGGCCAGGACCTTCTGCCGGCCGGTGTGCAGCCGCGCCATCCGCACGGCGTTCTCCACGGCCTCGGCACCGCCGTTGGTAAAGAAGATCTTGTCGAGGTCGCCGGGGGTGCGCTCGGCGATCAGCCGGGCGGCCTCGCTGCGCGCCTCGACCGCGAAGCCCGGTGCCAGGGTGCAGAGCTTGCCGGCCTGCTCCTGGATCGCGGCGACCACCTTGGGGTGCTGGTGGCCGATGTTGGTGTTCACCATCTGGGAGGAGAAGTCGAGGTAGCGGTTGCCCTCGTAGTCCCAGAAGTACGAGCCCTCGGCGCCGGCCACCGGGAGGGGGTCGATCAGGGCCTGGGCGGACCACGAGTGGAAGACGTGCGCGCGGTCGGC
Source organism: Kitasatospora sp. NPDC008050 (assembly GCF_042957465.1). Taxonomy (NCBI): domain Bacteria; kingdom Bacillati; phylum Actinomycetota; class Actinomycetes; order Kitasatosporales; family Streptomycetaceae; genus Kitasatospora; species Kitasatospora sp. NPDC008050. The sequence goes on from NZ_JBIBIJ010000027.1 coordinate 7,546, forward strand.
GGCCTTGACGGCCTGCCCGGCGGCGGGATCGGCGGTGGGGATGCTCATGCCCGCCAGCGTAGGGAGCGGACCCGCCGACCGGGAGCGGCATCTTGTCAGGTGGTCACCGGGAACGACGACAGGGTGGAAAGCCACAAGCGGGCCCGGGGACATACCCGAACCCGCTTGTAGGAAGAGCCGATCAGATCGCGGTCATACAGCGACTGATCGTCGCGACCCGCTAGATCGCGGTCATACAGCTCCCGATCGTCACGACCCGCTAGATCGCGGTCATGACGTGCTTGATCCGGGTGTAGTCCTCGAACCCGTACGAGGACAGGTCCTTGCCGTACCCGGACTTCTTGAAGCCACCGTGCGGCATCTCGGCGACCAGCGGGATGTGGGTGTTGATCCAGACGCAGCCGAAGTCCAGCCGGCGCGACATCCGCATCGCGCGCGCGTGGTCCTTGGTCCACACCGAGGAGGCCAGGGCGAACTCCACGCCGTTGGCGTAGCCGACGGCCTGCTCCTCGTCGGTGAACTTCTGCACGGTGATGACCGGGCCGAAGACCTCGTTCTGGATGATCTCGTCGTCCTGCAGCAGGCCGGAGACGACGGTCGGGGCGTAGAAGTAGCCGACCTCGCCGACCTGGTGGCCGCCGGTCTCGACCTTGGCGTGCGCGGGCAGCCGCTCGATGAAACCGGCCACCTGCTTGAGCTGGTTGGCGTTGTTCAGCGGGCCGTAGAGCACGTCCTCGTCGTCGATCCCACCGGTCCTGGTCTCGGCGGCGGCCTTGGCCAGCGCGGTGACGAAGGCGTCGTGGATGGACTCGTGCACCAGCACCCGGGTGGCCGCGGTGCAGTCCTGACCGGCGTTGAAGAAGCCGGCCACCGAGATGCCCTCGACGGCCTCGGCGATGTCGGCGTCCTCGAAGACCACCACCGGTGCCTTGCCGCCGAGCTCCAGGTGGACCCGCTTGACGTCCTTGGCGGCGCTGCCGGCCACCTGGATGCCCGCACGCACCGAGCCGGTGATCGAGGCCATCGCCGGGGTGTGGTGCTCGACCATCAGGCGCCCGGTCTCGCGGTCGCCGCAGATCACGTTGAAGATGCCGGCCGGCAGCTCCAGCTCGGCCAGGATGCCGCCGATGATCTCGGCGAGCAGCACGGTGGAGGCCGGGGTGGTGTCGGAGGGCTTGAGCACCACGGCGTTGCCGGCCGCGATCGCCGGCGCGAACTTCCAGACCGCCATCATCATCGGGTAGTTCCACGGCGCGACCTGGGCGCAGACGCCGACCGGCTCGCGGCGGATGATCGAGGTCATCCCGTCCATGTACTCGCCCGCGGCCTTGCCCTCCAGCAGGCGGGCGGCGCCGGCGAAGAAGCGGATCTGGTCGGCCATCGGGCCGATCTCCTCGGACTTGGTCAGCCCGCGCGGCTTGCCGGTGTTGCGACACTCGGCGTCCACCAGCTCGTCCGCGCGCGCCTCCACAGCGTCGGCGATCTTCAGCAGCAGCTTCTGCCGGGTGGAGGGGGTGGCGTCGCGCCAGGTCTCGAAGGCCGCCGCGGCCGAGGCCATCGCGGCGTCGACGTCGGCCGCGCCGGACAGCGGGGAAGTCGCGTACGCCTGGCCGTTGGTGGGGTCGACGATCTGCAGGGTGCGGCCGTCCGCCGCGTCGACGAACTGGCCGTTGATGTAGTTGCGCAGCGTACGAAGGTCGCTCACGACTCTCTCCTCGGGTTGCGGTCGGCGCGGTGGCGGCCGATCCGTCGGGGGCTGTGCCAGTGGACCGGGCGCGGGTGTCGCCGCCCGGCCCCGTCTGCGGGATCCCGGAAACCGGGTCCGGTGGTCCGCGCAGTGGGCCGGTGGTCCACTGGTGGGGAGCGTACGCCCAGCAGGGTGGCGCGCGCGTGACCTCGCCAGAGTAGCGGCATCCTTGCCGGTATCGACATAGCACCGCGTTGATCGCAATGAAATCCGCGCCGTTTTCGGATCGCAGCAACGAAATCAGCAGCTCGGCCACTTGCGCGCACCCCATCGATCGGGCACAGTGGCCACGTGGCCAACCGCGACCGGAACAGCAGCGTTCCCCTCGACTCCGTCTCCAAGGCGATCATCGAGCAGCTGCAGGAGGACGGCCGCCGCGCGTACGCGACCATCGGCAAGGCCGTCGGCCTCTCCGAGGCCGCCGTCCGGCAGCGGGTCCAGAAACTGCTCGATCAGGGCGTGATGCAGATCGTCGCCGTCACCGACCCGTTGACCGTCGGATTCACCCGACAGGCGATGGTCGGGATCACCGTCGAAGGTGACATCGAGCCGATCGCCGACGCGCTGGCCGCCATGGACGAGGTCGACTACGTGGTCTGCACCGCGGGCTCGTTCGACCTGCTGGCCGAGCTGGTGTGCGAGGACGACGAGCACCTGCTCGAAATGATCAACAAGCGAATCCGTGCGCTTCCCGGCGTGCGGAGGACCGAGAGCTTCGTTTACCTGAAGCTCCGGAAACAGACCTACACCTGGGGCACCCGATGAGCGCCGACCCGGCACCGAAGGACCTTTCGAAGACCGCCTACGACCACCTGTGGATGCACTTCACCCGCATGTCGTCGTACGAGAACTCGCCCGTGCCGACCATCGTCAAGGGCGAGGGCACCTACATCTGGGACTCCAACGGCAAGAAGTACCTCGACGGCCTGGCGGGCCTGTTCGTGGTGCAGGCCGGCCACGGGCGCGAGGAGCTGGCCGAGGCGGCCGCCAAGCAGGCCAAGGAGCTGGCCTTCTTCCCCGTGTGGAGCTACGCCCACCCGAAGGCCGTGGAGCTGGCCGAGCGGCTGGCCAACTACGCGCCGGGCGACCTGAACAAGGTCTTCTTCTCCACCGGTGGCGGCGAGGCCGTCGAGACCGCCTGGAAGCTCGCCAAGCAGTACTTCAAGCTGACCGGCAAGCCGACCAAGTACAAGGTCATCTCCCGCGCGGTCGCCTACCACGGCACCCCGCAGGGCGCCCTGTCGATCACCGGGCTGCCGGGCCTCAAGGCCCCGTTCGAGCCGCTGGTGCCGGGCACCCACAAGGCACCGAACACCAACATCTACCGCGCCCCGGCCTTCCTGGCCGGCCCCGACGGCACCGTCGACCCGGAGGCCTACGGCCGCTGGTGCGCCGACGAGATCGAGGTCGCGATCCTCAACGAGGGCGCCGAGACCGTCGCCGCCGTCTTCGTCGAGCCGGTGCAGAACGCCGGCGGCTGCTTCCCGCCGCCGCCCGGGTACTTCCAGCGGCTGCGCGAGATCTGCGACCGGCACGACGTGCTGCTCGTCTCGGACGAGGTCATCTGCGCCTTCGGCCGCCTGGGCACCATGTTCGGCGCCGACAAGTTCGGCTACCAGCCCGACATGATCACCTGCGCCAAGGGCATGACCTCGGGCTACTCCCCGATCGGCGCCACGATCATCTCGGACCGCCTGGCCGAGCCGTTCTACAAGGGCGACAACACCTTCCTGCACGGCTACACCTTCGGCGGCCACCCGGTCTCCTCGGCGGTCGCGCTGGCCAACCTCGACATCTTCGAGCGCGAGGGCCTCAACCAGCACGTGCTGGACAACGAGTCGAAGTTCCTCGGCACCCTGAACAAGCTGCGCGACCTGCCGATCGTCGGCGACGTGCGCGGCAACGGGTACTTCTACGGCATCGAGCTGGTCAAGGACAAGGTCACCAAGGAGTCGTTCAACGACGAAGAGGTGGAGCGCGTGCTCTACGGCTTCCTCTCGAAGGCGCTCTTCGACAACGGTCTCTACTGCCGTGCCGACGACCGTGGCGACCCGGTCATCCAGCTGGCCCCGCCGCTGATCTCCGACCAGTCGACCTTCGACGAGATCGAGCAGATCCTGCGGGTCAGCCTCACCGACGCGTGGAACAAGATCTGATCACCCAGATCGGCTGATGCCGCTTGGTGACCTGCCTCGCACTGCAGGGCGGTCCCGCAGTCCCTCATCGGGGTTGCCGGGGCCGCCCTGCAGTGTTTTTCTGATTGATCTGCTGATAGTTCGTCCGGGTTTACCCCGGCTCTGTCCCGTGTGCCGCAACCGCAACGCGACCTTGTCGTTCTAATCTGACGACTGTCATTCCCCTGCTCCGGACCGCACCGCCGGTGCGGCACCCGTGCAGAGCCCTCTCGGACCGGCGGAGGAATTCCATGTCAGCGGCCCCGCCCGACAACGACGTGCTGTGGGCCCGGGGGATCGTCAAGTCCCACCAGGGGACCCCGGCGGTGCGGGACGTCTCGATCGCCGTCCGGGAGGGCGAGGTGCTCGCCATCACCGGCGCCCGCGGCTCGGGCAAGTCCACCCTGATCGGCTGTCTCTCCGCGCTGCTGCCGGTGGATTCCGGCGAGGTCTGGTTCAACAGCTCGCCGGTGCACACGCTGAGCCGGGCCGGCCGGGAGAAGCTGCGCCGTGACCGGTTCGGCTTCGTCGGCTCGCAGCCCCAGCTGGTACCGGAACTGACGGCCCGGGAGAACGTCGCCCTGCCCCTGCTGCTGGCCGGCTCCGGCCACAAGGCCGCCTACGGCGCCGCTGACGACTGGCTGGAGCGGCTCGACGTCACCGACTGTGCCAAGCGCCGCCCCGCCGAGCTGGTCCAGAGTCAGCGCCAGCGGATCGCGGTGGCCCGCGCGCTGGCCCCGCTGCCCCGGGTCGTCTTCGCGGACGACCCGACCGCGCCACTGCACCGCGAGGCCCAGGACCAGGTGCTGCGGATACTGACCAGCGCCGCCCGCTCCCACCAGCTCACCCTGGTGCTCGCCACCCACGACCCGGAGCTGGCCAAGTACGCGGACCGGACCGTGGCACTGGTGGACGGCCGCACCCCGGCCCCCGCCGCTCCGGTGCGCCGCGCGACGGTACCGGCCGGTCACTGACCGCCCGCTCACCGAGCCCCGCACCACCCCACCGGTCACCGCGAAGGACTGAAGGACTATCAGGTGTTCTACTTCCGCCTGGTCAGGGGATACCGGGTCCTGGACCTGGGCCGCTGGCTGCTCACCGCCGCGGCGGCCGCCGTGGTCGCCGCCTTCCTCCTGCGGGCGCTCGGTCGCGCGCTGAGCGACCCGCCAGGCAGTGGCGAGACGGTGGAGCGCCTGCTCTGGTGCCTGCCGCCGCTGGTGGCGATCGCCTGGTTCGCGGCGGTCGCGGCCCGGGCGCTGCCCGCCCAGCGCCCCGAGCGGATGGCCGGACTGACCGCCGCGGGAGCCGGGCCGAGGCGGCTCCGGCTGCTGATCGCCGGCGAGATCGCGCTGGCCTGCGCGCTCGGTGCGCTGGCCACCCTGCTGCTCTTCCTGGTGCTGCGCAACAACATCGCGGGCCCGACCCTGGCTCCCGAGCTGGGCATGGGCGTGCCGCTGCCGCCGGCCGCACCGGTGGCCCTGCTGGCGCTGCTCCCGCTGGCCGGCGGGATCGCGGCGGGCCTGGCCGTCAACGGGACGGAGCTGCCGCCCGGCGGCGAGGAGCCGGCCCGGGCCGGGCGCTTCGGCCCGCTGCGCACCACCCTCGCCGCGCTGCTCGCGTTCGGCGGCACCTTCACCGAGCTGTACGCGCTGCGCCCGGCGGCGGCCGACGATCGGCGCCCGCTGCAGCTTCCCGCCGACCTCGGCCACACCAGTGCCGCGCTGCTGGGCGGTTGGGTGGCGGCCGCGCTGGGGCTGGCGCTGCTGACCGGACCGCTGCTGGCCGGCACCGGACGGCTGATCGCCGTGGGCCGGCCCAGTCCCCGTCGGCTGCTGGCCGGCCGCGGGCTGACCGGTGCGGCGCGCGCGCTCGGTGCGCCGCTGGCGGTGCTGGCCTTCACGATGGCCGTGGTGCTGACCTCGGTACGGCACTGGGTGGCCCCGGGCGCGGACGGCACCGGTCCGGTGCCGGCGACCGAGGCGCTGCTGACCACCGGCTGCGTGGTCGCGGCGGTGCTGGCCCGGCTGGCCGAGATCCGGGCCGGCCGGCAGCCGGGCAGCGCCGCCCTGCTGCGGCTCGGCGCCCCGCAGCGGCTGCTGTTCGGGGCGGCCCTGCTGCGCTGGGCCGCCGCCGGCAGCGTGGTGCTGGCCACCGGTGCGCTGACCGCCGTGCTGGGCGCCGGAATGCTCTCCTGAGGTCAGCCGGCCGCGGCGAGCTGGCCGCAGGCGCCGTCGATCTCCTGACCGCGGGTGTCACGAACGGTGGTGGGCACCCCGTGCGACTCCAGGCGGCGGACGAACTCGCGCTCGTCCTCGGGCCGCGAGGCGGTCCACTTGGAGCCCGGAGTGGGGTTCAGCGGGATCAGGTTGACGTGCACCCGGTGGTTCTTGATCAGCCGGCCGAGCAGGTCGGCCCGCCAGGCCTGGTCGTTGATGTCCTTGATCAGGGCGTACTCGATGGAGATCCGCCGGCCGGACTTCTCCGCGTAGTTCCACGCGGCATCCAGCACCTCGGCGACCTTCCAGCGGGTGTTCACCGGGACCAGCTCGTCGCGCAGCTCGTCGTCCGGGGCGTGCAGCGAGAGCGCCAGGCGGCAGCTCAGGCCCTCGTCGGCCAGCCGGTTCATCGCCGGGACCAGGCCCACGGTGGAGACCGTGATGCCGCGCTGGGAGAGGCCGAAGCCGTCCGGGGCCGGGTCGGTCAGCCGGCGGATCGCGGCCAGCACCCGGTTGTAGTTGGCCAGCGGCTCGCCCATGCCCATGAAGACCACGTTGCTCAGCCGCGCCTCGCCACCGGGGATCTCGCCCGCCTTGAGGGCGCGCATCCCCGCCGCGATCTGCTCGACGATCTCGGCGGTGGACAGGTTGCGGGTCAGGCCCGCCTGGCCGGTGGCGCAGAACGGGCAGTTCATGCCGCAGCCAGCCTGGGAGCTGATGCACATCGTCACCCGGTCCGGGTAGCGCATCAGCACCGACTCGACCAGGGTGCCGTCGAAGAGCTTCCAGAGCGTCTTGCGGGTGGTGTCGTCGTCGCACGAGACGTGCCGGACCACCGACATCAACTCGGGCAGCAGCGCCTCGACCAGCTTCTCGCGCCCGGCAGCCGGAATGTCGGTCCAGGCGGCCGGGTCGTTGCTGAGCCGGGCGAAGTAGTGGTTGGCCAGCTGCTTGGCGCGGAAGGGCTGCTCGCCCAGCTCGGCGACGGCCTCCTTGCGCTCGGCGGGGCTGAGGTCGGCGAGGTGTCGCGGGGGCTTGGCGCCACGCGGCGCGACAAAGGTGAGTTCTCCGGGTGCAGGCATGGTCCGTCCAGTGTCGCAGATGGCCAGAGGCCTCGGACGTGGTGCGTCCGAGGCCTCTGGATGCCGTTCGCGGTGCGGCGGCGAGGGTGGGCCGAGTCGGTGGTCAGCTGCCGACGAAGGCCGTCAGCAGCAGCCAGACCACCGGGGCGGTCGGCAGCAGCGAGTCGAGCCGGTCCATGATCCCGCCGTGGCCCGGCAGCAGCGTGCCCATGTCCTTGATGCCCAGGTCGCGCTTGATCATCGACTCGACCAGGTCACCGAGGGTCGCGATGACCGCCGCGCAGCCGCCCAGGATCAGGCCCTGCCACCACTGACCGTCATCGATGATCCACTGCATCAGCAGCGCACCGGCCAGCATCGACAGGCCGATCCCGCCGGCCAGGCCCTCACGGGTCTTGCCGGGGCTGATGGTCGGTGCCAGCTTGTTGCGGCCGAACTTGTAGCCGACCGCATAGGCCCCGGTGTCACTGCAGATGGTGACCACCAGGAAGAGCACGATCCGCTGCGGACCGTCGTGGGCGGAGAGCAGCAGAGCCACGAAGGTGGCCAGGAAAGGCACGTAGAAGGCGGTGAAGACACCCGCGGTTATGTCGCGCAGGTAGTTCTCCGGCGGCTCGCTCATCCGCCAGATCATCAGCGCCAGGGCGGTCAGCGCCAGCGCCGCCGCCGCCCCCTGCGGGCCGATCCAGTAGCCGGCGGTCAGCATGCCCACGCCGCCGAGCAGCAGCGGCAGCCGGGCGACCTTGACGTCCTTGCGCTCGGCCAGCCTGCTGGTCAGCTCCCAACTGCCGACCGACGCCGCCGCCACCACCACGATCAGGAAGAGCACCTTGACCACGAACAGCGAAACGATGATCACCGCTCCGAGGCCCAGCCCCACCCCTATCGCGGCGGGGAGGTTGCGGCCGCCACGCTGCTTGCGAGGCTGCTGCGGCTCGGGTTGGGCCACCGGACTCTCCTGCGCTGGGGGGAGGGACCCCCGGTCCACCTGCGGCGGGCGCGGTGTCACGGGGGCCTGCGGGGTTGCGCCCCTTTCGCCAGGGGCTTCGGGAGCGTCGTTCATCAGACTTCGAGAAGCTCGGCTTCCTTGTGCTTCAGCAGCTCGTCGATCTGCGCCACGTAGCCCGCGGTGGTGTCGTCGAGCTCCTTCTCCGCGCGGCGGACCTCGTCCTCGCCGGACTCCTTGTCCTTGACCAGCTTGTCCAGGGTGTCCTTGGCCTTGCGGCGGATCGCCCGGATGGAGATCTTGGCGTCCTCACCCTTGTTGCGGGCGACCTTGATGTAGTCCCGGCGGCGCTCCTCGGTGAGCTGCGGGAAGTTCACCCGGATGATGTTGCCGTCGTTGGACGGGTTGACGCCCAGGTCGGAGTCGCGGATCGCCTGCTCGATGTTGCGCAGCGCGCTCTTGTCGAACGGGGTCACGACCGCCATCCGGGGCTCCGGAACAGCGAAGGAGGCGAGCTGGTTGATCGGCGTCAGGGCGCCGTAGTAGTCCGCGACGATCTTGGCGAACATCGCCGGGTGCGCCCGGCCGGTGCGGATGGCGGCGAAGTCGTCCTTCGCGACCGTGACGGTCTTCTCCATCTTCTCCTCGGCCTCGAGGAGGATCTCTTCGATCACAGTCTGCTCCCTGTCCGGTTGCCTTGATGGCGTTCTGACGGTCCGTACGGCCTGGCCGTGCGGGTGATTACTGCTCAGGCCCGGGCGGAATCCTGGCTGATGAGTGTGCCGATCTTCTCACTCTTCACCGCGCGAGCGATATTGCCCTCCGCGAGCAGCTCGAAGACCAGGATCGGCAGGCCGTTGTCCTTGCACAGGGTGATCGCGGTGAGGTCGGCGACCTTGAGGTCGCGCGAGATCACCTCGGAGTACTCCAGGGCGTCGAAGCGCACCGCGTCCGGGTTGGTCTTGGGGTCGGAGTCGTACACTCCGTCGACGCCGTTCTTGCCCATCAGCAGCACCTCGGCGTGGATCTCCAGGGCGCGCTGCACGGCGGTGGTGTCGGTGGAGAAGTACGGCATGCCCATACCCGCGCCGAAGATCACCACGCGGCCCTTCTCCAGGTGCCGGACGGCGCGCAGCGGAAGGTACGGCTCGGCGACCTGCCCCATCGTGATCGCGGTCTGGACCCGGGTCTCGATGCCTTCCTTCATCAGGAAGTCCTGCAGTGCCAGGCAGTTCATCACCGTGCCGAGCATGCCCATGTAGTCGGAACGGGCCCGGTCCATACCCCGGACCTGCAACTCCGCGCCACGGAAGAAGTTGCCGCCGCCGATGACCACCGCGACCTCGGTGCCCTGCCGGACCACCGTGGCGATCTCGCGAGCGATCTTGTGGACGACGTCGGGGTCGACGCCGAGGCCGCCTCCGCCGGCGAACGCCTCACCGGACAGCTTGAGCAGAACACGACGGCGGGCGCCGTCCTGCGCGGACTCCTGCGTCTTCTGCATGGACTTCTCCTTCTACACCTGCTGGTTCACAGGTATGTCACCTGCTGAGACACGGGCCGGGGGGTGCGGCCCCCGAGCCCGGACGCGGGGCCTGGGCGGCCTGCTGAAGCACCCGGCCGACCGCGCGTACACGCGAGGAGGCCACTGCCGCGGGAACCGGTACGGTCTCCTGCACGGCAATGGCCTCCTCGTCGTTCTGGTGCCGGCTCACTGATGGACAGCGGCGGCCGCGGTTCCTACCTTAGGCGGGAACCAGATGAACGTGGCTCAGGCGCCGACGCGGAAGCGGGCGAAGCGCTTGAGGGCGACGCCGTTCTCCTCGAGGACCTTGGCGACGGACTTCTTGTTGTCCTTCGCGAAGGCCTGCTCCAGGACCGAGTTCTCCTTGACGAAGCCGGTGACGCGACCCTCGACGATCTTCGTCAGGGCGGCCTCGGGCTTGCCCTCCTCGCGGGCGGTGGCCTCGGCGACGCGGCGCTCGTTCTCGAGCACCTCGGCCGGGATCTCCTCGCGGGAGAGGAACTTCGGCGCGAACGCGGCGATGTGCTGCGCGACGTCCTTGGCGACCTCGGAGCTCTCCTTGTCGAGCTCGACCAGGACGCCGACCTGCGGCGGCAGGTCGGGCGAGGTGCGGTGCAGGTAGACCGCGACGTAACCGTCGGCGAACCGGGCGAAGCGGTCCAGGACGATCTTCTCGCCGAGGTTCGCGTTGGCCTCGTCCACGAACTGCTGGACGGTCTTGCCGGGCTCGATCTCGGAGGCCAGGGCGGCGGCCAGGTCGGCCGGGGCGGCCTTGGCGAGGTGCGCGGCGATCGTGTCGGCGACCGCGACGAACTTGTCGCTCTTGGCGACGAAGTCCGTCTCGCACTTGAGCTCGACCAGCACGCCGGACGTGGCGTCCTCGGCGATCAGGGCAACGACGGCGCCGTTCTCGGCGGTACGGCCCTCACGCTTCGCGACACCCTTGAGGCCCTTGATGCGGATGAGCTCAAGAGCCTTCTCGACGTCGCCCTCGGCCTCGTCGAGAGCCTTCTTGCAGTCCATCATGCCGGCGCCGGTGAGCTCACGGAGCTTCTTGACGTCCGCGGCGGAGATGTTCGCCATGGTGTGAATCTCTTCTCGCGTCTCGCGTGTCTGCGGGGTGGGTGCGCCGGGGCTCATGGTTTAGCCCCGGCACGTGGAGAGAGGGGCACTCGCCGGTGTTGACCGACGAGCGCCCCTCACCCTTCGGTGCGTCAGGCCTGCTCGGCCTCGGCGGCCGGAGCCTCGGCAGCGGGAGCCTCGTCAGCGGCGGGGGCCTCGACGGGGGTCTCGTCGGCGGCGGGGGCCTCAACGGCGGCCTCGTCGGCGGCGGGGGCCTCGTCGGCCTTCTTGTCACCGGTCGCCAGGAGGTCCTGCTCCCAGTCGGCCAGCGGCTGGTCGGCGCCCGGCTCGGCCTTGACGTCGCCCTTGGCGACACCGGCACGGGCCTTGAGGCCCTCGGCGACGGCGTCGGCGATCACACGGGTGAGCAGGGTGACGGAGCGGATCGCGTCATCGTTGCCCGGGATCTTGTAGTCGACCTCGTCGGGGTCACAGTTGGTGTCGAGGATGGCGACGACCGGGATGTTGAGCTTCCGGGCCTCGCCGACCGCGATGTGCTCCTTCTTGGTGTCCACGATCCAGACAGCGCTGGGGACGCGCTGCATGTCGCGGATACCGCCGAGGGTCTTCTCCAGCTTGTCGTGCTCGCGCTGGAGGACCAGGAGCTCCTTCTTGGTCAGGCCGGAGCCGGCCACGTCCGAGAAGTCCAGCTCGCCGAGCTCCTTGAGGCGCTGCAGACGCTTGTAGACGGTGGAGAAGTTGGTCAGCATGCCGCCGAGCCAGCGCTGGTTCACGTAGGGCATGCCCACGCGAGTGGCCTGCTCGGCGATGGCCTCCTGGGCCTGCTTCTTGGTGCCGACGAAGAGGACGCTGCCGCCGTGGGCAACGGTCTCCTTGACGAACTCGAACGCGCGGTCGATGTAGTTCAGCGACTGCAGCAGGTCGATGATGTAGATGCCGTTGCGCTCCGTGAAGATGAAACGCTTCATCTTCGGGTTCCAACGACGGGTCTGGTGACCGAAGTGGACGCCGCTCTCCAGCAGCTCCCGCATCGTGACGACGGCCATGGCCGCGCTCCTCAGGTATTGCGCCCGGCTCGTCGTTGCTGCCTGGTGGCACTCGGCGACTACCGGGTCTGCCTCGGTTGTCCGTGCCGGTCGGGTGACCGTCACGCCTGACGCCCCGACGTGCCGAGCCGTCCGATCCTGGGCGGCGGGGCCGCGACAGGCTCGGGGGACCGAGCGGCACTCGCACCGGGCGGGGCGGCGGACCGGGCCTGAGGGCGGTGGGCCGCGCGCTTGATCGCCGGTGGCGGGGCGTGCGAAGTCGACCCGAGAGACCGGGTCGCGTTGTGAAGTGTACGGGAAGCGCCGCGTGACCGGCGACTCTGTGCTCAAGGGGCCGGTCCAGGGGCCGGCGTGGCGGGTCACGCAAGCCGATTGTCGGGTCATCCGCTGGCAGATGCGGCTGTACGGGTGGGGCGCTCTGTGCACAGGACCCGAGTTGTCCACAGAAATCGGGGCGGGGGTGGCGATGGCCGGCAGCCGGGCGGACCCTCGCGGCATGACTCCTCTGCTGTGGTCCGCCCTTCGCTTCCGCTCCTTCCATTCCCCCTTCGGCTCCCTCTTCGGCTCCCTCTTCACCGGCGGTTCGCGCTTCGCCAGGCGCACGGTGCTCCGGGTGGCGGCGCACTCGGCACTCGTGCTGACCGCCTGCATCGGGCCCGCACCGGCCGCCGCCCGGGCATCGCCGCTCGGCGGCGGCGCCCTGCCCGGCTCCGGCCCCGGGCGCGCCTGGCCGGTCGGTGGTCCGTCCGGGGTGCTGCGCCGGTTCGAGCCACCGCCCGCGGTATGGGCCGCCGGGCACCGCGGCGTCGATCTGACCGCGGCTGCGGGCGAGCCCGTCCGGGCCGCCGCGGCTGGGGTCGTCGCCTTCTCCGGTGAGGTCGCCGGGCATCCGGTGGTGACGGTGGTGCACCCCGGCACCGGTACGCCCCCGCTGCGCACCACGTACCTGCCGGTGGTGGACGGCGCTGCGGTGGGGACAGCGGTCGCGGCCGGCGGCGTCATCGGCCGGCTGGCGCCGGGGGCCGGGCACTGCCCGACGGGGTGCCTGCACTGGGGGCTGCTACGAGGCGGGCGCTATCTCGATCCGCTCGCGCTGCTCGGCGCCGGGCAGGCCCGACTGCTGCCCCTGCGTCCACCGGAGCGGGTAGCCGCTGCCGCGCCGCGGGCCACCGATTTCGCACCGGGTGGGCGCCTGCCGTCGGGCATGACCGTTCAAGGCGGGCAGGCCGGTCATGCCCGGCAGCTCGGTCAGTTCGCCGGCGTGGTGTCCAACCCGCGCAGGGCCAGCGCCACGGCGGTGTCCGCGATCAGCTCGCGCTCGGCGGCCGAGCGGCCCTCCGAGTACTTGACCGCCGACTCCACCACGCCCTGGAGCAGCGTCGCCGCCAGCCGCGGATCCTGGTGGCCCAGCGCGCCCAGGGCCTCCACCACCAGCCCGACCAGCCCCGCGTGGGCGGCCCGGATCCGGTTGCGCGCGGCCTCGTCCAGCTCCGCGGCGGAGAGCGCCACGATGGCCCGGTGCCGCGGATCACCGGCCAGCACGAGCTGACCGCGGATGTACGCGGCCAGCTGGTCGTTCGCACTGTCGCAGGCGGCCATCCCGGCCTCGATCTCCGCCGCCCAGAGCGGGAAGTCCACCTCGCAGAGCTGCTCCACCACGGCGGCCCGGGAGCGGAAGTACTCGTACACCGACGAGCGGGCCAGCCCGGTCCTGGCGGCCAGGGCCGGAAAGGTGAGCGCCTCCATCCCGCCTTCGGTGAGGAGCTCGCGGGCGGCGTCCAGGAGGGCGGCACGCTGCAATTGGCGGTGCTCGGCCAGGGTGGCGGCTCGGATCTTCGGCACCCTCCCACTCTACGGAGCCCATCTGAGAGCCGAGCCCTCGGCGCACCCGCCGGCGCGGGTGGCCGGCCGGACCGGCACTGCGCTGACCGGACGGGCGGGCCGTCAGCGCAGATCGGAGAGCTTCGCCCGCAGCTGGAGGACCGATTTGGTGTGGATCTGACTGACCCGGCTCTCGGTCACCCCGAGGACCTGTCCGATCTCGGCCAGCGTCAGGCCCTCGTAGTAGTAGAGCGTCACCACGGTCTTCTCCCGGTCCGGCAGCGTGTTGATGGCCCTGGCCAGCAGCTTGCGCAGCTCGCGGTCCTCGGCGATCTCGACCGGGTCGTCGGCCCCGGTGTCCTCCAGGGTGTCCATCAGGCTCAGCCGCTCGCCTCCCTCACCGGCCGGGTGGAGCAGCTCGTCCAGCGCCACCACGTTGGCGAGCGAGAGCTGACTGAAGATCGTGTGCAGGTCCTCGATCGCGATGCCCATCTCGGCGGCCACCTCGGGCTCGTGCGGGGTCCGTCGCAGCCGGGCTTCAAGGGCGGCGTAGGTCCGCTCGACCGCCTTGGCCTTCTGCCGGATCGAGCGCGGGATCCAGTCCAGGGCCCGCAGTTCGTCGATGATCGCGCCGCGGATCCGGCTGATCGCGTAGGTCTCGAACTTGATCGCCCGGTCCAGGTCGAACTTCTCGATCGCATCGATGAGTCCGAAGATCCCGGAGGAGACGAAGTCCGCCTGCTCGACGTTGGCGGGCAGACCGACACCGACCCGGCCGGCCACGTATTTGACCAGTGGGGAGTAATGGAGGATCAACTGCTCACGCAGGTAGGGGTCGCCACTGCCCTTGTAGGAGCGCCAGAGCGACTCGAGCGCGCTCTGGCCGACCGTGCCCCTCGCACCCGACCGCGCGTCGGCCGTGCGGGCGGTGGTGGAGGCGGCTACCGAGGGGGGCGCGGTCGTGGGGGGCACCCGGGCCGAGGGCGGGGCGGCCGACGGCTGGGCAGCTGATGACGGGACGGCCGACGACGGGACGGCCGGTGGTGCGGCAGCTGACGGCGGGGTACCGGCAGACGGCGGCGCTGCCTGCTGACCGAGCCGGGCCCGCGCTCCGGCCGCGGGCTCGGCGGCCCCTGGCGGCCGGCCGGGGCCGGCCCCTCCCCCCGACGGTCTGGCTGGTGCGGGCACCGCCACCGCCGGGTCCGCCGGCAGCGGCCGCTGACCGCAATCGGCTCCCTGTCCTGCCGAGCCGGTCGGCATCGTGGGTGCGGGGGCGGGCGGTCGGTCACGGCCTGCCTGCGGCTCGGGCTCCGCGGCGATCCGGGCCGCACTGCTGCCACCAGCGCTCTCACCCTGTGCCCGCCGGTCCGGTCCGCGGTCCGGTCCGCGGCCCGGCGCCGGTACCGAGGCCATCCCGGGCATCCCGGACGCTCTCGACACCACCGCCGCGGCCCGCCCGGCCGCACGGCGGATGGCTCTCTTCGCACCTGCGTCCGCACCAGCGGGCACGGTGGCGCTCGGTCCCCAGGCGGCGTCGGCCCGCTGAGCCCGTGGTCCACCGCCCGGGCCGACGCCGGGGACCGCCTGCTGCTCAGGGCTGCGCCCAGGCGCGGGCATCACGAGGGGCAGGGTGTGTGGCGCCCGCGGACCCGGCACGTCGTCACGCTGCCGGATCGGCGGAACAGCGGTCGGGGCCGCAGGCTTCTCCGGTTGCGGAGCCGGGACCTGCTCGGGTGGGCAGGCCCGGTGGTGCTCCCGGTCGGGCCCCGAGCCGGCGCCAGGGCCGGGCCCGGCGGGCGGTCTCGCGGGCGGGCCGAGCTCCGAGACCGGCGGACGGCCCGCGGGGGGCACCGGCGCGGCGTTGGGCCGTGGCAGGCGGGAGGGCGACTCGGTACGGGTGCCGCCCGGCACGGATGGCCGGCCCGGCCGGGCGGCCACGGTGTCCGCCCGATCGGCGGCGCGCGTCGACGACCGGTCAGCAGCCGATGCACGCGGCTCTCCGGGGAACGGCTCCCCGAGGGACGACTCCCTGGTGGAAGGCTCCCCAAGGGGCGACTGCCCGGTGAACGGCTGCCGGGTGGACGACTGTCCGGTGGACGACTGTCCGGAGCGGCTGATGACGGGCGGCGGGATCGGAGCCGTGGCGAACTGATCGCGGTGCGCGGTGCGCTCGGCCGCGCGCCCGGTGGGCTCCGGCGCGTTCAACACCCACCCACCGCCCACCGCGCCCCCCGCCTCCGCGCCCGGTGCGCTGCGCCACTCGGCGCCATGCTGCGGGCCCGGGGTGCTTGGCGGGGCGTCAGCTCCGGACAGCGGCACGGCCGCGCTCGGCGGATGACTGCTCGACAGGACGGGCTTCGCGGGCTGGGCGTCGGTGCTGAGTCGCGAGTCGGTGCCGGAGCCCCCCGAGGGCAGGCCGGCACTGGTCACCCTGTGTCCGGGAATGTGTGTGGGCATACGTGGGTCTGCGCCGTTCTGCCGAGTCATGTGCTGATAGGG
This sequence comes from Kitasatospora sp. NPDC008050, assembly GCF_042957465.1. Lineage (NCBI taxonomy): Bacteria > Bacillati > Actinomycetota > Actinomycetes > Kitasatosporales > Streptomycetaceae > Kitasatospora > Kitasatospora sp. NPDC008050. Next base: position 23,685 of record NZ_JBIBIJ010000027.1, read on the forward strand.
AAGCCATAGCGAGCGTAGCGTGACCGAGTCGATGCGCTGTGCTACCACCACCTGGCCGTCGCTCGATCCGGTGGCGTTCACTCCGTCGTGGGAACGGGAGCACACGAATCGGGACCGCCCGGGCGGCGCCGTCGCGGAATGCGGGTGCCCGTGACCGCACCAACGAGCACCGCGCGCCTCACGATTCGTCAGCCGTCAACGGATCACCCTCCAGTGCGATCCCACACGTTGGACGAAGCCCAGCGAGCACAGTTCGTAGAGCTCCTTGTGGACCTGATCAGCGGGGAAACCGGTGCGCAGCACGAGGTCGGCGGCCGATGCGCCGGCCGGTCCGCCCGGGATCGCCTCCAGCACCTGGGCGGCGGCGTGCTGGAGCAGATCCCTGGGGCGGGGCCGGGAGTTGCGCGGTGAAGGGAGGTCCGCCCCGATCGAACCGATCTGCTCGGCCACCTCCGCCGCATCGGTGACCAGCGTCGCGCCACCACCGCGGATCAGCGCGTGCACTCCGGCCGACAGCTCGGAGGTCACCGGGCCGCAGACGCCCATGGTGTGCCGGTTGAGCTCCTGGGCGCGCCGCGCGGTGCTGAGCGCCCCGCTGCGCACCGCCGCCTCGACCACGACCGTGCCCCGGGTCAGCGCCGCCAGCACCCGGTTGCGGAGCACGAAGCGGAAGCGGTTGGGATGCTCCCCCGGCGGCAGCTCGCTGACCAGCTGGCCCTGTTCGGCGATCCGGCCGATCAGTTCGCTGTGGCCGCGCGGGTAGCGCACGTCCACTCCGCAGGCGAGCACCGCCACCGTCATGCCGCCCACCGCCAGCGCGCCGCGATGGGCGGCCGCGTCGATGCCGTAGGCCGCCCCGGAGCACACCACCCAGCCGCGCTCGGCGAGTGCGGCCGCCAGCTCGGTGGCGACATGCGCGCCGTAGGCCGTGCAGGCGCGGGCGCCGACCAGCGCGACCGAGCGCAGCGCGAGCAGCCGAAGCGATCCGGTGCCCAGCACCCACAGGCCGATCGGCTGGGCATCGGCCAGATCGGCCAGCTGGCTGGGCCACTCCGCGTCGGTGGGGACGAGGAAACGGCCGCCGATCGCCCGCAGCTGTTCGAGGTCGGCGACCGGGTCGGTGAGTGCCAGTCGTTGGCGCAGCACCGCCAGGCGTCGCTGATCGAGGCTCAGCTCGGGCAGCTCCTGCCGGGTCCGCACCAGTTCGATCAGTTCGGCCGCGGACCGCGACCGCAACCACCGGCCCACCGCCGTGGTGCCGGGCTCGACCAACCGGGTCAGGGCGACCCGGGCCAGCCGCTCCTCCCCCGGGGCCGGTGCACGGCCAGGGTCGGCGCCGGCACCAGTGCCCGTGCCGGTCGTGAGGTCCAGCGCGATCTGTGTCTCCTCCCGCTCGGTCATCGCCGCCCTCCCAAGGGCCCGCCCAGCGGCACTCCCAGCGATCGGACACCGCTCGGGAAGCCGCGCCGCAGCACCAGCGCCGTCCCCACCTCGGCGGCCCCGGGGACGTCGTGGCCGGCCAGGTCGGCGACGGTCCAGGCCACTCGCAGCACGCGGTCCAGCCCGCGCGCGGTGAGCTGGCCGCGCTCCATCTCGCGTTCGGCCTCGGTCAGCGACCCCTCCAACGGTCGCCAGCGGGTGCGCAGCTCGCGGCCGGGGACCTCGGCGTTGGTACGCCACGGCGTCCCGGCGAGGCGGGCTGCCGTCCGCTCCCTGGCGGCCCGGACCCGGGCGGCCACCACGGCGGTGCGCTCGGCCGAGCTGTTCCGGTCCAGCAGCGCGGCCCTGGTCACCGGCTCGACCTGGACCCGCAGGTCCACCCGGTCCAGCAGCGGCCCGGAGAGCCGCGCCTGATAGCGGCTCACCATCGTCGGTGTGCACTCGCACCCCTCGCCGCGCCGGGAGTGGCGGCCACACGGACACGGATTGGCCGCCAGGCAGAGCAGGAAGTTGGCCGGCAGCCGCAGCGAGCCGGCCGAACGGGCGATCACCACCTCGCCGGACTCCAGGGGTTGGCGCAGCGCGTCCAGGACCCGGACCGGGAACTCCGGTGCCTCGTCCAGGAAGAGCACGCCGCGGTGGGCCAGCGAGACCGCGCCCGGACGGGGCAGGCCGCTGCCGCCGCCGATGATGGCGGGCATCGTGGTGGAGTGGTGCGGGGCGCAGTACGGCGGCAGGTCGACGAGGGGACGCCCGGCCGGCAGCAGCCCGGCCACCGAGTGCACCGCGGTGACCTCCAGCGCCTCGGTGCGGGTCAGCGGTGGGAGCAGCCCGGGCAGCCGCTCGGCGAGCATCGTCTTGCCGGCTCCGGGCGGCCCCTTGAGATAGAGGTGATGGGCGCCCGCGGCGGCGATCTCCAGTGCCCGGCGGGCCTCCTCCTGCCCGGCGACGTCCGCCAGGTCGGGGCCGAACTCGGGGTCGGCGGTGGTCCGGCGCACGGCGGCGCCCGGCAGCAGCAGCCCGGACATCAGTGGGTCGGGGCTGCCGGCGACCGGATCCGGCGGCTCCTCGGGGACGGGCGCATCGGTGAGCAGCGCGATCAGCTGCCGCAGGGTGCGCACGCCGAGCACCGAGACGCCGGGGACCAGCGCCGCCTCGGCCACGGTCTGCTCGGCGACCACCACCTGCCGGTAGCCGGCGTCGGCGGCCGCCAGCACCGAGGGCAGCACCCCGCGCACCGGGCGGACCCGGCCGTCCAGCCCCAGCTCACCGATGACCAGCAGGTCGGCGATGGCCTCCGGTGGCAGGCGCTCGGCGGCGGCGAGCACCGCGCAGGCCACCGCGAGATCGAAGCCGCTACCGCTCTTGGGCACCGAGGCGGGACTGAGCCCGACCGTGAGCTTGCGCTGCGGCCAGCTCTCGCCGGAGTTCACCACCGCCGCCCTGACCCGGTCGCGGGCCTCGCTGAGCGCCTTGTCGGGCAGCCCGACCAGGGTGAAGGCGGCGACACCCGGTTCGAGGTCGGCCTGCACCTCGACCACCACACCGTCCACCCCGAGCAGGGCCACCGAGCAGGTACGGGCGAAGGCCATCTCAGATCACCCCCCGCAGGTGCTCGATCCGCGCGGCGCCGCGCGCCCGGCTGACCACCGAGACGAGATCGATCCGCACCCCGCCGGGCGGCAGCGGAACCGCGGTGACGGGCGGAGCCGGCGCGGCCGGCGCCGGGCCGTTCACCGGGCCGCTCACCGGGCCGTTCACCGGGCCGCTCACCGGGCCGCTCGACGAGCCGTTCACCGGTGGCGCTGCGGCGGTGCCTCCGGGGAGCGGCACCGCCCTGGCCACGCCCTCGGCGAGCCGGACGAAGTGCTCCGGCCAGCGTTCGGATAGCCAGCGTTCGGCGAGGTGGCGCAGGCGCTGCGCCTTGACCGTGCCGATCGCCTCCGCCGGCTGTTGGAAACCCCGCTCGGAGCGGGTCTTGACCTCGCAGACGGCGACCGTGTCGCCATCCAGCACGATGATGTCGAGTTCGCCCTCGGAACAGCGCCAGTTGCGCTCCAGGACCTGCAGGCCCTCCTCGGCGAGCCTGCGGGCGGCCACTTCCTCGCCGTAGCGGCCCAGGGCCGTGTGTGCGTTCTGCACGGCGATCACCTCCGATCACGGAGGTTGCCGCACAGCACCCGCCCCGCCCAGCGGGTACCGTCAAACTGTGGATAACCCGGGGGCTGTGGACAATCGCCGCCACTCGGACGGACGTACCCGCCAGAACGAACGACCCGCCGGAACGAACGACCCATCAGGACGGAAGACCCGTCAGGACGAACGACCTGCCCGTCGGGCCCGGGGCCCCGAGCGGCTCAGCTCCCGAAGCCCGCCTCGTCCGAGGGCAGCTCCAGGTCGCTCTTCGCCAGTTCCTCGATGTTGACGTCCTTGAAGGTCAGCACCCGCACCTTCCGGACGAACCGGGCGGGGCGGTACATGTCCCAGACCCAGGCATCGGCCATCGACACCTCGAAGAAGACCTCCCCCTGGACCGAGTGCACCTGCAGCTCGTAGTCGTTCGTGAGGTAGAACCGCCGCTCGGTCTCGATCACGTACTTGAACAGGCCGACGACGTCCTTGTACTCCCGGTAGAGCTTGAGCTCCATCTCGGTCTCGTACTTTTCGAGATCTTCCGCACTCATGCAGGCGTCCCCTCAGCTCGGCAGGTCCCTCCCCATTGTGGACCACGCCACCGTCGGTCAGAGGCGGACCGGGTCCACCGGTGGCCCCTGTTCCAGCAGGAGCGCCAGCAGCTCGGCCAGCCGCACCGGGTAGACCTGTTCGGTCGTGCGGCGTAGATCCGCCAGCGTCCACCAACGCGCCTGGCGCAGTTGCGCCCGTTCCTGCTGCTCGGAGCCCGAGCTGTCCGGCTCGGGCCCGGTCCGCCGGATCCGGGCGAGGTGGAAGCTCTGGTGCTGCTCGTACCGCTCACCGTCGTACGGGAACAGCGCCAGATCGACGGCGACCACCGGTCCGAGCTCGACCCCGGTCAGCCCGGTCTCCTCCGCGAGCTCGCGCCGCGCCGCCGCCCGGCTGTCCTCCCCCGGCTCCAGCCCGCCGCCCGGGGTGAACCACCAGGTCCGGGCCGGCTCGGCGGGGTCGAAGCCGTGGAAGAGCAGCAGGCGGTCGGCCGAGTCCAGCAGCAGAACCCGGGCCGCTTCCCGCCGGCGCACCGCCGGCTCTCCCGTGCCCATCCGTCCCCGTCCCCGTCCCCGTTCCCGTCGCCGTCGCCGTCGCCGTATCCGGAACTCAGCGCCGCCCGCGCAGCCGGCGCGCCAGCGCGGCCGCCGGCCCGGTCAGCGAGGTCAGCACGATCACCACCGCACCGGCCAGCGACGCCCAGGCGGCCGGCACCAGCGGCCCCGGCCCGCTCGCCGCCGGTCCACCCAGCGCGTCGAAGGCCACCGTACGCCCGCGCAGGCCCGCGTGGCCGAGCGGCCAGACGGTCGCCTCCACCCGGGCGATCACGTCGGAGGCCGGCACCGTCCCGGCGAGGACGTCCAGGTGCGAGCGGGAGTCCAGCGAACCGCCGCGGTTGTCGCCGAGCAGGAAGAGCCGCCCGGCGGGCACCTGCACGCTGAACGGCGTGTTCGGCACCTGGTCGGGGGCCAGGTAGGGCTCGGTCACCGGCTTGCCGTCGACCGTCAGGCTGTGCTCCGCACTCCCGTAGGCCACCGTGTCACCGCCGACCGCCACCACCCGCTTGACCAGCGTCGCGTTGCCCCAGGTCGGATCGTGGAAGACCACGATGTCGCCGCGCCCGACCGGTCCGCCGTCCACCTTGCGGGCGAGCACCGTGTCACCGGCGGAGATGGTCGGCTCCATCGAGCCGGTGGGCACCACGTAGGGCCGGTAGTCCAGCGCGATCAGCCCGAACCCGCCCAGCAGCAGGCCGAGGCCCAGCACCAGGGCCACCGTCTGCAGCACCGCGCCGGCTCCCCAGCGGCGCCGGGGCGCCACCGGTGCGGCGGCGGGCGCTTCGGCCGTGGCGTCCGCCCCGGCCCCGGACGGGCCGGGGCCTTCTTCGGTGAGCCTGCTCATCGGGACCGTCCTGGTTCGAGGGCCGGGCACGGCGGCGGGCCGTGGCACGTCCGAGCAGATTACTCGTCGGTACCACGGCCCGCGCAAGAGAAGAACCGAAGGAAACGGAGGCTCAGTCGCCCTTCGTCCGCCGACGGCGCAGCCACCACGCCACCGGCAGCGTCCCCACGGCGCCGAGCGCCGGGGGCACCAGGCCCGCCGTCGCGATGCCCTTCTGCCCGAAGGTGGAGGGCACCGGCAGGGTGGACCAGTGGTTCACCGGCCAGGCCACCACGAAGGCCCGTCCGACCACGTCGTTCACCGAGACGAAGCCGCCGCCGGGCTCGTTCTTGGTCGCCGGCTGATCCATGTGGAAGCGCGAGTCCAGCGAGTCGCTGCGGTGGTCGCCCATCACCCAGATCGCGTTCGGCGGCACCTTGACCGGCCCGAACGGCTTGCCCGCGCACGGGTCGGGCGGCGTGATGCCCGGGGTGTAGATGTAAGGCTCGTTCAGCGCCACGCCGTTGACCTTGAGCGGCCCGTTGCCCTGGCACTCGATGGTGTCACCGGCCACCCCGATCACCCGCTTGATCAGGTCCTTCTCGTTGGCCGACGGCATCAGGCCGATGAAGCTCAGCACATCCTGGGCGCCTCGGACCACCGCGTTGGAGCTCTGCTGGGTCCCCTCGCCGTCGAGCCAGCCGCCCGGGTCGTGGAAGACCACCACGTCGCCGCGGTCCGGCTTGGAGCCGAACCAGGGAGTCAGCTTGTCCACCAGCACCCGGTCGCCGATCTGGAGGGTCTGCTCCATCGACGCGGAGGGGATGGAGAAGGCCTGCACGAAGAAGGTCTTGATGACCAGGGCCAGGACCAGCGCGATGCCGACCAGGATCGGCAGTTCCTTCCAGAACGAGCGCTGCTTGCGCTCGCCGGCCCGCTTCTCGTTGTCCTGTGCCGGGGCCTCGGGGGCCTGCGGGCCGCCTTCGCCGGGGCGCTCGTCGGCGGCGCCCGGCAGCGCGCCCTCGCCCTGACCGCCGGCACCGTCGCCCGGCTCCGTCGGCTGCCCGGACTCGGTGGACTGGGCCGTACGGCCGCCGGAGCCCTCAGGCTCACCGGCCCCGCGGGCGCCGATCACCAGATCCCCCACGACATCTCCTCCCTGCTGTGCGGACGACCATCGTCCGCGCTCACCAGTGCCGCGCAGCGGACACCACGTCTGTGACCGACCGTGAACCCGGCTCAGGCCTGCCCATCACCGGACGGCCTGACACCAGCACAGCCTTCGGAACCATCCGCACGGCACGGGCCGCGAGGATGTCTGCACTTCTCTATCACTCCGAGTGGTCCACCCGGCTCTCCCACACGGCGGCTCGGCGGACCGGACGGACCGTCAGTCCGGGCCCGCTGATCGCCGGGCCGCCCGCCAGCGGCGTCGGGCCGCGCGCGAGCCACCGGTGAGCACCCCGGATCGGCGCCGCAGCAGCAGCGCCGGGGAAACGCCCAACATCCCCATAACGAGCGAAGGTTCCAAGGGATCCGGGTCGAGCCCCACCGATTGGCCCGCGGCCGGGCCGGCGAGCGTACCGCCGCCCGGCGAGCCGAGGGCGGCCGGGGTCCGGTAGGTGGGCCGGGAGATCCCCTGCAGGCGGTCCAGCGGCCAGGCGATCGAGAAGGCGCGCCCGATCACGTTCCCGACCGGCACGGTGCCCTGCCCCGGGCCGGTCATGTGGTAGCGCGAGTCGGCGGACAGGTCGCGGTGGTCGCCCATCACCCACAGGCGCCCCTTGGGCACCGTGACCCGGAACGGGATGCGCGAGGGCGGGTTGCCCGGAGCCAGGTACGGCTCCTCGATCGGGTTGCCGTTGACGGTGATCCGGCCCTGGTCGTCGCAGCAGGCCACGGTGTCGCCGCCGACCCCGATCACCCGCTTGATCAGGTCCTGTTCGTTCGAGGAGGGCAGCAGGCCGACGAAGCTGAAGACGTCCTTGAGGCCGCGGCCGACCGGGCCGCCGGAGTCCGCGGCGGGCTGGTTCTCCAGCCAGCCGCCCGGGTCCTTGAAGACCACCACGTCACCCCGCTGCGGTGTGCTGCCGAACCAGGGGGTGAGCTTGTCCACCAGCACCCGGTCGCCGATCTGGATGGTCTGCTCCATCGATCCGGAGGGGATCGAGAAGACCTGCACGAAGAAGGTCTTCAGGGCCAGCGCGATCAGCAGCGCCACCACGGCGATCACCGGGAGCTCGCGAAAGAGCGAGCGCCGGCCGGTGCGCGCGGCCCGCCGGGCGGTGCGCCGCCGCTGTGCGCGCCCGCGCGGAGCGACCGGGCCCTTGAGCGGATCCTGGGCCGGTTCCCGCGCCGGATCCTGGGCCGAGCCGTCCGCCGCGGCCTGAGCCGGGCGCTGTGCCGGGTCCGGCTGTCCGCTCGCGTCCGAGGGCCGGGCGCCACCGTGCGGCGCCTCGGTGCCGTCGGACCGCTGGTGACCGCCGGGCGCGGGTCTACCCCTGGTTCCCATGGCCACCGCCCTTCGCGGCCGCGGCGATGGCGGCGAAGCCGGGCGGCCGGTCCAGTGAGGACCAGTGCCCGACGGGGAAGATCACCCAGGCGGCCCGGCCGATCACCTTGCTGACCGGGACGTATCCGCCACCGGGATCGCCGAGGTGGTCCCGGGAGTCACTGGAGTTGCTGCGGTGGTCGCCCAGCACGAAGAGCTTGCCGGGCGGGACCTGGACGTCGAAGCCCACACCGGAGGGGGCGTCGCCCGGGTAGAGGTAGTCCGACTCGGCCAGTGGAACGCCGTTGACGGTCAGCTCGTGGTCGCCGGCCCGGTAGGTCACCCGGTCGCCGCCCACCCCGATCACCCGCTTGACGAAGATCGAGCCGTCCGAGGGCGCCAGGCCCAGCGCCGCGCCGAACTTGCGCAGCTCGGTACCGATGCCGATCGACTCGTTGCCCCCGGGCACGAAGGAGTCGGTACCGTCGAAGACCACCACGTCGCCGCGGCTCACGGTGCCACCGAACTGGTAGGCCAGCTTGTTCACCACCAGGCGGTCGCCGGGGCGCAGGGTGTTCTCCATCGAGCCGGAGGGCACCACGAAGGGCTGCGCGACAAAGACGTTGACCAGCAGCAGGATCAGGACGCAGGCCGCGACGAGCTTGGCCAGATCGCGCAGGCGCCAGCCGGCCTCCGGCCCGGCACCGTCGTCGGGGACGTCGGGGACGTCGGGGACGTCGGGGACGTCGGCTGCATTGACGGTGTCACCGGTGTCACCGGTGTCACTGGCCTCGCTGGCCTCACCGGTTTCACCGGTTTCACCGGTTTCATCGGCCGAAACGACCGCGGACCGCGACGGCGGTCCCGCACCCGGAGGTGCGGAGGTGCCGTCGCGGTCCGCGATCGGTTCGTGCGTGCTCATCGGGGCTGAGCTTAGCCGCCCCGCCTGAGCGTGCCGCACCCCCGACTCGCGCCGGGGGCAGCGACTCAGCGGTCGCGCTTCTCCTTGATCTTCGCGGCCTTGCCGCGCAGGTCACGGAGGTAGTACAGCTTGGCGCGACGGACGTCACCGCGGGTGACGACCTCGATCTTCTCGACGATCGGGGTGTGCACCGGGAAGGTGCGCTCCACGCCGACGTTGAAGCTCACCTTGCGGACGGTGAAGGTCTCACCGATGCCCGCGCCGTGGCGGCGGATCACGACGCCCTGGAAGACCTGGACACGGGAGCGGTTGCCCTCGATGACCCGGACGTGAACCTTCAGGGTGTCACCGGCACGGAAGGCCGGAATGTCGGTACGCAGCGAGGCCGCGTCGACAGCAGCGAGCTTGTTGCTCATGATGCTCTCCATCGCGGGCGCCACGGGCCGCCCACGGAAATTCGTCACAATGGGGTGGGTTGCGGGTCGCCTCGGCCTTAGCGATCCCCCCGTGGCGGGGGCGCGGGACCACCGGATCTCCTGGTCGATAAGACCTGTGAAGAGCCCGGCGACAGACAACAGCGGCCTATTCTTCCACAGCCCCGGCTACTCGGAGAAATCGGCCGCGTTCCTCGTCCCAGCCGAGCCCCAGCACGCTCAGCACCTCGCGCTCCTTCTTGTCGAAGGAGGAAAGGCGCCAGCGCCCCACCAGATCGGGGCGATTGGCCAGCGTGCGGGTGAAAGCCTGCTCGCGCCGCCAGCGGGCGATCTTGCCGTGGTTGCCGCTGAGCAGGATCTCCGGCACCGCCCGGCCACGCCACTCGGCGGGCTTGGTGTAGACCGGGCCCTCCAGCAGGTCGGCCATCGCACCGGGGGCGAAGGAGTCGTCGCGGTGCGACTCGGCGTTGCCGAGCACGCCGGGCAGCAGCCGGGCGATCGCCTCGACCATCACCAGCACCGCGACCTCGCCGCCGGCCAGCACGTAGTCGCCGATCGAGGCCTCGACCACCGGCATCCGGGTGGCGGCCTCCTCGATCACCCGCCGGTCGATGCCCTCGTAGCGGGCCGGCGCGAAGGCCAGCCAGGGCCGGGCAGCCAGTTCCTGGGCCAGCTCCTGGGTGAACGGCACGCCGCTCGGGGTGGGCACCACCAGCGTCGGCACCTGGTCCGCCGGCCCGGCGGCACAGACCGCGTCCAGCGCCTCGCCCCACGGCTCGGGCTTCATCACCATGCCGGGGCCGCCGCCGTACGGCGTGTCGTCCACGGTGCGGTGCACGTCGTGGGTCCAGGAGCGCAGGTCGTGCAGGTGCACGTCCAGCTGCCCGCGCGCACGGGCCTTGCCGACCAGCGAGACGTTCAGCGGCTCCAGGTACTCGGGGAAGATCGTGACGACGTCGATCCGCATGCCGTGCCGCTCCTCGGCCGCGGCCACCGGCGCCTCGGGCTCCGCGGCCTCGGGCTCCGCGGCCTCGGCGGCCGTCATCGGTCGCTCTCCGGCCCGCCGGCGACCTCGGCCCCGTCGTCGATCAGCCCGCCGGGCGGGTCGATCACGGCCCGCTGGTTCTCCAGGTCGATGGTCGGCACGATCTTGCTGACGAACGGGATCAGCACCTCGGTGCCGTCCGGCCTGGTGACCGTGAGCAGGTCCTGGTAGGGCAGGTGGACCACCTCGGTGAGCTCGCCGACCAGGGTGCCGTCCAGCAGCACCACGTCCAGGCCGATCAGCTGGTGGTCGTAGTACTCGTCCTCGTCCTCCGGCCGCTCTTCCGGGTCGACCTCGGCGATCAGCATGGTCCCGCGCAGCGCCTCAGCGTCGTTGCGGTCCTTGACGCCGGCGAAGCGGATCAGCAGCCGGCCGCTGTGCACCTTGCCGGACTCCACGGTCAGCGGACCGGCGGTCGCGGGGTCGGTGAGCAGGACCGCGCCGGGCCCGAGCCGCAGCTCGGGTTCGTCGGTGCGGACCTCGACGAAGACGTCCCCCCTGATGCCGTGGGCGCGACCGATCCGGCCGACGACGAGCTGCACGGTGCACTCCTGAGCGCTAGCTACTACGGGTACGAGCCGCCGGGGCGGGCTCGCTTACGAAGGTACGGGGATGGGAAAACAGATCCGGCCGGGACGCGTGGAGCGTCCCGGCCGGATCTCAGGCGACGGTGACCGTCAGCGGATGTTGTCCACGTCGACCAGGTCGACCCGGACGTTGCGACCACCGAGCGCGCCGACCACGGTGCGCAGCGCACGCGCGGTGCGGCCGCCACGGCCGATCACCTTGCCGAGGTCATCAGGGTGCACCCGCACCTCGATGGTGTTACCCCGGCGCAGGTTGCGCGAGCGCACCTGAACGTCCTCGGGGTGCTCGACAATGCCCTTCACCAGGTGATCGAGGGCGTCCTCGATCACGGTCAGGCCTCGGTGGAAGCGGCGTCGGCGTCAGCCTCGGCCTTGTCCGACTTCTTGGCCTTCGGGGTGATGGCAACACCGGTGGTGGCGTCCTCGAAGCCGGCGACGGCCTTCGCGAACAGGTGCGAGAAGTCCTCGACCTTGGGCTCGGCCACCAGCAGCGGGGCCGGGGCGGGCAGGCCCTTGAACTTCTGCCAGTCACCGGTCAGCTTGAGGATGGCGAGCACCGGCTCGGTCGGCTGGGCGCCGACGGACAGCCAGTACTGGGCGCGGTCGGTGTCGACCTCGATCTTCGAGGGGTTGTAGGTCGGCTGGTAGATGCCGATCTCCTCGATCGCGCGACCGTCACGCTTGGTGCGCGAGTCGGCGACGACGATGCGGTAGTGCGGGGAACGGATCTTGCCGAGACGCTTGAGCTTGATCTTGACTGCCACGGGAGTGGATTCTCCTGGAGTTGACGTGGGTGAGCGACCGCGCTCCCGCGTGGGGTTGCGGGGTCGGTCGTTCGAATGACACGCCAGCCGTAGGCGAGAGGGTTCCTGTTGGCTGCCGGGTATCAGCTATCGATTGTGCCACATCACGCACAGCCCTCCGACCGGAGGCGAACCTGGCCGAGAGCTGTGCGTGATGTGGCACAGACCGGAGACGGAAGACCCGGCCGAGAGCTGTGCGTGATGTGGCACAGACCGGAGACGGAAGACCCGGCCGAGAGCTGTGTGTGATGTGGCACAGACCGGGCCGGGAGACCCGGCCGAGGGGTGTACGCGATCAGGCGATCTTGAACGGCTGCTGGCAGGCACCGCACACGATCGAGGCCTGGGCCAGCACCGACGGCACCACCCGGACGTTGCGGCCGCAGCCGCAGACGGCCTTGACCCGCACGCCGCCGCCGGAGGAGCCGTGCCGGGCCGCCGGGCCGCGGAACGCCCGCAGCACGCCGCCGTCGGGCGTCCCGGCCACCGCCTGCTGGTGGGCGCCGAGGGCGAGCTCCAGCCGTTCGATGGTCGCGGCGTACCGATCCTGGGTCTCGGTCAGCATGGTCACCTGGGAGAAGCCGCTGCTGGCATGCGGTTCGACCGGGTGTGCCAGCCCCAACTCGGAGGCGAGCAAGAGGAATCGACGGTTGTGGTAGCGCCCGGCCCGGGAGGTGTCCCGGATGTCGCGGGCGGCGGCCAGTCCGTGGGCGGCCTCGTGCAGCAGCCGCTCGAAACCGAGCCGGGTGCCGCAGGCCGAGGACGACTCGCCGATCAGCGCCTCGGGCGAGGCGAGATCGGGCAGGTCGTGATGGTGGGCCTGGATGTCGCTCCAGGCGGCGGCCAGTTCGGCCGCGAGGACGAGAGGCTGTGTCGTGCTCACGCTATGCCAACGAGGGAGTCGGTTCCGACGTTCCATTCTTGAGCACTCACCAGGAATTCCCGGAGAACTCTCAGCTGGGCGTAACAATGCCCGCGTTGAGCGTTCGAAATCTGACGCAAGACCAACCCCCTCGGTGTCTGCACCCGTCGTTCCTCGCCGGGTCGCCCGATTCCCGGGCACGGCAGAGCGCCGCGCCGAGTTGTCCGGCCCGGGCCCTGTACGTGTTTTGACAGGGCCACGGGCCGTACACCGTACCGCTAGTTCGCCCGCACTGGGAGTTGACCGGCCAGTAGGCGAGACGCCGTCACCTACCGGTTACTCGGCCGGTGAATCAGCGCGCCTTATCAGTAGGCCCGCGCGACAATCGCGAGGTTGCCTTCCTGGTCGTACGAGTCCGGCACCGAACCGTCGGCGGCGACCAGGCAGCGGACCGAGACACCCTGCTCGGCGAGCTTCGTCTCGCCCTCCGGGCCGAGGTCGGCCCAGGAGATCCGGCCCCAGCCGGTGGCGGCGGCCTCGACGCACTCGTCGATGGTCTTCACGTCCACCGTGCGGGACTCGCGGCGCTCGCGGGACTGGCGCAGCAGCAGCGCCTGGTCCTCCTCCAGGATGCCGGGCACCAGGGCGGCCAGGGCGTCGATGGAGACCGGCTCCTTGCCGCCGGGGATGCGGCGGGCCAGCATCGCGGTGCCGTTCTCCAGGTCCCGCGGGCCGACCTCGATGCGCAGCGGGACGCCCTTGAGCTCCCAGTCCACCGCACGGCGGCCGAACGGGGTGTCGGTGCGGTCGTCGACCACCACGCGCACGCCCGCCGCCTCCAGGGTGGCACCGATCTCGCGCACCTTGGCGATCACCGCGTCGTCGCCCTTGATGGCGAGCACCACGGCCTGCACGGCCGCCAGCCGCGGCGGCACCCGCAGGCCGTTGTCGTCGCCGTGCGACATGATCAGGCCGCCGACCATCCGGGTGGTGACACCCCAGGAGGTCTGCCAGACGTGCTCGCGCTCGGCGCCCTGCAACTGGTAGGTCGTGTTGAAGGCCTTGGCGAAGTTCTGGCCCAGCTCGTGCGCGGTGCCCATCTGCAGGGCCTTGCCGTCGCCCATCATCGCCTCGAGGGTGAGGGTGTTGATGGCGCCGGCGAAGCGCTCCTTGACCGTCTTGCGACCGAGCACCACGTCGATGCCGAGCACGTTGGTCATGAAGTCGCCGTAGACCTGGGTGTGGATCATCGACGCGTACGCGCGGGCGTCCTCGTAGGTGGCGTGGGCGGTGTGGCCCTCCTGCCAGAGGAACTCGGTGGTGCGCAGGAAGATCCGCGGGCGCAGCTCCCAACGGACCACGTTGGCCCACTGGTTGATCAGCAGCGGCAGGTCGCGGTGGCTCTGCACCCACTTGGAGAAGTACTCGTTGATGATGGTCTCGGAGGTGGGCCGGACGACGACCGGCTCCTCCAGGTCCTTGCCGCCGCCGTGGGTGACCACCGCGAGCTCGGGGGCGAAGCCCTCGACGTGCTCGGCCTCCTTGGTCAGGTAGGACTGCGGGATGAAGAGCGGGAAGTAGGCGTTCTGCGCGCCGGCCTTCTTGATCCGCGCGTCCAGGTCCTGCTGCATCCGCTCCCACAGCGCGTACGCATACGGTCGGATGACCATGGTGCCGCGCACCGGACCGTTGTCGGCCAGTTCGGCCTTGTTGATCAGATCCTGGTACCAGCGCGGAAAGTCGTCCGCCTGGGGGGTGAGAACGGGAGCCTTTGCCATGGGGCGAATCGTACGGTGCCAGGCGGACGGAGTGTGAATCGATTCCACCCGCGCGGCCGGGAGCGGGGCCCAGGGGGCGCACGCCCGCCGAACGGCGATGCTCCGGCGCGCTCCTCTGGACGGCGCGCCCGCGCCGCTGTTCGCTGGAGACGGGACGAACAGTGGGGGGAGCATCCGCAGCTCGTTGGACCGGACCTGATGGGAGGCCACTCGATGGCTTCAGCGCACGGCACGGCACCCGCACCGACCCGACCGCGGCCCGCCTCGCGGGCGCGCGACTGGGCCGAGATCCAGGAGCGCACGCTGGTGCCGCTCTACGAGGCGGTGCACGAGCGAGCGGCCGTCGGCCCGGGGACCAGCCTGCTCGGCCTGGGGTGCCGCTCCGGCCTCGCGCTGCTGCTGGCGGCCGGGCGCGGGGCCCAGGTCGCGGGCCTCGAACCGGACCCGGAGCTGCGCGAGCTGGCCCGGGCACGCCGGCTGGCGGTGGCCGCCGGGAGCCTGGGCACCCGGGCGGCCCATCGCGTGGTCACGGTCTTCGAACCGCTGCGGATGGCCGAGGAGCCGCACCGGGTGGTCCGGGAGGCGGCGCGCCTGGTCCTGCCCGGCGGGCTGGTGGCGCTGGCCGGCTTCGGGCCGGCCCGGGACTGCCAGAGCGCGGCCGTGCTGGAGGTGGCCCGGCGGCGCAGCGGACCGCGCCGGGCGCCCGACCCGCTGCGGCTCGGCGGGGCCGGTGAGCTGGCCGCGCTGGCGGCCGGGGCGGGGCTGCGGGTGGTGGACAGCGGGCGGGTGAGTTGCCCGTTCGGCTACCCGGACCTGGACAGCGCGGTGCGCGGGCTGCTGGCCACCGGCTGGTTCGACGCTGCCATCGCCTACGCGGGCGAGGCGCCGGTGGCCAAGGAGGTCGCCGAGGCGCTGCACCCGTTCACCCGGGCGGACGACACCGTGCGGATGGCCAATGTGTTCCGCTACATGCTGGCCGAGCGGACCTGACGCAGCCCGGTCGGACCTCACGAAGCCTCAGGCGGAATCCCGCGCGATCCCGGCGGCCCGGTAGGCGGCCTCCTCGTCCAGCGTCTCGTGCTCCAGCAGGGCCGCGGCCAGCGTGTCCAGCCGGTGGCGGTGCTCGTGCAGCGTGGCCAGCGCCTCCTCGTAGCACTCGGCGACGATCCGCCGGGCCTCGTGGTCGACCAGGTCCAGTGTGCTGGGCGCGGCGGACAGGCCGTAGGCGCCCTGGCTGTCGTCGGGGATCGCGGTCAGCCGCCCGACCCGCTCGCTCATGCCCCAGCGGCCGGCCATCCCGCGGGCGATGTTGGTGACCTGCTCCAGGTCGCTCTCCGCGCCGGTGGTGATCACCCCGTAGACCACCTGCTCGGCGGCCATCCCGCCGAGCGCCCCGATGATCCGGCCGCGCAGGTACTGCTCGGTGTAGGAGTAGCGGTCGGCCTCCGGGGTGGACATGGTGACGCCCAGCGCCCGGCCGCGCGGCACGATGGTGACCTTGCGGACCGGGTCGGCGCCGGGCTGCAGCATGCCGAGCAGGGCGTGCCCGCTCTCGTGGTAGGCGGTCCGCCTGCGGTCCGCCTCCGGCATCACCAGCGGCCGCACGGCGCCCAGCTGGACCTTCTCCAACGCCTCCGAGAGGTCCCGCTGGTCCACGCTGGGCCGCTTGCGCTTGACCGCCAGCAGGGCCGCCTCGTTGACCAGGTTGGCCAGTTCGGCGCCGGTCATCCCCGGGGTGCTCTTGGCGACCTCGGCCAGGCTGGTGCCCTGGGCGAGCGGCACCTCGCGGGCGTGGATGGTCAGGATCGCGGTGCGGCCGTCGCGGTCGGGCGGGCTGACGTTGACCACCCGGTCGAACCGCCCGGGGCGCAGCAGCGCCGGGTCGAGCACGTCGGCCCGGTTGGTGGCGGCCAGCACCACGACGCCCTCGGAGCCGGAGAAGCCGTCCATCTCGGTGAGGATCTGGTTGAGCGTCTGCTCGCGCTCGTCGTGGCCGCCCATCGTGTTGCCGCCGCCGCGCTTGCGCCCGATGGTGTCGATCTCGTCGATGAAGATGATCGCCGGGGCCACCTTGCGGGCCTCGGCGAAGAGTTCACGCACCCGGCTGGCGCCGACCCCGACGATCATCTCGATGAACTCCGAGGCGGAGGCGGAGAAGAACGGCACCCCGGCCTCGCCGGCCACCGCCCGGGCGAGCAGCGTCTTGCCGGTGCCCGGCGGGCCGGCCAGCAGGACGCCGCCGGGCATCTTGGCGCCCAGCTTGCGGTAGGCGCCGGGGTTCTTCAGGAAGTCCACCACCTCGGTCAGCTCGGCCTTGACCTCGTCGATGCCGGCCACGTCGGCGAAGGTGGTGCGCTTGCCCTCCTCGGGGGTGACCGGCTTGGGCGGCGCCTTGCGGCCCAGCGGCCCACCCCCCAGGCCGCCGGCCATCCGGCGGGCCAGCAGCACCCAGACCACGATCAGCAACAGCATCGGGGCCAGCGAGATCAGCAGGTTGGCCAGGAAGCTGCGCTGCTGCACCACCGGTTCGGCGGTGACCTCGACGCCCTGGGTGAGCAGGGTGCTGTAGAGGTTGTCGTTGGCGAACGAGGGGCGCTGGGTGGTGAATTCCGTGTAGCTGCCCTTGCCGCCGTCGGGCTTGGGCGCGGCCGTCTTCAGGGTGCCCTCGATCGCGTCGCCCTTGGAGTAGATCTTGGCGATGTTGCCCTTGGTCAGCTCGTTGTTGAACTCGGTGTAGGAGACGGTGGTGCCGCCGCCGTTGCCGAAGAAGCTGAGCAGCAGGTCGCTGATCAGGAAGACCACCAGGGCGGTGAGGATCAGGCCGAACCAGCCGCCGGGCATCTTGCGGCGCGGCGGGGCCGGCGGCGGCGGAGGCGGCGCGCCCTCGGAACGCCAGGGCTGGTCGGGACTCTGGCGGGGCGGCACGGGTTCGGTCACAGTCCGGACCATACGGGCTGAAAAGCGGACAATCCATCAGCAACGCCGCCGCGGCCGCCCGAGCGGGGCCTACCCCGAGACCCCCAGCGGCTGCCACTCCTCCACCGTCAGGGCGAACCGCTCGTGGTCGCGCCAGGCGCCGGAGAGGAAGAGCATCCGCGGGGTGAACCCCTCGTGCCGGAAGCCCAGCCGCCGGGCCAGCGCGATCGAACGCTCGTTCTCGGGCTGCACGTTGATCTCCAGGCGGTGCAGGCCCAGGCCGCCGGCCACCTGGTCGGCGAAGCAGCGGTCCACCACCAGCCGCATGCCCTCGGTCATCCGCCCGGTGCCCGCGAAAGGGAGGTAACTGTCGTAGCCGAGCGCGGCGTTGCAGAACCGGCCCATCACGATGTTGGACACGTTGCACTTGCCGACCAGTCCGCTGTCCGTCCGGTCGACGATCAGGTAGCTGCGCAGCCCGGGCCCCTGACGCTGCAGCAGGTCCGGCAGGCCGTCCGGCTCGACCGGGTTCCACGGCCTGATGTGCTCGGCGGAGCGCAGCACCGCTGCGGCGTACGGTCCGGCGTCGGCGGGCCTGGGGGCGCGGATGGTCACTCGGCTCATCGGAACATCATCGGGTACGCACACGGCCCGCCGCCCCATGAGCGAGGCGGCGGGCCGTGCGACGATCACCTGCTCAGCGCAGGAGGGACCGAACTCCTAGAGCAGGTCCTTGAACTCCTTGGGCAGCTCGAAGTCGGCCGGGCCCTTGCCCGCGCCGATCCCGAAGGCGCCACCCTCGGCGGGGGCCTGCTGCCCCGCGCCCGGGCCCAGCGCCCGGCGCTCGGCGGCGGCCGCCTCCTCCTGCGCCCGCTTGAGCGGGTTGCCGCTCTTGCGCTTGCCCTTGGCGGCCGGCGCCTTCTTGCCCGACTTCTTGCCGCCGCCACCCATGCCCGGGATCCCCGGCATGCCGGGAATGCCCTTGCCGGAGGCCATCGCGGTCATCATCTTGCGGGCCTCGAAGAAGCGCTCGACCAGGTTGTTGACCTCGCCGACGCCGACGCCCGAACCCTTGGCGATGCGCAGCCGGCGCGAGCCGTTGATGATCTTCGGGTCGGTCCGCTCGGCCGGGGTCATCGACTTGATGATCGCGCCGACCCGGTTGACGTCCTTGTCGTCGATGTTGTTGATCTGCTCGCGGATCTGGCCCATGCCGGGGAGCATCCCGAGCAGCTTGGAGATCGAGCCCATCTTCTGGACCTGCTCCAGCTGCGACAGGAAGTCGTCCAGCGTGAAGTCCTTGCCGCCGCCCTGCAGCTTGGCGGCCATCTTCTCGGCCTCGGCCTGCGAGAAGGTCTGCTCGGCCTTCTCGATCAGCGACAGGACGTCACCCATGCCCAGGATGCGCGAGGCCATCCGGTCCGGGTGGAAGGCGTCGAAGTCGTCGACCTTCTCGCCGTTGGAGGCGAACATGATCTGCCGGCCGGTGATGTGCGCCACCGAGAGGGCGGCACCACCACGGGCGTCACCGTCCAGCTTGGAGAGCACCACGCCGGTGAAGTCGACGCCCTCGAGGAAGGCCTGCGCGGTGGTGACCGCGTCCTGGCCGATCATCGCGTCGACGACGAACAGGACCTCGTCCGGGTCGACCGCGGCCCGGATGTCGGCGGCCTGCTGCATCAGCTCGGCGTCGATGCCCAGGCGACCGGCGGTGTCGACGATGACGACGTCGTACTGCTTCTGCTTGGCGTACTCGATCGCGTCCGAGGCCACCTTGACCGGGTCGCCCACGCCGTTGCCCGGCTCGGGGCCGTAGAACGCGACACCGGCCCGGTCGGCCACCACGTTCAGCTGGGTGACCGCGTTGGGGCGCTGCAGGTCGCAGGCGACCAGCAGCGGGGTGTGCTTCTGCTGCTTCAGCCAGTGGCCGAGCTTGCCGGCCAGCGTGGTCTTACCGGCACCCTGCAGACCGGCCAGCATGATCACGGTGGGGCCGGTCTTGGCGTACTGCAGGCGGCGGGTCTCGCCACCGAGGATGCTGATGAGCTCCTCGTTGACGAT
Organism: Kitasatospora sp. NPDC008050; assembly: GCF_042957465.1. Taxonomy (NCBI): domain Bacteria; kingdom Bacillati; phylum Actinomycetota; class Actinomycetes; order Kitasatosporales; family Streptomycetaceae; genus Kitasatospora; species Kitasatospora sp. NPDC008050. The sequence goes on from NZ_JBIBIJ010000027.1 coordinate 43,086, forward strand.
CTTGATGATCTGCTGCGCCGGGTTCAGCGCCCCGGAGACCTCGACGCCGAGCGCCCGGTCCTTGATCTGCTTGATGAAGGCCCGGACCACCGGGAGCGCGACGTCCGCCTCCAGCAGGGCGATCCGGATCTCGCGGGCGGTGGCGTCGATGTCCGCCTCACTGAGGCGGCCCTTGCCCCGGAGGTTCTTGAACGTCGCTGCGAGGCGGTCGGAAAGAGTGTCGAACACGTCGGTCGCGGGTCCCTTGCGGCATCGGTATGAGTACGGTCGTCGCCCACCAGGGTATCCGGACACCCCGGCCACCGGCCCCACCCGGTCAGCGCAGTGCCTGCCGCACCTGCTCGGCCACCGCCTCGGCGGCTGCCTCGGTCAGCCGGGCACCGGCCGCGTCCGTGAGGTAGAAGGCGTCCACCGCGTCCGCGCCGAGGGTGCTGACGTGGGCGGTGCGCACCCGCACGCCCGCCTCGTCCAGCGCCCGGCCGATCCGGTGCAGCAGGCCGGGGGCGTCGTGCGCGCGCACGTCGAGGACGGTGGCGGTGGCCGAAGCACCGCCGGGCGCCACCGTGACCGCGGGCGGCGGAACGCTGGTGCCGCGCCGGCGGGGCACCGCCGCGTCCCGCTCGGCCAGCCGGCGTCCGGGATCCAGCGAGCCGTCCAGCGCGCGGCGCAGGTCGGCCCGCAGCCGGGCGGCCTCGGGCAGCTCGCCGAACTCGGCGGCCACCCGCCAGGAGAGCAGCAGGACCGGGCCCGCGCCGATCGGGTCCAGCTCGCGCAGGGTCAGCGTGCGGACGGTGAGACGGTTGAGCGCCAGCACCCCGGAGACCGTGCCGAGCAGCCCCGGCCGGTCCACGATGGCCAGGGTCAGCTCCGCGCCGGTCGGCTCACCCTGCCCGCCGACCTCGCCGATCCCCTCGACCGGCGCCGCGGCAGCGGAGGCGTGCATCGCCAGGGCCGGCTCGCCGGTGCGCGCCGCCTCCACCGCCAGCCGCTCCTGCGCCACGGTGGCCTCGGCGGCCGCGCCCTGCGGCGGAGCCGGCCGCTCCCCCGCCAGCACGCCCGCCACCCGCTCGACCAACGTGGCCACCAGCGAGGCCCGCCAGGCGCTCCAGGCGGCCGGCCCGGTGGCGAGGGCGTCCGCCTCGGTCAGCGCGTGCAGCAGTTCCAGGTGCTCGGCGGTGCCCACCGTCTTGGCGATCAGCTCCACGGTCGCCGGATCGCCCAGATCGCGCCGGGTGGCGGTCTCCACCAGCGTCAGGTGGTGGCGCACCAGCAACGCCAGGCTGGCCACGTCCGCCTCGCCGAAGCCCATCCGGGCGGCCACGTCGCGCACGATCACCTCACCGGCCACCGAGTGGTCCCCCGGCCAGCCCTTGCCGAGGTCGTGCAGCAGGGCGGCGACCAGCAGCAGATCCGGGCGGGCCACCCGACGGGTCAGCGCGGCGGCCCGCACCGCCGTCTCGATCAGGTGCCGGTCCACCGTCCAGGTGTGCACCGCGTTGCGCTGCGGACGGCAGCGCACCCGCTCCCAGTCCGGCAGCAGTCTGGTGACCAGCCCCTCGGCCTCCAGCGCCTCCCAGACCGGCAGGCAGGCCGCACCCGCGCCCAGCAGGGTGATCAGCTGCTCGCGGGCCTCGTCGGGCCAGGGCACCGGCAGCGCCTTGGTCTCGGCGGCCAGCCGGCGCACCGTGGCGTAGCCGACCACCAGGCCCGCCTGGGCGGCGGCGGCCGCCGCGCGCAGCGGCAGCACCGGGTCGGTGGCCGGACGGGCGCCCTGGGCCAGCACCGCCTCGCCGTCCTGCTCGACCACGCCCTCGGCCAGTGGGCGGCGCGCCGTGCTGCCGCGGGACAGCGCGCCCGCGCCGCGTGCGCCGGTCAGGCCGAAGCGGAACGGCCGCCGGCCCCGGGAGCGGCGGGCCGCCAGCAGCCGGTCCACCGCGCGCCAGGTCACGTCGCCGGCGTAGGCGATGGTGCGCGCGGCCTGGTAGACCTCGCGCAGCAGGGTGTCCGCGTCCAGCACGCCGAGGGCGGTGGCCACCTGGTCCTGCTCCTGGAGCACGAGCCGCTCGGTGGCCCGCCCGGTGGTCAGGTGCAGCGCGTCGCGCACGTCGCTGAGCCGGCGCTGGGCGGCGTCCAGCCCCTGCCGCGGGGCGTCGGCCAGCCAGGAGGCGGCGATCGCGTCCAGCGCCACCACGTCCCGCAGGCCGCCCCTGGCCTCCTTCAGATCGGGTTCCAGTCGGAAGGCCAACTCGCCGTGACGCTCGGCCCGTTCACGCCCGAGCTCGCGCAGTTCGGGCAGCCGCTCGGCGGCCTTGTCCCGCCAGTCGGCCAGCACCGCCGAGCGCAGCGTGGCGGTGAGGGAGGCGTCGCCGGCCAGGTGCCTGGCGTCCAGCAGGCCCAGCTGGGCCTTCAGGTCGGCGGCGGCCACCGCGCGGGCCTCGGTGGGCTTGCGCACCGAGTGGTCCAGGCCCACGCCGCTGTCCCAGACCGGGTACCAGAGCCGGTCGGCGAGCGGGCCGACCGGGGCGCCGTCGTGCAGCAGCAGCACGTCCAGGTCGCTGCGCGGGGAGAGTTCGCCGCGCCCGTAGCCGCCGACCGCGACCAGCGCGACGCCGTCCATGCCGCCGCCGGCCGCGGCGAGCAGGCCGGTGAGCCAGCGGTCCGTCAACGCGGCCAGCGCGGTGCGCCGTTCGCGGCCGGTCAGCACGGGGTCGGCGAACAGGGCGGCCCGGGCGGCCTGGTAGTCCACGGGTTCGAGCGGGTCAACGGCGGTCATGGCGGCTCCCGACCAAGGGGGAACGGACCCGTGGCGGTTGTTCGTCACGGGTCCGTCGGGTGATGGTGTCTCAGAGCGCGTCCGGTCCGCGCTCGCCGGTCCGAACCCGGACCACGGTGTCCACCGGGACGCTCCAGACCTTGCCGTCCCCGATCCGCCCGGTGCGGGCGGCCTTGAGCAGGACCTCGATCACGTCCTCGGCGTCGTCGTCGGCGACCAGCACCTCTATCCGGACCTTCGGCACCAGGTCGACGGTGTACTCGGCGCCCCGGTAGACCTCGGTGTGGCCGCGCTGGCGGCCGTAGCCGCTGGCCTCGGTGACGGTCAGGCCCTGGACGCCGAAGGCCTGCAGCGCGTCCTTGACCGGCTCCAGCTGGTGGGGCTTGACGACGGCGGTGATCAGCTTCATCGGGCGTCCGCTCCGGTCTTGTGTGTGGTCTTCTCTCCGGCGGGCTTCTCTCCGGCGGGCTTGGCGGCCACCGCCGCCGAACCGCCCAGCGCCCGGGCCAGGCTGGCCCCCACCGCGCTGAATTCGTAGGCGGTCTCGGCGTGTTCGGCCTGGTCGATGCCGGCCACCTCGACCTCCTCCGCGACCCGGAAACCGATCGTCTTCTGAATCGCCTGGCCGAGCAGCCAGGAGAGCGTGAAGGAGTAGCCCGCGACCACCAGGACACCCACCACCTGCTTGCCCAGCTGCCCCCAGCCGCCGCCGTAGAAGAGGCCCTGGGCGCTCTGGCCGACGTGCCCGGTGGCGAACAGGCCGATCAGCACCGAGCCGATCGCGCCGCCCACCGCGTGCACACCCACCACGTCGAGCGAGTCGTCGAAGCCCAGCTTGTACTTGAGGCTGATCGCGGCGGCGCAGACCGCCCCGGCGATCAGGCCGATCGCCAGCGCGCCCAGCATCGAGACCGAGCCGCAGGCGGGGGTGATGGCCACCAGGCCGGCCACCGCCCCGGAGGCGGCGCCGAGCGAGGTGAAGGCGCCGTGCCGCAGTTTCTCGTAGGCCAGCCAGCCGAGCATCGCGGCGGCGGTGGCGACCTGGGTGTTCATGAAGGCCATGCCGGCCAGGCCGTTGGCGGCCAGCGCCGAGCCGGCGTTGAAGCCGAACCAGCCGAACCAGAGCAGCCCGGAGCCGAGCATCACCAGCGGCAGGCTGTGCGGGCGCATCGGGTCCTTCTTGAAGCCGACCCGCTTGCCCAGCACCAGGCACAGGGCCAGGCCCGCGACCCCGGCGTTGATGTGCACAGCGGTGCCACCGGCGAAGTCGATCACGCCCAGGTGGTCGACCAGCCAGCCGCCGTGGCCGTTGTCGGTGAAGAAGACCCAGTGCGCGACCGGGAAGTAGACGACGGTGACCCACAGGGCCACGAACAGCGACCAGGCCGTGAACTTGGCCCGGTCCGCGATCGCGCCGCTGATCAGCGCCGGGGTGATCACGGCGAACATCAGCTGGAAGGCGGCGAAGGCGGTGACCGGGATCGAACCGTTCAGGTCGTTCATGCCGATGCCGCGCATGCCGAGGTGGTCGAGGTTGCCGATCAGACCGTGGAAGGAGTCGTTGCCGAAGCTGAGGGTGTAGCCGTAGAGCACCCAGAGCACGCTGACGATCGCCAGCGAGATGAAGCTCATGACCAGCATGTTGAGGGTGCTCTTGACCCTGACCATGCCTCCGTAGAAGAAGGCCAGGCCCGGGGTCATCAACATGACCAGGGCCGCACTGATGAGCACGAAGGCGGTATCGCCCCCGCTGAAGCCGTCCGGCATCGGCGTCTCCTCCAGGTGTCCGCCGCGCCACCCTCGGGATCCCTGTCCCGTGCCACCCGGGGTGTCGGCGATGAACAGGAGAGTGCCGAAGACGGGTTTCGGCCAGTGCGGCTCGGTGTTTCGCCGTCGTGACGCGGTCGACGCACCGGTTACGGGTACGTGAACTACGGCCGTGCCATGACAGGCCGTGAGGTACCGTACCGCCGCACACCACCCGGGGTGGCTACTCGATCACCCCGGGTCCACCGAACGGAGTAGCGCCGGCCCGCCCGACTAGACGACCTCGTACTCCGGGATCTGCTCCACCACCAGGTCGGCCAGCCGGTGAACGGCCGGAACCGAGCGGTAGTCCCGGGTGGCCGCCGCCGAGGTCTTGCGGACCCGGGTGTTGAGCCGCTCCGAGCGCACCTTGCCGGCGATCTCCACCGCCTCCTCGGCCAGCACGGTGGCCTGCTCCGGCTCGCCGCGCAGCAGGTGCACGCTGGCCATGCCGACCAGGTTGAAGGCGTAGGAGCGGGTGTGGTTCTCCTTGTCGGCGCGGAACAGGTCGACGGCGGTGGCCATCACCGGCTCGGCCATCGAGGCGTACCGCGGGCTGCGGCTGGAGTGGTAGGCGAGGTCGCGGAAGGAGTGCGCGTTCTCCGCGTACAGCTCGGCCTTGGAGAAGAACCGCAGCCAGTCCGGGTCGCTCTCCACCGCGCCGGTGTCGGTGAAGGTGTCCTCCGCCAGCCGGACCGCGCGGGCGCAGCGGTTGACCTCGCCGATGTTGGAGTACGCGCGGGCCTCCATCGCGTAGAGCAGCGCCTGCTGGCGCGGGGTGGCGGAGTCCCGGCTGCCGTACTGGGCCAGGTGGATCAGCTCCAGCGCGTCCTCGCCGCGGTTCAGGTGGATCATCTGGCGGCTCATGTCGGTCAGGATCTGCGCACCGAACGGGCGGTCGCCGGCCTCCTTGGCCGCGTGCAGGGCCAGCACGTAGTACTTCTGCGCGCTGGGGTGCATGCCCACGTCGTAGGACATCCAGCCGGCCAGGTGGGCGAGTTCGGCGGTGAGCCGGAACAGGCGCTGGGTGATCTGCGGCGCATAGGTCTCCTGCAGCAGGTCGGTGACCTCGTGCAGTTGGCCGACCACCGCCTTGCGGCGCAGGCCGCCGCCGTTCTGCGCGTCCCACTGCCGGAAGGTCCCCGCGGTCTGCTCCAGCAGCTGGAGCTCCGGCTCGGAGAGCCGGCCGGTGAAGGGCTCACCGCCGCCGACGGCCGCCAGGATCGGGGTGGGCGAACCCCCGGGACCCGGGGTGAGCCAGCGCTGCATCGGCTCGATCAGCGCGGCGCCGGCCGTCAGGGCCAGCGAAGTGCCGAGGAAGCCACGGCGGTTGAGCATCAGGTCGCTGCGCGAGTACTCGCTGATCAGCTGCACCGTCTGCGGGCCGCTCCAGGGCAGGTCGACGCCGCCGCCGGCCACCGTGGAGACCGGCACGACGGTGCGCAGCCCGAGGTCCTCGACCGAGACCACCGAACCGAAGCGCTCGGAGAAGAGGTCCGCCATGATCTTCGGAATCGGCTCGCGCGGCTGCTCACCGTCCAGCCAGCGCCGCACCCGCGAGGTGTCGGTGCTCACGTGGTGCGCGCCGAGCTGGCGCGCCTGTCGGTTGACCTGTCTGGCGAACTCGCCCTTGGACCAGCCGCTGCGCGCGAACCAGGCCGTCAGTTTCTCGTTTGGCTGCTTCTCTGCCATTGAGGGTCCACCCCAGTCCCGCCGGGCCCCGCTCGGAGGCCTGCCGTCATCCCGCCCACGCACCCACCGCCCCGGTCCGTGTGCTGAACGTAACCTGCCACACACGGCCCGGGGGATGCTTCGCCGGGAAACGCCACCATTCGCCACCCCCACGACGGGAGCCGACGGTCCGTCAGCGGCGCTTCACTGGTAGCCGGACCCCGCCCGGCACCGGGTGGTTCGACTCCTGCACTCGACGGCGCACTTCGCCCGCCGCGCGCCGTCAAGCGGGAACACGCGCTGGACGCGAGAATTTGACTGTGCGTCACAGTCCCGTAACCGCCGGCAACCGAATTCTGTTGGGGGAGGCATGGACAACCTGTTCGGCGATCTGAGGTTCGGCTCGCGCCGCCGCATCCGCGCCACCGCGTGCCAGGCAGCGGCCGAGTACGCCGGGCGCTGGGGCTGGACGGTCGCCCTCGGCGGCTCACCGGCCCGCTCGGCAGCGGCGGCCCGGGTGCGACCGGCCGACCCGTGCGCCTGCGGCCGCCCGCACTGCGCGGCGCCCGGGCTGCATCCACCGCACGGCGGCGCCGCGCGCGAACTGCCGCCCGGCGCCGCCCCGCACGAGGCGCGCGAGCTGTGGAGCGGCGAGCCCGGGGCCAGCGTGCTGCTGCCGGCCGGGCGCACCTTCGACGTGCTGGACGTGCCGGAGCCGGCCGGGCTGCGCGCGCTGGTCCGGCTGGAGCGGATGGGCACCCAGGTGGGCCCGGTGCTCGCCTCCCCCGGCGGCCGGCTGCTCTTCTTCGTCGCCCGTGGCACCGCCGCCAAGCTGCCCGACCTGCTCTACCGGATGGGCTGGGACGACGCCGCGCTCGACCTGGTCTGCCACGGCGAGGGCACCTTCCTGGCCGCGCCGCCCACCGTGCTCACCGGCCTCGGCCCGGTGCGCTGGCTGCGTCACCCCTGCCGCGAGAGTGCCGCCCGCCCGCCCGAGGCCCGGCTGCTGCTGGGCACCCTCGCCTACGCCTGCCACCGCGGGCGCGAGCGCGCGGTGGCAGCGGAGCCGGCCTGGCTGGCCTCCTGAGCCTCGGTCTGCCGGGCTGCCGGGCCGACTGAGCCCGCCGGGGCCGCCGGGGCCGCCGGCCTGCGGGACCGGACGCGAAAGGGGCGCCCTCCCCCACCGGGAAGGACGCCCCACCAACCGGCCGCGACGGCTGGTCAGTCGCCGATCAGCGCGTCCACGAACGCACCCGGCTCGAACGGCGCCAGGTCGTCGGCGCCCTCGCCCAGGCCGATCAGCTTGACCGGCACACCCAGCTCGCGCTGGACCGCGACCACGATGCCGCCCTTGGCGGTGCCGTCCAGCTTGGTCAGCACGATGCCGGTGATGTCCACCACCTCGGCGAAGACCCGGGCCTGGACCAGGCCGTTCTGCCCGGTGGTGGCGTCCAGCACCAGCAGCACCTCGTCCACCGCGCCGTGCTTCTCCACCACCCGCTTGACCTTGCCGAGCTCGTCCATCAGGCCGGTCTTGGTGTGCAGCCGGCCCGCGGTGTCGATCAGCACGGTGTCAGCACCCTCGGCGATGCCCTCCTTGACCGCGTCGAAGGCGACCGAGGCCGGGTCGCCGCCCTCGGGCCCGCGCACGGTGCGGGCGCCGACCCGCTCGCCCCAGGTCTGCAGCTGGTCGGCGGCGGCGGCCCGGAAGGTGTCGGCCGCGCCGAGCACCACCGAGCGGCCGTCGGCGACCAGCACCCGGCCGAGCTTGCCGGAGGTGGTGGTCTTGCCGACCCCGTTGACGCCGACCACCAGGACCACCGCCGGGCGGCCGTCCTCGTGCTTGGCGGTCTTCAGCGAGCGGTCGGCCTCGGTGCCGATCAGGGCCACCAGCTCCTCGTGCAGCAGCGCGCGCAGCTCGGCCGGGGTGCGGGTGCCGAGCACCTTGACCCGGGTGCGCAGCCGCTCCACCAGCTCCTGGGTGGGTGCCACACCGACGTCGGCGGTGAGCAGGGTGTCCTCGATCTCCTCCCAGGTGTCCTCGTCCAGCCGGTCCCGGGAGAGCAGGGCCAGCAGGCCCTTGCCAAGCGAGTTCTGCGAGCGCGACAGCCGCGAGCGCAGCCGCACCAGCCGGCCCGCGGTGGGCTCGGGCACCTCGATGGCGGGCGCCTCGACGGCCTCCTCGGGCTCGACCTCGACGGGCTCGACCGCCGCGGGGAGCTCGACCTCCTCGACGGTGGTGACCGGGGCCTCGCGCGGCGGGGCGGCCTCGTCGCCGACCTGCGGCTCGGCCGGGCCCGGCCGCTCGGGCTCGACCGCCTTCGGCTTGCCGGGCAGCGGCGCGGTGGGGGCCTTGGGCGGCAGTTCCTTGCGTCGCCTGCCGCTGACGACCAGGCCGGCGACCGCGCCGACGGCGATCACGGCGATGACCACGGCAAGGATCACGTATTCCACATCAAACTCCTTCGCTGGTACTCCGGCCGTGGCCGGGGTATCGAGTGATCCTCCCGCGGATGACGTTCCGTCACACCACTGCTACGCCCTGTCATGCACCGTGCGGTGCCGCTCGGGACCCGGCCGTCGCGAAAGCCGTCGGACGGCCGGGTGAGAAGCCCTCTCGCCGTGAGAGGGAGGAGTCACAACGCGACCCAGTATCCGTGATCGCGCCGCCCCGCGGGCGGATGCCCCGGCACCGGGCCTGTCCGGCGGCCAGGGCGCGTCCTGGCGGTCAGTCGCCCGGCCGGGAGGCCGCTCCGCCGGAGAGAGGCGCATCCTGCTGGCGCGGCAGCGCCGCGGGGTGCCGCCGCTCCCGGTCCTTCTCCCGCAGCCGCTGGCTGATCACCTGGGAGATGCCGTCGCCCTTCATGGTCACGCCGTAGAGCGCGTCGGCGCACTCCATGGTGAGTTTCTGATGGGTGATCACGATCAGCTGGGAGCTGTCCCGCAGCTCCTCCATGATCGCGATCAGCCGCCGCAGGTTGGTCTCGTCCAGCGCCGCCTCGACCTCGTCCATCACATAGAACGGGCTCGGCCTGGCCTTGAAGATGGCGACCAGCAGCGCGACCGCGGTCAGTGAGCGTTCGCCGCCGGAGAGCAGCGACAGGCGCTTGACCTTCTTGCCCGGCGGCCGGGCCTCCACCTCCACGCCGGTGGTGAGCATGGACTGCGGGTCGGTCAGCACCAGCCGGCCCTCACCGCCGGGGAACAGCCGGGCGAACACGCCCTCGAACTGGGCGGCCGTGTCGTGGTAGGCGGCGGTGAAGAGCTCCTCGACCCGCTGGTCCACGTCCCGGACGATCTCCAGCAGGTCGCGCCGGCTCTTCTTGAGGTCATCCAGCTGCTCGCCGAGGAACTGGTGGCGCTCCTCCAGCGCGGCGAACTCCTCCAGCGCCAGCGGGTTGACCCGGCCCAGCTGCTGGTAGGCCTTCTCGGCGGCACGCAGCCGCTTCTCCTGCTCGGCGCGGACGTAGGGACGGCTCTCGCCCGGCGGCCGGCCCTCCTTGCCGGACGGCTTCTCGGACGCCTGCCCGGGCTCCTTGCCGGACTCCCTCTCGGGCTCCTCGTCGACCGAGGGCGGCACCGGCTGGTCCGGCCCGTAGCCGGTCAGCAGCTCCTCGCCCTCGATGCCGAACTCCTCCAGCGCCCGGGTCTCCAACTGCTCGATCCGCAGCCGCTTCTCGGCCCGCAGCACCTCGTCGCGGTGACCGGCGTCGACCAGCTTGTCCAACTCGTCCTTCAACTCCCGGCCGCGCTCGCGGATCTGGCGCAGCGCCGTCTCGCGCTCCGCCCTGGCCTGCTCGACGGCGGTGCGCTCGGCGTCGGCCCGGCCCAGCGAGACCTCCAGGCAGGCGAGCAGAGCGCGGGCGCCGGCGGCCACCGCCCCGGCCACCTGGGCATCCCGCTCGGCGCGCCGGCGGCGCTCGGCGGCGCGGGCCCGGGTCTCGCGCTCGGCGCGGGCCGCGCGGTCCAGGCTCTCGGCCCGGCCGGCCAGCGAGCGGACGCGTTCCTCGTGGGTGCGCACCGCCAGCCGGGCCTCCAACTCGGCCTGCCGGGCCGCGGTGCCCAGCTCGGCCAGCCGGTCGCGCTCGGCCGCGTCGGGTTCCTCGGTCTCCTCGTCCGCCAGTTCCTCGGCCGCCGCGAGCCGGGCGGCCAGCTCCTCGGCGGCGTCCGCCGCGGCGGCCAGGCCCTGTTCGGCCCGCTCGACGGCCGCCGCGGTGCGCTCGGCCTCGCCGGCGGCGGCCCTGGCCTGCCCGCCGAGCCGGCCCAGCGAACCGGCCACCTCGGCGCGCTGCTTCTCGGCCCGGCGACGGTCGGTGGCCAGCTGCTCGACCGCCACGGACAGTTCGCGGCGCTGCTCCCTGGCCTGCGCCAGCCGCTCGGTCAACTCGGCGCAGCGGCCGGTCAGCTCCTCGATCGCGCGGGCCGCCGCGTCGACGGCGGCCTGGGTCTCCAGCTGGCTGGGCGGGCCGGCCGAGCCGCCCTGGGCGAGCGCGGCGGCCAGCAGGTCGCCCTCGGCGGTGACGGCGGTCAGCCGCGGATGGGCGGCCAGCAGGCGCTGGGCGCCGGCCAGGTCGGCGACCACGACGGTGCGGTGCAGCAGGGCGCGCACGGCGGGCAGCAGCGCGGCGGGGCCGTCCACCAGCTCGGCGGCCCAGCGCGCGCCGAGCGCCGCCAGGTCGGTCGGCGCCTGGTCGGTCGGCGCCGGATCACCGAGTGCCGAGTCGCCGAGTGTCGGGTCGGCCGGCGCTGGGCCGGCCGGCTGGGCGCCGGCGATCAGCAGCGCCGCGCGCCCGGCGTCCGCCTCGCGCAGCAGGCGCAGCGCGTCCGCGGCCGCGTCGAGGTCGGCCACCGCGACGGCGTCGGCCGCCGCCCCCAGGGCCGCGGCGAGCGCCACCTCGTGACCGGGGACCACGGTGAGCAGTTCGGCCGCCGGGCCGAGCACGCCGGCCAGGCGCTCGGTGGCGCCCAGCAGCGCGCCGGTACCGTCCTTGCGCCGCAGACCGAGCGAGAGCGCCTCGTGACGCGCGTCGAGCGCGGCGCGTTCCCGTTCGGCCGCGCTCTGCGCCTCCCGGGCGAGGCTCAGCTCCCGTTCCGCGCCGGCCAGTTGCTCGCGCGCCTGCTCGTGCGCGTCCGCGAGCTGTTCGTCCCCGGTCTCCAGACCGGCCACCTGTTCCCGGAGCAGTTCGAACTCGGCCTGCGCGGCCTCGGACCGCAGCACGGCCTCGTCCCTGGCGGTCACCAGCCGGTCGATCTCGGCCTGCGTGCCGGCTGCCCGGCTGGCCGCCGCGGCGGCCTGGCCCTGCAACCGGGCCAGGCCCTCGCGGCGGTCGGCCACCGCCCGGGCGGCCGCCTTGAGCCGCTGCTCCTCCGCACCGAGCGCGCGCTCGGCACCGACCCGGGCGTCCACCGCTTCGGCCAGCGCGTCCTGGGCCGCCTCCAGCGCCTCGGTCAGCGTGGCCTCCTCGGTCCGCACCCGCGCGGCCTCCGCGGCCAGCTCCTCGGGATCGCGCCCGCGCCGCTCCTCGCCCTGGCGCTCGGTCCCGGCGTGCCGGACCCTGGCCTCGGCCAGGGTGATCGTGCCGCGGGTCCGCTCGACCAGCGCGGAGAGCCGGTACCACGCCTGCCGGCCGGCCTCCAGGCGCGGCCCGAGCTGCTCGACCTGGGCCTCCAGCACCGCCTCGCGCTGCCGGGTGCGCTGCAGCTCCTGCTCGACGGTGGACTGCCGCAGCCGCAGGGCTAGTTCGTCGGCCACCTCGGCCTGTATGGCCTGACGCAGCGTCAACAGGTCGTCGGCGAGCAGCCGCAGCCGGGCATCGCGCAGCTCGGCCTGGATGCCGGCCGCCCGGCGGGCGATCCTGGCCTGGCGGCCGAGCGGGCCGAGCTGGCGGCGCAGTTCGGCGACCAGGTCCTGCACCCGGTTGAGGTTGGCCGCCATCGCGTCCAGCTTCCGCAGCGCCTTCTCCTTGCGCTTGCGGTGCTTGAGCACCCCGGCGGCCTCCTCGATGAAGGCGCGGCGGCCCATCGGGTCGGCCTGGAGCACGGAATCGAGCCGGCCCTGGCCGACGATCACGTGCATCTCGCGGCCGATCCCGGAGTCGGAGAGCAGTTCCTGGATGTCCAGCAGCCGGCAGGCGTCGCCGTTCAGCGCGTACTCGCTGCCGCCGTTGCGGAACATCGTGCGGGTGATGGTCACCTCGGCGTAGTCGATCGGCAGCGCGCCGTCGGTGTTGTCGATGGTAAGGCTGACCTCGGCGCGGCCGAGCGGGGCGCGCCCGCTGGTGCCGGCGAAGATGACGTCCTCCATCTTGCCGCCGCGCAGTGATTTGGCGCCCTGTTCGCCCATCACCCAGGAGAGCGCGTCGACCACGTTGGACTTGCCGGAGCCGTTCGGGCCGACCACACAGGTGATGCCCGGCTCGAAGCGCAGCGTGGTGGCCGAGGCGAAGGACTTGAAGCCGCGCAGCGTCAGACTCTTGAGGTGCACGCGCCGCTCTCCCTACCGCTTCCCGTGTCCCGCGAGAGGTCCCACGGTTCTCCCCGCGAGTGATCCCACGGGTTTCCCGCGCCCCGACTGTATCCGGCCGACGCGGCGGTTTCGGGAGGGCTGGCCGTGGGCAGCCTCAGACAAAATGAAGGACAGGCCCCCGGTCACGGACGAGGGCGGCAGGTGGGGGGCAGCAGGCAAGGGGAGAGACGACGAAGGGACGCCGGTGAGGGCGTCCCTGATGATCGCGTTCCGCTCGGGATCACAGCCGACCCCGACGCGGAGCGAAACACATCCACGTACGGCTGACCCGCCCGGTCTCCGTCCGGTCGAGTCGATGTTGCTTTCAGGTGAGTGCGGGCTCCCGCTGTCCCAGGCCGATGCTGTCGAGCAGGGAGTGCTCGTCAGCGACCGCGACCAGCGCGTCGTTCTCGGCCTGCATCCGAACGAGTTCGGCCTCCAGGTCCTGGACGCGCTGCTGAAGCCGCCGCATCTCGGACAGCATTCGCGGGTCGGGGCCGCCGACGTACCCGAGAAGCGCCTTTGCCATGATGTATGGTCCTCCACGCTGAGTGACCGAACCGGTACGGTACAGGTCGAGGGGAAGGGGTGACGCGCGCGCTGGCGAATCCAGGGCAGCCAAACTGGCAACACAGGTCAGACACTGTGGATGTACGGCCACAGGGCATGACCCTGCCCGAAATCACGGTCGCGTGCGCGGGCTTCCAGCGTCTCACCAAAGACCGTACGGGTCAACACGATCACCGCGTGCTACAACCCCGCTGTCACCTGCATGGCGGTCGACTCACGCCACGGGCAGCGGACCGTGCCACCGAGGAACGGTGGATCACTGCTCGATGCGGAGTTAACCATGAGTAGGCCCTGATGGCAACCGTCACGTCACCCACTCAGCGGATGGCAAAGCTGTCGTACCCGTCGCCGGTCGCGCTCCAGATCTCGGTCACCCCGCTCACCCGGCCCGGCGTACCGGGGCCGCGCAACAGCGCCAGCAGCAGCTCGCAGTCGGCGTGCGAGCCCTCGGCGACGACCTGGACCCGGCCGTCGTCGAGATTGCTCGCATAGCCGGTCAGACCGATCTCCAGCGCTCGGGCCCTGGTCCACCAGCGGAAGCCGACGCGCTGGACGGTGCCGCGCACCCAGGCGGTGACTCGGACGTCTTCGTGCATCCCCCGAGCCTATGGCCTGCGCTTGCGAGCGGTGCGCGGGCCGGGGTTCAGTCCAGCGGGCCGGAGCGCTCCCAGCCAGGGGTGTGGATGTCGAAGGTGAGGCCGCTCTGCACGACCTCCTCGCCGCAGCATCGGCAGACCCAGGACGGGTCCAGCTCGTGCTCGGCCTGCCCGCCGCCCACGTGGCGCAGGGTGACCGGGGGCTCGGTCACCGCCCAGCGGTCGCCCCAGACGACCAGCGCCTGGGTGACCGGGGCGAGCTCACGGCCCGCCTGGGTGAGGTGGTACTCGTAGCGCGCCGGACGCTCCTGGTAGAGCCGGCGCTCGACCACGCCGGCCTCCTCCAGCGCCCGCAGCCGGGCGGTGAGCCGGTCCCGCGGGGCACCGGTGTTGCGCACGATCCGGTCGAAGCGGTGGTTGCCGTAGAAGAGTTCGCGCACGGCCAGCAGGGCCCACTTCTCCCCCAGGATCTGCAGCGCGGCGGCGATCGAGCAGGGCCGCCCGGCGGGCTTGGCGACCGCCCGGCGGGTGGCAACCGGCCCGCCCGCCTGGTCGGCTGAGTGGGCCGCGGGCCCGTCGGCGGGGTCGGTAGCGGGTTCGGTGCTCACAGCGCCAGCCTGCCACAGGGGGTTCCATTCTCAAACCAAGCAGGCCGGGCCCGCTCCCGAAGGAGCGGGCCCGGCCCGGGGCCGGTCGGACAAGCCCTGGCGATGCGGCGCGGCTCACCAGTCGCCGCCGCCACCTCCGAAGTCCCCGCCGCCGCCGAAATCGCCGCCGCCGCCGAAATCGCCGCCGCCGCCGAAGTCCCCGCCACCGAAGTCGCTGCCGTTGAAACCGCCGAAGTCGTTGCTGTTGAAGTCGCCGCCGGAGTTGTCGCCGCCCTCGTAGCGCTCATGGCCGCCGTCGAAACCACCGCCGTAGCCGCCCTCGTAGCCCGGGGCGGCCCAGGCACTGGGGCCGGAGAAGACCGAGCCGAGCATGGTGCCGACGAGCAGGCCGGGCAGCAGCCCGGAGCCGTAACCGCCGAAGTAGCCGCCGGCCCAGGGGCCGTAGGCCGGCCCGGCGTTCCAGTAGGGCTGCGGGCCCTGGTCGGTCTGCACGGTGCGGATCGCCGGGTCGAGCCCGGTGGCCAGGCGCTGCGCGTCGGCCGCGCAGACCGGCACCGAGCGGGCGGCGCCGCCCACCGGCGACCAGTCGGCGTCCTGCACCGAGGGCCCGTGCCGCGGGTCGAAGAAGCACGGCGGGCGACGTTCCGGCACCGGCCGGCCCGCACGCCGGGCGGCCAGCGTGGCCAGCGAGAACCGGCCGTCCTCCAGCGCCTCGGTGACCGCCTTGACGTCCTCGGGACGCTTGGCCTCGTCCATGGTGCGCTTGGCCCGCTCGTAGGCGTCCAGCGCGTGGGTGTAGTCGGCGCGCTGGACGTCGTCGGCCCCGGCGGCACCGGGGTTGAAGTCCAGCCGGTCCAGCTCCTCGCCGAAGGCGGTGATGTCCTCGTCGACCACGGTGCGCAGCGCCCGCAGCTCGGCGGCCAGCTGCTCCTCCTTGCGCTTGCGGGCCCGGCGCAGCAGCAGGAAGCCGCCACCGGCGACCAGCGCGATGATCACCAGCGGCACCACGATCACCGCGGCGCTGATGCTGGAGTCCTTGGCGCCGGGCGCGTGACCCTTCACCTTGGGGCTCGCGGTGGTGACGAAATCGGTCAGCGTCGCGTTGATGTCTCCGTGGTGGGAGTCGAACGAGGCCTGCGCGTAGTTGCGGGCGGTCTGCGCGTTCATCGCCGTGGGATCGGTCCGCACGGCGAACTGGTCGCCGCGCCAGATCGCGTAGACCCCGGTGATCCCGGCCTTGGTCCGCAGGTCCTGAAAGACGTTCGTCGCCGGGTACTGGTCGCCGGCCGGGACGACCGCCACCAGGATCGGCTTGTCGGCGTCCTTGATCTTCTTGGTCAGGGCGTCGGCCTGGGCCTGGCTGAACCGACTGGTCATGGCCGGGTCGACGTACACCTTGCCCTGCTTGAGGGCGGCACCGGCATCGTCGAGCCCGCCCGCGGCGAAGGCCGAGCCGGGGATCAGCAGGAGCAGCAACCCGAGCAGCGTCGCCAGGGCCGCGGCCGGGCGCAGGGCCCCAGAGCGGCGAAGAACGATTCTCATGGCCCCGACGCTACCTGGCCGCAGATCGGACCAACGGGTACCAGGCGGGCACCGGACGGGCACCAGGAGGGTGTACGGATCCCCTGCGAGCCGCCAACTGTCCGACTCGACAAGCTGGTTACCATGTCAACCAAGCTGGATCCAAAGTCACATCAAAACTTATTCTCTTACGCGAGCGTTACGTTCCCAGGAACGCGGAACCGCCAGGGCTCCCGCAGCCGTCCCAACGCTTGCTAGATTTCGCAACTGTCATACGCCGGCGGCCGTCGGCTCGACCGCCGGGCACCCCGGCCGACCGGACGAGGTAGGGGACATGGCAGGCCAGCGGGCGGGTTCGCCCATCGGCGAAGCACAGGACCAGGCGCACTCCCGAGCCAGAGCGCGCGGTACGCAGCTGCCGTCCCCCAGACGCGGTGCCGACACCCCACCGTCCGGCCGGACGCCGGCGCCACCCGCGGGCCGGGCCGCCGCCCGCTCCCGTGCCGCCGCACCCCGCGCCCGCAGGGCGACCCCGGGACCGACCGCGCTGGCCGCCCTCGGTCTGCCCGTGATCGGCGCCTTCACCGACGAGCTGCTCGGTTCGGCGCCGGGCGGCGTCTTCACCGTGCTGACCGTGCTCGGCACCGCCGCGGCCGCCTGGCTGGCCACCCACAACGGCTGGTGGTGGGTGCTCACCGGGGTGGGGCCGGTGGTGCTCGGCTGCACGGCCGGCGCCGAACTGCTCGCCCACCAGGACAAGTACGGCGACACCAAGGCGGTGGCGACCGGCGCCGCCAAGTGGGCCGTGCACGCCTTCCCCGTGATGGGCTGGGCGATCGGGGCCGCGGTGCTGGTGATCGTCCTGCGGCTGGCCCTGGAGAAGAAGGCCCGCTCGAAGCCCGCCCGTGAGGGGCGCGGGCGGCAGAAGGAGAGTCGCCGTGGCTGACCGTCCCCGGGCCGAGCGCCGCCCGACCACTGCCAGGACCAGGCCGAAGGCGAAACCCAGGCGCCGCTCGCCACTGCTGATCGCGGGTCGCACCATGGCCTGCGCCACCTCCCTCGCGGTGCTCGGCACCTGCGGCTTCACCTGGTACGCGTACACCTCGCTGACCAACGGCCTGACCACCTCCAGCGCGCTGAGCGAGATCCAGAAGGGCGCTCCGCCGCACCTGGACAACTCGGTCAACCTGCTGCTGATCGGCCTGGACAGCCGCAAGGACATGAACGGCAACGACCTGCCGGGCGAGTTCGTCCAGGACGAGCTGCACGCCGGCTCCAGCAGCGACGTCGGGGGCTACAACACCAACACCCTGATGGTGATGCACATCCCGGCCAACGGCGGCCAGGTCACCGCGCTCTCCATCCCGCGCGACGACTGGGTGCAGACGGTCAACGCCGACGGCAAGATGCACAAGATCAAGGAGGCCTACGGCATCGCCAAGGCCGCCTTCGAGGCCAAGAACGCCAGTAAGGGACTCTCCAAGGCCGACATGGAGCGGCAGAGCCGGGACGCGGGGCGCAAGGCCACCCTGGCCACCGTGCAGTCCTTCCTCGGCATCCCGATCGACCACTTCGCGGAGGTCAACCTCAAGGGCTTCTACGACATCGCGCAGGCCGTCGGGCCGGTCCAGGTCTGTCTGAAGAACGCCACCAAGGACCCGGCCATGGCCGGCCAGGGCTCGGGCGCCGACTTCACCAAGGGCATCAACACCCTCAACGCCTCCCAGGCCCTGTCCTTCGTGCGCCAGCGCCACAACCTGGCCGGCGGCGACTTCGACCGCACCCACCGCCAGCAGGCCTTCATCTCCTCGGTGATCGCCAAGCTGAAGGGCGACGGGGTCATCGGCGACCTGGGGAAGATGCAGAAGCTCTTCGGCGTGGTCAAGCAGGACGTGGTGATAGACGACCAGTGGAACGTGCTCGACTTCGCCCAGCAGGCGCCCAACCTGTCGGGCGGCCATGTCGAGGCGAACACCCTGCCGGTCGCCCAGCTCTCGAAGATCAACGGCCAGGACGTCAACATCGTCGACCCGGCGCAGATCAAGCGGATCGTCCAGCAGCTCACCGGGCACGACCCGACGCCGGCCGAGAACCCCGTGGCCGGCGGCTCCGCCCCGAGCCCGGCCCCCGCCTCGCCCAGCACCGCCCCGAGCCCGTCGCCCGACCCGGTGGCCAAGCTGACCGGCACGGTGGACGTGACCAACACCTCCACCGTCCCGCACGCCGCCGACACCGAGTCCAAGGCGCTGGCCGCGCTCGGTCTCACCGAGGGCCACACCGCACAGGGGCCGCACCAGAGCAGGACCACGGTGACCTACGGCGCGGGCGAGAAGGACGCGGCCGAGCAGGTCGCCGCCCGCTACGGCGTCACGGCCACACCCAGCACCAGCGTGCGGGCCGGGCACATCCAGCTGACCCTGGGCACCGGCTTCACCCCGCCGGACGCCCCGGCCGGCCCCGCGCCCGCCGCCCCGCCCGCCGCCTCCGGCGGCACCTCGGCACCCGCCGCCGACCCGGCGGCCGGTCTGCCGATGCAGGGCAACGCCGTGAAGATGGGCGGCATCCCGTGCGTCGACTGACCCGCGCCCGGGCTCCCCGGCACCGCGGCTGACCAGCACGCACGCCCGGGAGGGGGTTTCACCGGACCCCCTCCCGCAGGGCATAGTGGACCCCATCCCGCCCCCAGCGCCCGCCGCTCCTCGATCGGAGTACTTGTGATCATCGGCTTGGTGACCGCCGCCGCGGCCTCCACCTGCTACGGCCTCGGCTCGGTCCTGCAGGCGGTCGGCTCACGCCGCTCGGCTCGCGAGGAGCGGGAGTCCGAGCGGGCGCAGGTCACCGAGCACGGCGGCCCGAGCCTCAGCTCCACCGCGAAGGCCGCGGTGACCTGGGAGTTCATCCTGGGCACCGTGCTCGACTTCGTCGGCTTCCTGCTGGGCGCGCTCTCCGCCCGGCTGCTGCCGCTCTTCCTCTCCCAGACGGTGATCAGCGCCAACCTGGTGGTCACGGCGCTGTGCAGCATCAAGCTGCTCGGCATCCGGCTCAAGCGCCCGGAGTGGGCCTCGATCGGCGTGGTCTGCGGCGCGCTCGTGCTGCTCGCCCTGGCCGCCGGGCACGAGGGCACCGGGACCACGCCGATCGCCACCCACTGGTGGCTGCTGGTGATCTCCGTGGTGGTGATCGCCGGCGGCGCGCTGCTGGTGCGCCGGATGGGCACCAACGGGGCGATCGTGGCGGGCCTGCTCTCCGGCCTCGGTTTCGGTGCACTCGGCATCGGGGTCCGGGTGCTGAACGGCGTGGACCCGTTCGACCTGGCCCAGCTGGTCGGCGACCCGGCGCTGTACGCGGTCCTGGTCGGCGGCCTGGGCGGGATGTACCTGCACACGGTGGCGCTGCAGATCGGCTCGGTGAACGGCGCCACCGCCGCCCTGGTGGTCGGTGAGACGGTGGTGCCCGGCCTGGTCGGCGTCCTCTGGCTGGGCGACGCCACCCGACAGGGGCTGGCCTGGCTCGGCGTGCTCGGTTTCGTGCTCGCGGTGGCCGGCGCGATGGCGGTGGCGCACTTCGGCGAGGGCGAGGGCGCGATCCAGCTGGAGGCCAAGGAGCACGCGGCGGCCCACCACTAGGGGCCTGCTGCCCGGCGGATCCCCTCGGATCAGCCCTGACGGGCGGTGCGCGGGCGCGGCAGGCGCTGGCAGCGCGGGCAGAAGTAGCTGGAGCGGTTCATCCAGGCCTCCCGCCGGATCGGCGTGCCGCAGCGGTAGCAGGGCTGGCCCTCGCGCCCGTAGGCGTCCAGCGAGCGGGAGAAGTAGCCGCTCTCGCCGTTCACGTTGACGTAGAGGCTGTCGAAGCTGGTGCCGCCGACCGCGAGCGCCGCCGTCATCACCGCGCGGGCATTGGCCAGCAGGCCCTCGGCCGACGGCCGGGTGAGGGTGTCGGTGGGGCGGTCGTAGTGCAGCTTGGAGCGCCACAGCGCCTCGTCGGCGTAGATGTTGCCGACCCCGCTGATCAGGCTCTGGTCGAGCAGCGCGCGCTTGACGGTGGTCCGCTTGGCGCGCAGCGCGACGAGGAACGCGGCGTCGTCGAAGCGCGGGTCGAGCGGGTCGCGGGCGATGTGCGTGAGGGAGGCGGGCAGTTCCTCGCCGCCCACCGGCTCCAGCGGTTCGACCGCGAGATGGCCGAAGGTGCGCTGGTCGACGAAGCGCAGTTCGCGACCGCCGTCGGTGAAGCGCAACCGGACCCGCAGGTGCGTCTCGTCCGGGGTGGCCGGGTCCTGGACGAGCAGCTGGCCGCTCATCCCGAGATGCCCGAGCAGGGCACCGCCGTGGTCCCCGAAATCCCCGTCATCGATGGGCAGCCAGAGGTACTTGCCGCGCCGCCGCGCCTCGCCCAGGGTCGCCCCGGCCAGGCGCGCCGAGAAGTCGACGGCGCCGGCCGGCTGCCGGCGCACCGCGCGGGGATGCAGCACCTGGGCCTCGGCGACCGTGCGTCCGCTGACCCAGCGGGCCAGGCCGCGCCGAACCACATCGACCTCTGGCAGCTCGGGCACGGTCGGTCAGCTCCTTCGGGCAGCGATGCTCACAGCGGCACCGGTGACGCCGACTGTGGTCAGGCCGCGGGTGCGGCCGGGTCGCCGTGCTTGGCCTTGATCGCCCGCCAGGCGCTCTCGGCCGCCTTCTGCTCGGCCTCCTTCTTCGAGCGGCCGGTGCCGCTCCCGAAGGCCTCGCCGGCCACCCGGGCGGCCGCGTTGAAGGTCTTCTCGTGATCGGGACCGGACTCCTCGACCACGTACTCCGGCACGCCGATGCCCACCGAGGCGGTGAGCTCCTGCAGGCTGGTCTTCCAGTCCAGGCCGGCGCCCAGCTGCGAGGACTCCGCGATCAGCGGGTCGAAGAGCCGGTGGACGAACTCGGTCGCCGACCCCAGGCCCTGGTCCAGGTAGATGGCGCCGATCACGGCCTCGACGGTGTCCGCCAGGATCGAGGACTTGTCGCGACCGCCGGTGCCTTCTTCGCCCTTGCCGAGCCGGATGAAGGTGCCCAGTTCGAGACCGCGGCCGACCTCGGCGAGCGCGCGCGAGTTGACCACCGCGGCTCGCAGCTTGGCGAGCGTGCCCTCCGGTACATCCGGGTGGATGCGGTAGAGGGTGTCGGTCACCACCAGGCCCAGCACCGAGTCGCCGAGGAACTCCAGGCGCTCGTTGGTGGGCAGGCCGCCGTTCTCGTAGGCGAACGACCGGTGCGTCAGGGCACGCACCAGAAGGGCGCGCTCGAGTTGGTACCCGAGGCGCCCTTCCAGGACGTCGTATGCGGTCGAGGCCGGCCCACCGCCCGGTTCACCCCCGCTTTTACGGGGGCCCGACTTGCGGGAGGACTGAGCGTCCGACATCGATCCGTCCACCCCGCCGATCAGACCGAGAGGACCTGGCGACGGTTGTACGTGCCGCAGCTCGGGCACGCGATGTGACCAAGCTTGGGCTCGTGGCAGCGGTCGCACGCCACGAGGGCCGGGACGACGGCCTTCCAGTTGCTACGGCGGTGGCGCGTGTTGCTGCGCGACATCTTCCGCTTCGGAACAGCCACGGCTACTTCTCCTGGTTCTCGGCGAGACCCTCACGGGTGTCGCTGTCCTTGTTCTCGTCACCCTCGTCGCCGGGGGCGGCGGAGAGTCCCTGCAGAGCCGCCCACCGGGGGTCGACGGCGTCGTGGTGGTGGTCCGGGTCGTCGCTGAGCCGCGCTCCGCACTCGGAGCACAGGCCCAGGCAGTCTTCCTGGCACACCGGCTGCAGCGGCAGTGCGAGCACCACCGCGTCACGCAGCACCGGCTGAAGGTCGAAGAAGTCGCCCTCCAACCGGTAAGTCTCTTCGTCGTCGTCCTCGGACGACTCCTCCTGGGAGGAGGGGGCCCGGCGGCCGCGCTCGTCGGTCTCGGGGTAGTAGTACAGCTCCTGGAATTCCACGTCGAGGTCGTCCTCGACGGGCTCCAGGCAGCGCACGCACTCACCCGTCACGTGGGCCTCGGCGGTGCCCGTGACGAGCACTCCCTCGACCACCGACTCCAGGCGCAGCTCCAGGGCCATCTCGCTGCCGACCGGGACGCCGATCACATCGACGATGCCCAGTCCCTCGGGCGCCGGGAAGGTTCGCTCGACCGTGCGCAACGAACCGGGGCGACGGCCGAGCTCATGCGTGTCGAACACGAGCGGGTCGCGGTGGTCGAGGCGGTTCACGGTTCCTGACTTCCTGGCGGCGGGCGCATCACTGCGCGGCGCGTGTAGTGGCTTGGGGGGTCCGGCCCACCGCTGTCGCGCGGGCAGCCGAACAGTCCGGCAGCAGAGAGCCGGAGTGGTCAGCGTACCCGAGAGCGCGCCCAGGCCCAACTTCACTCCCCCGGCGGACCCTCCTAGCGGCCGCCGAGCTCCCGCAGCCTGGTCATGTCGATCATGCTGGTGTCGAAGAAGCTGGTCTCGTCCAGCGAGGCCGGTGCGGCGGAGGCCGGCGGCGCGGCGGGCTGCTGGTAGTAGCCCTGCTGCTCGTAGCCGGGCTGGGCCTGCTGCGGGTAGCCGGGCTGCTGCTCCTGGTAGTAGCCGGCGGCGTACGGGTCGCCGCCCTGCTGGCCCTGGTAGTACTGCCCGGCGTACGGGTCGCCGTGGCCCGCCGCCGGGTCGTAGCCGCCGCCGTAGGCATCCTGGTAGCCGCCCTGCTGCGGCGCGTACGCCGCCGCGGCCGGCTCGACATGCTCCTGCCCTGGGAAGGCCCCCTGGCCCGGGAAGGCCTCCTGCCCCGGGAAGGTCTGCTGGCCCGGGTAGGCCGTGCTGCCCTGGTAGACGCTCTCGCTGGGCGCGCCCTGCCAGGCCGGCTCGGCCGCGGGCTCCTG
The DNA here is from genome assembly GCF_042957465.1 of Kitasatospora sp. NPDC008050. Lineage (NCBI taxonomy): Bacteria > Bacillati > Actinomycetota > Actinomycetes > Kitasatosporales > Streptomycetaceae > Kitasatospora > Kitasatospora sp. NPDC008050. The sequence goes on from NZ_JBIBIJ010000027.1 coordinate 66,012, forward strand.
CGGCCAGCTCTGCTGGACCGGGACCTCCTCGCGGTACCAGGGCTGCTCCTCCTGGTCGGTCGCGGCGAAGCCCGCCGCCACCGCCTCGGCGCGGTCCTTCTGCTGCTGGGCCTGGTCCGCGGCGGCCAGGTAGGCGCCCAGCTCGTCGATCGGGGCCTTGCCGAGCAGCTTGTCGCGGCCGCGGCCGACCGCCTCCAGGGTGCCGCCGAGCACCGCCTGGAGGGTGGCGAGCTTGGTGTCGACGTACTCGTCGACCTCCGGGCTGGGGCTGGCGGGCGGCTGGAACTCCTCGCCGTCCTCGGCCTCCAGGCCGGCCGCCCCGCGCAGCTTCTCGCGACCACGGCCGACCGCGCCCAGCGTCTTGGTGAGGACCACCTCGAAGTTGGCCAGCTTGCTGTCGACGTAGTCGTCGGCCTCCTGGCGCTTGACGGTGACCTCCTCGCGGGCCTCGGCGAGGATCTTGTCGGCCTCGGCCTGCGCCCGGCGGACCACCTCGGTGTCCGAGATCAGCGAGCCGCGCTCGGCGTGCGCGCCCTGGATGATCCGGTCCGCCTCGCCCCGCGCGTCGGCCACCACCTGCTCGTGGTCGGCCATCACGGACTGGGCCTGGGCGAGCTCGGCGGGCAGTTCCTCGCGCAGCCCCTGCAGCAGGGCCACCAGCTCGGCCCGGTTCACCACACAGGAGGCCGACATCGGCATCGCACGGGCGCCTTCGACCACGGCGATGATGTCGTCGACTTTCTTCTGCACGTCCACGGGGCTTCTGTCTTTCCGTGAGTACCGCGGGGCGGGACTACAGACTGTACGTCAGAATTTCTGCCGCCTCGTCGCCCCCCGACGCCCTCCCGGCCGCCCCTGCGACTGCCCCCGGGACGCTAGCGGGCGGCCCGCTCGGCGATCCGCTCCACCAGCCGGCGGTGCACCACCGGCGGGATCAGGTGCGAGACGTCGCCGCCGTAGGAGGCCACCTCCTTGACCAGCGTGGAGGAGAGGAAACTGTAGGTCGGCGAGGTCGGCACGAAGAGCGTCTCGACGCCGCTCAGGCCCCGGTTCATCTGGGCCATCTGCAGCTCGTAGTCGAAGTCGCTCACCGCGCGCAGGCCCTTGACGATCGCCGGGATGTCCCGCTCCCGGCAGAAGTCCACCAGCAGGCCGTGGTGCGACTCCACCACCACGTTGCCGTAGGGCGCGCAGGTCTCCTCGATGAGCGCGATCCGCTCCTCGATGCTGAACAGGCCCTGCTTGTTCTTGTTGATCGCCACCGCGACGTGGACCACGTCGTAGAGCTTGGAGGCCCGCTCGATGATGTCGAGATGCCCGTTGGTGATCGGGTCGAAGGAACCCGGACAGACGGCGCGGCGCATTGCGGTGTGGCTCCCTTGTCGGCGGTGGTGAGGCTGTCGGCGGTGGTGACGATGTCGGCGGTGGTACGGCGGTGGGGTCCGGTGCGGCGGGTCAGACGGCCCGGCCGTACCAGAGCGTGCCCTCGCCGTACCGGCGCGAGCGCAGCGCTTCGAAGCCCCCGGGCCAGACGAACTCGCCGCCCCGGGTGCTGCGTTCCACGGTGACGAGTCCCTCGTCCGTGAGCCAGCCCTGAGCCCGGAGTGTGATCAGCATCTCGCGCAGCTCCTCGTCCGTGACCGCGTAGGGCGGATCGAGGAAGAGCAGGTCGTACGGCTGCGCCGGGGCCGGCCCGGCCAGTACCCGCTCGGCCCGCTCGCCGCGCACCTCGGCGCCGGGCAGCGCCACGGTCTTGACGTTGGCCCGGATCACCCGTGCCGCGGCGGCGTCCGCCTCCACCAGCAGGACGTGCGCGGCGCCCCGGGAGAGCGCCTCCAGGCCGACCGCGCCGGAGCCGGCGAACAGGTCGAGCATCCGGGCCCCGGTCAGGGTGCCGCGCAGCGACTCCAAGGTGGAGAACATCGCCTCGCGGGCCTTGTCGGACGTCGGGCGGGTGCCCCGGCCTGGCGGTACGGCCAGTCGGCGGCCGCCGGCCGCTCCGGCGATGACGCGGGTCATGAGTCGTGGTTCCCTCTCTTGCTGGCGGTGACCACGCTATATGGACAGGTACGCCCGGTGGCAGCGGGGCAGCACCGACGCGCTGCCCCGCTGCCACCGGGCGGGTCCGGGATCAGGGGTGGGCGGCCGCGCGCTACTCCGGCACGGCCGCGCCGAGCAGTGCCGGCGAGGCGTAGCGGGACCAGGACAGGCAGCCGTCGGGCGGGCAGTACTCGGGGCGGCGCGGGTCGTGACCCAGCTCGCGCAGCTTGCTGCGCACGGAGTCGGGGGTGCGGCCGAACCGGGCGGCTATCCGGGCGATGGTCTCGCTCTCGTGGAACCGCCGGACCAGCTCCTCCTCGTGCTGCGGCACCCAGGGGGCGCCGTGGCCGGGGTAGAGCTCGCGCAGCACATCGCGGTCGGGGATGGGCTCGGAGACGTCGGCGACGATGGCAAGGGCGCGCAGCGCGCGGTTGAGCGCGATCCGCAGACTGGCGACGTCCTCCACCGGGAGGCGGAGCTTGCCGCTGGCCAGCGGGGCGGCGGCCGCCCCCTCGCGCCAGCCGGTCAGGGTGAGGGTGACCTCTCGGTCGTCGTCGCTGGCGAGTTCGATCCGGAAGACCTTGTCGCCCAGCGGGAGCTCGTTGAGATGACGGAATGCCATGGCAGGACCCCCAAGTGTCGTGCCAGGAACGAAGCTTGACGCTCCGTCCTGAACACCTCCATTCTCCCGCGGGGCACTGACAATCCAGCCGGCCGGCCCACCCGGTCAGCCCTTGTCGAGATAGGCGGCGCGGTCCTCGTCGAGCAGGCCGGCCAGCGCCGCCCGCAGGTCCTGGTGGGTGTCGAGCTCCGGGTCGGCGGCCACCAGTGCGGCGGCCTCGGTGCGGGCCTCGGCGATGACGTCCTCGTCCTCCAGCACCGAGAGCACCTTGAGCGAGGACTTCACCCCGGACTGGGCCTGGCCGAGCACATCGCCCTCGCGGCGCTGCTCCAGGTCGATCCTGGAGAGTGCGAAGCCGTCCAGCGTGCCGGCCACCGCATCCAGCCGGGACCTGGCGGCACTGCCCGCCGGCATCTCGCTGACCAGCAGGCACAGCCCCGGCGCGCTGCCGCGCCCGACCCGGCCGCGCAACTGGTGCAGCTGGGAGACGCCGAACCGGTCCGCGTCCATGATCACCATCGCGGTCGCGTTGGGCACGTTGACGCCGACCTCGATCACCGTGGTGGCGACCAGCACGTCGAGCTGCCCGGCCGAGAAGCGCCGCATCACGTCGTCCTTGGCCTCGGGCGCCAGCCGGCCGTGCAGGATCTCCACCCGCAGCCCGGCCAGCGGGCCCTTGGCCAGCATCTCGGCCGTCTCCACCACGCTCAGCGGCGGGCGGCGCTCGTCACCGGCCGCACCCAGGTCCTCGGGGTCCTCGGCAGCGGACCTGCGCTTCTTCTTCTCCGCCGGCTCCTCGGGCTCGTCGCCGATCCGGGGGCAGACCACATAGGCCTGGTGCCCCTTGGCGACCTCCTCGCGGATCCGCTCCCAGGCGCGGGCCAGGAAGTTGGGCTTCTCCAGCGCGGGCACCACATGGCTGGAGATCGGCGAGCGGCCGGCCGGCAACTGGTCCAGGACCGAGGTCTCCAGGTCGCCGAAGACCGTCATGGCCACCGTGCGCGGAATCGGGGTGGCGGTCATCACCAGCAGGTGCGGCGGCTGGCCGCCCTTGGCGCGCAGCGCGTCCCGCTGCTCGACGCCGAAGCGGTGCTGCTCGTCCACCACCACCAGGCCGAGGTCCTGGAACTGCACCTTGTCCTCGATCAGCGCGTGGGTGCCGATCGCGATCCCGGCCTCACCGCAGGCCATGTCGAGCAGCACCTGGCGCCGGGCCGGGGTGCCCATCGAGCCGGTGAGCAGCACCACCTTGGTGCCGTTCTCGGCGCCGCCGAGCATCCCGCCCTCGGCCAGCTCCCCCATCATCTCCACGATCGAGCGGTGGTGCTGCTGGGCCAGCACCTCGGTGGGCGCGAGCAGCACGGCCTGCCCGCCGGCGTCCACCACGGCGAGCATCGCGCGCAGCGCCACCAGCGTCTTGCCGGAGCCGACCTCGCCCTGCAGCAGCCGGTGCATCGGGTGCTCGCTCGCCAGGTCCGCGAAGATCTCGGCGCCGACCGTCTGCTGACCGGCCGTCAGAGTGAAGGGCAGCTTGGCGTCGAAGGCGTCCAGCAGTCCGCCGGACTTCACCGGGCGGGGCACCGCCGGCAGCGCGTGGGCGGCGGCCCGGCGCTGGGCGAGGGCGACCTGGAGCACGAACGCCTCGTCCCAGCGCAGCCGGTCGCGGGCCCGCTCCAACTCGGCCTGGTTGTGCGGCCGGTGGATCAGCTCCAGCGCCTCGGGCAGCGGCAGCAGCCCGCGCTCGGCGCGCAGCGCCTCGGGCAGCGGCTCGCCGACCGCGCCGAGGTGGGTGGTGAGCGCCATCTCGATCGCCAGCGAGAGCTTCCAGCTGGGCATCTGGGCGCTGGCCGGATAGACCGGGATCATCCGCCCGGCGAACTGCTGCGCGGTCTGCGAGTCGGCGTCGTCATCGATCAACTGGTAGTCGGGCGAAGCCAGTTGGCTGGTCCGGTTGAAGACGCCGACCTTGCCGGCGAAGAGCCCCTGCAGGCCGGGGCGCAACTCCTTCTGCCGCCAGCCCTGGTTGAAGAAGACCAGTGAGAGCCGCCCGCGCCCGTCGGTGACCACCACTTCGAGGCGGTCGCCCTTGCGGCCCCTGAACGGGATCAGGGTGACCTTCTCGATCCGGGCGAGCACGGTGACGTGCTCGTCGACCTCCAGGTCGTCCAGGCTGGTCAGCTGGCCCCGCTCGGCGTACCGGCGCGGGTAGTGGTGCAGCAGGTCGCCGACCGTGCGCAGCTTGAGGCTGTCGGCGAGCACCTTCGCGGTGCGGTCGCCGACCAGCTTGGTCAGGGGTTCGTCCAGTGCGGCCATCAGAACCTATTGGACACCACGGAGCCGACAGCGCGGGTATGACCGGTCGGTTCTACTCGACCCCGATGAGCAGCGGCGCGCTCTCCTGGCCACCCGCGAAGACCACCGTGTCGACCTCAGGGCGCCGGCGCCGGGCGTGCGCCACCAGGCGGTCGGCGAGGTCGGGTTCGACGCCCTCACCGAGCACCAGAGTGACCAGTTCGCCGCCGGCCGCGAGCATCCGGGAGAGCACCTCGGCGCCGGTCTGCGCGATGCCGGAGCCGATCACGGCCACGTCCCCGTCGATCAGGCCGAGCACGTCGCCGGCCTGGCAGACCCCGGCCATGGTCCAGGACTCCCCCTCGGCGACGGCCAGTTCGGCGTAGCGGGTGGCACCGGCGGCCGAGGTCATGGCCACCACGTCCTCGTCGAAGCGGCGCCCGGCCTCGTGCACGGCCAGGGCGGCCAGTCCCTGCACCGGGGAGCGGGTGGGCAGCACCGCGATCCGCAGGCCCTCCTCGCGCAGCTGGTCCGCGGCCGCGCCCGCACCGGCCCGCAGCTCGGGGTCGTTGAGCAGCACGATCACCTCCCGGGCGGCGCAGCGGCGCACCGCCTGGGCGAGTTCGGCGCTGGAGGGCGGCACGTCCGGCGCCGCGGTCAGCACGGCCGCCCCGGCCGCCCGGCACAGCTCGGCCAGCCCCGCCCCGGTGACCACGCTGAGCACGGCCCGCTCCGTCGGCCCGTCGGGCAGGTCGCCCGCCCCGGCCGCGCGGGCGGCGCCGCGCGCCCCGGCCCGGGACGCGGCCTCGGCGAAGTGGGTGATCCGGATCTGGTGCGGGCGCCCGGCCCGCACGCCCGCCTCCACGGCCGCGCCCGCGTCGTCCACGTGGACGTGGATGTTCCACAGCCCGTCGCCGCCGCCGACCACCAGCGAGTCGCCGAGCCCGGCCAGCGTGGCCCGCAGCACGGGCAGTGCCGCATCCGGGGCCTCCAGCAGGTAGATCACCTCGAAGGCGGGGTGGCCCGGCAGCCGCTCGGGTTCGCTCGCGCAGGCGGCCCTCCGGTCGTTCCCGCCGTGCGGATCCCAGGACGCGCCCGGCAGGTCCTCGCCGAGCGCGACCGGTCCCATCGGCTGCCGGCCCGCCACCGCGTCGGCCAGCGCGCCCAGCACCGCCACCAGACCGCGACCGCCGGCGTCCACCACCCCGGCCCGGGCCAGCACCGCGAGCTGCTCGGGGGTGCGCAGCAGTGCGCCGCGGGCCGCTTCGTGGGCGGCGGCGGCCACCTCGGCGAGCCCGCCGGCCACCTGGTCGGCGCTGCGGGCGGCCGCGGCGGCCACCGTCAGCAGGGTGCCCTCCACCGGATCGAGCACCGCCTGGTAGGCGGCCTCGGCGCCCCGGGCGAGCGCCCGGCGCAGCTGCTCGGGGCCGCCGCCGTGCTCGGCCAGGACCTCGGCGACCCCGCGCAGCAGCTGGGCCAGGATCACCCCGGAGTTGCCGCGCGCGCCCAGCAGCGCGCCCTTGGCCATCGCCTTGACGGCGGTCGTCAGGCCAGGGGCGGCGCCGGCCTCGAAGCAGTGCTCGACGGCGGCGGTGGCGGACTCCACGGTGAGGAAGAGGTTGGTGCCGGTGTCCCCGTCCGGGACCGGGTAGACGTTGAGCGCGTCGATCTCCTCGCGGGCCTGGCCGAGGGCGGACAGCGCGAGGCGGCACCAGGCGCGGACGGCGGGGGCGTCGAGCGTCTCCAGCACCGGGTCTCCTCCAGGTGAACACGACGGGAACGGACGGTGGGGCTGCTGGCAGGTTATCGGGGCGGCCACCGGTGGACCGGGCGGCCTCGGGGGCGGCCGGGCGGGCGGGCCGGACGGCGAAAGACCAGGCCGGACGGGGGCTGCGGGGCCGGTGCCGAGGCCCGGCGATCAAGCCGCCGTGCATGGTAGTTTCGTGGAGCGGGAGTAGTCGATGTATGCTGCTCCGGTTGCCTGGAACAGTCCGGGCTTCCCCCCTTGACCCGATCCGGTCCACGTGAGTGGGCAGGATGGATCAGCCGGGGTTTCGAACGTAAATGATCTGAAGTCTTGGAGTGACTCCTGTGGCTGCCAACTGCGACGTCTGCGGCAAGGGGCCGGGCTTCGGCAACAACATCTCCCACTCGCACCGCCGTACCCGCCGTCGTTGGAACCCCAACATTCAGACGGTGCGCGCTGTGATCGGGCGGACGCCGAAGCGGCTCAACGTGTGCACCTCGTGCATCAAGGCCGGTAAGGTCTCGCGCTGACGCGCAGACCGGTGCGCCGGTCCTCCGGGTAGGCCGGTCCATCCTCGGATGGACCGGCCTACCTGCTTTTCCGCAACACTTCTCACCTGAGGCGCCCCTATCGCTTCAGGCGCCTGCGACTCGGGGCCCAGCCGTCGGCCGGGCCCCGATCGCGTTCAGCCGCGCAGCCGCCACCCGTGGTCGACCGGGCCGATGCCGGCGCCGAGCGCGAAGCCGGCCCGGATCGCCCCGGTGATGTACTCCTTGGCCGCCCCGACCGCCTCCGGCAGCTCGCGGCCCTTGGCCAGCTCGGCGGCGATCGCGCTGGCCAGCGTGCAGCCGGTGCCGTGGGTGTGCCGGTTGTCGTGGCGCGGGGCCCGGAACCAGTACTCCTCGCCGTCCCGGCCGGCCAGCAGGTCGGCGGCCGCACCGCTCAGGTGCCCGCCCTTGACCAGCACCCAGCGCGGGCCGAGCGCCAGCAGCGCGTCGGCGGCCGGGCGCATCTCGCCCTCCTCCAGCACCGTGATGCCGGTGAGCTGGGCCACCTCGTGCAGGTTGGGGGTGGCCAGCGTGGCCAGCGGCAGCAGACGCTCGCGCAGGGTGGCCACCGCCTCGGCGGCGAGCAGCGCGTCGCCGTGCTTGGAGACGCCCACCGGGTCGATCACGATCGGCGCGGCCAGGCCGGTGAGCAGCTCGGCGACGGTCTCCACCAGCTCGATCGAGGCCAGCATGCCGGTCTTCACGGCCTGCACCCCGATGTCGTCCACCACGCTGCGGAACTGCGCCCGCACGGCCTCGGCGGGCAGCTCCCAGTAGCCCTGGACACCGAGCGAGTTCTGCGCGGTGACGGCGGTGAGCACGCTCATCCCGTGCACGCCCAGGGCCAGCATGGTCTTCAGATCGGCCTGGATGCCGGCACCGCCACCGGAGTCGGAGCCGGCGATGGTCAGGACGCGCGGGGGTGCCGCGGCGGGTGCTTCTTCGGACATGGGCCCAACCTACCGGGCCGGGCTCGGACCCTCGGGCTCGAACCGGTCGGGGCTCGGACGGTCGAGCTCAGAGCACCGCTTCCGATTCCGCCCAGCGGTCCGGGGGCACCGTCTTCAGCCGGGTGACCGCCTCGCCCACCGGGACCAGCTGGATGTCGTTGCCGCGCAGCGCGGTGAAGTGGCCGAAGGCGCCCTGGTGGACGGCCTCCACGGCGTGCCAGCCGAACCGGGTGGCGAGCACCCGGTCACGGGCGGTGGGGGTGCCGCCGCGCTGGGTGTGCCCCAGGATCACCGGGCGGGCCTCCTTGCCGAGCAGGTCCTCCAGCTCGTGGGCGAGCCGGGTGCCGATGCCGCCGAAGGTCTGGTGGCCGAACTGGTCGACGGTGCCGTGGTCGAAGGGGAAGGTGCCGGGCATCGGCTTGGCGCCCTCGGCCACCGCGATGATGGCGAACTTCTTGCCGCGCGCGAAGCGCTCCTCGATCATCCGGGCCAGTGCCTCGATGTCGAAGGGCTTCTCCGGGATCAGGATGCCGTGCGCGCCGCCCGCCATGCCCGCGGTCAGCGTGATCCAGCCGGTGTGGCGGCCCATCAGCTCGACCACCATGACCCGCTGGTGCGACTCGGCGGTGGTCTTCAGCCGGTCGATCGCCTCGGTGGCCACGTGCACGGCGGTGTCGAAGCCGAAGGTGACGTCGGTGGCCTCGATGTCGTTGTCGATGGTCTTGGGCACCCCGACCACCGGCAGTCCGGCGTCGCTGAACATCTTGGCGGCGGTCAGCGTGCCCTCGCCGCCGATCGCGATCAGCGCGTCGATGCCGAGGTTGCCGGCGAGCGTGCGGGCGTTCTCCACGGCCCAGGCGATCCGCTCGCGCCGCACCCGGGCCGAGCCGAGCACGGTGCCGCCCAGGGTGAGCAGGCCGGTGACGTCGTCGTGGCCGACCACCCGGGCCCGGCCCTCGATCAGGCCGAGGAAACCGTCCTCGATGCCCACGATCTCGTCGCCGTGCACATCGAGGCCGCGGTGCACCACCGAGCGGATCACCGCGTTGAGCCCGGGGCAGTCGCCACCGCTGGTCAGGACACCGATACGCATGGGGGAAGCCTACGCGGTGGCCGGTGTCCCTCCTGGCGTCCACCACTCATTCGGCGGAGAAGTGGTCCCAACCCGCCGTGCGCTCCCACGGAGCGCCGTCCACGGTGACCCGGCCGCGCCCCTCGCCCCGCGCGGGGCCGGTGACGGTGCCGACCACCCGCCAGCGGGCGGGCAGCTGGACGCCGGGCGGGAAGGTCGCCACGATCGCGTGGTCCTCGCCCCCGGCGAGCACCCAGACCAGCGGGTCGACGCCGACCGCCTGCCCGATGTCGGCCATCTGTGCCGGCACGTCGAAGTCGGCGGCGCGCAGGTCGATGTCCACCCCGCTGGCCACGGCGACGTGGCCGAGGTCGGCGACCAGGCCGTCGCTCACGTCGATCATCGCGGTGGCGCCCAGCTCGGCGGCGGCGGGGCCCGCGTGGTACGGCGGCTCGGGGCGGCGGTGCGCCTCGACGAAGGCGCGCGGCGAGCGGAAGCCGCGGGAGAGCACGGTCAGCCCGGCGGCCGACCAGCCGAGCCAGCCGGTGACGGCGACCACGTCACCCGGTTGGGCTCCCGAACGGCGCACCGGGTCACGACCCTGCAGGTCACCGAGGGCGGTGATGGCCAGCGTGATGGTCTCGCCGCGCACCACGTCGCCGCCGACCACCCCGGCACCGGCCACCTGGCACTCGTCGCGCAGACCGTCCATCAGTTCGGTGGCCCAGGTGGTCGGGAGGTCGGCGGGCACGACCAGGCCCAGCAGTATCGCGGTGGGCACCGCACCCATCGCGGCGATGTCGGCGAGGTTCTGCGCGGCCGACTTGCGGCCCACGTCGTAAGCGGTGGACCAGTCGCGGCGGAAGTGGCGGCCCTCGATCAGCACGTCGGTGGTGGCCACCACCCGCTTGTCCGGTGCCTGGACCACGGCCGCGTCATCCCCCGGGCCCAGCTCCACCGAAGAGGTGAGCGGCAGCCGGGCGGTGAGCTCCCGGATGAGGCCGAACTCGCCGAGCTCGCCCACGGTCCCCTGCATGTGCCGTCCTCTCCCGAAGCCCGAATCCCGGACCAGCCGGGCGGGCGCGGTGCGCGCCCCGCGCGAAGCGTACGCCCACGGCCCGGTCCTGGGTCTCCCCTCCCGGGCCCGGTGCGCGGTAGCGTGGTGATCCAGTCTTTTGCGGCGTGCCCGCCCCACCACCCGATCTCCGCGCGGGTCGCGCCCCCTTACCCGTGGCCGCCAGTGTCGTCGCGCCACCACCCCGAGCCGCCGGGAGGTCCTCCGTGGTACAGGCATACATCCTGATCCAGACCGAAGTGGGCAAGGCCACCGCCGTGGCCGAGGCCATCTCCAAGATCGAAGGGGTCACCCAGGCCGAGGACGTCACCGGCCCCTATGACGTGATCGTGCGGGCCGAGGCCACCACGGTGGACGATCTGGGCAGGCTGGTGGTCGCGCAGATCCAGCAGGTCGACGGCATCACCCGGACGCTGACCTGTCCGGTGGTGCATCTCTAGGCCGGCCCGCCGGACCATGCGGCCGGTGCCGCACCCGCCATGCGGGTGCGGCACCGGCCTTCGTCCTTCTTCGGGCCGCTCAGCGCAGCCCGGTGGGGCGGCGCAGCGCGCCCTGCAGCAGGCGGTCGATCAGCTCGGAGTAGGACACGCCGGTGGCCTCCCACATCTTCGGGAAGGCCGAGATGGGGGTGAAGCCGGGCATGGTGTTGATCTCGTTGACCACCCAGCGGCCGTCGTCGAGCAGGAAGAAGTCCACCCGTGCGAGACCCTCGCAGCTGAGCGCCTCGAAGGCGGTGACCGCCTGCTCACGGATCTCGGCGGTCTCCTGCTCGGTCAGCCGGGCCGGGATCTGCACCTCGGAGGAGTCGATGTACTTGGCCTCGAAGTCGTAGAACTCGAAGCCCTCGCCGACCAGCACCTCGGCCGGCAGGCTGGCCCGCGGGCCGTCCTCGAACTCCAGCACCGCGCACTCGAGCTCGCGGCCGTTGAGCATCGCCTCGACGATGACCTTCGGGTCGTGCCGGCGGGCCTCCTCGATCGCCGCGTCCAGCTCGGCCGCGTCCTTGACCTTGGTGATCCCGATGCTGGAGCCGGCCCGGCAGGGCTTGACGAAGACCGGCAGGCCCAGCGCCGCGATCCGCTCGCGGGCGGCGGCGCGGCCGGCCTCGCTCTCCCAGTCGCGCGGGCGCACCACGGTGTAGGGACCGACGCCCAGGCCGAAGGACTCGATCACCCGCTTGGTGTACTCCTTGTCCATGCCGACCGAGCTGGCCAGCACGCCGGAGCCGACGTAGGGCACACCGGAGAGTTCCAGCATCCCCTGCAGCGTGCCGTCCTCGCCCCACGGGCCGTGCAGCAGCGGCAGCACCACGTCGACCTCGCCGAGCGCCTTGGGCGTGCTGCCGGGCTCGCTCCAGGTCACCTCGCGCGAGACGGGGCTGGCCGGCAGCGCGAGCTGGCCCTCGGTGGACTCGGCGATCTGCTCGACGTCGGGCATCCGCCCGTCGCTGATCGCCATCCGGGCCGGCTCGTCGGCGACCAGCGCCCAGCGGCCTTCCTGGGTGATGCCGACCGGCAGCACCTCGTACCTGCTCCGGTCGATCGCCCGGAGCACGCTGGCGGCCGTGACCACCGAGACGCCGTGCTCGGATGAGCGGCCGCCGAAGACGATCGCGACGCGCGGCTTCGCCGCCTGGTTCGGGGAGGTCGATTCGATGCTCATATCGAGGGTGAGACTACCTTGCGAGCCTTCCGGTTCCCCGTCACCGGCACCGTCACCGACGCTCCGGGCCCGCCGAGCGACCCATCAGGTCCTTGAGCACCTGCTGGGTGGGCCGCCCGTTGTGCACCACCTCGACCACGGCCGCGACGATCGGCATGTCGACGCCGTTGCGCCGGGCCAGGTCCAGCACCGACTCGCAGGACTTGACGCCCTCGGCGGTCTGCTTGGTGGCGGCGATCACCTGTTCCAGGGTCATGCCCTTGCCCAGGTTGAACCCGAAGGTGTGGTTGCGGGAGAGCGGCGAGGAGCAGGTGGCCACCAGGTCGCCCATGCCGGCCAGGCCCGCGAAGGTGTGCGGGTCGGCGCCCAGCCGCTCGCCGAGCCGGGTGATCTCGGCCAGGCCGCGGGTCATCAGGGTGGCCTTGGTGTTGTCGCCCAGGCCCATCCCGTCGGCCATCCCGACCGCCAGGCCGATCACGTTCTTGACCGCGCCGCCCAGCTCGCAACCGATCACGTCGGTGTTGGTGTAGGGGCGGAAGTACGGTGTGTGGCAAGCCTGCTGGAGCCGCTTGGCGACCGCCTCGTCGGCGCAGGCGACCACGCTGGCGGCCGGCTGGCGCTTGGCGATCTCCGGCGCCAGGTTGGGACCGGACACCACGGCGACCCGCTCCGGGCCGACCCCGGCGACCTCGCGGATCACCTCGGTCATCCGCTTGGCGGTGCCCAGTTCGATGCCCTTCATCAGGCTCACCAGGACGGTGTCCGGGCCGATCAGCGGCTTCCAGGCGGCCAGGTTCTCGCGCAGCGTCTGGGAGGGCACCGCGAGCACCGCGAAGTCGGCCCCGGCCAGCGCGGCGGCCGCGTCGGTGGTCGGCACGACCGCCTCGGGCAGCACGATGCCGGGCAGGTACTCGGGGTTGGTGCGGGTGGCCGCGATGGTGTCGACCAGCTCCTTGCGGCGGCCCCAGAGCGCGACCTGGCAGCCGGCGTCGGCCAGGATCATCGCGAACGGGGTACCCCAGGAGCCGGTACCGAAGACGGCGCAGCGGGTCATCGGTCGGCCTCGTTCTGCTCGTCGGTACGGGATTCGCCGTCGGTGGCGGACCCGGCCTTGCTCTTCTGCGCTGTGTTCTGCCCAGCGGCGGGCTGCCCGGCGGCGGGCTGCCCGGCTGTGTTCTGCCTGGCGGCGGGCTGCCCGGCGGCGAGCTGCTCGGCGCGGGCCTCACCTGCCCGGGCCGCGCGGCGGTCGCGGGCGTCCTTGCGCAGGTCGAAGCGCTCGGCGGGCGGCTGCTCACCGCGGATCCCGGCGAGCACCTCGGTGATCGCGTCCATGATGTCCTCGGTGGCTTCGCGCAGCACCTGGCTGGTCAGCTCCTTGCCCTGGTAGCGGCTCAGGTCGACCGGCGGTCCGGCCGCCACCACGACCTTCTTGCGCGGGAACAGGCTCACCTTGGCCGACCGCCCGCCCAGGCCCTTGCCGTACGGCGGAACGATCTCGTGCGCGCCCCAGTGCGCCACCGGGATCACCGGCGCGCCGGTCATCAGCGCCACCCGGGCCGCCCCGCTCTTGCCGGTCATCGGCCACAACTCCGGATCGCGGGTGATGGTGCCCTCCGGATAGAACTGCACCACCTGGCCGCTGTTGACCGCGTCGATCGCGGCGCGGAAGGCCATCGCGGCGTCCGTGGAGTCCCGGTAGACCGGGATCTGACCGGTCTTGCGGAGCATGAAGCCGATGAACGGCACCTTGAAGAGGGAGGACTTGCCCAGGATCCGCGGCGGCCGGCCGCTGTTGTACTGGAAGTGCGCGTAGACCACCGGGTCGATCACCGAGTTGTGGTTCACCACCGTCAGGTAGCCGCCCTCCGTGGGCAGATTCTCCCAGCCACGCCAGTCGGGCTTCACCAGAGCGGTCGTCACCGGCTTCACCAGGACCGCGGCGAAGCGGTACCAGATTCCGTAGTCGGCGTTGCCGAAACTGGCGTACGAGCGGCGGGCCACCCCAGGTCCTCCATCGTGTCGCGCGACACAGAGGAGTGCCGCGACCGTCGTCCATCGCATGATCGCATTCGGGCGCCGCCGGCCCAGCGGACCGGCAAACCCTGGCCATCCTCGCCGGGCCGACCGGCCCTGTCGAGCAGGGCCGGGCGCGGGTCGGCGCCGAGTGACCAATCGCACGCCGGCGTCGGGGGGCGCTCTGGCGGAGCCTGACGGACCGAAGCGAGAATGTCACCGATGACCGAGCACACGGTACGCCCCCGCCGGCCCGCACAGGTCCGGCCCGCGCAGGTCCCGCACGCACAGCTCCCGGGCGCGCAGCACTCCCCCGCGCAACCGGGCCCCGGGCCGCAGGGCCGATCGGGCGCGTGGAGCCTGGTGATGCCGCTGAAGCCGCTCGCGCTGGCGAAGAGCCGGCTCGACCCGTACGCCGGAGCGCACCGGGCCGACCTCGCGCTGGCGTTCGCCCTGGACACCGTGACGGCCGCGCTGAACTGCCCGGCGGTGGCGCAGGTTCTGGTGGTCTCGCGGGATCCGGTGGCCGGTCCGCGGCTGGCCGGCCTGGGCGCGGTCCTGGTCACCGACGAGCCCACCGGGCACGCGGACGACGGCCTCAACCCCGCGCTGGCGCATGGCGCGGCACACGCGCGGCGGCTGCGGCCGGACGCGCCCCTGGCCGCGCTCTCCGCGGACCTGCCCGCGCTGCGGCCGGCCGAACTGGCCCGTGTACTGGGCGCGGTACCGGCCGGGGCGCGCGCCTTCCTGGCGGACGCCCCCGGGCAGGGCACCACGCTGTTGGCCTGCGCGGCCGGGCGGCAGCTGGAGCCGGCTTTCGGCGGCGCCTCCCGGCAGCGACACGCGCTCGGCGGCGCGCTCGAACTCACGCTGCCCGACGTGCCGTCGGTGCGCCGGGACGTGGACACCGCCGCCGACCTGGCCGAGGCACTGCTGCTCGGGGTCGGCCCGCACACCCGGCTGGTGGCGGCGGCGCTGGTCTGACGGTCCCCCTGGCGCTGCCCGGGACCGTCGGACCCGCTCTATGCTGCTGGTATGCAGGCCACCGCGTACACCTTCGACCCCGCCACCCGGGCCGGCTCCGTGCTGCTCGACGACGGCACCCCGATCCCGTTCGACGCGGCCGCGTTCGAGGCGGGCGGGCTGCTCCTGCTGCGCCCCGGGCAGCGGGTGCGGATCCGGCTGGCCGGCAGCGGAACACAGCGCAGGGCGGTCTTCGTGACCCTGCAGACCTTCCCCGACCCCGAGGCGCCCGAGCAGAGCTGACGACCGTTCAGCCGACGGCGCTCGGCGCCCCCGGCCGGACGCGGAAAGCCGCGGCGGCCCGCCCTCATGGCAGAGGGCGGGCCGCCGCGGCTTTGCTCGGTCCTGACGGACCACCAGAAGTCCCAGCTCCTGGCCCCAACCGGACGCGATTACTTCGCGGCGGTCTTGCGGGCCGTGGTCTTGCGGGTGGCGGTCTTCTTCGCCGGAGCGGTCTTCTTCGCTGCGGCCGTCTTGGCGGCAGTCGTCGCCTTCTTGGCCGTGGTGGTCTTCTTCGCCGCGGTCGTCTTGGCGACGGTCGTCGCCTTCTTGGCCGTGGTGGTCTTCTTCGCCGCGGCCGTCTTGGCGACGGTCGTCGCCTTCTTCGCGGTGGTGGTCTTCTTCGCCGCGGCCTTCTTGGCGGGGGCGGCCTCGGCAGCGGCAGCGGCGCGCTTGGTGGCGGCGCGCTTGACCGCGGCGGTGGTGCCGCTCTTGCCCGGGGTCAGCGAGCCCTTGGGGGCCTTCTTGACCGAGGGACCGTCCTTCGGCAGCTTCTTGCTGCCGCTGACCAGGTCCTTGAAACCCTGGCCCGGGCGGAAGCGCGGGACCGAGGTCTTCTTGACCTTGACCCGCTCGCCGGTCTGCGGGTTACGGGCGAAACGCGCGGAGCGCTCCACCTTTTCGAAGGTGCCGAAACCGGTGACCGACACACGGTCACCGGCCACAACGGCACGCACCATGGTGTCGAGCACTGCGTCGACGGCCTCTGCGGCAGCCTTGCGACCACCCAGCTGCTCGGCCACCGCTTCGACAAGCTGAGCCTTGTTCACGTCTTCCCCTTCAGAAACGGGCGCCGGATGATTCCATCCGTTCAATTCGCACGTTAGGCATCTATTTGCGGACTTTCAATTACCAAACGCGCGAATCACCCTAGTGTCGCAATGGATTTGCGCGTCTGCGACCTCAGCCGAGGGGTGGCTGCCCCTCGTCGAGGTCCTGCACAAAGCGACTCAACCGCCGCGCCGCCTCCGGGAGATCGCGCTTGGCGGTCTCGGTGACGATCAACAGTTGCCGGGTGAGAGCGGTCTTTGCTTCCTCCGACGCGTGCAGCGCGTGCACACGTGTGTGAGCCTGCTTCAACCGCTCTGCCACTAGCGCGTAGAGCGCCGCGACTTCCGGGTCGTCCGGTCCCTCATCGGCTGAGGTCTCGACGTCCGGCCGATCGTCAATTCGACTCTCGGCTTCCCGGACCACGAACTCCGACGACGCGGGATCGCCGCCCGCGTACGGAGGTTCGTGGTGCCGGTGCATGCCTTGATTGTGCCATCCGTTCGGAGTTGCGACGCGTCGGCCCCGTCTTCACCCAAATCCGGGGCCGGTATCTTGCCACATCTCACGCGGTGTCAGGACCTAACTCCCCCCCGCAACGGACCGATGGCCCGTCCCCCGGGAAGGGGACGGGCCATCGGTGGTGCTACGGGATTGCCGACCTTTGCCGCTCCTCAGGAGAGCGGCAGGGTGCGCGGCTTGAAGCCGGGCCGGTGCTGCTCGAAGGCGGTGATGTCATCAGCGTTCCGCAGTGTGATGCTGATGTCGTCCAGCCCGTTGAGCAGCCGCCAGCGGGCGTTCTCATCCAGCTCGAACGGGGCGCTGACGCCTTCGGCGCGCACCTCGCGGGCCTCCAGGTCAACGGTGATCTCGGCGTTCGGATCGGCCTCGGTCAGCGCCCAGAGCCGCTCCACCGTCTCCTGCGGCAACACCACGGTGAGCAGCCCGTTCTTCAACGAGTTCCCGCGGAAGATATCGGCGAAACGGGAGGAGATCACGGCCTGGAAGCCGTAGTTCTGCAAGGCCCAGACGGCGTGCTCACGCGATGATCCGGTGCCGAACTCGGGACCGGCCACCAGCACGGTCGCACCGCTGCGCTCGGGCTGGTTGAGGATGAAAGACCCGTCCTTGCGCCAGGCCTCGAAGAGTCCGTCCTCGAAACCCGAGCGGGTGACCTTCTTGAGCCAATGGGCGGGGATGATCTGGTCGGTGTCGACGTTGCTGCGGCGCAGCGGAACGGCCCGGCCGGTGTGGGTGGTGAACTTCTCCATCGCGCTTCAGACCTCCAGGGCGACGGTGCCCGCAGCACGGGTTCCGGCGGAACGGTCGACGGTCAGATCGGACGGCGCGGCCAGACGGCCCAGCACCGCGGTGGCGGCGGCCACCTGAGGCGACACCAGGTGGGTGCGGCCACCCTTGCCCTGGCGGCCCTCGAAGTTGCGGTTCGAGGTCGAGGCGCAGCGCTCGCCCGGGGCCAGCTGGTCGGGGTTCATGCCCAGGCACATCGAGCAGCCCGCGTGCCGCCATTCGGCCCCCGCGGCGGTGAACACCTTGTCCAGCCCCTCCTCGACGGCCTGCAGCGCGACCCGTACCGAACCGGGCACCACCAGCATCCGCACGCCCTCGGCGACCTGGCGGCCGTCCAGGATGTCGGCGGCGGCCCGCAGGTCCTCGATCCGGCCGTTGGTGCAGGAGCCGACGAAGACCGCGTCGACCGGGACCTCGCGCAGCGGGGTGCCGGCGGTCAGGCCCATGTAGGCCAGCGCGTTCTCGGCGGCGGCCCGCTCCTGCGGGTCCTCGAAGGAGGCCGGGTCCGGCACCGAGGCGCCCAGCGGCGCGCCCTGGCCGGGGTTGGTGCCCCAGGTGACGAACGGGGTCAGCTCGCTCGCGTCGATGAACACCTCGGCGTCGAAGACCGCGTCCTCATCGGTGGCCAGCGTGCGCCAGTAGGCGACCGCGGCGTCCCAGTCGGCACCCTCGGGGGCGTGCGGACGGCCCTGCAGGTAGTCGAAGGTGGTGTCGTCCGGGGCGATCATGCCGGCCCGGGCGCCCGCTTCGATGGACATGTTGCAGATGGTCATCCGGGCTTCCATGGACAGCCCGCGGATCGCCGAGCCGCGGTACTCCAGGACGTAGCCCTGGCCGCCGCCGGTACCGATCTTGGTGATGATCGCCAGGATCAGGTCCTTGGCGGTCACGCCCTCGGGCAGCTCGCCCTCGACGGTGATCGCCATGGTCCGGAACGGGGCCAGCGGCAGCGTCTGGGTGGCCAGCACGTGCTCGACCTGGCTGGTGCCGATGCCGAACGCCAGTGCGCCGAAGGCGCCGTGGGTGGAGGTGTGAGAGTCACCACAGACCACGGTCATGCCCGGCTGGGTCAGTCCCAGCTGCGGTCCCACCACGTGGACGACGCCCTGCTCCACGTCACCCAGCGAGTGGATCCGGACCCCGAACTCGGCCGCGTTGCGGCGCAGGGTCTCCAACTGCACCTTGGAAACCGGGTCCGCGATGGGCTTGTCGATGTCCAGGGTGGGGGTGTTGTGGTCCTCGGTGGCGATCGTCAGATCGGTGCGGCGGACCGGACGGCCGGCCAGTCGCAGGCCGTCGAAGGCCTGCGGGCTGGTCACCTCGTGGAGCAGATGGAGATCGATGTAGAGCAGGTCGGGCTCGCCCTCCGCGCGCCGCACCAGGTGGTCGTTCCAGACCTTCTCTGCGAGTGTCCGTCCCATCGCGTTCCCTCCAGCCGGCCGCTCTGCCGGCCTGATCGTGTCGTTGGGGTGCCCGTTCCCGGGGGATGCCACCCGGGCTGCTCCTCCAGGGTGGCGCGTTTCTCCGAAGATTGAACTTGCGTCTCGCGGAATGAGACTGCAGTATCGGCGTATGGACAACACTAGCGGCGTCGGCGTTCTCGACAAGGCCGCTCTGGTGCTCAGCGCACTGGAGTCGGGCCCCGCCACGTTGGCGGGGCTGGTCGCCGCCACCGGCCTGGCGCGGCCCACCGCCCACCGACTCGCCGTCGCACTCGAACACCACCGCCTGGTCACCAGGGACATGCAGGGCCGGTTCATCCTCGGCCCCCGACTTGCCGAACTCTCCGCCGCGGCGGGTGAGGACCGGCTGCTCGCCACCGCGGGCCCGGTCCTGACCCACCTGCGCGACGTCACCGGCGAGAGCGCACAGCTCTACCGCCGGCAGGGCGAGATGCGGATCTGCGTCGCCGCCGCCGAGCGGCTCTCCGGCCTGCGGGACACCGTCCCGGTCGGCAGCACCCTGCCGATGAAGGCCGGCTCGGCCGCCCAGGTCCTGCTCGCCTGGGAGGAGCCCGAGCGGCTCCACCGCGGTCTGCAGGGCGCGCGCTTCACCGCCACCGCGCTGAGCGGCGTGCGGCGCCGCGGCTGGGCCCAGTCGATCGGCGAGCGGGAGCCGGGCGTCGCCTCGGTCTCCGCACCGGTCCGCGGGCCCTCCAACCGCGTGGTGGCCGCCGTCTCGGTCTCCGGCCCCATCGAGCGCCTGACCCGCCACCCGGGCCGACTGCACGCGCAGGCCATCATCGAGGCCGCCAACCGGCTCACCGACGCCCTGCGCCGGGGCTGAGCCGCTCCCGCACCGGCAACGGCACCCCGGGGGCCGGTAATGCCCCGGCACGGCACAGCACGGCACGACAGGGGCCGCGCGCCAGGATCTGGTGCGCGGCCCCTTTTCTGTTCACCGGCCCGCGGCGGCCCGGAAACGCAAAAAAACCCCCGGATCACCGGGGGTGCTTTTCGTCGGACTTCTTTGGCTGGGATACCAGGACTCGAACCTAGACTAAATGAACCAGAATCACTCGTGCTGCCAATTACACCATATCCCAACAGCAATCAAGCCGATGGTTCGAGACCATCGGCCGAACTGCTGAGTACCCCCGACCGGATTCGAACCGGCGCTACTGCCGTGAGAGGGCAGCGTGCTAGGCCGCTACACAACGGGGGCAAACTGGCGATCCAGCTTCGCCGCCTCCGGGAACCGGCTCGTTCGAGCCGGTCTCGTCCGGATGGTGACTGATGAAGGATCTGGTACCCCCGACCGGATTCGAACCGGCGCTACTGCCGTGAGAGGGCAGCGTGCTAGGCCGCTACACAACGGGGGCTCCTGCTATGCATATGTTCTGCATTGCGTACCCCCGACCGGATTCGAACCGGCGCTACTGCCGTGAGAGGGCAGCGTGCTAGGCCGCTACACAACGGGGGCTTGCGGTACTACAACGTACTGAACTGCAGGTACTGCGCTGGGGTACCAGGACTCGAACCTAGACTAAATGAACCAGAATCACTCGTGCTGCCAATTACACCATACCCCATCAGAACACAACCCCTGTACCAGGAGTCTTGCCCGATGTTTGCGCCGGTACCGATCGGTGTGGATCCCGGTGAGGCTTCTGGTTCCTCGCCGTTGCCCTCCCGGGCGGCGCAGAAAGAACATTACCCGACGCGTGGCCCCGCTCCAAAATCGATAACCGCAGGCCGGGCGTCGGGCCTGGTCACGGCGGCTTGCCCGACCAGGCCCGACAGCGCGTCAGGCCTCCGGCAGGGCGTCCAGCGACGCCGCGAGACGGCGCAGCGTCTCCGGGCGGCCCAGCAGCTCCATCGACTCGAAGAGCGGCG
This sequence comes from Kitasatospora sp. NPDC008050, assembly GCF_042957465.1. NCBI lineage: Bacteria > Bacillati > Actinomycetota > Actinomycetes > Kitasatosporales > Streptomycetaceae > Kitasatospora > Kitasatospora sp. NPDC008050. Next base: position 86,746 of record NZ_JBIBIJ010000027.1, read on the forward strand.
GGGAGATCCGCCGGCCCGTGACGGCCACCCGCAGCGGCGTGAAGGCGAACTTGGGCTTGATGCCCAGCCCCTCCACCAGCGCCTCGCGCAGGGCGGCCTGGATCGGCTCGGGACCGAAGTCCGCGAGCTCCCCGAGCGCCTTGATGCTGGCGGCCAGCACCGGGCGGGCGTCGGCGGTCAGCGCCTTGGCCGCGTCGTCCGCGTCGACCGCGAAGGCCTCCGGGGCGACGAAGAGGAAGCCGAGCATGTCGACCACCTCGGAGAGCACGACCATCCGCTCCTGGGTCAGCGGCGCGGCCTTGGCCAGCAGCTCCAGCTGGGCCGCGGTCGGCTCGGCCGGCAGCAGCCCCGCGCCCTGCAGGTACGGCACCAGCCGGGCCGCGAAGTCCTCGGGGCTGAGCATCCGCAGGTGGTCGGCGTTGATCGACTCGCACTTCTTCAGGTCGAAGCGGGCCGGGTTGGCGTTCACCTTGCTGATGTCGAAGGCCTCGACCAGCTCCGCCATGGAGAACCGGTCCCGGTCCTCGGCCAGCGACCAGCCCAGCAGGGCCAGGTAGTTGAGCAGGCCCTCGGGCAGGAAGCCGCGCTCGCGGTAGAGGTTGAGGCTGGCCTGCGGGTCGCGCTTGGAGAGCTTCTTGTTGCCCTCGCCCATCACGTACGGCAGGTGGCCGAACCGCGGGGTGGTCCCGCCGCCCACGCCGATCTCCGCCAGCGCGGCGTAGAGGGCGATCTGACGCGGCGTGGAGGAGAGCAGGTCCTCGCCGCGCAGCACGTGGGTGATGCCCATCAGGGCGTCGTCCACCGGGTTCACCAGGGTGTAGAGCGGGGCGCCGTTGGCCCGCACGATGCCGTAGTCCGGCACGTCCTTGGGCTCGAAGCTGAGGCTGCCGCGGACCAGGTCGTCGAAGACGATGGTCCGGTCGGGCATCTTGAAGCGCAGGATCGGCTGCCGGCCCTCGGCCCGGTGGATCGCCTTCTGCTCCTCGGTCAGCGTGCGGCACAGGCCGTCGTAGCCCGAGGGCAGGCCGGCCGCGCGGGCCGCCTCGCGGCGCGCGTCCAGCTCCTCGGTGCTGCAGAAGCACTCGTAGGCGTGCCCGGCCTCGTGCAGCCGGCGGGCGACATCGGCGTAGATGTCCATCCGCTGGGACTGCCGGTAGGGCGCGTGCGGGCCGCCGATCTCGGGGCCCTCGTCCCAGTCGAAGCCGAGCCAGCGCATCGCGTCGAGCAGCTGGTTGTAGGAGTCCTCGGAGTCCCGGGCCGCGTCGGTGTCCTCGATCCGGAAGACCAGGGTGCCGCCGTGGTGCCGGGCGAAGGCCCAGTTGAACAGGGCGGTGCGGACCAGGCCGACGTGCGGGTTGCCGGTCGGGGAGGGACAGAATCGGACCCGGACGGTGGGGTCGAGGTCCGGGGTGGAGTTAGCCACGCGTACGGCCTTTCAAGCGCGAGAGATGACCTTGTTGGCAAGAGTGCCGATGCCCTCGATGGTGACGGCGACCTCGTCGCCGACCTGCAGCGGGCCGACGCCCGCGGGGGTACCGGTGAGGATGACGTCACCCGGGAGCAGCGTCATGGCCTCGGAGATGTGCGCGATCAGCTCGGCGACGCCGCGGATCATCTGCGAGGTGCGACCGCTCTGGCGCGGTTCGCCGTTGACCGTGCAGCTGACGGCCAGGTCGGCCGGGTCGAGTTCGGTCTCGATCCACGGGCCGAGCGGGCAGCTGGTGTCGAAGCCCTTGGCCCTGGCCCACTGTCCTTCGCGCTGCTGGACGTCACGCGCGGTCACGTCGTTGGCGCAGGTGTAGCCGAAGATCACCTCGGGCACCCGGTCCAGCGGCACCTCGCGGCACATCCGGCCGATCACCACGGCCAGTTCGGCCTCGTGCTGCACATCACTGGAGAACGGCGGGTAGGCGATCGACTCGGTGGGGCCGATCACCGCGGTGGAGGGCTTGAAGAAGGTCAGTGGGACCTCAGGGACCTGATGGCCCAGCTCGGCGGCGTGCGCGGCGTAGTTCCGGCCGACCGCGACGATCTTGCTGGGCAGCATCGGGGTGAGCAGCCTGACCTGGCCGATCGGGTAGCTCTCACCGGTCAGTTGCGGGGTACCGAAGGGGTGGCCGGCCATGGCGTGCACCATCAGCGACTCCGGCCGGGAGGCGTCCCCCTCGACCACACCGAAGGACACACTGCCGGCGGCAGCGCCTCCTTCTCGGACAGAGAACCTGGCAATTCGCACGGCTGGGCAACCTCTCAGCACTGGATCGACGAGTGCTCCAGGCTATCGCCCGGGCAATCGCCGAGGGCGCCGCCACCAGCGGTGACGGCGCCCTCGGGACGGGGTGCGCGTGCTCAGGCCTGCTGCTGCTCGGGCACCTTCATCAGGATGGTGCGGCGCGGGTTGGCGGTGCTCTGGGGCAGGTCGGCGGAGTACTCGACCGGCTCGCGGCTGGTGCGGGCGCCGGGCAGCTGGCTGAAGTCCTCCAGCGAGGCCAGGGTGGTCCGGCGCGGGTTGGCGGTCGCGCGGGAGCCGATGGTCGACTTGCTGACCGCCTTGCTGAGCGGCTTGCTGACCGACACGGCCGGCGTCTGGGACATCGCTTCTGCACCTTCGATTCGGGGGAAGTACCGGTGGTCCTCGGTACCGGTGGCCTGCTCCAACTGGGCACATGAGGCACCGGTAGGACTCAGCAGCCAGCGTAGGGATCTCATTCCACAGACGCCGTGACCAAAGCTACACATTGGCCTGTGAGTTTGCTCACAATTCCATGGCCAACGCGCGCATATTGGATATTTCACCCAAGAAGTAAATTCCGACAATCCAGAAGTACCAGGCATACCGGGAAGCCGTCCTACCGGCGAGTTTCGGACGATGAGGCGTCAACTGTCCGAAAAGAGCCGTATTCGCGACCTGCACCGCACCGTCCGTGAGACCGCGCACGCACTCGGTAGCACCCTTGCAGTCGCCACCCCGCCCCTTGTTGGAGTTCCCGGGCTGTGCTGGAATGCCACGACCGCCGGAGGTAAACCTCCTTGGCACCGCGAGCGCCGCGAAGCGCGATCCAACCGACCGTCACCGGCCGAGCGCGGTGCAGAGGACCTACCCACGGCGGCTCGTGTGCATGCCCGGATCCGCCGGGTCTGCCGAAATCGAAACTCGCCACCGCCCTGTCCTCGGTAACGCGGAGGGGCGCCCGGTCCAGAGGTTGCGACGCCAGTGCAGGGACGTTTCAAAAGGGGTAGCGGCGCCGCAGGCCAGGCGGAGTCACCGGATCCCCTGGCTGCCCCCCACCAGTCGGAGCCGGACGCCGCGCCGGGCGACCGGCTCACCAACGGCGCCCCGGAGGCTGCCGACGACCACCTCGACGAGGGCGGCGAGAGCCGCGAGAGCGGGCGCGCCAGACTGCGCGGCTCGCTGACCCGCCGCCGGGCCACCGGCTTCGGCCGGCTCCGGCTGCGCAACTGGCGAATCCGCACCCGACTGATCGCGCTGCTGCTGCTCCCCGTGGTGGTCGCGCTGGTCCTCGGCGGCCTGCGCATCTCCAGCTCGACGGCCAGCTCCAAGCAGCTCGCCCAGATGACCAACCTCAGCGACCTGGCGGCCAAGGCCACCGCGCTGGCCGACGCGCTCCAGGAGGAGCGCGACGTCAGTGCCGGTCCGCTGACCACGGACCCGACCCAGCAGTACGACGTGGTGAACAACGCCCGGGCCACCACCGACACGGCCATCAAGGCGTACAACACCCGTGCCGACAGCTTCGACGGCATGGACCTGTCGGGCGGTGACTCGCTGCTCCTGCAGGTCCGCAAGGACATGCAGCTGCTCCCCACCACCCGCACCAACGCCTACAGCCAGAAGGACAACATCGAGGCGACGGTCACCAGTTACGACACGATCATCAAGGACCTCGTGTCGATCAGCCAGGACATCGCACTCGCCTCCTCCAACCCCGACCTGGTCAAGGCCACCCGTGCGCTGGAGCAGTTCTCCACCGAGAAGGAGAGCAGCTCCGAGCAGCGCGCGCTGATCGCCGCCGCGCTGGCCCGCCCGGGCGGCGCCGACCTGTCCACCTCGGACCAGAGCTTCGGCTACCGCCTGAGCACCGCGTACGACAACGCGGTCTCCAACTTCAACGCGATCTACGGCAACGCCGACGCGCTGAAGCTGCGCGCCCGCCAGACCAACAACACCAACATCCAGCTGGCCGACCGGTACGCCACCCAGGTGCTGGCCACCAACGGCATCAAGCAGGCCGACCCGCGCACCTACCAGGACTGGTACGACCAGTCCAGCGTGCGGATCGCCGCCGACACGGCGATCGAGAAGTCGCTGCTCGAGAAGCTCAAGTCCCAGGCCCAGTCGCTGCAGGCGCAGGCCGACAACGACGTGATCCTCAACAGCGTCGTGGTCGCGCTGGTGCTGCTGGTCGCCGTGATCGGTGCCGCCCTGGTGGCCCGCTCGATGGTGCGCTCGCTGACCCGGCTGCAGACCGCCGCCGAGGACATCGCCGAGCGGCGCCTGCCCGAGCTGGTCAAGACGCTCTCGGAGACCGACCCGCACGACGTGGACGTCACCGTGGAGCCGGTCGGTGTCGACTCCTCGGACGAGATCGGCCACGTGGCCCACGCGTTCGACATGGTGCACAGCGAGGCGGTCCGCCTGGCCGCCGAGCAGGCGCTGCTCCGAGGCAACATCAACTCGATGTTCACCAACCTCTCGCGCCGCAGCCAGGGCCTCATCCAGCGCCAGCTCTCGCTGATCTCCGAACTGGAGAGCCGCGAGGCCGACCCCGACCAGCTGGCCAGCCTCTTCAAGCTCGACCACCTGGCCACCCGCATGCGCCGCAACGGCGAAAACCTGCTGGTCCTCGCCGGTGAGGACCCCGGCCGCCGATGGACCCGCCCGGTGCCGCTGGTCGACGTGCTGCGCGCCGCCGCCTCCGAGGTGGAGCAGTACGAGCGCATCGAACTCGCCACCGTGCCGTCCGCCGAGGTGGCCGGCCGCGTGGTCAACGACCTCGTCCACCTGCTCGCCGAGCTGCTGGAGAACGCCACCTCGTTCTCCAGCCCGCAGACCAGGGTCCGGGTCACCGGCCACGCGCTGCCGGACGGCCGGGTGCTGATCGAGATCCACGACACCGGCATCGGTCTGTCCCCCGACGACCTGGCCGAGATCAACGAGCGACTGGCCAACCCGCCGACGGTGGACGTCTCGGTCTCCCGCCGCATGGGCCTGTTCGTGGTCGGTCGCCTCTCGCTGCGTCACGGCATCCGGATCCAGCTGCGTCCCAGCGACTCCGGTGGCACCACCGCGCTGGTCATGCTCCCGACCGACGTCACCAACTCGGCCGACCGGCGCGGCACGCGCCCCGGCCCCGCGCAGCCGAGCAAGGGCCCGCGCGCGGCCGCACCGACGCCGCGCCAGCACCGCACGCTGCCCGGCGGCCCGACCCCGGCGCTCGGCCAGAGCGCCGGGGTGGGCGGTGCGCCCGGTGGCCGCCCGCAGCTCGGCCAGGGCCCGCAGGGGCCGCAGGCTCCGCAGCAGGCCCAGCCCGGGCCGGCGGCCCAGCCCGCGCCGACCGCACAGGGCAGCCCGAGCGGCGGCCTGCCGACCCGGGCCCGCGGCGAGTCGCTGCGCCAGAGCCCGTCCGGCTCCGCGCCGCAGCAGGGTGGCCGCCGGGCCGGCGGTGCGCCGACCGGCGGTGCGCCGACCGGTGGTGCACCGACCGGTGGTGCGCCGGCCGGTGGCCCCGGCCTGCCGCGCCGAGGTGCCCCCGCGGCGCCGCAGGGTGCCCAGGCCGGCGAGCAGCCGCAGCACGGCCGCACCGCCGCTCCGAACACCCGCACGGATGTCGGCCCCACCGGACGCCCCGGCGGCCTGCCGCAGCGCCAGCCCGGGCAGACCACCCAGGGTCTGCCGCAGGCCTCGGGCCAGGCCCCGCGCCCCGCGCGCACCGGCCAGCCGCCGACGGGTCGCCCGCAGGGCCCGCAGGCCGGCCAGCCCACCGGCCGGCCGACCGCCCGCCCGCAGGCACCGGCCGGCGACCCGCAGGGCCCGCCCACCGTGCAGCAGCCGGCGCTCGGCCAGACCGGCCCGCAGCGCGCGCCCCAGGGCGCCGGACCGGGCGGCAGCACGCCCCCGCCGGCCCCGGTGGAGAGCACCGTGCCGTTCTCCCGGCCGCGTTTCGAGGCCAGCGAGATCGACCCGCGCGACCCGCTGGGCCTGGGCCTGGTCGAGCCGGTGCTGCCGAGCGTGGCCAACCCGCGGCCGACCGGCGAGCAGCGCCCGCAGCAGCCCGGCGGCTACCAGGGCATGCCCCCGCAGGCCCCGCAGCAGCAGGCCCAGCCGCCCGCGCCCTACCAGGGCGCGCCGCAGCAGCCGCAGCAGCCGATGGCACTGCCGCCGCGCCGCGCCGCCGAGCACGGCATCGCCGTTGGTGACGGTCAGGGCGGCGCCGGTCAGGGCGGCACCGGTCAGGCCGGCGCCAACCAGGGCGAGGACGGGCAGGGCTTCCGCAACGGCGGCGCCAGCCGGATGGCCTCGGTCCAGGTGAACCAGCAGCAGTCCGCCGAGTCGGCGCAGCAGCAGGCCCGTTCGCGCGGCTACCAGCCGCAGCGTCCCGGCACCAGCGCCCCCGGCTTCGACCAGCAGCAGGGCCAGGGCCAGGGCGGCCAGCAGCCGTTCGGCGGCGCGGGCGAGGGCGGGGCGCCGTGGCGTCCGTCGGCCAACGACGAGCGCTGGCGCCGCGCCGAGCAGGTCCGCGAGCCGTCCTCGGACGGGGTCACGCTCTCCGGTCTGCCCCGGCGCACGCCGCAGGCGAACCTGGTGTCGGGCACCGCCGAGGCCGCGCCGCTGACCGGTCCGCAGGTCTCCCGGGCTCCCGAGGAGGTGCGCGGCCGGTTGACCAACCTGCGCCGCGGCATCCAGCAGGGCCGCCGGGCCGGTGCGGAGTCCACCCAGGCCATGCCGGTCCAGGGTCAGGGCCAGCCGGTCCAGGGTCACCCGGGACAGGGTCACCCGGGACAGGGAACAGCCCAGCCCGGGCAGCAGTTCGACGGTTTGGGACGCCCCGCCGGTGCCGACGATTGGCAGAACGGCTACCGTTCTGCCGCGCCGGACGCCTTCGGCGACGGCGGTCGCGGCGGCAACGGCTTCGGCACTGAGAACCAGGAGCGTTGAGTTGAGTCAGATGAGTCAGGCTGCCAGCAACCTGAACTGGCTGATCACCAGTTTCGTGGACAACACCCCTGGGGTGTCGCACACGGTGGTGGTCTCCGCCGACGGGCTCCTGCTCGCCATGTCCGAAGGCTTCCCGCGCGACCGCGCCGACCAGCTCGCCGCCGTCGCCTCCGGCCTCACCTCGCTCACCTCCGGCGCCAGCCGGATCTTCGAGGGCGGCGACGTCAACCAGACCGTCGTGGAGATGGAGCGCGGCTTCCTCTTCCTGATGGCCGTCAGCGACGGCTCCTCGCTCGCCGTCCTCGCCTCCCCCGACTCCGACATCGGCCTCGTCGGCTACGAGATGGCCCTGCTCGTCGACCGGGCCGGCGCCGTCCTCACCCCCGCCCTGCGAGCCGAACTCCAGGGCAGCCTCCTGCACTGACAGGGACTCACGTCACCCTCCGTCGGGCCCGGCACACCGCCGGGCCCGGCGACCTACCCACAGCTGACGCAGAATCAGCCGCAGCGCAAGGAGGATCCGCATGACCCCGCCCCCGACACCGGCCGGCTCGTACGGCAACGGGTACGGCTCCGGCTACGGCGACCAGAACAACGGCGGCTACGAGCAGCAGCCGCTGGTGCGCCCGTACGCCATGACCGGTGGCCGTACCCGACCGCGATACCAGCTGGCCATCGAGGCCCTGATCTCCACCACCGGCGGTGCGGCCCGCTCCACCGGCCTGCTGCCCGAGCACCAGCGGATCGTCCAGCTGTGCCAGGAGGTCAAGTCGGTGGCCGAGATCTCGGCCCTGGCCCAGGTGCCGCTCGGGGTGGCCCGGATCCTCGTGGCCGACCTCGCCGAAGCCGGCCTGGTCGCCATCCACCAGCCCGCCGCCGCCGGCGAATCGGGCGGCACGCCGGACGTCACGCTGCTCGAAAGGGTCCTCAGTGGACTTCGCAAGCTCTAGCCCCGCGGCCGCCACCCGCGCCACCACCTCCGCGAAGATCGTCGTCG
>NZ_JBIBIJ010000028.1:0-33559 GCF_042957465.1 Kitasatospora sp. NPDC008050
AGCACATGCCACGCGTTCTGCAGGAACAACCGCTCCTGCGGATCCATCAACTCCGCCTGACGCGGCGAGATACCGAAGAACAGCGGATCGAAACGATCCACATCACGCAGGAAACCACCCCAACGAGTGTGCGCGCGGCCGGGAGTGGCCGGGTCGGGGTCGTACCAGCGGTCCCGGTCCCAGCGGTCCGCCGGGATCTCACTGACACAGTCACGCCCCTGCAACAGATTGGCCCAGAACTCGCCCAGGTCATCCGCCATCGGATAGCGCCCCGCCAGACCGATCACCGCGATCGCATCGTCCTCGGGGGCGGGGGCGGCTTCGAGGGCGGGCTGCCGCGTGCGGGTGCGCACGCTCCGCACCTGCGACGGCACGGTGATGGACGCCCCCGGCGCGTCGGACGAGACACCGCGCAACTCGCCCCGATGGTGCTCGGCGAAGTAATCGGCCAACTCACCCAGGGTCGCGTACTCGAAGAAAAGCGTCTTCGACAGACCCACGAAACGACGGTCCAGCTGACGGTTCAGCTTAGTGATCATCAGCGAGTCGATACCGTAGCGGTCGAACGGCGCATCAGCGGCGAGCTCCGCCGGGTCCAGGCCGGTCTCGGCCGCGATCAACTCACGCAGCACGCGCAGGGCCTCGGCCCGCGGATCCGCACCATCACCACCATCGTCCGCGACAGTCTGCGGGGCACGCTCGACAGGGGTGAGCGGGGCTGCCGGGTTGAGCGCGGCGGTGATCCGCCCGGTGTCGCCGTACGCCGCCACCACCGCGCCCCGGGCACCGAGAGCCTGCTCCAGCAGGGCCAGGCCGGTGGCGGTGGGCAGCACGCCGAAGCCGGTACGCCCGGCGATCTCCGCCGCCGCCTCCGGACTCTGGCGCATCCCGCCCTCGGCCCACATCGGCCAGGCGACCGCGGTCACCCGCCGCCCACCCTCGGCATACGCCTCCAGGAAAGCGTTGGCATAGGCATAGTCGCTCTGACCCGCGCTGCCGATATGCGCGGCGATCGAAGAGAAAGCGAGGAAGAAGTCCAGCGGATCGTCCGCCGTGGCCTCGTCCAACGCACGCAGACCGGCCACCTTCGGGGCCAGCACCGCGGCGAAGTCGGCGTCGGTCTTCGTGAGCGCGAAGCCGTCGCGCAGCACGCCAGCGGCGTGCACGACCCCGTTGATCGGCCCGAACTCCCGCCGCACCTCAGCCAGTTGCTCGGCGAGCGCGACGGGATCGGAGACATCGACGCGGCGATAGACAACCCGCGGATCCAGCTCCACGCCGGACTGCTCGGCGCGACCCAGCAGCACCACCCGCGCCTCGGCCCGCCCCAGCAGGAAGCCGGCCACGGCCCGGCCGAGCCCACCCGCACCACCGGTGACCAGGTAGACACCACCCTCCCGCACCGCAACCGGCTCGATCTGCGTTACCGGGAGATAGTGCGGCAGCTCGCGCCCCATGGCGGTGTACCGCACCTCGGCCTCACCCCCAGGACGGGCCAACTCCGCACGCAGCGCCGCCGCCTCGTCCACACCCTCGGCCAGGCCCACCACCTGGAGCACCAACAACGGGTTCTCCGCCCGCACCGCCCGGGCGAACCCGGCCAACGCGGCACGCTCCGGCCGTGCACCATCAGCCTCATGACGATGCGTCAGCAACACTCGGACCGGAGCCGTCGGGCGGCCGTGGAGCAACTGCCGCACCAGGCCCAGCGCCTGCCCGGGCTCGGGCTCGTCGACCAGGACAGTGGCGAGGCCCGCGGGAAGCTCCTCCCCCGGCGCGAGGACGGCGACCCGCTCGGCCCCCAACGAGCCGAGCAGCCCGCCCAGTTCGGCACGGCGCTCCGCATCGGCGGCAACCACCGCCGCGGCACCGATCAGGCGACCAGGGTCCGCCACCGGGGCTTTTGCCGGGGTGTCGGCCGATGCCGCGACCCAGCGACGTTCCAGCAGCGCCGAGTTGTGCGGGCTGGTCAGCACCCGGACCGTCAGATCGCGCAGCCGGGCCAGCACCTGCCCGTGCGAGTCCAGCACCGTCAGCTCGGCCCGCGCCGTGCGCTCACCGAGCAGCCCGAGCGTCACATGCACCCAGCACGGCCTATCGACAGGCGCGTGCACAGTCAACTCGCCGAGCGCCAACGGCAGGAAACCCTCAGCCGTCTCCCCGTAGGAGCGGGCGAGCAGCACCACCAGGGCGTGCAGGGCGCCGTCCAGCAGCGCCGGGTTGAGCAGCGCACCGTCCAACTCGGCACCGGCGGGCGGTTCGAGCAGGGCCAGCGCCTCGCCCTCGCCGAGCGCCACCTCCGCCAGCGCCCGCATCCGGGGACCGTAATCCAGTCCGCGCGAGCGCAGTTCGGCGTAGCAGTCCCGGTGCGGGATCACCTCGGTGCAGCGTGCGCTCACCGCGTCGAGGTCGACCGCGGCGGGCACCTCGATCGCGCCGGTACGGATCTCCCCGGCCGCGTACACCTCGTCCCGCTCACTGATCTCGAAACCCACCGCGTCCCGCACCCGCCACAGCGACACCAACGCGGTCCGCGGCCCCTGGGCGTAGGACAGGAGTTGGTCGAAGGAGACGCCGCTCAGCTGGACCGGACCACCGCTCTGGAGTTCGCCGGCCGCCCGGGCCAGCTCCAGGTAGCCGACCGCCGGCATCACCGGCTCACCGCCCACGACATGATCGGCCAGGTAGAACTCGCTGCCCGAGCGGGTACTGCGGTAGGCCGGCGCATCCAGCGTGGAGACGTTCTCGTCCAGCATCGGGTGCGGACCCCGACCACTGACAGCCTCGGTGACGGCAGGCGTGTCCGGGCCGGTCATCCAGCAGCGCCTACCCTCGAACGGATAGGTCGGCAGCGGCACCCGGCCACGCTCCTGACCCGCGAACCAAGCCTGCCAGTCGACGCTCGCACCAGCCGCCCAGGCCCGGGCCACCGCCTCCCGCGGCCCACCCGCACGCACCGCCTCGACACTCAGAACCAGTCCGCGCGCCTCCTCCTGCGCGCCGCGCAGCGCGATCCGCGATCCCCTGGGAGCAGTCGGCGGCGCGGCGGAGCCGGCCAGGGCGTCGGCCAGGTCGAGCGCCCCGATCACGCAAGCCGCCGCACGGGCCGCAAGGCCATCGCCGTGCACCGCCACCGGACGCAGCCCCCAACCCAGCCAGAGCCGGCCCAGCGCATACTGCAACGCGAACGCCGCACCACGCTCACCCTGCTCCCCCGCACCCGCCTCAACAGCCGCCCGGTAGTGCCCGGCGAAGGCCGGCTCCACAGCACACCACTGCTCCGCGAGGGCGCTGGCGTCGGCCACCCGCTCGGTGAGAACGAAGGAGAGCTCGCCGCTCGCCAACTCAGCGGGAATCGCCGACTCCCGCAACGCACCCGCGAGTTCACCACGATCGCTACCGCAAACCGCGAGCCGGAACTCGTGAGCACGCCGACCCACCGCCAGCGTGTAGCCGATGTCGGCGAGGGTGGCCGCCGGGGCGGCGTCCAGGTAGTCGGCCAACTCCCCAGCAGCCGTGCGCAGCGCGCTCGCCGTCCGCGCGGAGAGCACCAGCACCTGCTGCCCCGCCCCCTCCCCCAGGACCGGCGCCGCCGGCGCCTCCTCCAGCACCGCGTGAGCATTGGTCCCACCGATACCGAAAGAGCTCACCCCCGCGCGCAACGGACCCTCCGCCCGCCAGGGCGCGGTGGCGGTACTGACCGTGAAAGGACCGGCCGCGAAGTCGATCGCCGGGTTGGCCTCGCGGAAGTTCAGCGTCGGCACCAGCGTGCGATGCTTCATCATCAGCGCGGTCTTGATCACGCCGGCGACACCCGCCGCCGCGTCCAGATGCCCGAGGTTGGACTTCACCGAACCGATCGCACAGAAACCCGTGTCCCCGGTCTGCGCCCGGAACGCCTTCGTCAGCGCCGAGACCTCCACCGGATCACCCAGCCGGGTCGCGGTGCCGTGCGCCTCCACATAACCGATCGAGCGCGCCTCCACCCCGGACACCGCATGCGCCTCACGGATCACCGCCGCCTGCCCCGCCGCACCCGGAGCGGCGAAACTCACCTTCCCCGAACCGTCGTTGTTGGTCGCCGTCCCCTTGATGACCGCGTGAACGGTGTCCCGGTCCGCGATGGCATCACCCAACAGCTTGAGCACCAGCACACCCACACCGTTACCGAGCACCGTCCCACTGGCCTCGGCATCGAAGGTACGCACATGCCCGTCCTCGGACAGGATCGCGCCCTCCTCATAGAGGTACCCCTTGGTCTGCGGCAGCTTGGCCGTGACACCACCCGCCAGCGCCATGTCACACTCACCGTTGATCAGCCCCTGACAGGCCAGGTGGATCGCGACCAACGACGTGGAGCAGGCCGTCTGCACCGTGTAACTGGGACCCTTGAGATCGAGCTTGTAGGAGAGCCGGGTCGCCAGGAAGTCCTTGTCGTTGCCGACCATCACCGCGAAATGATTCGACGTCGTGGTCTGATCGACATGGGGCAGCACCTGCTGCTGCAGATACGTATTGATGGCCGCACCCGCATAGACACTGATCAACCCGTCATAGCGGGCCGGGTCGTAACCCGCGTGCTCCAGCGCCGCGTGCCCGGCCGTCAACAGGATCCGGTGCTGCGGATCAGTGAACTCAGCCTCCGCCGGAGTGAATTCGAAATACCCCGTATCGAAGAGATCCACATCCGGCAGCACCCCGTGCACCGGCACGTACCCAGGATCGTCCAGCAACCGCGCCGGCACCCCGGCCGCGGCCAGCTCCTCCCGGCTGAACCGCGTGATCCCCTCCCTGCCCTCGCTCAACAGACGCCAGAAGGAATCCAGGTCATCCGCACCGGGAAAACGCCCGGACATGCCGATGATCGCCACATCCGTCTCGGCCACGACAGGAACCTCGGGGCTGCTCACTGGCCCAACTCTCCTTCGTCCTCGTCCGTGCGCCCGACCGGGCGGGGGCAGCCGGAATCACCCGGGGTGTCTCCGGCGTGAGAATGGCGCGACAAAGTGTCCTGATCCCGACCGGCGGGCACAGGGCACGGAAAAATGCGGCAGGACGAAAAACCCCCGGGAGACGCTCCGGCCTACTGCCGGAATGCACGTCCTGCCCACCCCTCCAGGGCATGCCTCGAAGTCACCAGGCTGACCGTGTCAACGATGCTCGAAGTGTGCTCAGGAAACCGGTGGCACCGGTAAGAGACCGCAGTGCCACCCACCCCAACGGACTGGGCAGATCCCGCTAAAACGTCCGGAACTTCATCGTGGCCCCCCTGTCAACTTCCGCCCGACAGAACCAGCACCCGCCGCCCTGCGGCCCCATCCCCGAGCCGCCGTGCCGCAGTTCATCCTTACAAGTTCCCCGTCTACCGGCGAGCCTAGCCCGAGTACCTGGCCAGATGCAATGAAAACTGGTGACACTTGATCAACAACCGGGCGTCCGACGGAAGTCGGGATCATGTCATCACTCCGGCGCGCGCTGGGCTCGGCCCGGCCGCCGACCTCCGACACGCCAACTCCGCTTCGTACACAGCCGGACAAGTGCCATCGCGAGCACTCCCCAGGTGGGACGCACCGACTCTCGGCCGCCGCCCGCCCTGGCGGCCCGGCACGCACAAGAGGGTGCTTGCGGCAAGCGGGCAAGCCGACAATGATGGCCGCGGGGGATCTCGACGACCCGCCATGCGTGTGCCCGCAACCGTGGCCGCCGTCTTGAGTCGTCGATCTGTCGATCCGTCAGATGCGGTACGTACCACAATCTTCGGCGCCGTCATCGGTGACCACCACGATGGCTTCGCCGACTGGACCAGCGTCCGCCGGGAAAGCGACTTCGATATTGCCGCCGCGGGCCCATGGGGTTACTTGGCGCTTACGACCGGGCAACCGCCGGGACTGCCACACCGGCGGACCGAGCAGTCCAACGGCTTACCAGACGGGACCCGCCATGCCATCAACGACCTTGACACCAGCGCATCGGACGTGCCCTGCGAGCCTGGTCGCCGCCGCCGTGACTCCCCTGGCGAAATCAGCCGGCTCCGGCCAGTTGCGCTGACACCCGGAAGGAAGACTCTGCCATGAATCAGCCGGTCACCCCACGCATCCACCACCTCGGTGTGCAGACCGCGGACCTCGACAACTGCCTTGCCTGGTACCTGGAGTTCTTCGGCGCCGAGCAGAAGTGGGAGCTGGACAAGTTCTCCGAGCTCACGCTCAGCCGCCTGCCGGGCATCCGCCGCCTGATCGAGGTCGCCGCCGGTGGCGTCCGCTTCCACCTCTTCGACCGCGCGGACCACAACGGCGTGCTGCCGGACGCGAACGGGTTCCAGTTCCAGCACGCCTGCCTGCAGGTCGCCGAGCCGCAGGAGCTCGAAGTGGCGCGCCGGCGCTGGATCGAGCTGTACGAGTCGGGCCGCTACACCTTCGCCCGGCCCGACCAGCCGACCGAGATCGTCGTCGACTCCGACGGGGTCCACAGCCTCTACGTCTACGACGTGAACGGCCTGGAGTACGAATTCACCTTCATCCCGGAGGGTGACCGATGAGCGGCTCCGGCGATTCCCTGCTCGCGGAGCAGACCGGGATCGGCGACTGGGACTTCGGCGACTTCCCCTACGGGCTGGAGCCGCTGGCGATGCCGGCGGCGGGCCATTCGCGGGCCACCGGTGCCGTCCCGCCCGGGATCCTCTCCTGCGACCGCGATCTGACCCTGCTTCAGCTGCGATTCCTGGCCGACGGACGCCCGCTGGACCTGCCGGAGAGCACCCAGGAGCGCTCCCCCGACCAGCTCTTCTGGTTCCGCTGGATCACCGGCCACCAGACCACCTTCCTCATCTGGCACCTGATGGGCGATCTGCTCAAGCGGGTCGGGGCGCAGGAGGAGCCGGAGCCGGCCGCGTTCGCCCGGCTGGAGGCCTACGCCTACGGCTACTGCGCCATGCTGCTCTACACCGGATCGTGCCCGCTCGACCTCTACCAGGACCTGATCAGGCCGCGGATGTTCCTCCAGCACCGCAGCTTCAGCGGGGCCTGGGCCTCCGACTACGCCTCGGTGCGCGGCCTGTTCCGGGGCCGGGGCCTGGCCCGGGGCAGCAGCCCGCAGGCGGCCCGGCTGGCCCAGGCCGTGGAGACCAACAAGGTGATCCACGACGGCATCGCCGCCCGGCTGGTGCCCGGTGGCAAGTCGCTGCTCCAGCAGGCCATGCTGGGCCCCGCCGTGCGCCCCTCGGAGCGCACGGCGCTGCTCTATGACAACTTCTTCATGACCCTGCGCGGCCCGGTGGACGAGGACGGCATCACCAGTCAGCTGCTGCGCAGACTGCGCGCGGTGGCCCTGGACGTGGCCGCCAACGGCCTCTACCCGCTCGGACTGGGCGGCGGGGAGCTGCCCGAGGAGCTGCGCAGCGCGGAGGTGGCCGCCTGCGAGGAGCGGATCGGCCTGACCCTGCACGAGGTCGGCGAGGCCTGCGTCACCCAGGGCGACCCGCTCCCCTGCCCGTAGCGCGTACGAGCAGCAGGCGAAAGGACCCCAGGATGCGTGCCGCCGTCTTCCAGGCCCCGCACGACATCCGCGTCGAGGAGGTGCCGGACCCGGTGGTCCAGCGGCCTGGTGACGCGGTGGTGCGGGTCCTGCTGTCCTGCATCTGCGGCACCGATCTCTGAACAGTCGACGAACAGCGCGAACCAGCAACGCAACGCACCACGCAACCCAGCAACGCACCGCACCGCACCGCACCGCACCGCACAACGCAAACGCAACGCAAACGCAACGCAACGCACCGAACGGAAAGCGGACTTGACAATGAGCGGCACCACCGGCGCGCACGCCGTCCTGCGGACCCTCGTGGACGGCGGCATCGACGTCTGCTTCAGCAATCCGGGCACCTCCGAGATGCACCTGGTCGCCGAGATGGTGGCGACACCCGAGATGCGCCTCGTGCTCTGCCTCTTCGAAGGGGTGGCCACCGGCGCCGCCGACGGCTACGGCCGGATGGCCGAGAAGCCCGCCGCCACGCTGCTCCACCTCGGTCCCGGGCTCGGCAACGGGGTGGCCAACCTGCACAACGCCCGCCGCGCCGGCACCGCGCTGGTGAACATCGTGGGCGACCACGCCACCTACCACCGGGCCTTCGACGCCCCGCTGAACTCCGACATCGAGGCGCTGGCCGGCGCGGTGTCGAAGTGGGTGCGCCGCCCCGAGAGCGCGGCGCGCGCCGGCGGCGACACCGCCGAGGCGATCACCGCCGCCACCTCGCCCACCGGCCACCTGCCCGGCGGGGTCGCCACGCTGATCCTCCCCTCGGACGTCTGCTGGTCACCGGGCGGGACCGCCGCGGCGGTGGCCGCCCCCGCGCCCGCCCCGCTGGACGAGCAGGCCGTGGAGCGGGTCGCCAAGCTGCTGCTCGGCACCGAGGGCTGCGTCCTGCTGGTGGGCGGCCGGAACATGCGCCGCGCCGGGCTGAACGCGGCCAGCCGGATCGCCACGGCCACCGGGGCGGACCTGCTGGCCGAGAAGTCCCCGGCCCGCCACGAGCGCGGCGCCGGCATCCCACGGCTGGACCGCCTGCCCTACCCCAGGGACCTGGCCGCGGACCGGCTGGCCGGCGCCCGGCACCTGGTGCTGGCCGGCGCGCGCTCTCCCGTGGCGTTCTTCGCCTACCCCGGCCAGCCGAGCACCCTGCTGCCGGACGGCTGCGAGGTGCACGACCTGGGCGGCGACCCCGCCGCGCTGGCCCTGCTGGCCGAGCTGGTCGCACCCGGCACCGCCCCGGTGGTCGCCGAGGCCCGGCGCCCCGGCCTGCCGAGCGGTGAGCTGACCGCCGAGAAGGCCGCCGCCGTGCTCGGCGCGCTGATGCCGGAGGGCGCCATCGTGGTGGACGAGGCGATCACCTCCGACCAGTGGCTGCCCGAGTACACCGCCGGTGCGCCGGTGCACGACTGGCTCAACATCACCGGCGGCTCGATCGGCATGGGGCTGCCGGTGGCCACCGGCGCGGCCGTCGCCTGCCCCGACCGGCCGGTGATCAGCCTGGAGGCCGACGGCAGCGCGATGTACACGCTGCAGGCGCTGTGGACCCAGTCCCGCGAGGCGCTGGACGTCACCACCGTCATCTTCGACAACGCCTCCTACGCGATCCTGGACGGCGAACTGCGCCGCCTGGGCGCCTTCCAGGGCGCCGACGCCCAGCGCAGCCGGTCGCTGATCGACATCCCCGGGCTCGACTTCGTCGCGCTCGCGGGCGGCATGGGCGTGCCGGCCACCCGGGCCCGCACCGCCGAGGAGTTCACCGAGCAGCTGCGCCGCGCGCTGGCCGAGCCCGGTCCCCACCTGATCGACGCCGTGGTTCCCCCGGTCACCTCGTGACCGGCCCCACCCGTCCCGCCGAGGAGACCGGCTCCACCCGTCCCGCCGAGGAGACCGGCTCCACCCGTCCCGCCGAGGAGACCGGCTCCGCCCGTCCCATCGAGGAGGCAGCATGACGCAGCGCCCCACCTTCCGTCAGATCTCCGTCCTGCCCGGCGTCTGGCCCTCGGCCGGCCTGCTGGCGGCGCTCGGCCCGCTGAGCGAGGCGCCGCCGCTGGCCCTGACCGAGTGGCCGCCGGCCGGGCCCGCGGACCCCGTCCTGCGGCGGACGGACGCCCTGCTGGCGGGCTGGAAGGACGTCCTGGACGCCGAACTCCTCGGCCGGCTGCCCGAGCTGCGCTACCTCGGTCTGCGCGCCACCACGACCGGCCGGGTCGACCTGGAGTACACCGAGCGGCACGGCATCACCGTCGCGCCGATCTACGGCTACGGCGACGCCGGCACGGTGGAGTTCGTCGTCGAGCAGCTGCTCGCGCACGCGCGGCACGGCCTGAAGGGCCCGCACCCCGGCGAGCTGACGGGCAAGCGGCTGGGTCTCGTCGGCTACGGCCCGGTGGCCAGGAGCGTGGGCCAGGTCGGGCAGGCGCTGGGCATGGAGGTCGCCTTCCACACGCCCACCCCCCGGACCACGGGCGCGGCGGAGCCCCGCTGGGCGCCGCTGGCCGAGGTGCTGGGCGGCTCGGACTTCCTGTCCTTCCACTCCCCCGCCTACCGGCACGTGGTGACCCCCGAGGAGCTGGCGCTGGTCCCCGGGGCGGCCCTGGTGGTCATCACCACACTGGGCCTGCCGATGGCCGAACCCGCCCTGCGGGACTGGCAGTCGCAGCGGGCCGGGCGCACCGTGCTGGACCTCTGCGCCGCCCACGCCGCCGCCGAGGAGACCCTGCGGCTGCCCGGGATCGAGGTGCACGACCTCTACGCGGCCCGCACCACCGAGTCGATCCTGCGCGCCGAGGCCCAGCTGGTGGCGAACCTCACCGCCGCGCTCCAGCCGACGTAGCGCGGCGGTCGCACGCGCAACGCCATCGGCGGCACACCCCTCGGGGTGTGCCGCCGATGCGCGTTCCTGGCGTCGCGGGTCAGCTCTCGGCCGGCCGCAGCACCACCGGCAGGGTCCGGTGCCCGTTGGTGATGAACGAGGGCAGCGGGGTCAACTCGCCGTCCGCCAGCGCCATCTGCGGGAACCGCTCGAAGAGCGCGGGCAGCGCCACCGTCGCCTCCAGGCGGGCCAGCGCCGCACCCAGGCAGAACTTCACGCCGTAACCGAAGGAGACGTGCTCCTTGTTGGCGCGGGTGACGTCGAACTGCGCGGCACTGTCCCCGTGCACCGTCTCGTCGCGCCCGGCGGCGGCGTAGCCGACCAGGATCGCCTCGCCCTTGCGGATCAGCACGTCGCCGGCCTGGATGTCCTCCACCGCGAAGCGCAGCGGGATGTTCGCCACCGGGGCCTGCAGCCGCAGCGACTCCTCGACCATGTCGCTCCAGCTGGCCTGCCCCGAGCGGACCAGCGCCAGCTGGTCGGGGTGGGTGAGGAGCAGGTGGATGGAGTTGTCCAGCAGGTTGACGGTGGTCTCCAGGCCCGCGCTGATCAGCGCCATCAGGGTCTCCACCACCTCCTCCTGGCTGAGCGCGCTGCCGTCCTCCTCGTCCCGGATCGCGATCAGCGCGCTGGTCAGGTCGTCGCCCGGCTCGTTGAACTTGAGCACGGCCAGCTCGACCAGGAGCCCGTAGAACCGCTCGCCGTTGGCCTGGGCGGCCTCCGGCGTGACGGTGGTGTCGAAGATCGTCTTCACACAGACCCGCAGGTCGGGCATCCGCTCCTCGGGAACGCCGAGCAGGCTGCCGATCACCTGGATCGGGATCGCGTAGGCGTAGCCCTCGCGCATGTTGGTGGCGGTGCCGGCCGGGGCGGTCGCCAGCTCGTCGAGCAGCGCGGTGATGATGCCCTCGACCCGCGGACGCAGCGACTCGATCCGCCGGGCGGTGAAGGCACCGGAGGCCAGCCGCCGAAGGCGCCGGTGGTCGGAGCCGTAGGCGGTGAACATGTTCTCGGCCGCCACCCAGACCATCAGCGACCAGTCCATCGGGATCTCGCCGTTCTTGAAGGCGTCCCAGTGCTGGCGGGCACTGCGGGAGACCAGCGGGTCACCGAGCAGCTGCTTGACCAGCTGCTGGCTGCCCACCGCCCAGGCCTCCACGCCGCCGGGCAGCTCGACCTTGGCGACCGGGCCGTCCTTGAAAACGAGGTTGTTCTCGCCGTGGATGTCCTGCCCACTGGGGTCCAACCGGTAGGGGCAGCGCGCGGTTTCCATATACGGCCTCCTGTATGCGTTATCGGGTACAGCGGGAACGGCGACCTGGGGTGCCGACGGCCGGGGTGGGCCGGTCGGCAGCCTTGTCGGCGCGCAGTGGGATGGGCCCGGATGCCAGGCCTACCTGCTTGCCTGGACGGGGAGTTGGCTGTCCGACGGGGTGTCCGACAGCCAGTGCCCGGGCTGCGGTGCGCGCCGCCTGCATGCGCGCGGGAGCCGGATGGCAGAGCGCCGCCCACCATGTGAAGGGCGCGGCAGGACAGGGGAGTTATATGTGCGAGTCATCTAAGCAGAATGCTGCCGGGAAGTCAGCGGTCCCCGATCGGGGTAGCCGATCGGGGCACCAGGGGGTGGCCCGATGGGTAGGCCGTTCGAGGCGGGGCACCGACCTTCGGCTACGTCGTTCGCCCCTCCCGCCGGGGCCGGGTCCGAGGGAGGCTGAGGAAGATCGGCCGCCGGCGAAGGCCTCGCACCGGTCGGCGACTTCGGCACGGCAGGTCCGGCAGGTCCGGCAGGTCCGGCACGGCGACTTCGGCACAACAGGCTTCGGCACAACAGGCTCCGGCACAGCGAATTCCGCACGGCGACTTCGGCACGACGATGGAGACCCAGATGACAGAGACGGGCAGCGCAGCGCAGCAGCCGTCGGCGGCCGACTGCTACGCCTTGGACATCCTGTCCGCACTCGGCGCCACCCCGGACCGGGTCGCCGCGCACTGGCGCGGCCGGGAGGTCCGGGCCGGCGCGCTGGCCCGGTCCGTGGTCGACACGGTCCAGGTGCTGCGCAAGCTGGGCATCGGCCCCGGTACCACGGTGGCCGTCCTGGTGGCGCCCAACAGCCCGCTGATGCTCACCGTCCGCTACGCCACCCACCTGCTGGGCGGCGCGGTCATGTACGTGCGCGGGACCAACCCCGGCTCCACCGCCTATGTGCTCACCCCCGACGAGCAGTTGCGGATCCTGTTCGACGCCACCGCGCAGGTGCTGTTCACCGACGCGGAGAACGCGGACCGGGCGGCCGAGTTGGCGCAGCGCGCACCGGGCCGCTTCACGGTGGCCGAGGGCGAACTCGCGGCCGCGAGTGGCTTCGCGCCGGTCGCCGAGCTGATCGCGGGGCTGGGCGAGCTGCCGGTGCGCGATCCGCGGCAGTACGCGCTGATCTCGTTCAGCAGCGGCAGCACCGGCAAGCCCAAGGGCGTCTGCATCACGACGGCGGTCAACGACGCCCGGGCCCGGGCCCTGCCGGCCGAGCCGGGCACCCGCCTGCTGGTCGCCACCCCGCTGGCCTTCGTGGTCGGCGGGATCGCGGACGCGGTGCTGCTGGCGGACGGAGTCGTCGTGCTGCACGAGGGGTTCGACGCCGTCCAGGTGGCGCGGGCCATCGCGGAGCACGGCATCACACTGACCTTCATGGCCACCCCGCACGTGTACCAGACGATGGCGGCCGTGCAGGCCGAGGGCACCGACCTGGCCACCCTCAAGGCGCTGATCTACACCGGCGTCGCGGCCGCGCCCGCGAAGCTCGCGGAGGCGGTGCAGGTCTTCGGCCCGGTCCTGGTGCAGATGTACGGGAGCACCGAGGCGGGCGCGGTCAGCATCCTGCTGCCCGACGGCCACTACGACCCGCGGCTGCGGGCCACCGTGGGGCGTCCGCTGCCCGGCGTCGAGATCAGCGTGCGCGACGCGGAGTCGGGCGCCGAGCTGCCGGCCGGTGAGGCCGGCGAGCTGTGGGTGCGCTCCGGCAGCCTGCTGGACGCCTACCTGGGCGACCCCGCGCTCACCGCGCGGACGCTGCGGGACGGCTGGTTCCTCACCGGCGACATCGGACGGCTCGACGAGGAGGGCCTCCTCTCGCTCGCCGACCGGATCGCGGACGTGGTGAAGATCGACGGCGTCAAGATCTACCCCGCCGCCGTGGAACGGGAGATCGCCACCCTGCCGGGTGTCGCGAACGTGGCCGTCTACGGGGTCCGGGACCTGGACAACCTGGAGCACGTGCACGCCGCGGTGGTCCTGAAGCCGGACGCGCAGCTGAGCCACGAGGAGGTCAGCGCGCACGTCCAGGCGGCGCTCTCCGCCGCCCACGCCCCCGAGGAGACCCGCTTCCTCGACGAACTTCCGCTCGGCGTCTCCGGCAAGCCGGACAAGCGACTGCTGCGCGAGCTCTACCCGATCGTCTGAGCGACACCCCACACGACAGGGCGCGGGCGTCCGCGCTGTTGAGCCATCGCGCCGACCAGCCCTGGCCGCCGGCCGGACGAGCACCCGGCAGAGAGCGAGTTGACATCATGACCAAGCATCTGGACTTCTTCGCCGACGAGTTGGACAAGCTCGGTGACAACCGCCGGTCCTTCCTGGAGATCGGCCGGCGCGCCGGTCAGTTCCCCAGCGCACTGGCCCGCACCGGATCCCTGGGCCCCGGCCAGGAGGTCAGCGTCTGGTGCAGCAACGACTACCTGGGCATGGGCCAGAACCCCTCGGTGCTGGAGGCCATCAAGGGGGCGGTCGACGCGTTCGGGGCCGGCTCCGGCGGCTCGCGCAACATCGGCGGGACCAACCACTACCACGTCCTGCTGGAACAGGAGTTGGCCGAGCTGCACCGCAAGGAGGCGGCGCTGCTGTTCAGTTCGGGCTACTCGGCGAACGACGGCGCGCTGACCGTGCTGGCCGGCCGGATGCCCGGGACCCTGGTCTTCTCGGACGAGCTGAACCACGCCTCGATCATCGACGGCCTGCGGCACAGCGGCGCCGAGAAGCGGATCTTCCGCCACAACGACACCGCGCACCTGGAGGAGCTGCTCGCGGCCGCCGACCCCGAGCGGCCCAAGCTGGTGGTCACCGAGTCGGTCTACTCGATGTCCGGCGACATCGCCCCGCTGGCGGAGATCGCCGAGCTGGCTGCGCGCTACCGGGCGACCTCGTTCCTGGACGAGGTGCACGCGGTGGGCATGTACGGGCCCGAGGGCGCCGGGATCGCCGCCCGGGAGGGCATCGCGGACCGGTTCAACGTCATCATGGGCACCGTGGCCAAGGGCTACGGCACCGCGGGCGGCTACATCGCGGGCAACGCCGTGCTGGTGGAGGCGGTCCGCAGCTTCTCGCGGCCCTTCATCTTCACCACCTCGCTGGCTCCCGCGCTGGCCGCCGGCGCGCTCGCCGCCGTCAAGCACCTGCGGTCCAGCGAGGTCGAGCGTGAGCGGCTGCGGGAGAACGCGCTGCTGCTGCACCGGCTGCTGAACGAGCGGGGCATCCCGTTCGTCTCGCCGGACACCCACATCGTCTCGGTGCTGGTCCGCGAGGACCTGCTCTGCCAGCAGGCCTCCGCGCTGCTGCTGGAGCGGCACGGCATCTACGTCCAGTCGATCAACGCGCCCAGCGTGCGGACCGGCGAGGAGATCCTGCGGGTCACTCCCTCGGCCACCCACACCACCACCGACGTGGAGAAGTTCGCCGAGGCGCTGGACAGCATCTGGGACGAGCTGGCGCTGCCGCGCGAGGCGGCGACCGCCCGCTGACGGGTCCGCCGGCCGGCCCGAGCCCTGCGGGTCGGCCGGCGCGCTCACCCACCGAAGGAGACGCGCATGTCCCTGTCCCTGGCGGCTGTGCTGGCCGAGGCCGCGGCGCGGCGTCCGGAGCACCCCGCGATCGTCTGCGGCACCCGGACGTACGGCTACCGCACGCTCTGGCACCGGGCGCGGCAGTACGCCGCGGCGCTGGCCGCCGAGGGCGTCGGGCCCGGTGACCGGGTGGCGCTGCTGATCGGCAATCAGATCGAGTTCCCGCTGGCCTACTTCGGCGCGCTGGCACTCGGCGCCGTGGTGGTGCCGGTCAACGCGCTGCTGAAGGCGCACGAGATCGCGTACGTGCTGCGGGACGCCGGCTGCCGCGCGCTGGTCTGCGCCGGACCGCTGCTGCCCGAGGGGCGGCCGGCGGCCGCGGCGGCGGGGGTGCGGCTGCTGACCGTGGACGCGGCGTCGGAGCCGGGCACGACGAGCCTTGCGGCACTCGCCGAGCGGGCCGAGCCCGTCGAGCGCCCGGCGCCCCGCGAGCCCGGCGACCTCGCGCTGGTGCTCTACACCTCCGGCACCACCGGGCACCCCAAGGGCGCGATGCTGACGCAGCTGAACGTCACGCTGAACGTGACGGTGGGGATGGAGTCCCCCTTCGACCTGCGGGCCGAGGACGTGCTGCTGGGGTGCCTGCCGCTGTTCCACACCTTCGGCCAGATCTGCGGCATGCTCACCTGCTTCCGGGCCGGCGCCACCCTGGTGCTGATGGACCGCTTCGAGGCACCGCGCGCCCTCGCGCTCATGGCGGAACAGGGCTGCACCGTGCTGATGGGCGTGCCCACGATGCTGCTCGGGCTGCTCGACGCGGCGGAGCAGGACACCCGCCGGCCGCCGCTGGACCGTGTCTTCAGCGGCGGCTCGGCGCTGCCCGTGCCGGTCCTGGAGCGGTTCGAGAGGGTGTTCGACTGCCGGATCTACGAGGGCTACGGCCTGACCGAGACCTCGCCCGTGGTCGCCTACAACCAGCCCGCCTGGCCGCGGCGGGCCGGCACGGTGGGGCGGCCGATCTGGGGGGTGGAGGCGGAGATCGCCCGGGCCGACCTGGAGGGGCGGATCGAGCTGCTGCCGGCGGGCGAGGTGGGCGAGATCGTGGTGCGCGGCCACAACGTGATGGCCGGCTACCTGGGCCGTCCCGAGGCCAGCGCCGAGGTGCTGGTGGACGGCTGGTTCCGCTCCGGCGACCTGGGCGTGAAGGACAAGGACGGCTATCTGTCGGTCGTGGACCGCAAGAAGGACATGGTGCTGCGCGGCGGGTACAACGTCTACCCGCGCGAGGTCGAGGAGGTGCTGGTCCGCCACCCTGCGGTCGCCGAGGTGGCCGTGATCGGCCTGCCGCACGAGCGGCACGGCGAGGAGGTCTGCGCGGTGGTGCGGACCCGGCCCGGCGCCGAGCCCGGGCCCGGGCTCGGCGCGGAGATCATCGCCTGGAGCAAGGAACGGCTGGCGGCCTACAAGTACCCCCGGCTGGTCGAGTTCGTGGACGCCTTCCCGCTCGGGCCCAGCGGCAAGATCCTCAAGCGGGAACTGCGGAAAGCGATGACCGAATAGGCCAGTTCAGATGAGCGGGTTCAGATGAGCGGGTTCAGATAGGCCGGTTCAGACAGGCAGCAGCCCCACGTCCCTGGCCCGGACCGCCGCGAGCGTGCGGTTGGGACAGTTCAGCTTGGCCAGGATGTTGCCCACCAGCCGCTTCACCCCGTGCTCGGAGATCAGCAGCCGCCGGGAGACCTGCTTGTTGCTCAGGCCGTCCGCGACCAGTCTCAGCACCTGGAGTTCACGGGGCGTCAGCGCGGCCCCGGCCGGGATCCGCTGCGGCGGCCCGTCCTGCGGCACCCGCCCGGCCCGCATGACGAGCCGCTGGGCCAGGCTGGCCGACACGTAGAACTTGCCCGCCATGACATCGCAGACCGCGTCCGCGAGGATCCGCGGCTCCAGCTCCGACCAGTCCAGGAAGCCCTGCGCGCCGCAGGTCGCCATCCACGGCACGTCCAGCGCGTCCGGCCCGTCGACCAGCAGCAGCAGGCCCGGCCCGGCCTCGCACAGCCCGCGCACCGCGTCGCGGGTGTGCTCGGTTTCCAGGTCGGCGGCGGCCGCGAGCAGGATGTCCAGCCGCTCCCCGTCGCTCCCGCGGATGGACTCGCCGCCGAAACCCAGATGGCGCACCGAGGCGGTGCGGACCGTGGAGCGGAGCATGCCCTCGATGCCGTAGCGATGAATCGTCTTCTTGATGACCAGGGCGATGCGCTCCCCGGCATCGATCGCCTGACTCGCCAATGTGAGGCTCCTTCGGGTGGTTCTGGGTGGTTCATGGGTCGTGGTTCACCAGGGGTCGTGGTTCACCGTGGGTCGTGGTTCACCGTGGGTCGTGGTCCACCGTGGGTCGTGTCGTGACGCCTGGGTCGGCGGCCGCGACGGCTACCGGGCCTTCTCCGCCAGCCGGCCCACCTCGGACTCCGGTGCGGCCGCGATCTCCCGCAACAGCCGCTCGTAGGACCGGATCAGGCGCTCGGCCGTGCCGGGCGCGAACAGGTCGGTGCTGTACTCCAGGTAGCCGTGCAGGCCCTCCTCCCCCTCCTGTGCCACCAGGTTGAGGTCATAGCGCGCCGTGCCGGAGTCGAAGGCCAGCGGGTGCACCGCGAGTTCGCCCGGCTCGCCGGTGCCGCCGGTGGCGGCCGCCGTGCCCGGCAGCAGGTTGAACATCACCTGGCAGAGCGGGGAGTGGGCCTGGTCGGGTGCCGGCACCAGCTCCCGGACCAGGTCGGCGAAGGGCAGGTCCTTGTGCTCATGGGCCTCGGCCGTCACCTGCCTGGCCTGGGCCAGCAGTTCGGTGAAGGTCCGGTGCGGGGCCGGGTCCAGCCGCAGCACCAGGGTGTTGACGAAGTAGCCCACCAGCTGGTCCAGTTCGGCCCGCGGCCGGTTGGTGACCGCGGTGCCGATGGCCAGCTCGGTGCCCTGGCCGGGCTCGGTGTGCGCGCCGAGCAGCACGGCGAAGGCCGAGAGCATCAGCTGGTACAGCGTGACGCCGTGCTCCTTGCCCAGCTGCTGGAGCCCGCCGAGCAGTTCGAGCGGTACCGCGAACCCGACCGAGGAGCCCTGGTAGGACTTCACCGGGCAGCGCCGGTAGTCGGTGCGCAGCGCCAGACAGTCCGGCAGCCCGGCCAACTGCCGCCGCCAGTAATCCTGCTGGCGGTCGAGCTCGGCGGCGTCCACGACCTGGCGCTGCCAGCGGGCGAAGTCGGTGTACTGCAGCGGCAACGGCGGCAGCTTCGGCTCCTCGCCCTGGCTCAACGCCTGGTACAGGCCGAGCAGTTCGGTCAGCACCAGGTTGACCGACCAGCCGTCGAAGACGCCCCAGGGGCGGCTGAGCACGGCGATGTGCTCCGCCTCCGACAGCGCCAGCAGGTGGGCCCGCAGCTGGTAGCGGCCCTCCGGCTCGAAGGGGCGGGCCCGTTCGGCCCGCAGCCACTGGTCCACGGCCTCCTGCCCGACCGTCAGGACGTCCACGGTGAAGCCGTCGGCCGGGTGCACCCGCTGGGTGACCAACTGCCCGCGCAGCAGGTAACCGGTGCGCAGCACGGCGTGGCGCTCGACCAGGGCCCGCACGGCGCGCGCGTAGGCCTCGCGGTCCAGCGCACCCTCGATCCGGAAGGCCATCTGCACGTTGTCGTGCGCGGCGCTCAGCTGCGCGGGCCGGTTCAGGAACCACAGGTCGCTCTGCTGCAGGGCCGTCGGCGCCTCGTCACCGGGCTGCCCGGCCGCGGCCGGCACCAGCGGCACGCTCTCCCGCTCGGCGGGCGCCTGCTCCAGCGCCTGGGCCATCCGCTCCACCGTGGCACCGGTGAGGATCAGCTGGAGCGGCAGTTCCGCGCCGGTCTCCTGCCGGGCCCGCAGGGTGAGCCTGGTGGCCAGCAGGGAGTGCCCACCCAGGTCGAGGAAGCTGTCGCGCACCCCGACCCGGCTCAGCCCGAGCAGGTCCTCGATGATCCCGCACAGGGTGCGCTCGGCCACCGTGCGCGGGGCGACGAAGACCTGCTGGGCCAGGTCGCTCTCTGCCGGTGCGGGCAGCGCCCGCTTGTCGATCTTGCCGTTGGGCGTCACCGGCAGCTCGTCCAGCACCACGAGGACACTGGGGACCATGTAGTGCGGCAGCCGACCGGACAGGTACTCCTTGAGCAGCCTGGACAGCTCCGGGCCGCCCACCCCGCCCTCGTCGGCGCCCTCCACGGCGCCTTCCTCGGCGCCCTCGTCGGCGAGCCGGCGCGGCGCCGGGCTGAGGTAGCCGACCAGCGAGACGGCGTCCGCCGACCCGCGCGGCACGACCACGGCCGCACCCACCGCCGGGTGGCCGAGCAGCGCGCTCGCGATCTCGTCCGGCTCGACCCGAAAGCCCCGCACCTTGACCTGGTCGTCCGCGCGGCCGAGGTAGTCGAGCGCGCCGTCGGGGCGCCACTTGACCAGGTCGCCGGTGCGGTACATCCGCGCGCCGGGGGCGAAGGGGTCGGCCACGAAGCGGTCGGCGGTCAGCTCCGGACGGTTCAGGTAGCCGCGGGCCAGGCCGTCGCCGGCGATGTACAGCTCGCCGGCCACGCCCGTCGGCACCAGCCGCAGCGCCTGATCCAGCACGTACACCCGGGTGTTGTCGACCACCGAGCCGATCGGCACACCGGTGGCCTCCGGCTCCGCGCGGTACTGCCAGGCGGTGACGGCGCCGGCCTCGGTGGGCCCGTAGCCGTTGAACAGCTCCACCTCGGGCAGGGCCCGCGCGAGCCGTTCGGCCAGCTCCACCGGCAGCGCCTCGCCGACGGCCTCCACCCGGCGCAGGCCGGTGCAGTGGGCGGCGTCCGGCTCGGAGAGGAAGGCGGCGAGCATGGACGGCGCGAAGTAGACGTCGGTGACCCGCTGTTCGCGGATCAGGTGGGCCAGGTAGGCCGGGTCCCGGTGGCCGTCCGGACGGGCGATCACCAGGCTCGCGCCGACCTGCAGCGGCCAGAACAGCTCGGGCACCGAGATGTCGAAGCCGACCGAGGTCTTCAGCAGCAGCCGGCCCTGCTCGCCCAGGCCGTAGCGACCCTGGTTCCAGGCCAGCCAGTTCATGCCCGAACGGTGCGGGACCATCACGCCCTTGGGCCGGCCGGTGGAGCCGGAGGTGTAGAGCACGTACGCGGTCTGCTCGCCGGTCACCGCGACGCCCGGGTTGCTGTCGGGCCGCTCGGCGGTGTCGGGCAGCTCCTCCTCCAGCACCAGCAGCGGCTTGCAGTCGGCGAAGATGCCGTCCACCCGCTCCTGCGGCAGGTCGGGCTCGATGGGCAGGTACGCCGCCCCCGTCTTCAGCACCGCGTAGATCGCGGTCAGCAGCTCGAAGGAGCGCGGCAGCCGGATCGCCACCAGCTGCTCGGGGCCGGCGCCCTGCGCGATCAGCCAGTGCGCGAGCCGGTTGACGCGCGCGTTGAACTCCGCGTAGCCGAGCTCCCGGCCCTCGAAGACCAGCGCGGTGCGGTCCGGGGTGCGCGCCACCTGCGCCTCGAAGGCGGCGGGCAGGGAGGGCTCGGCCACCTCGGCGGTGCGCCCGGTCCACTCGGTCAGCAGCCGGCGGCGCTCGGTGTCGGGCAGCACCTCGATGTCGAGCGCCGCGGTGTCGGCGCCGTCGCCCGCGGCCAGCGCGGTGACGATCCCCGTCAGCGCGCGCTCGACGTAGTCCGCGAGCGCCTCGGGGAGCACCGCGCCGTCGACCTGGACCTCCAGCGAGAGTTCGCTGCCGAAGTCGTCGAGCGAGACGGTGACCGGGTAGTTGATCGCGTCCCCGGCCGCCAGGAAGCGCACCCCGGCGTCGTTGATGGTGGGCGCGGGCGCGGCACCGCCGCCGGGCTCGAAGTGCCGGAAGTTGACCACCGCGCTGAACAGCGGGGCGTCGCCCGCCATCCCGCTGCAGCGCTGCGCCAGGCTCAGCGGGCTCTGCTCGTGGACGATCAGGTCGCGCAGCCCGGCGTCGACCTCGGCGATCAGCTCGCGCACCGTGCGCCCGGCCAGCCCGGCCCGCAGCGGCAGCGTGTTGATGAAGTTGCCGAGCATCCGCTCCACCCCGGGCACGCCCTGCAGCCGGCCCGAGAGCACGGCGCCGAAGACCACGTCGTCGCGGCCACTGGTGGCGGCCACCACGCACGCCCAGGCGGCGTGGAAGAGGCAGGCCGGGCTCAGCCGCAGCCGTCGGCCCTGCGCGCGCAGCTCACCGGTGAGCGCCTCGGGCAGCGTGCGGCGCAGCTGCCGCACCCGGCTGCCGTTGCCGCGCACATCGGTCAGGCCGAACGGCGTGGTCGGCTCGGTGACGTCGCCGAGGACGCCCCGGAAGTACGCCGCCACCTCCTCGGGCGCCTGGTGCCGCAGGGTGTGCGCGACGAAGTCGCGGTAGGGCGCCGGCGGTGCCAGCAGGTCGGTGCGGCCCGCCAGGTGCAGGCCGAGCTCTTCGAGGGTGAGCCGCAGCGAGGTGGCGTCCTCGATCAGGTGGTGGGCGTTGAGCAGCAGGTAGCGGCGCGGCGCGGCCGGGTCCTCGGCGATCAGCAGCCGCAGCAGCGGGGCCCGGTCCAGCGGCATCCGGCCGAAGGCGTTCAGCAGGACCCGGGCCTGCTGCTCGGCGTCCTCGCCGGGCTCCAGCAGCACCCGCTCGACGGGCAGTTCGGCGGTGCGGTGGACGACCTGCACGGGCGCGGGCAGCCCGGCGGTGAGCACGGCGGTGCGCATCACGTCGTGCCGGTCGATCACCGCCTGCAGGGCCCGGGTGAACGCGGTGCAGGCGGCCTCGTCCTCGGCGACGTAGAGGGTGGAGACCAGGTAGGGGTCCTGGTCCGGGTCCATCAGGTGGTGGAAGAGGATGCCCTCCTGGGTGGAGACCAGCGGATAGACGTCCTGGATGGCGGGCGCGCCGCCGGGCACGGCGGCCACGATCGCGTCGAGCTGGCGGGGGCTCAGGTCGATCAGCGGGAGCAGCTCGGGGGTGAGCCGCTCGCAGCCCGGCGGGATCAGGTTCGGCGGGGTGGTGTACTCCCCCACCGCCTCGTCCTGGTCGATCCGGGCCGCCAGCTCCGCCAGCGTGCCGGCGCCGAAGACGGCGCGCACGGTGGTGTGCCGGCCGAGCTCGCCCAGCCGGGCCAGCAGCACGGTGATCAGCAGCGAGTGGCCGCCCAGGGCGAAGAAGTTGTCCCCGGCACCGATCCGCGCCTCGTCGAAGTCCAGCAGCTCGGCCCAGAGGGTGGCCAGCAGCCGCTCGGTCGGGGTGCTCGGGGCGGTGTAGGCGCGCTGGGCGAAGGCGTCGATGCCGGGGGCGGGCAGCGCCTTGCGGTCGAGCTTGCCGTGGGCGGTGACGGGCAGCTCGGCCAGCGTCACGAAGGCGCTGGGCACCATGTACTCGGGCAGCGTGCGTTCCAGGTGGCGCACCAGCTCGGCGCGCAGGTCCGCGGGGGCCGAGTCAGCGAGGGCCGACTCCGAGGCGACCAACTCCGAGGCGACCAACTCCGAGGCGACCGAGTCCGCGGTGGCCGGCTCCGAAGCAGCCGGCTCCGAAGCGGCCGATTCGGTCAGCACGGTGTAGGCCACCAGCCGGGGGTTGCCCGGCTGGTCCTCGCGGACCAGCACCGCGCACGAGGCCACCGCCGGGTGCTCGGCCAGCCGGTGCTCGATCTCGCCCAGTTCGATCCGGAAGCCGCGCAGCTTGACCTGGTCGTCGGCCCGCCCGAGGTACTCCAGGGTGCCGTCCGGCAGCCACCGCGCCAGGTCGCCGGTGCGGTACATGCGCGCGTTCGGGCCCTCGCCGAAGGGGTCCGGCAGGAACCGCTCGCGGGTCAGCTCCGGCTGGTGCAGGTAGCCGCGGGCCAGGCCGACGCCCGCGATGTACAACTGGCCGACGCAGCCGATGCCCTGCGGCTCCAGCGCCCCGTTCAGCACCTGGAGCCGGATGTTCTGGATCGGCCGCCCGATCGGGACCAGGCGCGGCTGCGGCCCGGCCGGCACCGGCCAGGAGCTGACGTCCACGGCCGCCTCGGTGGGGCCGTAGAGGTTGTGCAGCGGCGCCTGGTGGCGCTCGTAGTGCCGGGCGCACAGGTCCGGCGGCAGCGCCTCGCCGCTGCAGAACACCTGGCGCACCGAGGTGCACCGGGACCAGTCGGGCTCGGCCACGATCGAGCGGAGCATCGAGGGCACGAAGTGCAGCGTGGTCACGCCGAACCGCTGGATGGCCGCCACCAGGTAGCCGGGGTCCTGGTGGCCGCCCGGCTCGGCGACGACCAGGCGCGCGCCGAACAGCAGCGGCCAGAAGAACTCCCAGACCGAGACGTCGAAGCTGAACGGCGTCTTCTGCAGCACCACGTCGTGCTCGGTCAGGCGGTACTCGTGCTGCATCCACTCGATCCGGTTGACCGCCGCCCGGTGCTCGATCATCACGCCCTTGGGGCGCCCGGTGGAGCCGGAGGTGTGGATGACGTACGCCAGGTGCTCCGCGGTGAGGCCCAGCTCCGCCGCCGGCAGGTTCTCCTCGCACTGCTGCCGCTGCGCCGCGACCGACGCGCCGTCACCGCGGCTGTCACCGTCGCCGTCGCCGTCGCTGTCGCCGTCGCCGTCGCTGTCACCGCCCGTGATCCGGCCGTCGGGGTGCAGGGTGAGCAGCGAGGCGGCCGCCAGCGGCTCGGTGTCGATCCCCGGCTGGGTGAGCACCACCCGGGTGCCGGAGTTCGCGATCAGCTCGGCGATCCGGGCGGCCGGGTGGGCGGGGTCGATCGGCAGATAGGCGCCGCCGGCCTTGAGGGTGCCCAGGATCCCGGCCACCATCTCGGCCGAGCGTCGCGCGCACAGGCCGACCAGCTTGTCCGGTCCGATCCCGCGGTGGCGCAGCGCGTGGGCGATCCGGTTGGCCCAGGCGTTGAGTTCGGCGTAGCTCCAGGAGCGGTCGTCCTCGACCAGCGCGGTGCGCTCGGGGTGGCGCGCCACCGCGTCCTCGAAGAGCTGGTGCAGGCAGCGGTCGGCCGAGAACGGGCGGCCGGTGTCGTTCCACGTCTCGACGACCTGTCGCCGCTCGGCCGCACCGAGCATGCCGAGCCGGGACAGCCGCGCCGTCGGGTCGGCCGCGATGGCGGCCAGCAGCTCGGTGTAGTGGCCGATGAAGCGCGTGATGGTGGTCCGGTCGAACAGGTCGGTGTTGTACTCGACGGTGCCCACCAGGCCGTCGGGCGTCTCCCGCAGGTCGAGGGTCAGGTCGAACTTGGTGACACCGGCGTCGGACTCGATCGCGGACAGCTCCAGCTCGCCGAGGCGGGCCACCCGCTCGGTCTGCGCCTGCTGGAGCACGAACATGGTCTGGAAGACCGGCGAGTGGCTGAGGCTGCGCTCCAGCTGGAGCGCGTCCACCACGGCCTCGAACGGCACGTCCTGGTGCTCGTAGGCCGCGAGCGCGGTCCGCTTCACCTGAGCGAGGAGTTCGGGGAAGGCCGGGTCGTCGGAGAGGTCGGCGCACATCACCAGGGTGTTGGCGAAGAAGCCGATCAGCCCCTCCACCTCCAGCCGGTTGCGGCCCGCCACCACGGTGCCGACCGCCACCTCGGCCTGGTCGGTGTAGCGGTGCAGCACGATCTGGTAGGCCGCCAGCAGCGTCATGTACAGGGTGGCGCCCTGCGCCTCGGCGACCTGGCGCAGCCGCTCCAGCAGCTCGGCCGGGCACTGCAGGCTCTCCCGCGCACCCCGGTAGGTCTTGACCGCCGGGCGCTCGCGGTCGGCGGGCAGTGAAAGGCGCGGGTCGACGCCCGCCAACTGCTGCTTCCAGTAGGCGACCTGGCGCTCCTGCACGCCGTCGGCCAGCCGGCCGCGCTGCCAGTGCGCGAAGTCCGCGTACTGGACCGGCAGCGGGGTGAGCGGGTCGGGCCGCCCCGCGTGGAAGGCACGGTAGAGGGCGGTGATGTCCTGGATGAGCACGCCCACCGACCAGCCGTCCGAGACGCCGTGGTGCATCGTCACCAGCAGCACGTGGTCCTGCTCGGCGAGCCGCAGCAGCCGGGCCCGGATCAGCGGGTCGTGCTCCAGGTCGAAGGGGGCGGCGGCCTCCTGCCGGCAGATCTCCGCCAGCTCGGCGGGGTCCGTCAGCTGCTCCTCGGTGACCGTGACGTCGGCGCCGTCGCCGACCTGCTGGTACGGCACGCCGTCGCGCTCCACGAAGCGGGTGCGCAGCGCCTCGTGCCGCCGCACCACCGCCGCCAGCGAGCGCAGCAGCGCCGGGCGGTCCAGGCTGCCGCGCAGCCGCACCGCCATCGGGATGTTGTAGGCGGCGCTGGAGCCGTCCAGCTGCGCCAGGAACCAGAGCCGCTGCTGGGTGAAGGAGAGCTGGACCGGCTGCTCGGCGGAGCGGGACAGCCGCGGGATGCTGTCCAGCGCGGCCGGCGTGGCGATCACGGCCGGCGAATCGAGCTGGTCCAGCGAGCCGAGCTCGTCGATCCGGTCGAGCGCCGGGAGGTCGACGCCCTGCTGCCGGAGCAGCGCGACCAGCGCGCGACGGCGCTTGGCGGGCAGCGAGCGGATCCGCTGGACCAGGTCCGGCCCGGTGGACTGACTGGTGGTGCTCATCGTGGTCCCCTCCGCCTAGTTCTCGACGCCCAGGGCGTCGAGCTCCTCGTCGCTCATGCTCTCGATCAGGCCGATGCTCGCCAGGATCCGGTCCACCTCGGGTGCGCCGAGGGAGTCGACCGACGGCAACCGGCGCTCCAGCTCGGCCGCCATCGCGGCGAGTTCGGGGGCGTCGAAGACGGCCTGGACGGGCAGCTCCACGCCGGTGCGGCGCGCCAGCAGGTT
Organism: Kitasatospora sp. NPDC008050; assembly: GCF_042957465.1. Taxonomy (NCBI): domain Bacteria; kingdom Bacillati; phylum Actinomycetota; class Actinomycetes; order Kitasatosporales; family Streptomycetaceae; genus Kitasatospora; species Kitasatospora sp. NPDC008050. The sequence continues at coordinate 26,060 of NZ_JBIBIJ010000028.1, forward strand.
GATCAGGCGGGTCGCGAGCAGCGAGTTGCCGCCGAGCGAGAAGAAGTTGCTGGTCGCGCCGAGCTGGTCGACCTCGATCTGGAGCAGCTCCGACCAGGCCGCGGCCATGGTCCGCCGGGTGTCGCCGGGCGCCGGGGCCGCCGGCCCGGCGGCGGTCCCGGGGCCGTCCTCGGGTCGCTCCGTGACCGGTCGCGCGGGGCGGCGGCCGAGCCAGTAGCTGCCCGCCTCGAAGGCGGTCGCCGGGAGCGGCACCAGGCGGCGCGGCCCCTGGTGGAGGCCGGCCCACGGCACCCGGGCGCCGCGCACCCACAGCTCGGCCAGGTGCTCCAGGTCACCGTCCGCGACCAGACCGGCCAGGAACGCCTCGCCCCGGGCGCCGGTCAGCACGCTGCCCAGGGGGCCGGCGTCCTCCTCGGCGTTGCCGAGCACGACCGGCCCTGCTGGGGCGGTCGGAGCGGCTGGGGCGGCCAGGGCGGTCGGAGCGGTCGCGCCGGCCGACCCGGTCGGAGCGGCGCCGGGGCCCGCGGTCAGGTGCTCCGCGAGCGCCCGGGTCAGTTCCTCCCGGCTGCCCGCCACCACGGCGAGCCGCTCGGGCAGCGCCTCCCGGCCCAGCTGCGCGGTGTAGGCGAGGTCCGCCAGGCTCACCTCGTCCGCGCCGCCGCCCACGTTGGTCAGGAAGTCGTGCAGCCGCTGGGCCGCCGTGCGCAGCCGCTCCGGGTTCCGGGCGGAGAGCACCACCAGCTGGCGGCCGGCCTCCGCCGGGTCCGCCGCGGCGGCTGATGCGGCCGGGGCGACCGCGGCCTGCGGCGGAGCCTCCACCACCAGGCTGACGTGACTGCCGCCGGCGGCCACCGAGTTGATCAGCGCCCGGCGGGGCACCGGGCGGCCTGCCGCGTCCTGGGTGCCACGCGGCTCCCAGGCGGTCAGCTGCTCGCAGAGCCGCAGCGACGAGCCGTCGAGGTCCAGGTTGGGGTTGGCGGTGCCGACCTCCACCAGCGGCGCGAGCTCCTGGTGCCGCAGCTGCAGGACCACCTTGGCGAGCTGGGCGATGCCGGAGGCCGCCTCGGGGTGGCCGAGGTTCGACTTCACCGTGCCGACCGCCACCGGTTCGGCCACCGCACCGAACACCTCGCGCAGCGCGCGCAGTTCGACCTCGTCGGAGAAGGCCGTGCCGCTGGCCGCGGCCTCCACGTACCCGATCGAGTCCGGCGTGGCGCCCGAGCGTTCCAGCACCTGCCGCAGCACCTTCACCTGGGTGCGGTGGCTGGGCGTCATGAAGCCGTTGGAGCGGCCGGCGTGCATCGAGGCGGTGCCCCTGATGACGGCGTGGATGGTGTCGCCGTCGCGCAGCGCCGCCTCCAGCGGCTTGAGCAGCACGGCGCCGACCACCTCGGCGGGCAGATAGCCGTCGCCGTCCCGGAAGCTGCGGCTGCCCGGGTGGCTGCCGAGCAGCTGCATCTCGGCCAGGGCCGTGTACTTGTCCGGGTGGACGGTGAGGTTGACGCCACCGGCGACGGCCAACTCGCTCTCGCCGCGCAGCAGGTCGGCGCAGGCGAGGTGGATGGCCATGGTGGAGGAGGTGCACATGCTGTCCACCGCCAGGCTCGGGCCCTCCAGACCGAAGAAGTGCGAGACGCGGTTGGCGATCAGGTTGAACGAGGCCGCCGCGGTGAGCGCCGCCAGCGTCGGGTCCGACTCGTCGGCCCGGTACATCTGGTAGGCCGACCCGACGTACACGCCGACCCGCCGGCCGTAACGCCGCTCGATGACCTCCTGCGTGACGCCGCTCTGCTCCAGCAGGTGCCAGACGGTCTCCAGGAAGAGCCGCTGCTGCGGGTCCATCGCCACCGCCTCGCGCGGCGAGATGCCGAAGTGCAGCGGGTCGAAGCGGTCGACGCCGTCCAGGAACGCACCCCACCGACCGCGGCCGGAGCCGGCGGCGTCCGGGTCGGCGCCCGGGGCGAGGTCCTGCTCCCAGCGGTCGGCCGGGACCTCGGTGACGCAGTCCTTGCCGCTGCGCAGGATGTCCCAGAACGCGTCCAGGTCCTCGGCCTGCGGGAAACGGCCGCCGATGCCGATGATCGCGATGGCGTCCTCGCGGGGGCGCTGCTGCGGCGCGGGGGCCTGGGCCGGCGGTACGACGGGGGCCGCGACCTGGGCGTGGGCCTGCGGTACGGCGGGTGCGGGGGCCGGGGGTGCTTGCTGCGCCACGGCGGGTTCGCCGACCAGCGCGCGCAGGGCCTGCGGGTGGTCGGCCACGAAGTGCTGGGCCAGCCCGCGCACCGTCTGCACCTCGAAGAGCAGCGTGCGCGACAGCGGGCCGAAGGTCTCCTCCAGCCGGGAGACCAGGTTCACCGCGAGGACGGAGTCCATGCCGTAGCGCTCCAGCGGCGCGTCCGCGTCCAGCCGCTCGGGGCCGAGCCCCAGGGCCGTCGCCAGCAGGCGCCGCAGATGGCCCACGGCCCGGTCCTCCAGCGCCCGATCCTGCTGGGCCTGACCGTGCTGGGCCCGATCCTGCTGGGCCTGACCGTGCTGGGCCCGGTCCGCGCCGGGACCCGCCACCGGCTCGGGGCCCACCACATCGACAGCGGCCGCGGTCACCGGTGCCGCGGCCACCGCTGCGGCGGCCGCTGCAGCGGCGTGCCCCGGGAGCCAGGGCAGTTCGGCGCCGCGCCGGTGCGCGACGACCAGCAGCCTGCCCTCGTCCAGCCCGTTCTCCCGCCCGGCCAGCGCGCAACGCAGGGCCGCCAGCCCCCGGGCGGTGTCCAGCGGCGCGAGGCCCGCGCCGTGCAGCAGCTCCCGGGCGGCGGCGTCGCCCATGCCGCCCTCCGCCCACAGCGGCCAGCCGACCGACACCGTCGCCCCGCTGCGCCGCCCTGCCGCCACCAGGCGGTTGCGGTAGCCCGCGTAGGCGTCCAGGAAGGCGTTGGCCGCCGCGTAGTCCGCCTGCCCGGGGTTGCCGAACGCCCCGCTGAGCGAGGAGAAGCAGACGAAGACGGCGAGCGGCTGGTCCTGGCTCAGCTCGTCCAGGTTGACCAGCCCGGCGACCTTGGGCGCCAGCACCCGCGCCAGCTCCTCGGGGGTCTTGCGGACCAGGTAGCCGTCCTCGATCACCCCGGCGCTGTGCAGGATGCCGGTCAACGGCCCGTGGTTGTCGGCCACTTGGGCCAGCAGACGGGCCACCTGCGCCCGGTCGCCGACGTCGGCCCGCCGGTAGTCCACCGTCAGCCCCGCCGCGCGCAGGGCGGCCAGCTCGCCGCGCCGCGCCGCGTCCAGCGGCGAGCGTCCGGCGAGGACCACGGTGGCGTGCCCGACCGAGGCGGCGATCTCCCGCGCCACGATGAGGCCCAGGCCTCCGGCGCCCCCGGTGATGAGGTAGACGCCGTCCTCCTGCCACGGCGCGGCGGCGGGCCGGGCACCGGTCAGCTCCGCCAGCCCGGCGACGAGGCGCCGGCCCTCGCGGTGGCGCACCTCCGGCTCCGGACTCCCGACCGCCTCGGTGAGCAGGCGGGCGGCGAGGGCGGCCGCCGAGGGGCCGTCCAGGCACTCCAGGTACTGGGTGTGCAGCAGCGGGTGCTCCAGCTGAGCGGTCTTCAGCAGCCCGGCCAGCGCGCCGAAGCAGGCGAGCCGCTCCAGCTCGGCCGTCGCCCCACCCGTCGCGGGTGCGGCGCCCGCGGTCCCCACCAGGGCGACCTGGAGCAGCACCGGCTGCCGCACGCCCGCTTCGAGGATCCCGCGGGTCAGCGCGAAGAGCCGCTGCGCCGCCTCGGTGTACTGACGGTCGAGCGAGCCGTCCGCGAGCTCCACGAACTGGGGCTCGGTACCGGCGGGCAGGGCGGCCCGCAGCCGCTCGCGCTCGCCGGCCGCGAAGGAGCCGATCAGCACCACGTGATGGGCGGCGAACGCCGGCCCGGGCCGGGCGGCCGCAGCGGCCTCCCGCACGGACCAGACGGGGCGCAGCAGCACCTCGTCCACCTCCTCCGGGGCGACGGGCGCGACAGCGGACACGGCGGCGGGGGCGAGGGCGGGGGCGGGGGCGGGCAAGGCGCCGGACACGGCGGCAGGCGCGGGGGCGGCGCCGGACCCAGCGGCGGGCGCGGGCTGCTCGGCCGGCGCGGGGCCGGCCTCCGGGTCCACCCAGTGCCGCTCGCGGGCGAACGGGTAGCCGGGCAGGCTGATCCGCCGCACGGACGCGGCGGCCGGGCGCAGCGCGGCCCAGTCCACGGTGGCGCCCTCGGCCCACAGCGCCAGCAGCCGCTGGTGCTCCGCGCGGTCGGACCAGTCGGCGAGCGCCGCGCGCAGCGCCTCAGCGTCCCTCCCGCGCTCGGTGCGGGCGGTGCCGCGCACCCAGGCGCCGGGCCGCCGCGGGTCGGCGGCGAAGGCCGCCAGCTGCGCCCGGGCCTGCCCGAGCGAGGTCGCGGCGAACGCCAGCCGCTCGGGCAGCGCCAGCCGCCCGGTCTGCAGCGTCCAGGCCGCGTCCGGCAGCTCGGACTCGCCCAGCTCCGCCAGACGGGCACTCAACCGCCGTGCCTGCTCGGCGAGTTGGCCCTCGCTCTGAGCGGAGAGCAGCAGCAGCGCCGGTCGTCCGTCGGCGGTGGCCGCGGGGCGCGGGGCGGCCTCCTGGTACTCGGCGATGACGACGTGGGCGTTCGAGCCGCCACCGCCGAAGCTGGACACACCGGCGAGCCGCGGCACGGTGCGCTGCTCGCCGTCGATCAGCAGCGTCGGCCGCTGCCAGGGCTCCAGGCGCTGCTGGACCCGGAACGGCGTGCGCCCGAAGTCGATGTGCGGGTTGAGCGCGCCGGAGTGCAGGCTCGGCACCAGCTCCCCGTGCTTCAGCTGGAGCAGCACCTTGGTGACGGCGGCGATTCCGGCCGCGCTCTCGGCGTGCCCGATGTTCGACTTCACCGAGCCGATCGCGCACTGCTGCGGCCCGCCGCCCAGGTGGCCGAAGGCCTTGGTCAGGCCGTCGATCTCGATCGGGTCGCCCAGCGAGGTGCCGGTCCCGTGCGCCTCCAGGTAGCTGAGCGAGCGCGGGTCGACGCCCGCCTCGGTGAGCGCCCTGGCGATGACCTGACCCTGCGCCACCGGGGTCGGCACCGAGTAACCGGTGGTCCGGCCGCCGTGGTTGAGCGCGCTGCCCTTGATCACGCCGTAGATCTGGTCGCCGTCGGCGACGGCCCGCTCCAGCGGCTTGAGCAGCACGGCGCCGACACCCTCGCTGGGCACGTAGCCGTCGCCGCCCGCACCGAAGCTGCGGCAGCGCCCGTCGCTGGACAGGAAGTGTCGCTGGCCGAGCATCAGGTACTTGTTCGGGTGCGGGCTGAGGTTCACGCCACCGGCGAGCGCCGAGTCGCACTGGCCGCTCCTGATCGCCTCGCAGGCCAGGTGGATGGCGGTCAGCGAGGACGAGCACATGGTGTCCACGGCCATGCTCGGCCCGTGGAAGTCGTAGAAGTACGACACCCGGTTGGCGACGGTTGCGGCACTGCCCCACAGCGCGGTCGCCCGGCCGCGCTCCTGCGCCTGCGCGCCGAGCAGCTGGTACTCCAGGTACATCACCCCGACGAAGACGCCGACCCGGTTCGGCGGCGCGCCGAGGGCCGCGTCACCGGCCGGCGCGGCCGCCGACCGGGCCAGGCTCTCGCCGGTGTAGCCGGCGTCCTCCAGCGCGTGGTGGGCGCACTGCAGGAAGAGGCGCTCCTGCGGGTCGAGGTAGTCGGCCTCGAACGGCGAGATCTGGAAGAAGAGCGGGTCGAACTGGTCGATGTCGTCCAGGAAGCCGCCCCAGCGGCTGGTGTTCGCGCCGTTCGGGTCGGCGTAGCGGCGGTGGTCCCAGCGCTCCGCCGGGACCTCGCGCACGCAGTCGCGGCCGGCGCGCAGGTTCTGCCAGAACGCGTCCAGGTCGGCTGCCTGCGGGTAGCGGCCGCTGACGCCGACGATCGCGATGTCGGTGGCGGGGCGCTGCGTCCGCGTCCGCGTCTCCGCGTGCGGGACGACGGCCTGCGGGACAGCGGCCTGCGGGACAGCGGCCTGCGGGACGACAGCCTGCGGGACGACAGCCTGCGGGACAGCGGCCTGCGGCAGGTCCGGCAGGGCGCGGGTGCTCAGTCCGGTCAGCTCCACGCAGGGCCGGCCGTACTCGTCGAGGACCGTGATGTCCAGCCGGGCCGAGGCGGCCTCGGTGCTGCTCCCCGGCTGGTGCCGGATCCAGGCGTAGGCCCGGGCGGGGGTGGCGGCCAGCGCCTCGACGCGCTGCACGGCGAACGGCAGGGCGAGCGCGGCCGGGCGGCCGTCACCGCCCGCCTCGGCCGGCCACAGTCCGATGGTGGCCTGCAGCGCGCCGTCCAGGACGGCCGGGTTCAGCCGGCAGTCCGCCGCGAGCTCGGCCGCCGCCGGCAGGCTCAGCTCCGCCAGCACCTGGCGCCGCCCCGCGCCGTCCGTGCCCACCCGCAGCTCGACCAGCGTGCGCTGGGCAGGGCCGTACTCCATGCCCATGCGGTCGTACCGGCCATAGACGTGCGTGGCGCTGTACACCGCCTCGGCGCAGGCCGCGCGCAGCTCGTGCAGGGACGGGGCGCCGCGGTCCTCCGGGCCCGCCAGGCTCGCCCGGCCCTGGCTGCACAGGGTGGCCGTGCCGTCCTCGTCCGCGCTGTGGATCGTGAAGTCGCAGCCGCCACCGGGCAGCGTGCGCACGCTCACCCGCAGCTCCAGCCCGTGCGGGCCGCAGATCGCCGGTCGCAGCCACACCACGCCGTCCAGCCGCACCCGGGCCGCCCGCTCCGCACCCAGCGCCAGCGCCACCGCCGCCCGCGCCATCTCCAGGTGCGCGACGCCGGGCAGCACCCGACCGCCGCGCACCCGGTGGTCGCTCAGGTACGGCTCGCTGCCGTCGAAGTGCGCGTGGAAGGTGAGGCCCTCGGCGTCCGGCACGGCTCGGTGCAGCATCGGATGCGGGTATACCGGAGCCTGGGGCTGCGGGGCCGCGGCAGCGGTCGTGGTCGCGACCGCCGGGGCCGCCTCAGGGACGAGCGCCGGGACGGCCACCGGGGCCGCGAGCCGGCCCGGGTCGACAGCGAGGAGGTGAGCCGCGATGGCCTGCACGGTGCGGTGCTCGGCGAAGACGGCGGAGGTGAGCTGCACACCGTAACGGGAGTTCAGCCGCTCGGCGAGCTGGGCGAGGCCGGCCCAGTCGAACCCGAACTCGGCCAGCTCGGCGCCGGGATCCACCTCCCCGACCGGCACCTCCAGCAGCGCGGCCACCTCGTCGAGCAGCGCGGCCCGGACGGCATCGAGCTGACCGGCGCCCGGCGGCGGCAGCGGTGACGCGGGAGGCTGCGGCGCGGCCGCCGTCACCGTCGCCGAGGCAGCGGGTACCACCGGCGCAGCGACAGCCGCCGCCCGGACGCTCGCCTCCGCCGGGAGCTGCGTCTCCAGCCACTCCGCCAGATCAGCAATCGTCTTGTACTCGAACATCACCGTCGGCGACAACGACAACCC
>NZ_JBIBIJ010000028.1:33656-92007 GCF_042957465.1 Kitasatospora sp. NPDC008050
GATCCGCCGACCCCAACCCCAACTCGTAATACCCGGTACCCACATCAACCCCGACATCCGGCTCCCCCAACCGAGCCGCCACCAACTCCCGCACCAAACCGACCACATCACGCCCACCACCCACCACCGGCGCAGCGACAGCCGCCACCTGGACGCTCGCCTCCGCCGGGAGCTGCGTCTCCAGCCACTCCGCCAGATCAGCAATCGTCTTGTACTCGAACATCACCGTCGGCGACAACGACAACCCCAGCCGACCCTCCAGATCAGCCACCACCGACAACAGATCCGCCGACCCCAACCCCAACTCGTAATACCCGGTACCCACATCAACCCCGACATCCGGCTCCCCCAACCGAGCCGCCACCAACTCCCGCACCAGACCCACCACATCACGCCCACCACCCACCACCGGCGCAGCGACAGCCGTTTGGACACGTATCTCCACCGGCGCAGCGGTCTCGGGAGCGGCGTCCCCGCGCACGTCCAGGGCGGTCGCGGCACGGACCCGCTTGGCCACGAACTGGCTCACCTCAGCCACCTTCTGGCCGTCCTCGGCGTAGAACTCCACGGCCAGCCTGATGAGTTCGTCATCCCGGCGGACCGAGTCGACCGGTACCCGAACGAAGCAGCGCTTGCCCAGCGGAGCCGCCGCCCGGAACGACTCGAAGACCAGCGGCAGATAGAGCTCCGGACCGGCCGGGCCCTGGTGCAGCATGCTGGTACCGACGCCGCCGCCGAGCAACCCGGCCTCGAACAGCGCGGGGTGGAAGAGGAAGGCCTCCGCGGTGCCCTGGTGCTCCGGGGCGAGTTCCAGCTCGGCGATCCAGTCGCCGGGGCGGTGGTGCACCGCACCGGCGATTTTCATCAAGCCGGAATGGAACAACTCGTACTGCCGGCACCAGGCGTAGATTTCGGTGAGCTGCGTGACCTTGTGCACGCCGTCCAGCGGCAGCGGCAACCGCGCCTGATAAGGGGCCGCGGGCCGGTGGTGCGCGGTCACCACCGCGTGCAGGACATCGGAGGTGTCCTGCTGCCGCCGGCTGCGGACCTCGATCCGCCAGCCGCCCGCCGGCGCGGGGCGTCCCGCCACGGTGGTCAGTACCCGTTCACCCGGCGCGGCCACCAGTGGCGCGAGGATGGTCAGATTGCGCAACTCGACGTTCGGCATGGCCATTCCGTGCCGGGCGAGGACCTGCAACACCATGTCCACATAGCCGACGCCGGGCAGCAGGGTGCGCCCGTAGACGACATGACCGGCCAGCAGAGGGTTGTCCGCGGTCACGGTCAAGGTCTCGGTGAACGTCTCGGCGAACATGGACGAATCGGTCATCGGTATCCATCCCAGAACAGCGTCGAACCGGCGGCGGCCCGATACGGCGACACCGGAGGAAACTTCCAGAGCACACGAGGAAAACAGCGTAGAGAAATGGCCGGGATCACCTGCGAACAGACCCGGGATCTGCTTCTGCAAACCCTGTTCAGGGCATGCGCGTTCAGGGCATGCGTGAATTCCACCGGTTCGACGAGTGTCGACGGCGCCAGGCCTGCTCGGACGCACCTCGTTACCCTGGCAGCACCGGGAAAGAACCCGGCAACGCCGCCACGGCGGAGGATTGGAAGCAACCCCCCGCTAGAACGTGTAGAACCTCATAGCGATCCCCCTCGCAAGCTCGCCCGCCCAGCACTCGCCTCGACATCGCGACCGTAACCCCGGATTCCCCACGATGCGGAACCGCTTCACATCGCCCAGGTAGTCGGCCTCTTGGAGCCTAACTGGAGTCACCGGCGCGGCGCAATGAAAAGATTTGTGGCGCACGACTCCCCGCCGAGGTGGCGGGGGCTGCGCCGGAGCGTGCCTGACAGGCACGGATCACCGGTGCGCCACGCGACGGCAACCTCCTGATCATGAAGGTCCGGTGACGGTTCGTCATCGATCCGATCGGCCTGCCCCGCACCCGGCGGGTGACACGGTTCGCCGGCATCCGGACAGTCAGAAGTCCAGGACCGTGCTGGATCCTGGACTTGACTGTGCTTCAGCTGAGAGGGCGTCAGGAGGAGCGCTTCCGGCGCTGCTGCCTGCGCTCCTGCTCGTACTGGAAGGCGCGCAGCATCTCCTCCTGGGCCTCGTTGAGCTCGATCGGCGCGTCCTCGTCCTCGTCGGACAGCTCGCCCGCTTCGCGCAGGATGCGATCGTGCTCCAGGATGGGCAGCTCGGGATCGTGGTCGCTGGGGCGCGGCGTCTCCGGCCCGTCCGGGCCGAACCGGACCAGGCGTTCGACCCGCACGATCCGCCAGTGCCGGCCCGCCACCTCCAGGTCGGAGCCCCGCTCCTCCTCGAACCGGTCGGCCGCGCGGGTGTAGACGGCACGCTCCTTCGGACCGAGCCGGTGCATGATCGGCGCCATCACCCGCAGGTGGACCGCGAGTACCTCCCGGGCGGCCTGCGGGCTGGTCGAGTCGGTAGCGGAGAAGGGGGCCCAGCGTCCCGCGGTCCGCTCGGCGGTCATGAAGGTGGCGGGGAGCAGCACCCCGCCGGGGTACGTGCGGGTGGCCACCCGCGAGTCGTCCCGGACGTCCGCCGGGACGGTCCCCTCGGCCCGGACCAGAGCCAGGAGTTCGGCCTTCAGGATCCCCTCGGACATGCCGGTGGGGGTCACCGGGTCGATCACCAGGTCCTTGCTGGGGTCCGGGGCCTCGGTGCCCTCGCCGAGCCCGGCGGGGTCCGGGTCGCTGGGCCGCGGGGGCTCGGGGCCGTCGGGGCCGGTGCGGATGAACCGCTCGGCCCGCACCACCCGGTAACGGGCGCCGAGCACGGTCATCTCGTCGACCTTCTCCCAGTCGAGCCTGACCGCAGCCGCCATGCACTCGTCATGGTCGGCGCTCCGTCCCTCCCGCTCCGCCGCCTGGGCGAGCCGACGGAACGTCGCGGACATGCTCTCGCGGGCGCCCTGCGGCGTGTCGTTGCAGAAGAGCCGACGGAGCTTCCAGCCGCCCGTCTCCTGCTCGCGGGCGACCCCGAAGACCGGGCCGCCACCCGACACCAGGTCGGGATAGCCGTCCCTCGCCTGCCAGGCCTCCACATCGGCCAGCACCGCGACGGGAGCCTCCAGCGCGGTCATCCTGATCGTCCGGTACCCGGGGACGTCCTCACCAAGCTCAGCCATGACAGCAGAATGCCCCCGCCCGGCCCGCTTGCGCAGCCGAAACCCCACCCACGACCCGTTCGGGCGACCCACCGTGCGCCGCGCCCGGCTCGGCCCGACACCTGCTCTACAGTGTGCCGCTCACGGCCGCTCCGCGATCAGCGCCGAATAGGCCGTCCCCTCGACCGCGTTGAGCAGCACATGGTCGCGCCCCGGCCCGACGGCCAGCTCACGCAGCCGGGCCAGCACCACCGCCTCCTCGGGAAGGGCGAGGCCGAGCGCGGCAGCCGCCGCCGCCCGGTCGGCGAACAGCTCGGGCTCGTCCGCCAGGTACGAATCGGCGGCCTGCCGACTCTCCTCGACCGTCAGCCCCGGGCAGTCACCCCACCAGGGCACCACGAACAGCACGTCCAGCAACTCCCGCAGCCCGATGGCCAGCAGGGCCGCGCCACCCTCCGAGTCGGCGTACAGCACCGGCCGCTCCTCACCTCCCTCACCGCAGAAGAAGTAGGTTCCGCCACCACCGTCCCCGGCGAATCCCTCCAACGACACCCCGGAGGCCAGCCGCACCTCCTCCACGTGGTCGGCGGCGTCAAGGTCGAAGTCCGCGGGCCCGCACAGCAGGAAGTCCCAGACGTCCTCGCGGGCCCGGATGGCACTGATCAGCGATCGCATGACACCAACCCTAGAACCGCCCACCGACAGGCCCGCCCGGAGTCGGGAGTCGACAGTGAGTGGAGGAAGCGCCGGCGGGCGGCCACTGGGTGCCGCTGTACCTGGGCATCGACGTACTCCGGATCGGGACCCTGGCCAAGACCATGCGGCACGGCCGTCTCCTACGTCACCTGTACGCCCCCGAGGAGCTCGCCCACGCCGAGAGCCGCGGCGGCCGGCCGGCGCACGACCTGCGATTGCGGCAACCGCGCACTGGTCAACAGCCTGTCGCAGGCCGTGCTCGCCCGCGGATCGTCACTGAGGTGAGAGGCCGCATCCTCGGCCGCTGCGGCGTCCACGGTCCTCGGTCTCAACGGCCGCGCACGGTAACGAGCTTCAGCGAGGCGACCCTCTTCCTGAGTATCGCCTGCGCGGTACCCGGCAGCTTGCTGTCCGTGACGAAGCAGTGGATGTCGCCGAGGTCCGCGAACCGGGCCAGACCCGCGATCTCCCACTTGGAGTGGTCGGCCACCACGGCCACCTGCCGGGCGGCGGCGATCAGCGCCCGATTGGTCTGCGCCTCGGCCAGGTCCGGGGTGGTCAGGCCGGCACGCGCCGAGACACCGTGCGCGCCGAGGATCAGCAGGTCGACGTGGAGGGCCCTGATCGTCCGCTCGGCCACCGGGCCGGCCAGGGCGCACGACGGTGTCGGTGAGCCACCGGTCAGAAGCAGCTCCGGGGCTCGGGCCCCCTTCTTCTCCCGCTCCGCGCGCAGCAGGTCGGCCACCGGCAGGGAGTTGGTCAGCACGGTGAGCCGAGGAACGTTCAGCAGTTCCTTCGCTACCGCGAGGGCCGTCGTACCCGCCGAGATCGCGACGGCCGTACCGGGTTCCACGAGAGTCGCGGCCGCCTTCGCGATGGCCCGCTTGGTCTCGTCCTGGCGCCCGGTCCGCGCCTCGAATCCGGTCTCGTCAAAGCCTGGCGCCGACACGGCGACCGCGCCGCCGTGCACCTTCTTCATCACTCCCGCACACGCCAGAGCGTCGAGGTCTCGGCGGATCGTCACGGCCGACACCTCGAACCGATCGGTCAGCTCCCCCACCCGCACAGCACCGCGCCGCCGCGCCGACTCAAGGATCAGCATCCGGCGCTCGCGAGCCAACACATCCGTCATCGCCATGACTTCCTCCGATCCGGGTGAGTCACACGCAGCGCACGTCGACGCTCAGCCCCAGGTCCTTCCCGCTCGTTCCCGGGCTGTGCTCAGTGCACGCCCACCACGGTGACGAGCAACTGCGCGACCGCATCCGCCATGGCCCGGCGCCCCTCGCCCAGGTAGGTCCTCGGATCCGTGCTGTTCTCCGATCCATGGCTCGCAGGCCCGCGCGTGGACGGCACCCCCGGTCCCCGAGCGAGGCCGGCACCGCACTCGCGCCCGGTGCCGCGCCGGAACTCCTCGCGCACAGCGCCGTCCCGGTCCAGCAGCGCCGCCTTGATCCCGGTGCCGCCGACGTCGACGGCGATGACCTGGGCCATGGCCGTGGTCAGCCGGCGAGGATGACGGAGCGCGTGAGGTTGCGCGGCTCGTCCGGGTTCAGGCCCCGCGCACCGGCCAGGGCCACCGCCAGGCGGTGGACGCGCACCAGCTCGGCCAGCGGGTCCAGCCGGCCGCCGATCCAGCGGGCGCCGGTGGCCCCCACCTGCTCGGCGAGCCCGGTCGGTGCCTCGCCGAACATCCAGGTCGCGGTCCCGGGTGCGGCGATACTGATCGGGCCGTGTCGGTACTCCATCGCGGGGTAGGACTCGGTCCAGGCCAGCGCGGCCTCGCGCATCTTGAGCGCGGCCTCGTTGGCCAGGCCCACCGTCCAGCCGCGGCCGAGGAAGCTGAACTGGCCGCAGTCGGTGAGGCCTTCGGGCAGCGGTTGTGCCAGTGCGGTGCGGGCGTCGGCCTCCACCGCTCGGCTGTGCAGGCCCAGCCCCGCGCGCAGGAAGGTGAAGGCGCTGGTGGCGAAGCGCGTCTGGACCACCGACTGCTCGTCGGCGAAGTCGAGTACCGCCACCTGGTCGGCGGCGGACATCACGGGGGTGTTCGGGTCGGCGGTGATGGCGCTGGTGGGCACCGATCCGCTCAGAGCGCCGAGCAGTTCGAGCACCTCGGTCGTGGTCCCGGAGCGGGTCAGTGCGATCACGCGGTTGTAGGCGCGGGAGCGGCCGAGCGGGAACTCCGAGGCCGCGAACGCATCGGTCTCGCCGAGGCCGGCGGACTCGCGCAGCGACGCGTAGGCCTGGGCCATGAACCACGAGGTGCCGCAGCCGATGACGGCGACGCGCTCCCCGGTCCGCGGAAGGACGGCGCGCTGTGTCAGGGCGCTCTCAGCCGCCCGGTTCCAGCACTCGGGCTGACTCGCGATCTCGGCATCGACATGCGTCACAGCGACTCCTTCATGATCATTTGCTTGTTCATGCTCGATGTCGACCAGATTTAAGCATGTTCGCTCATCATGCAACAGGGTCGTGGAGCGCCTCTCGGTGTTTTTTGCTCGCAGCTGTTGATACCTGTGCGATCACGGGTTGCACGCCGCATGCCGTCGCACCGCCCCGGCCCCTCCGGCCACGGCCCCGCCGGGCGGGCCCGATAGATGCGAGCTCGGATCTATCGGGCCCACTGGATCCAAGCCTGGATGCATGCATCACGCCGGTTGCCCCTGCGCCCTGGTAGTGCTTGGTCGGGGCGTGTCCGACAGGCCCTGGGCGCCCGCCATCACCGCTGTCGGATCCTGGTAGACGGCGTCCAGCGAGAGCAGTGCGCCGCCTCGCGCGGTACCCGCCAGGCCGAGCTGGGAGAGGACGATCTCGCAACCACCGGCGTCCGGCGCCATCACCAGCTCGTGGACCTGCGCGGTGACCGCGTCGATCAGGTGCTCGCCGAAGTAGGCGAAGTGGCCGCCCAGCACGAGGAGTCGGGGGTTGAGGATGTCCGCGAGCAGGGCCAGTCCGGGCGCCAGGTGGTCGGCGATCCGGCGCAGCGCCGCCACGGTGCGCGGGTCACCGGCGTGCGCGCGGTTGCGCAGTTCGGCCAGGCGCTGTCCGAGGTCGATCATCGGATCGCGGACCGGGTCGGTGGGATCGGCGGCATGGTGCAGCAGTGCGTCCCGCCCGACCGTGGTCTCCCAGCAGCCGCGCCGCCCACAGGCGCAGAGTTCGTCCGAGGGGACCAGCCGCAGGTGCCCCACCTCGCCCGCGTATCCGCCGGTGCCGCGGACGAGTTGGCCGCCGGCGATGATGCCGACGCCGACGCCGGTCTGGCCGGTGACGTAGACCAGGTCGCGCACGTTGTCGGCGCCGGCCAGCACGTATTCGGCCAGGGCGCCGAGCTTGGCGTCGTTCTCCAGGTGCAGTTGCGGCGCGCCGGGGCCGAGCCGCCGGCGTAGCCCGGCCAGCGCCTGGACATCCCGCCAGCCGATGTTGGAGGCGTACTTGACCACGCCGGCGTCCATGTCCACCGCTCCGGGCGTGGCCAGGGTGAGGCCGACGACGCGCCCACCCGCGTCGCGCAGGGCGGCCATCGCGTCGTCGGTCAGGCAGGCCACCGCGTCGAGCGTGGCCTCGGGGCCGGCGGCCCGCACGTCCAGTTGCCGGCGCCGCTCGAAGGTGACCTCGCCGCGGAGGTTGAGGGCGAGCAGGCCGACGTAGTCCACGTTGATCTCGGCGCCCAGGCCGTGCACGGCGCGTCCGTCGACCTCCACCGGCTGGCCCGGCCGGCCCACGGCGCCACGGCCCCGTTCGACACCGCCGTCCCCGACCAGGCCGCCGTCCAGGAGCTCGGCGATCAGGTGGGAGACGGTGGCCTTGGGCAGACCGGTGGCCTCGGCGATCCGGGCGCGGGAGCGCGCCCCCTCGTCCCGCAGCAGCCGCAGCACCATGCTCAGATTCGCCCGTCGGGACGCGGACCGGTCCCGTGCGACGGTCGGGCGCGCCATGGCCAGCTCCCGTACGCCCACGCCTCGTAGCGCCTGCTTCACCGACACCTCCTCTTGTGTGTACGAGTCCAGCCTATTGACTTACCAGGGATTAGTTCGAACAATGGCCGAACGAATTTGGCTTGTTTGCTTCTGTCCAGCTCTGTTCACCACTGGCTGGTTCTGTTCGATCCCCGCGCTCCTCCCCCCAGAGAGCCCCCTGATCGCCACGGCCCCCGCCCACCACGCACCCCCATGAACTCCAGGAGACGCACGTGAAGGCACGCTCCCACTCCCTGACCGCCACGATCGCCGTCCTCACCGTGGCAGCCGTCGTCAGCGGTTGCTCCTCCGGGAGCGCCGGCACGAAGGACTCGGCCGGCTCCTCCGGCGGGGTGGTGAAGCTGGACTTCTGGGGCTGGGCGCCGGGTTACGACCAGTCGGTGGCCCTGTTCAACCGGACCCACCCGAACATCCAGGTCAGCTTCGACAAGACCGCTTCCGGCTCCAAGGGCGGCTACACCAAGATGCTCACCGCCGCCAAGGCCGGCAACGCCCCCTGCCTGGCCCAGGTCGGATACGAGACACTGCCCAGCTTCGCCGCCGCCGGCGCCCTGGCGGACATCACCAAGTACGCCACGCCCGCCAAGGCCCAGTTCGCCGACTGGACCTGGCGGCAGGTCACGATCGGCGGCCAGAGCTACGGCATCCCGGTGGACACCGCGCCGATGGCCCTGATGTACCGCAAGGACCTCTTCGCCAAGTACGGCATCACCACTCCCCCGGCCACCTGGGACGACTACGCCGCCGACGCGGCCAAGGTGCACGCCGCCGACCCGAGCGTCTACCTCGGCGACTTCGGCAACGATGCCTACAACTACGCGGGCCTGGCCTGGCAGGCCGGCGCCGGGTGGTTCGGCACCGCCGGCGACCAGTGGCAGGTGAGCGTCGACAGCGCTGCCAACCAGAAGGTGGCCGGCTACTGGCAGGGCCTGCTGGACAAGAAGCTGTTGAAGACCGACCCGAGCTACGACCCCTCGCTCTACAGCGACATGGCGAACGGCAAGGTGCTCTCCGACGTCAACGCGGTCTGGGACGCGCCGATCATCGCCAGCAGCGTCAAGGCCGGCGCGGGCCAGTGGGCGGTGGCGCCGATGCCCGTCCAGGACGCCGCCAACCCGGTCTACGGCAACGACGGCGGCTCGGCCACCGCGGTGCTCAAGGGCTGCGGCCACGCCAAGGAGGCCACCGAGTTCGCCACCTGGATGAGCACCGACGCCGACAGCGTCAGCAACCTGATCAAGGTCACCGGCATCTACCCGGCCGCCACCGCCGGCCTGTCCAACCCCGCACTCACCGCGCCGGACCCGTTCTACGGCGGCCAGACCATCTACGACGTCTTCAAGAGCGAGAGCGCCCACATCGGCACCGACTGGCAGTGGGGGCCGACCATGACCCAGACCGCCACCGACCTCGGTGACGGGCTCGGCCAGGCCGGCACCGGCGGCACCACGCTGCCGAACATGCTCACCACCGTGCAGAACAAGACGGTGGCCGGAATGAAGCAGCAGGGCCTGAGCGTCGCCGGCGGCTGATCCGCCACCAACCGACCCGCGCCACACCCTCCTCCGGTGCGGCGCCGCGGTCAGTGCCCCAGGTTCCGAGCACGGAAAGGCAGTACACGTCATGACCACCGCTCTGAGCGAGCGGGCCGCCGACCGGACCACGCCCGCCGGCCCGCGCCGCACCGGCAGCCGTCGTCGCGGACGGCCCGTCGCCCTCTTCCTCGCCCCGTTCCTGGTGCCGTTCGCGGCCCTCTACCTGGCCCCGATCGGCTACACGGTCTACCAGAGCCTGTTCCGGATGCACCGCTCCGGCCTCGGCCTGAGCGCACCCACCCAGGTCTTCGCCGGGCTGTCCAACTACGCCACCGCGCTGGGCGATGCGGACTTCCGCGGCTCGCTGCTGCGGGTCCTGCTGATCGGCCTGGTGCAGGTGCCGCTGATGCTGCTGATCGCGCTCGGCCTGGCCCTGCTGCTGGACGCCAGGTCCACGCTCTTCAAGCGGTTCTTCCGGCTGGCCTTCTTCCTGCCCTACGCGCTGCCCGGGGTGGTCGGCGCCATCATGTGGTCCTACCTGGTCGCCCCGGGGCTGAGCCCGATCAGCGCCGCCGCCCACCACCTGGGCCTGCACCTGGACCTGACCTCGAACGCCATGCTCGCCCCCACCATCGGCAACATGCTGACCTGGGGCTGGACCGGCTACAACATGCTGATCATCTACTCCGCCCTCCAGGCGATCCCCGCCGAACTGAGCGAGGCGGCCACCATGGACGGCTGCTCGGCCTTCGGCATCGCCTGGCGGATCAAGGTGCCGCTGGTGCGCCCGGCGCTGGTGCTCACCACGGTCTTCTCCATCATCGGCACCGCCCAGCTCTACAACGAGCCGGCCATCCTGCACAACGTCGCCCCCAATCTCAGCAGCACCTACACCCCGATCTACGCCGCCTACGACGCCGTGAACGCCAACAACTTCAACGCCGCCGCCGCCGAGTCCGTGATCCTCGCGCTGCTCGCCTTCGTGCTCTCCTTCGGCTTCCTCAAGCTGGTCCAGCGCCGTGGAGGTGCCCTGTGACGACCTCCCCCCAGCCCGTCGGCTCCCGGCGGGCCCCGCTCTCGCGCTGGCTCGTGCTCGGCGTCCTGCTGATCGCCTCGGTCTACTTCCTGGCCCCGGTCTGGTGGTTGCTGGTCTCCTCGACCAAGACCAACGCCGACCTGTTCACCGGCAACGGCTTCTGGTTCGCCCGCTTCGCGCTCTTCGACAACGTCCGCCAGGTCTTCGCCCAGCAGGGCGGCATCTACTGGCAGTGGCTCGCCAACAGCGCGCTCTACGCCGTCGGCGGCGCGGCCGTCAGCACCCTGGTCTCCGCGCTGGCCGGCTACACCTTGGCCAAGTACCGGTTCCGCGGGCGGGAGTTCACCTTCAACTCGGTGCTCGCGGCGGTGCTGGTCCCGCAGCCGCTGCTGGCCGTCCCGCTCTACCTGATGTTCTCCGAAATCCATCTGGTCAACACCTACTGGGCGGTGCTGCTGCCGAGCATGATCAGCCCGTTCGGGGTCTACCTGGCCCGGATCTACGCCGGGGCCTCGGTCCCCGACGAACTCATCGAGGCCGGACGGATCGACGGCGCGGGCGAATTCCGGATCTTCGCCACCATCGCGCTGCGGGTGATGTCCCCCGCGCTGGTGACCATCTTCCTCTTCCAGTTCGTCGCGATCTGGACCAACTACCTGCTGCCGGTGCTGATGCTGGCCAACGACCGCCTCCAGCCGGTCACCGTCGGCATCGTCGGCTGGCAGGCCCAACGCGCCATCGGGCCCAGCGCCGTCCCCTTCAACATCGTGATCACCGCGGCCATGATCTCCGCGATCCCGCTGGTCATTCTCTTCCTGTCCCTGCAACGCTTCTGGCGCTCCGGCCTGGTCGCCGGCAGCACCAAGTGAGGAGCCCGCGCATGCCGGCCCGGTACCACCTGCGCTTCCAGCTCCACCCCACGCCGGAAGCCGCCCAGCGAGCGGGCGAGTTGGCCAAGTTCTGTGTGGAGGCCGGGGTCGGCGAGGTGGTGCTGCTGCTCGGCGCCGAGGAACTCCACGGCGGGCATCCCGTCGGCGAGGCAGCGGAGCGACTGTTCGAGACCGCGGCGACCGCGACAGCGATCCTGCGCGAGGCCGGCCTGGCGGTCAGTCTCAACCCCTGGATCACCGTCGGCCACGCCGACCGCGGCCGCACCGACACCCTCGGCTTCGCCCCGCTGGTCGACCCGCAGGGGCGGGTCGCCACCGCCCAGGCCTCCTTCGCCTGCCCGCGCTGGCGCGCCTGGCTGACCGCCCACTACGCCCGGTACGCCACCCTGGACCTGCGGGTGCTCTGGCTGGAGGACGACTTCCGCTACCACAACCACGCCCCACTGCACTGGGGCGGCGGCTTCGAACCGCTGATGCTGGAGCGGTTCGCGGCGGCCGTGGGCACAGCGGTCACCCGCGAGGAACTCGTGGCCGCCGTCACCGCCCCCGGCGCACCCCACCCCTGGCGGGCGGTGCTCCAGCAAGTCTGGCGCACCGCCCAGTTGGAGGTGGCCGAGCAGGTGGCG
This sequence comes from Kitasatospora sp. NPDC008050, assembly GCF_042957465.1. Lineage (NCBI taxonomy): Bacteria > Bacillati > Actinomycetota > Actinomycetes > Kitasatosporales > Streptomycetaceae > Kitasatospora > Kitasatospora sp. NPDC008050. The sequence goes on from NZ_JBIBIJ010000028.1 coordinate 45,563, forward strand.
ACCGCGGTCGGCGAGCAGTCGGGCGGGCGCGTCCAACTCGGCCTGATGAGCTCCGAACTCGGCGTCCACTCGGTCGAGGGCCGCGACTGGCCGGCCCTGTTCAAGGCGCTGAGCATCAACGGCAGGGTCGCCCACCGCCCGCACTTCGCCCGCTACGGCGACGCACCCGGGCGCGAACTCAGCTTCTCGCTCTGGGCACTGGAAGCCCAACGCGCCCTGCGCCCGAAGTACGCGACCAGCGAGCCCGAGATCGAGAACTGGCCTCACACCGCCTGGTCGAAGTCCGACACCCAGACCTGGTCCGAGCTGGTCGCCGCCCAACTCGCGGGCTCCGACGCCATGTTCCTCAACGTCCACCCGATGCAGTCCGGCCGCGCCCTGCGCTTCCCACGCGTGGCCGACCTGCTGTGCCGCGCCCGCCCCGCCCTCGACTGGGTCGCCGGACAGCAGCCGCGCACGGCGAGCACCCACGGGGTCGGACTCCCGATGCCGCAGCACGCCGCCGCACACGTGCGCACCAGGGCCGGCGGTGAACTCGCCGCACTGAGCGTCGACGCCGGGCCCGCCGCCGACCTCCTGCTGCGCTACGGGGTCCCGGTCACCGCGGGCGAGGCCCCCGTGACGGCAGTCTTCGGCCAACTCGCCTGGGCCCTCAGCGACTTCGAGATCGAGCGGATACTGTCGGGCGGGCTGCTCCTGGACGGCGCGGCCGCCGAGATCCTCACCCGGCGCGGCTTCGGAGATCTGCTCGGGATCAGCGCGTGCGAAGTGGTCGACCGCGAGGGCACGGGCCCAGGAGGCCCGTACGCGCTGGAGTACGCGGTGCGCGAGGACGTGTACCTCAGCGTCAACGGCCAACCCGCACTGGCCAGGTTCGCCATCTCACCCGATGCCGAGACCTGGACCACGATCCTGACGCCGGACCAGCAGCACTGGGGTCCGGGAAGGTTCGTCCACCGCAACGCGGCCGGCGGCCGGGTCGCCGTGCTGGCCGCGACCGCGCCCCAGCTGCTGCCCTACGACGACGACGGCCGGCAACTGCTGCACGCCATGGTCCGCTTCCTCGAAGGCGACCACCCCACCCTGCCCCTGGTGAGCGGCGGTCCCCACCTGCTCCCGCACCTGTCCCGCTCCGAGCACGGCTGGCGGCTGGCCGTCGCCAACGGCAGCGCCGACCCGGCCCGGCCGCGGATCGCCTGGCCGGACGCCCCTCAGGGCCCGGACGCCACCCTGCTGGCCCCGCTCGCCCCACCGATCTCGGCCCGCGTCACCGAGCACCAGCGCGGGCTGACCCTCGACCAGGACCTGCCGCACCGCGGCTGGCTGGTCGTGGACTGGCACTGACTCCACCGAACCCCCACAGCGGTTGTGCCCTCGGCACAGTAAAGGAGACTCCGTGTTCCACCCACCCCGCAGCGCCCTGGTCGCGCTGCTCACCAGCACGGCCCTGAGCCTGGCCGGCCTGGCCGCCACCCCGGCAGCAGCCGTCCCCACCGGCGCGGCCGGCACCGTGTCTACCACCGGGTACAGCGTCAACGTCAGCGCCCCCGTGCCGTTCGGCAACATCACCGACAGTCCTGCCACGCCGTACGTCGACAAGGACGGCACCTTCCACTACCAGCAGTCCGACGCCCTCTACGGCGCGAGCGACAACCGCTCCTGGACCTTCTTCACCGGTGGCGACTTCGACTCCGCCACCGCCGACAGCGGCCTGGACAACGCGGTCAACCCCGCCAACGCCAACGACAAGAACAACGACACCACCTGGCGCTGCAACAACAGCCCCACCGGCCAGAACGCGACCTACTCGGTGGGCAACACCAGCTACGCCCAGAAGAACTACTGCGACCTGGTCGGCACCTGGGTCGACCCCGACACCGGCAACTGGTACGGCCTGGTGCACAACGAGTTCACCCCCTCCCCGTTCAACGACGGCCTGCACTACGACGCCATCGACTACGCCCTCTCCACCGACCAGGGCCACACCTGGACCATCAAGGACCACGCCATCACCTCGCCGTACAGCACCCAGCGCGGCGACACCACGCAGTTCCCCGGCCAGACGTACTACTACGGCGACGGCGACCAGCGGCTCTACACCGACACCGCCTCCGGCTACTTCTACCTCTACTACGGCTCGCGCGTCATCGACAAGAGCGGCGGCTGGAAGGCCTTCTACGAGCACGTGGCGCGCGCGCCGATCGCCGACAAGATGGCTCCCAGCTCCTGGCAGAAGTGGTACAACGGCTCCTGGTCCCAGCCCGGTCAGGGCGGCCAGGAGAGCAACCTGGTGCCCGTCGACTCGAGCAACCCCACCGGCTACACGCCGCCCGGAGGCGAGTACAACCCGGCCAACACCGGCACGGCCGAACAGCAGCTCGCGGCCGGCCAGATGCCCGCCACCTCACCGCTGTTCGTCATGGACGTCACCTACGACGCCTACCTGGGCCTCTACATCGGCGAACCCCAATCGGTCGACCAGAGCGGAAACGCCCCCCAGCAGTACTACGCCACCACTGACCTGACCACCCAGAAGTGGTTCCTGCTCGGCGACAGCGGCAGCTACCACACCGCCTCCTGGTACCGCTGGTTCCTGGACAGCGCCAACCGGACGAACAACACCATCGTCGGCAAGACCTTCCGCTCCTACTGCGCCTGGTCCTGCTCGAACGGATCCAACGGCGAGTACACCAACGTCACCCTCGACTCCCCCAGCCCGGCCGCACCGCCGGTGAACACCGCGCAGTCCTACCAGATCGCCGGCGCCGCCGGCCGGATCCTGGCCCAGGTCCAGGGCGGCTCCGCCACCACCTCGCTGGCCTCCGCCGCCGGCTCCGCACTGACCTCCTGGAACTTCGTGGCCGACGGCGACGGCTCCTACCAGGTCGTCAACACCGCCACCGGCCAGCTGCTCGGCGTCAACTCCACCCAGACCGCCGCGCGCGCCTGGGGCACCGCGCCCACCGTCACCGCGGCGCCCACCGGCGGCCCCACGGTCGGCCAGCAGTGGTTCCTGGTGCCCAGCGCCACGGCCTCCGGCAGCTTCCGCCTGGTCAACCGCTACAGCGGCCTGGTCCTCGGCCTCTCCGCCGACAACAGCCGCCTCACCGAGACCACCCCCACCCGCAGCTGGACCGACACCACCGGCAGCACGGTCGGCGGCGGACGCACCCCCGACGAGCAGACCCTCACCTTCACCCCCACCGGCCCGGCGGCCGAGACCGTCACGGTGGCCAACCCCGGCAACCAGGCCACCGCGCACAACACCGCGGTCTCGCTCCAGCTGACCGGCACCGACTCGGCGGGCAACGCGCTCAGCTTCAGCGCGAGCGGCCTCCCGGCCGGCCTGTCGATCAGCCCCTCGGGCCTGGTCACCGGCACACCCACCACCACCGGAACCAGCACGGTCACCGTGACCGCCGCCTCCGGCACCGCCACCGGATCGGCCACCTTCACCTGGTCGGTCGCCCCCGCCCTCAACGGAACCCACACCCTGACCGCCTCCGGCATGGCGCTGGACGACCCCAACCACTCCACCGGCGCGGGCACCCAGCTGATCACCTGGACCCCCAACGGCGGCACCAACCAGAGTTGGGTCCTCACCCAGCAACCCGACGGCTCCTACCAGATCACCAACGGTCAGTCGGGCCTGTGCATGGACGTCAACGGCGGCTCCCTCACCGCGGGCGCCCAGGTGATCCAGTGGAACTGCACCGGCAACAGCAATCAGCGCTGGGTGGTGAACACCGTCAACGGCGGCTACACCATCGCCAACCAGCAGAGCGGCCTGCTGCTCACCACCGCCTCCACCGCCAACGGCTCGCTGGTGACCCAGCAGGCCGGTACCGGCTCGGCCCTGCAGCACTGGACCATCACCTGACCCGATCCGACGCCGTGGGACGCTGACCACCGCTCCCCCGGCCGGCAACGGAACCTGCCGACAGGCCCCAGGGCCCATTGGTCAGCGCGCCGGTACCAGGCGCGCTGACCAATGGGCCCATCCGTTCGCATACGGTCACTCAGGCAGGACCTGCTCCCCGCGGCCGGCTCCGCGACCGAACCGCGGTGGCGGTCGCGGTCCTGCGGTCCTGCGGTCCTGCGGTCCTGCGGTGGCTCATCGAGTGGTCAGTGCCACAGGCGGCGGGTCACACCGTGCGGGTCGGTGGCGATCCGGTTGTCGGCTCCGTCGAAGACCTTCACCAGCCGGGTGGCGGGGTCGAAGGGCGGCCAGCCGGGGTCGCCGTGGGTGGCGAAGTCGACCCAGGCCCGGTGCATGGTGTCGGCCAACGGCTGGGGCAGGTTCGGGCCGGCGAGGGGGAATCCGGTGCCGAGGGTGTCGAAGACGAAGGGGAGTTCCAGGGCGTGGCAGGCGCCGACGTCGGCGACGGGGCTGCGCCAGGCGAACTCGTACAGGTGGGTGGGGCGTCGGCTGGTGGCGGCGTGCTGTTCGGCCTGGCGGATGACGGGCAAGCGGTAGAAGCCGTCGGTGACCACGGCGCACAGCGCGTCGCCGAGCGTCAGCCGCGGGTCGGCGTCGCGGTAGGCGGTGAGCAGGGCGGGGTCGATGCCGAAGCCGGTCAGCAGGTGGGCGGCGAGCGTTTCGGTGGCCTTGGCGGCCATGCCGGTGGGGACGAGGAACAGGCGCATCTCCTCGCTGGTGCAGCCGGTGAGCAGGTCGACGTCCGCGCCGGCTCCGGCCGCCAGGGAGTCCAGGGGGTGACGGGTGATCAGCTCGCCGTCGATGACCGGGGTGATGAGGGTGCCGGTGGCGGCGGTGGTCCGGCCCCAGCGGGCGGGGTCGGGCGGCAGGCCGGCCTCGGCGGCGGCCGCTTCCTGGGCGTGGATGACGCGTTGCGGGTCGACGGCGGCGAAGGCGTCCCGTGTGGCCTCGATGCCGAGCCTCGCGGCGAGCTCACGGGTGACGAGCCGGGCGTCCTCGGCGGAGTGGACCAGGGTGGCAGCCCCGCTCTGGGCGATGGCGCGGTGGAACAGGCCGTCGGTGCGCGCGAGGTCGAGGGCGAGGAGGGTGGCGACGCTGGAGCCGCCGGCGGACTGGCCGAAGAGCGTGACGTTGCCGGGGTCGCCGCCGAAGGAGGCGATGTTCTCCTGCACCCAGCGCAGGGCGGCGATCTGGTCGAGCAGCCCGCGGTTGCCGGGCGCGCCGGGCAGCTGGGCGAAGCCCTCGACGCCCAGCCGGTACTCGACGGTGACCAGGACGACGCCGTCGCGGGCGAACGCGGCGCCGTCGTAGACCGGCTCACTCGCGGCCCCCGCGATGAACGCCCCGCCGTGGATCCACACCATGACCGGCAGCCCGGGCCCACCCGGATCGGGGGTCCACACGTTGAGGTTCAGACACTCCTCGCCCGCCACCCGCGGGTCGGGCAGCAGTTCGTCGATCGGCTTCGGATAGGGCGGCTTGGGCGGCGTGGCCCCGAACGCGAAGGCGTCCCGGACCCCGTCCCACGGCCGGACCGGCTGCGGGGCGGCGAAACGGTTCGCGCCGAACGGCGCCGCCGCGTACGGCATCCCGAGGAAGACCGCCACACCGTCCCGGGCCCGGCCCCGTACCTGGCCGTGCGCCGTTCTGACGATCGCCTGCATGTGCGCCACCTCCGAACAAGACACCTACCGGGCACCTGCTCCGTCCAGCCTTCCAGGCGGCCGACGCGCACGCCCGCCTGAAACGCCGTCAGGGTCGTTAGGAGCGGTGACCGGCCTTCCGACAGCGTCAGGTGCCCGGTAGGGCTTGGTCGAGGTTCACTTCCGGTAGGTGGCGATGATCTTGGTGAAGTCGTAGGGCTGCTGGTCGACGCCGGTGCCCCGGACCTGGCCGCCCGGCTCGGCGTCACGGTTGGCGGTCCAGCCCGACAGGCAGCCGATGTTCCGCTCGGTGGCGAAGGCGGCGAGCCGGCGCATGTTCTCCAGCGTGAAGACCTTGTCGCTGAAGGTGCGACCGAACATGGGGCAGGCGCCGATCCGCCGCCATACCTTGGCGCCGTCCCAGTCGGGCCAGACGGCCTGGAACTGGGTGAACATCCCGTTCGGCGCGTTCTTGACGGCGTCGAAGACGTCAGCGGGCGCACCCTGCCCGAACCCCAGCAGCGCGCCGTTGATCAGGGCGGGCTGGATGCCGGCGGCCGCCAGGCGCTGCAGCAGCCGCACGCTCTCCCCGGTCAGGCCCAGCACGCCGGTGGGGTCACCGTCGGCGGGCAGGGGGTAGGAGAGCTTGAGCGCGGGGTTGTCCTGCAGGAGCCGGCCGATCGCGGCGACATGCCGGACCGCGGGATCGGGTCGTCGAGGTAGTTGACGACGACGGCCCGGGGCACGTCCCAGTCCCCGTGGTCGGCGGGTGCGGTGGTGGTCCCCGTGAACGGCGCGGACCGGTCCGAGAAGTTGTCGGAGAAGTCGAAGGGCCGCACCCGCACGGCGTAGTCGGTGGTGGGCGTCAGCTGGTACAGGACGACCGAGGGCCGAGTCGATGGAGGCACCGTTGGCCGTGAAGGTGTCGGGCAGCCATGCGGGCGGCGTGCTGCCGTCGCCCCGCAGGTTGCACCCGACGGTGAGCTCCTGGACGGCACCGGCCGCGATGGTGTTCTGGTAGTTGGGCAGGAACGCGGTGACCGTGGTGCCGTCCTGCGTGACCTCACCGCTGTGCGGCGAGACGGTGACACCGTTCGGCACCCGGAACGAGATCGTCGGGTTCACCACGTCGGTGTCACCGTAGTTGGTCAGCGTCAGGAGTTCGGCGAGAAAACCCGGCCCCACGGGCACGGGGCCGGTGGGGCGGCATGCGGGTGGAGTGCCCGGACGCCGCCCCACCGGGTGGTCAGGCGTCCACGCCGTAGTACTGGGCGAGGAAGCCGGTCACGTCGGCTGCGTGCGGGAGCAGGTCGGGCAGTTGGGCGGCGAGGACGGAGCGGGTGGCCTCGGCCAGCTCGGGCAGGCTGGTGGCGGCGCCCTTCACGTACGGGTCGAGGCGGCGGATGAGTTCGTAGTTGCTCTCCACGTCGATCTGCCGCATGGCCTTCTCCAGCGGCGGCGCGCCGGCCGGCGGGACGTCGGGCAGCACCCGGCTGACGAAGGTGACGCGGTGCAGCACGCGCCAGCACGGGGGCTTACGGTCGGCCTGGCGGGCCTGGCGCAGGGCGGCCGCGTTGGGGTCGTTGCCGTTGGCGAGCCACTGCGGGTCGACGACCTTGTGGAAGAAGGTGTCGAAGTGCTCGCTGTCCTCCCCGAGGTAGAAGCTGAGGAAGCGGTAGGCGTCGACCTTGCCGGGGACCTTGACGGGTTGTCCGTCCTGGTCGAAGACGGGTTTGCGGTCCTGGTCGTAGCGCTGGAGGTTGGTGGCGGGGGCGACTTCGACGTTCAGTCCGAACGAGCGGGTGGCCTCCTTGCCGCGGGCCCGGGTGGCGGTCATGCCGCCGCCGACCGAGGCGTCCAGCTGGGCGCCGATGCCGATGCCGGCGATCTGGAAGGAGGTGCCGATCGAGGTGGCGACCGAGCCGGACAGGGAGTACGAGCCCGAGGTGGTCTCGCTGACCACGTCGGTGGTCTCGGTGGTCTCGGCGAAGAACCCGCCGGCGGCCGTCCAGACGTAGGTGTTGACCAGGTCGCGGCGGGAGAAGCCCTGGCCGGTGGCGCTGTCCGCGGTCTCCCGCTGCTGGGCGGGTGCGGCGTCGGTCCCGATCGCACCGCCGAGTACCCGGCCGGCCCGCTGCGCGGTGGGGTCGGGGGCATGGGTCTCGGTGGAGACGGTGTCGTAGTAGCTGTGCAGGCGCTGCTGGTCGCGCTGGATGCGGCGCTTGAGCGCGTACGCCTCGCGGGGCTTGAAGTAGCTGTACTCGCCGCGGTCGCGGGCGCCCTGGTAGTCGGGGTCGGCGACCTTGCCGCGCTGGTCGAAGCCGACGGTGCCGTCCAGGGTGCCCTGCTTGGTGTAGCGGGGGTTGATCGGGAACGGGATGACGTTCCAGTCCTTGGGGATGTCCGGGTTGGGCTGGATGCGGTAGGCGACGAGCGCTCCGCTGTGCGCCAGGCGCAGCGCGAAGACGTCGGCGGTCTGCGACTGCACGACGGCGAAGCCGGTGTTGGCCGGGACGTAGCGGCGTCCGGTGGCGGGGTTGAGGAGTCGGCCCGGGTCCTCCCAGTGGCCGGTGAGGGAGACCTTGGTGGTGCGGGCGGTGTTCTCGCCCTGGGAGACGGAGGTCTCCTCGGCCCAGCTGTTGGAGAACTCCAGGTTGCCGCGCACGCTCGCGGAGACACCGCCCTTGGCGATGGCCTTGGCGATGCCGAAGCCGAGCGGGGCGGTGATCATCCAGACGTCGACGTCGACCTCGTTGGAGAGCGCGAAGCCGAAGGCGGCGTCCACGCTGCGCTCCTTGGCCGAGGAGAGCGAGCGCACCACCTGCTCGGCCTCGGTGAGTTGGACGGTGGAGGCGCCTTCGAAGGTGTCGCCGGCCGGGTCGGTGAGTCCGGCGGTGAGGTTCTCCGAGGGGACGGGCGGGGCGCCCTCCACGTAGCCGACGAGCTGCGGGTCGAACTGGATCTGGCTGACCCACTCGCTGACCAGCTCGCCGACCTTGTAGCCGGTGACCAGGTGCCAGCGCCCGTCACGCAGGTAGCTGTAGGCGCGCTTGAGGACGCCGAACGCCTCGCCGCGGGCGCCGTACTGCATGTCGGCGTACTCGGCGACCGCCGGGGCCGCGGCGATGGTCTCGTGGAAAGGGGTGCGCATGCCGGCCAGGGCCGAGCGGACCTGGGCGGTGTCGGTGGAGACCGGCGCGCTGGACAGGACGGTGCGCGGGCGGGTCGCCTCCGGGCCCAGGCGCAGGTGGTTGCCGCGCAGTCCGTCGTCGCGGACCTGGGCGACGTCGGGCTCGGTGGAGTCGCGGTCGAAGGGCCAGTAGGCGATCAGGTCCTCCTTCTCGCCCTTGAGCCGGGTGAAGAGGTTGTCCAGCAGTTGCTCGTGGGTGCGGGCGGTGCGCCAGATCCGCACCTCCTCCAGGACGCCGTTGAAGGACTCGGCGGCCTTGCCACCCTTGAGCACCGCGCCCAGGGTGAGCTGGGCGTCGCCCGGGTCGGCGAGGGCGGCGCTGTCGGGGGTGCCCGGGGCGTCGGCCGGGTCGCAGGCGATCGCGACGCCGTTGCGGTAGAGGCGGAAGACGCTGCCGCGCGGGTCGGGGTTGCGCACCCAGCGGGCGCCGCGCAGCTTGGCGGGGTGCGAGCCGGTGGCGTCGGCGGCCGTGCTGCCGGCGTTCTCCTCGAAGCGCCAGCGCGCGGTCAGGCCCCGGTCGCGGGCGGTGACGGCGGTGCCGAGCTGGGCGGCGTCGCGGGCGGCGCCCCAGATCCGCACCTCGGCGAGCACACCGGTCAGTTGCTGCACCAGGGAGCCCTCGCGGGCGCGGCCGAGTTCGAGCGGCGCGTCGTTGCCGCGCGGGCCGGGGCCCTCGTAGCGGGCGGTGCCGATCTCCCGGCCGTCGAGGTGGAAGCGGATGTCCTGCCACTCGCGGACGGCGACCGACTCGACCAGCTCCACGCTCTGGGTGACCGGCTTGCCGTCGGCCCCGGCGGCGGTGATCTGGCGGGTGCCCTTCTGCTCCTGCATCGAGCGTCCGCTCTTGCGGACCACCGCGATCCGGTGGAAGGTGCCGGCCTTGACGCCCTCGGTGGAGGTGAAGCGCACGGCGCGGCCCTCGGGCTCCTCGAAGGCGAACTCCAGGCGGCCGTCCGGCAGGACGGCCAGCCGGTACGGAACGCTGCCGCCCGCGCCGTCGGCCGTCCGGCCCTTGGAGAGCAGGCCCTGGGTCTCGCCGAGCCGGTCGAGCCGGGCGTAGACCTCCAGCGTCAGGTCGTCGGCGATGTCCAGGGCGTCGTCGTCGGCGACCTCCAGGTAGGCCCCGGCGTCCAACCGGACGGCCCAGGACTGCTGGTAGGCCGCGGCGAAGTGACTCCACTCGCGCAGCGGGAAGGTCTCCCGGCTGACCACCCGCCGCTCCCCCACGGTTGCCACCGCCCAGTAGCGGCCGCCCTCGATCGGCGACACCGCGGCCACCGGGCCCGGCTTGCCGCGCAGTTCGGCGTGCCGCTTGTTGGCCGAGCGGTCGCTCAGCACGGGCTGGGCGCCGGGGGCCGGGGCGGAGTGGACCCAGTAGCCGAGCAGCCCGGCCTCGGCACCGGTCAGCCGGCGCTTCATGGCGGCGCGCACGTCGTCGCCGCCGCGCGCGGTGGACCAGAGCCGGACCTCGTCGACCTGGACGGAGGCGAACTCGCGCGGCCAGCAGGGCACCTGGGCCAGGGAGAGCTTGCCCTGGCCCCGGTAGGGGGCCTTGGCGGTGCGGCGGGCGATCTCCTGCCCGTCGCGGTAGATCACCTGCTGGCTGGTTCCGCGCTCGAAGACGCAGGCCCAGTGGTGCCACTGGGTGTCGCCGAAGCGCTGGGTGGTGTCCAGGTCGTCGCTGTAGAAGGCGAAGGTGAACTTGCCGTTCGAGCGGAAGCCGATGTGCAGGGTCTCGCTGTCGCGGCCCTGGTCGCCGCTGTGGCCGAGCACGTAGTGGTTGCGGTCGTCGACGGCGGTGCGGCGGGCCCAGAACTCGATGCTGAAGTCGCCCTCGCCGAAGCCGAAGGCGCCGGGCACCGCGGCGACGGCGCTCACCCCGTCGTAGGCCAGCGCGCTGGCGGCGGGGCTGCCGAGCAGGCCCAGGCCGTACGGGCTGTCGCCCGCGTTGGCGTGCACCAGCCGCACCGGGCCTTCGACCCGCTCGGGGTTGACCCAGGCCTCCACGGTGAGGTCCCCGGGGGTGGCGACCCGCGGCAACTGCTCGGCGGGCAGGGCCAGGAACCGTCCCTGGCCGTCGAAGGCGTAGGCGCGGCCCGGCATGTCGGCGCGCCAGCGGCCGCCGTGGCCGCGCAGCAGGCCGTCCGCGATGCCGACGGGGATCTCGGCCAGGCCGCCGGGATCGACCGTGACCAGCCGGGAACCGGCCGACAGCGTCACGCCGGGCTCGGAGGAGGTGGCCCAGCGCTGGTCGTAGCGCACGCGTTGCACGCTCATGCCCGGCTTCAGCAGGGTCAGGTCCGCACCCGCGCCCAGGCGTAGCGACTTGGCACTCGAGGGGTGGCTGCCCTCGAAGCGGAAGCCGTGGCCGCCGACGGTGACGAAGCCCGGGCCGGCGAGCGGGGCGAGGGTGCCCTCGGTGAACTGCACGGTGTCGCCGTCGATCCGCAGCACGGTGCCGATCGGCACGGGCTGCTCGGCGGCGCCGTTGACCACGGCGGCGAAGTCCTCGGCCCGGCGCGGCAGGTGGGACCACTGCTCCAGCTGCCCGCCCTGACGGATGGTCAGCTTGACCTGCGCGGGGTTGTCCCCGGTCTCGATGCCGATCTCGGCCGTCGCCAGCTCGATGCCCGCGTCACGGGCGGTGAAGGCCACCGCCTTGCCGCCGGCGGCCAGTTGCCGGCTGGAGCGCAGCACCTGGGTGTCGTAGTAGCCGGCGAAGAACTGACCGTTGGCACCGCGGAAGTAGAGCACCACGCTGCCGGTGGCGCTGTCCAGCAGGAACGGCCGGTCGGTGCCGCGGGCGAAGGCGAGCAGCGCGCCGGAGCTGCTGAGGCCGGTGCGGTCCACGGCGAGCTGCGGCATCGGCAGGGCGATGTCGTCGGAGCCGCGCACCCCGCCGGTGAGCCGGCCCAGCTCCTCGCGCTTGGCGGCCAACTGGGCCTGGCGGGCCGGCAGGTCGCGGCGGTAGCGGCCGAGTGCCTCCTGCTTGGTGGAGAGGGTGAGCAGTTGGTTGTCGATCTCCAGGATCTGCTGGCTCCGCTGGTCGGCACCGCTTCCCTGCCTGCTGGAGGCGCCATCGCGTTCCAGGACGACGATGCCCTCGCCTGAAGCGTTCACCGTCCAGTAGTCGTACTGCACGATGCGGTCACCCTGGCCGTCCCGGGCGCAGACCACCTTGCCGCTGCGGCGAACCACCAGGCTACGGCCGTTCCAGTTGTCCAGCGCGAAGTGGGTGGCGTCGTTGTCGGCCTCGCGGTGGTACTGGATCACCGGGGTGTCGTTGTCCGTCTTACCGCCGTAGACGTTCATGTCCTGGCCGGAGTTGACGTTGCGCAGGAAGTAGCAGGTGATGCCGTTGAGGCTGGTTCCGGTGGGCTCGAAGGTCCACAGCGTGGAGGCGGCCGTCCGGTTGGTGGTGCGCACCAGCGGGGCCTTCGCGTCCCTGCGGTCACTCTCCACCGCGAGGTACTGGTCCTTGCCGTCCTTGGGCAGTTTGAAGCGCAGCCGGTAGCGCCACAGGGTGACATCGTCGTCCCGGCCGGCGACCAGGGCGGCGCGCCGGCGCTCCAACTCCGGGATCTCGACGGTCTCCTGCTGCAGGCGGGCGATCTCCGCCTCTGTGGTCGCGACGTCCTGGACCAGCTGGGCCACCTGGGCGTCCAGGTCGCCGACCGCGTCCACGGTGCCGCTCGACTCAGGGGCGGCGAGCACCGGTAGCGGCAACTGGTCCGGGATCTCGGCCAGTCGGCCGTCCCGTCCGACGCCCAGGTCGAGGGTGGCGAGGTAGGCGTCGTCGGTGGCCTTGCCGGTCACCGGGTCGGGGCCGCTGGTGGCGCAGGCGAGCAGCACCCGGGCCTGGCGCTTGACGGGCTTGGCCGCGCCGTCGTACCCGGCCGGTGCGGCCTCCTGCTGGTGGTGCAGCACGGCGGACAGGCCGGAGACCACGCGACGGCCGGTGAAGGCGAAGCTGTCACGGCGCACCCCGGGGTTCTCCCCGATCGGGGCCTGGGAGGTGATCCAGGCCGGTCCCCCGCGCAGGGTGGCGTTGCGGGCGTTGTCCGTCTGGTCGAACAGCGTGTCGCCGGAGCCCTCGTCGAAGCGGTAGTAGACGGCCAGCCCGGGCTCGTTGCCGATCAGGCGGCGGCCGCGGTCGACGGCGATCTCCGCACCGCTGCGGGGACGGTTCCAGATCCGGACCTCGTCCAACTCGGCGCGGCCGAACGAGCCGAGCGCGCGCCCGAGGGTCAGCGGGCCGAGGCCGGCATAGGGCATGTCGGTGGTGCGGCGGCCGACTTCGACGCCGTCGCGGTAGACGATCTGCTGGCGGGTCTCGCGGACGAAGACACATGCCCAGTGGTGCCAGTCGGTGTCGGTGGTGCGCTGGGCGACGTTCAGGTCATCGGCGTAGAAGGCGAAGGCGAAGGTGTCGTCCGAGCGGAAGCCGATGTGCAGGCTGCGCAGCCTGGCGCCGGCGGCGGCACCGTGGCCGACCAGGAAGTCCTCCCGGCCGCCGGTCGCGGTGCGCCGGGCCCAGAACTCCACCGTGAAGTCGGAATCGGCCAGTTGGAGGGCGGAGCCCGACAGCTCGGCCACGTCGTCGACGCCGTCGAAGCGCAGCGCCGTCTCGGCATGGCCGCTCTCGCTCACCACCGGCACCAGCGGCCGGCCGGTGAACGGGCAGGTACCGGGCGCGGATTCGTAGACGGCGTCGCGGTAGCGCTCGTCCGGGCTGGTCCAGGCCTGCGAGCCCTGGGTGTTGAAGAGCCCGTCGCGGCTGCGCTCCACGCTGAAGCCGTCGATGCGGCCGGTGGCGTCGTTGTGCGCGAAGAACTGCCAGCGCTCGCGGCCCTGCACGGCGGTGGGCACCAGCAGGGCGGTGAACCGGCCGCCGGAGAGGCTGCGGACGAAGGACAGTTCCTGGGTCGGCTCGTGGAAGGCCCGCCCCTCCATGTCCCGGGTGCCCAGGCTGTCCTTCGCGGAGTCCGGGCGGCCCTTGTGCCGGCTGCGCCGGTAGCGGACCTCCAGCACCGGCTTCAACTCACCGCCGACCAGCACGAACCGGTCGCACAGCAGGGTCGCGTCGACCACCGCGGCCCTGCCCCCGCCGCCACGGGTGAGGTAGTCGGTGCGCGCCGCATCGCCCGACGATCCGGTGCCGTCGGCCAGCCGGAAGACCGCGTCCGCGTCATCGGCACGGATCGACTGGCGCAGCACGTACACGTGGGTGCCGTCGGAGACCACCTGGAACGGCGCGGCCGCGCCCAGCCGCGCCGTGCTGGACAGGAACGGGTCGAGCTCGTCCTCCTCCAGCCGTTCCGCCGCGTCCGCCTCGATGCGCCCACCGCGCTTGACCGAGGGAAGCCGCACCGCACCCGCCACCGCATAACCCACCCGGGCCAGCTCGCCCGGGAACCGCAACGGCAGCGGATTCTCCGACCAGTAGGCCGCGTCCGCCTCCCCGCGCGCCTCGTCGTGCTGCGACAGGTCCAGGACCGTGTAGACGATCCGCCGCCGCTCGTCCATCGCGAACGCCACCGTGCTGCCCTGGTGCCGCACGGTGGTGGTGTGCAGGTAAGCGCGGTCGCTGTAGACCTTCGCCAGATGCTGATTCTCCGTCAACCCTGTCGCCTCATAGGTCAGTGGCGTCGCGGAACCGACGCCCACGATCATTACCGATCGTGGCAAAACTTTCACCGGGCGTGACGGGTGGGCAAGATACTTTTCCGCCAGCGGAAGCCCGGAACCCGCCGCGCAAGTCGGTTGGCAATCGGTTCCGACCACAAATGATCGTTCCCGACTGATCCGCACCGCTGCCCGGCGCCTCGCCCACGACCGCCAACACTCCTGGCGGCAATCGGACACCACGTTCCACTACGGTGGGCTCGCGTGACCCTCCCCCAGGACTACAGCAGCGTCACCGACTCCGAACGCACCCTCAAGTACGCCATCCAGCACATCGCCGCAGACCGCGCCGAGATCATCGAGGGAGCCATCACCCTCAACTCGCCGTCCTGGGCGCACGAGAACGCCGCCGACCTGATCCGCGAACAGATCGGCCGCCGCTCTACCTGCTGGTGGACCGCCAGGAGCGGACCTGCACCCTGTACTCGCAGCCGGGCGGGCGGCTCGGCTACACGCACGCCGAGGGCCCGCACCCCTTCGGCACACCGGTGCTGCTACCGGCGCCCTTCGAGCTGGAGCTGGACACCACGGAGCTCTGACCCCGCCCACGACGACCCCGCCCACGAAAGACCCCGCCCACGACGACCCCGCCCACGCAAAACCCCCGGCCCCGGTGCGCCGTGGCGCGCCGGGCCCGGGGGTGGGGGCGGGGCAGATCAGGAGAAGTCGCCCTGGGAGCGGGGCGGGCGCGGCGGCCAGGGGCGGCGGCCGCGGGGGTGGCGGGTGAGGGTGTAGCCGCCGACGCCGGCCAGGGAGGCGAGGGCGGCGCCGCCCAGGGTCCAGAACCAGCGGGTGTTCCAGCCGGAGAAGAGTCCGGAGTACCAGTGACTCTTCGGTGCGGTGGGCGCCGCGACCAGGGCGCCGCCGGGCGTGGCGGCGGCGGTGGCCGCGGGTGTCGGGCTCGGTGCGCTCACGGCGCCGGGGGCGGCGGTCGCGCCGGGGTTGACCGGCGGCACCAGCGGTGCCTTCAGGTCGCCGCCTTCGGGCTGGGCGTCGTCGGCCCCGCCCGCCGAGCCGACCTGGAGGTTCACCTGCGCGGCCAGCCCGAGGTCAGGCTGCTGCACGTCGGTGACGGAGAGCCGGACGTAGTAGGTGCCCGGCAGCGGGTCGCCCGACCAGGGCTCGGCCCAGGAGCGGATCTGCCGCAGGGTGCAGCTCATCGAGACCGCGCCGGTGTTCTGGTCGGCGGTGCCGCTCTGCGGGCCGGCGGTGCAGGCCTGGCGGCGGCGCAGGCCGTCGAAGACGTCCACCGTCCAGGTCTGCGTGCCGTGCCGCTGGGCGGACGGCGGCAGGGTGACGTCGACCTTGACGGTGTCGGTCTGGCCGGCCGAGGCGGCGAACGCCCAGTACAGGTAGTCGCCGGTGGAGGCGGCGACCTGGGCCGACTGCCCCGGGGCCAGCGTGGTGGCGGTCAGGAAGGAAGTGCCGGAGGTGGTCACCGGCGCCGCGCCGCTCGCCGAGGAGGAGGAGGAGGAGGAGGAGGGCTGCGCCGAGGGCGAGGCCGCCTGGGCCGCGGGTGCGCCGAGCACGCCGAGCGCCAGGGCTGCCGCGCCGACGGACAGGACGGTCAAAGGGGTGCCACGCATCGTCAGTTCTCCCGCCAGACAGAGATCCGCCACCGGGCGATCCAGCCCCAGAGCAGGCCGGTGACCAGCCCGGCTCCGGTGAGCACCAGCAGCATGATCCAGCCCCGGCCCAGGCCCAGCGCCGGGCCGGCCGGTGCGGGCGAGGCCTTGACGACGTCCACCGTCAGCTCGACCGGCAGACCGGGATCGGTCTGCACACCCGGCTGCCCGGCAAAGGAGTTGCTGACCGTCAGGCAGACGATCTGGCTCACGGTCCCGTCCGCCGCCGTCCCGCTCACCGCACCGGTCGGCGTCGCGGTGGCGCCGGCCGAAGGCGAGTCGGCGGCGGACCAGCGCACCCCGGTGGAGGCCACGTCGGTACGCCCGCTGCCCGCGTCCGAACCGCGCACCAGCTCCTGCCCGGAGGCGTCGGCGGCCTGCAACAGCACGCCGTAGTCGCGTGCCACCGCACGGTCGGGGGTGACGCTCACCGAGGCGCGCAGCTCCTGGCCCGGCTTGACCGAGACCCGGTAGTAGCGGTGCTCGGAGAACTTCTCGCGGTCGGCGTAGACGCCGGGGGTGAGCAGCGGCGCGCCGGCGCAGCTGTCGGAGCCCGTGATCTCGGCGGGCGTCGCCCGGTAGCTGGTGTCCGACTTCTTGACCAACTGCTGCACCCGCTGGCTGAGCTGCTGCTGGGTGTGCACGTCGGTGTAGGTGCCGCCGGTGGCGTTGGCGATGCAGAGCAGTTGCTGGCGGACCTGGTCGTCATGGGCCAGGCCCAGCGTGTCCACCACCAGGTGGGTGCCCTGGGCGGCCAGCTGGCGGGCCACGTCGCACGGGTCCGGCGGGGCGCAGTCGTCCTCGCCGTCGGTGATCAGCACCACGCGGCGGGTGGCCTGCCCGGTGCCCAGGTCCTGGGCCGCGCCCTGCAGGGCCAGGCCGATCGGGGTCCAGCCGGTGGGGCGCAGAGTGGCGACGGCGGTCTTGGCCTCGACCTTGTCGGTCTTCCCGACCGGGTAGAGGACCTTGGTGTCCTTGCAGCCGTCCGTCTTGTCGCTCACCGGGTAGGTGGCGCCCAGGGTGCGGATGCCGAACTCGGCCTCGGGCGGCAGTGCGTCGATCACCTCGTCGATGGACTGCTGGGCCACCGAGATCCGGCTCCTGCCCTCGATGTCGGCGGTCGCCATGGAGCCGCTGACGTCGAGGATCAGGTCGACCTTGGGTGCTTCGGTGGTGGTCGGCGCACTGGTGGCGGGCGTCGGGTCGTCGGCCTGTGCGGGCAGATCGCCGCCCAGCACCGAGAAGGCCACCGTCAGCAGGGCTGTCAGCAGGGCGGCCGGACGGGCCGGCCATCGTCGTTTGGTGATCGTCACAGGGCGCATCTTATGGATCATCAGTTCGTAACACGAATCGCACCGCAAGTCCCTTCCCCCGATGCCGATGTGGGCGGTGTCGGCAGCCGGGCTAGGGTGTCCGCCATGATGCGCACCCGGCTGTACCGCAACGGCACCCTGAAACTGGAGGACTTTCCCGCCGAGGAGATCTCCGACTACATAGGGGACCCCGACTCCACGGTCTGGCTGGACGTACACGACCCGGAATCCGCCGACTTCGACACGATCATCGAGGAGTTCGGCCTGCACGCCCTCGCCGTCGAGGACGCCCGCAACGAGCACCAGCGCCCCAAGCTCGACCGGTACCGCACCCACCTCTTCCTCTCCGCCTACGCGGTCAGCCTGGACCCCGACACCGCCGCCTTCAGCGTCGGCGAGGTCGCCGCCTTCATCACCCCCAACGCCCTGATCACCATCCGCAAGGGCCGGCACTGCGACATGGACCACGTCGTCGAGCGCTGGGACAACGCCCCGGACCTGGCCGAACACGGGGTGGGCTTCCTGGTGCACGGGCTGCTCGACTACCTGGTCGACAGCCACTTCAAGGCCGTCCAGGCGCTGGACGAGCGGATCGAGAACCTGGAGGACCTCCTCTTCGAGGACGGCGCCGAGCAGATCCAGGAGGTCCAGCGCACCTCCTACGAGCTGCGCAAGAGCCTGGTCAAGCTGCGCCGCGTGGTGCTGCCGATGCGCGAGGTGGTCAACTCGCTGCTGCGCCGCGACGTCCATGTGGTCAACGACCAGCTGATGCCGTACTACCAGGACGTCTACGACCACGTGCTGCGCGCCACCGAGTGGACCGAGTCCCTGCGCGACCTGGTCACCACGGTGATGGAGACCAACCTGACCGTGCAGGGCAACCGGATGAACATGATCATGAAGAAGGTCACCAGCTGGGCCGCGATCATCGCCGTGCCCACCGCCGTCACCGGCTTCTACGGCCAGAACGTGCCCTACCCGGGCTTCGGCACCCAGGCCGGCTTCTGGGCCTCCACCCTGATCATGATCGTGCTCTCGGTGCTGCTCTACGTGACCTTCAAGCGCCGCGACTGGGTCTGAGCGGCCGGGGCCGACACCGGGGCCGACGCAGCGGGAACGCGCGTGGGCCACGGCCGCGCCCTCGCGCAACCGTGGCCCACATCCGACGCCCGACGTCGGCCGTGCGACTAGAGCGTGCGCTCCAGGCGGTCGGCCATCAGCTTGACGAACCGCGACGGGTCGCTCAGCTCGCCGCCCTCGGCCAGCAGGGCCATGCCGTAGACGAGTTCGGCCGCCTCGGCCAGAGCGGCGTCCTCGGCCCCCTCCGCGCGACCGGTGTGCGCCCGGTTCAGGCCGCTGACCAGCGCGTGCGTCGGGTTGAGTTCGAGGATGCGCTTGGTCTCGGGAAGCGGCTGCCCCATCGCGCGGTACATGTTCGCCAGCGCCGGCGTCACGTCCCCCGCGTCCGAGACGATGCAGGCGGGCGAGACGGTCAGGCGCGAGGAGAGCCGCACCTCCTTGACCGTGTCGCCCAGCTGCTGCGACATCCAGGAGAGCAGGCCCGCGTACTCCTCCTGCTGCTTGCCGCGCTCGGTCTCGGCCTCCTTCTTCTCCTCCTCGGTGCCGAGGTCGACCTCACCCTTGGCCACCGAGCGGAACTGCTTGCCGTCGAAGGCGGGCACCGCGTCGACCCAGACCTCGTCGACCGGGTCGGTGAGCAGCAGCACCTCGATGCCCTTGGCCCGGAACGCCTCCATGTGCGGGGAGTTCTCGATGGCCTGCCGGGACTCGCCGGTGAGGTAGAAGATGTGCTCCTGCCCCTCCTTCATCCGCTCGACGTACTGCGCCAGCGTGGTCGGCTGCTCCTTGCCGTCCTCACCGGCGGCGACGTGCGTGGTGGCGAAGGAGGAGACGCCAAGGATCGCGTCACGGTTGTCGAAGTCGCTGAGCAGCCCCTCCTTGACGACCCGGCCGAACTCCTGCCAGAAGGTGGCGTAGCGCTCGGGGTGCGCGGACATCAGGTCCTTGACCGTGGAGAGCACCTTCTTCGCCAGGCGGCGGTGCATCAGCTGGATCTGCCGGTCCTGCTGCAGGATCTCGCGCGAGACGTTGAGCGACAGGTCCTGCGCGTCCACCACGCCCTTGACGAAGCGCAGGTAGGGCGGCATCAGCGCCTCGCAGTCGTCCATGATGAAGACACGCTTCACATAGAGCTGGATGCCGCGCTGGTAGCCCTGCATGAACAGGTCCTGCGGCGCGTGCGCCGGGATGAACAGCAGCGCCTGGTACTCGAAGGTGCCCTCGGCCTGGAGCCGGATGACCTCCAGCGGGTCGTTCCAGTCGTGGCTGATGTGCTTGTACAGCTCGTGGTACTCGTCGTCGGTGACCTCGTCGCGCGAGCGCGCCCACAGGGCCTTCATCGAGTTCAGCGTCTCGGGCTCGCTCGGGGCCTGCGCCTCGTCGGTCGCCTCGTCCCTGTCCGCGTCGGCGGCGGCGGCGGGCGCCACCGGCTCCACGGCCATCCGGATCGGCCAGGTGATGAAGTCCGAGTAGCGCTTGACGAGTTCGCGGATCTTCCACGGCGAGGTGTAGTCGTAGAGCTTGTCCTCGGTGTCCTCCGGCTTGAGCCGCAGGGTGACCGAGGTGCCCTGCGGGGCGTCCTCGACGGTCTCGACGGTGTAGGTGCCCTCGCCGGTCGACGACCAGCGGGTGCCCTGGCCCTCGCCCGCGCGCCGGGTCACCAGCGTGACCTCGTCGGCCACCATGAAGCTGGAGTAGAAGCCGACGCCGAACTGCCCGATCAGGCCCTCGGCGGTGGCGGCGTTCTCGGCCTCCTTGAGCTCCTTGAGGAACTTCGCGGTACCGGAGTTGGCGATCGTGCCGATGAGCTGGACCACCTCATCGTGCGACATGCCGATGCCGTTGTCCCGCACGGTCAGCGTCCGGTCCTGCTTGTCGGCCTCGATCTCGATGTGCAGATCGGACACGTCCGCGTCGAGCGCGCCGTCCCGCAGGGCCTCCAACCGCAGCTTGTCGAGCGCGTCGGAGGAGTTGGAGACGAGTTCACGCAGGAACACGTCCTTGTTCGAGTAGATCGAGTGGATCATCATCTGCAGAAGCTGGCGTGCTTCCACCTGAAACTCGAACGTCTCAGTCGGCATATCCGTTTTCCTTCGCAGGTCACCTGGTGTCGCGATCTGACCTGAGTACTTTAGACGAACAGGTTGTCACGCAAACCCCTCTTCAACAGGGAAGATGGGCGAACCGTGGGCCGGCCGGGGGCGAAGTCCCGGCCGGCTCACGGGCGGTGATCGACCGCGGGGCGGCGACTACTGCGCGTACAGGCGACCGGCGAAGCGGCGGGCGAAGCCGTCGCCGGTGTTGGCGGTGACCGTGTAGTCGTAGCGGCCCGCCGCGGTGGCGTTCAGGGTGCGGGTCGCCGAGCCGCCCGCCGCGACGGTCACCTGCGTCGCGGAGCCGCCGGCGGCCAGGTAGGCGGCGTTGGCGTTGATGGTGAAGACCGCGGCGACGGAGCCCGCGTTGGTCAGCGTCAGGGTCAGGGTGGCGCCGTCCTTCCCGTCCACCACGGCCGCCTCGGGGTGCGCCTTGCCGCTGTTCGACCAGGTCAGCACATTGCCCTGGAAGCCGCGCAGGTAGCCGTCGGGGCCGTGCAGGTCGATGTCGTAGGCGCCCCCGCCATAGGTCTTGGCGGAGAAGTAGTCGGAGATGGAGCCGCCGGCCGCGCAGGTGTAGGGCCAGGCGGCGTAGGTCCGGTCGTTGACGGTGTAGGCGGTGAAGGCGCCGGCGAGCGGGCCGCCGGAGACCGTCTTGAACCAGATCCGGCCGGTCGCGGTGTCGGTCCAGGAGGTGGTGTCGAAGACGTAGCCGAGCGCCTGCGCGGGCCGGTCCCCGGACTCCTGGGCGGGCAGCGCACCCGCGGTGGGCACCGTCGGCGCGGGCAGCTTCTCCTCGTTGTTCGCGGCGGTGACCAGCGCGGCGGTGTTCGGCAGGTTGGCCGGGAAGGCGACCGGGCTGACGCCGAAGTTGAACGCGCTGGTGAGGTCGCCGCTGACCGAGCGCCGCCAGTCGGAGATGTTGCCGCACCGCACCCCGGTGACCAGCTCGGCGAAGCGCAGCGGCGAGGTGTGGTCGAAGGTCTGCGAGCAGACCCGGCCGCCGGTGGACCAGGGCGAGATCACCGTCATCGGCACCCGCGGGCCCATGCCGATCGGCAGGCCGCTGATGTACTCGTCCGTGGTGCCGGAGGGCGCGGTGGGCGGGGCGACGTGGTCGAAGAAGCCGTCGTTCTCGTCGAAGTTGTAGAAGACCACGGTCGAGTCCCAGGTGGCCTGGTCGCCCGCGATGGCCGCCAGCACGCCGTTGACGAAGTCGGCGCCGTCGGCCGGGCGGTTGGCCGGGTGCTCGCACTGCGCGGTCGGCGCGACCACCCACGAGACGGTCGGGAAGGTGCCGGCCGCGATGTCCGAGCTGATCGCACCGGCGATGTCGGCCACCCGGGCCATGCCGTTGACGTACAGCGGGTCGCTGGTCGAGGCGTTCTTGAACTGGTCGAACCAGGCCAACGGGTTGTCGTCGTAGTTGTCGGCCTCCTGGTAGACCCGCCAGGAGACGCCGGCGTCCTGCAGCATCTCGGGGTAGGTGGTCCAGGAGTAGCCGGCCTCGCTGTTGTCGGTGACCGGACCGCCGCCGGTGCCGGCCGGGTCGACCATGCCGGTCCACTGGTAGAGCCGGTTCGGGTTGGTGGGGCCCTGGACGGAACAGAAGTACTGGTCGCAGATGGTGAAGGCATCGGCCAGCGCGTAGTGGTACGGCAGGTCGGCGCGGGTGTAGTAGCCCATGGTGTACCCGGACTTCTCCGGGATCCAGTTGTTGTTCAGGCCACCGTTCCAGGCACCGTGGGTGCCGCTCCACGAGTGGTCAAGGTCCTCCACCTGCTGGGCGTCGGTGAGCGCGGTGTTCAGGTGCCAGGGCAGCAGGATGCTGCCGCCGCCGGCCGAGCCCTTGGTGTTCTGGTTCCAGACGTTGGAGCTCTTCGGGAAGCGCAGCAGCGAGGTGTCGCCGTAGCCGCGCACCCCGGACAGGGTGCCGTAGTAGTGGTCGAAGGACCGGTTCTCCTGCATCAGGATCACGACGTGCTTGACCGAGGAGAGCGAACCGCTCCCGGTGCTCGCGGCCATCGCTCGGCGCACCGACCCGGGGAGTACACCGAGCGCACTGCCCGCACCGATGGCGGCGGCCGAACCGAGCAGGGCGCGGCGGGAGATCGGGGACATGCGGGGACCTTTCTTCGAGGCTGGGGACTACCGAGAAAGGTCGTGCAGCGGCAAGGAACTTGGCTGGACAACTTCCCTGTACGGCAGATGAATCGGAGGCGACGAACGAACATGACGATCTTTCATCTTCATGCCACGGCAGGCCGGAACGACCGTTACTCTGTCCCGGAACGCCGCCGGGTCCCGCAACGGCGACGACCACGAGAAGAGGCCGAGGATGTCAGAGACGGACTGGATGAGGCGCAAGCCGCAGGACGACGACCTGCCGGCCGTCGACCTGCGGATGGAGGTCCCGCATTCGGCCCGGGTCTACGACTACCTCATCGGCGGCAAGACCAACTTCGAGGCGGACCGGGTGGCCGCCCACGCCTCGGTCGCGGCCTGGCCGGCGCTGCCCGTCTCGATGCGGACCACCCGCACCTTCATGCAGCGCGCGGTGCGCCACCTGACCGAGCAGTACGGGGTCCGCCAGTTCCTGGACATCGGCACCGGCATCCCCACCTCGCCCAATGTGCACGAGGTCGCCCAGGCCATCGCCCCCGAGGCGCGGGTCGCCTACGTCGACAACGACCCGATCGTGCTGACCCACGCCCGGGCCCTGATGTCCAGCACCCCGCAGGGCCGGACCTGCTACCTGGACGCCGACCTGCGCGACGTCGACTCGATCATCGGCTCCCCGCGGCTGCGCGAGGTGCTGGACCTGAGCCGCCCGGTGGCGCTGTCGTTGATCGCGATCGTGCACTTCGTGCTCGACCGGGACGACCCGCAGGGCATCGTGCGCCGGCTCATGGACCAGCTCGCCCCGGGCAGCTTCCTGGCGCTGACCGTCTTCACCGGGGACACCGACCCGGCGGGCGTGGGCGGCGTGAGCCGCGAGTACAACGCACGCGGCATCCCGCTCCAGGTCCGGGACAAGGCGGCGGCGACCGCCTTCTTCGACGGCTACGAGCTGCTCGACCCCGGCGTCACCCTGGTCCACCAGTGGCGGCCGGACCCGGACGCCACCCCGGTGCGCGACCAGGACATCGCGATGTACGGCGGCGTGGCGGTCAAACGCGGCTGACCCGCTCGTCGCCGGACCGCTTCGCCTTCTCACGGCGGCGCCGTGACCGCCCGTCCCGCCCCACCCGCTCGCCGCGGATCAGCCGACGCAGCCGGCCGAACCGGGAGAACCGCTCGCGGTCGGCCGCCGAGGCCCGGTCCAGCTCCTCCATCAGGCGCCGCGAGCGGTGGTCCAGGTCCAGCTCGTCGAGGATCCGGTCGACCTCGGCCAGCAGCGAGCCGTGCAGCTGCCAGGCCATGGGGTGTTCCTGGACCCGCCGCAGCAGCAGCTGGGCGACCCGGTCCCGGCTGGTCCAGGCCGCGGCCAGCTCCTCGGCCAGCCGGCTCTCGGCCTGCTGCGCGTCACTGCTGACCTGCGTGGTCACCAGCACCGCGAAGCTCACCAGGGCGCTGCCGATGTGCTCCAGCAGCTCCTCCAGCTCCACCGCCACCTCGGTCGGGAAGAGCCGTTCGCCGGGCTCGCGACGCTTGGCCAGGTCGGTCAGCGAGCGGGCCAGCACCCGGACCACGACCACGCAGATCTCCAGGGTGTCCAGCCCGGTGCGCAGCACCATCCGCGAGAGCCGGCCCTCGGTGATCCGCGGGTTCAGCCGCAGGCTGTCCTCGGCCTGGCGCAGCGCCGCGTCCACGTCCGCGATCGCCTGGTCGAGCCGGCGGGCCTCGTGCAGCCGCTCGGCGGCGCGCGCGACCGGGATCGGCTCGCCGAGCTCCTCGCCGATCCGCAGCAGCAGGTGGCGGGCGCGGCGGGCCAGGTCCTCGATCGACTCGCCGGCCGTGTCCACCCACACCGGCGGGGCGAACACCAGGTTGAAGAGCAGCCCCACCACCGCCCCGACCAGCGTCTCCAGCACCCGGTCCCAGGCCTGCGAGGCCAGCCTGGTCACCCCGAGCACCAGCATCGCGCTGATCGCGACCTCGTTGACGAACTCGTCGACCCGCACGAAGCGCCCGATGGTCAGCGCGGCCAGGATGATCAGCCCCAGGCTCCACCAGCTCAGCCCCATCACCGAGCTGAACCCGATGGCGATCACCACGCCCACCACGACCGAGTTCACCCGTCGCACGCCGGTGGTGAGCGTGGCGTACAGGGTGACCTGCACGACGAGCAGGGCGGTCAGCGGCGCGGTCAGCGGCGCCGGCTCGCTGCTCACCTGCAGCGCGACGACATAGGCGAGCGTCGCCGCCACCGTCGCGCGCACCGTCTGCACCACGGCCGGATCGCGCAGCCCGCGCCGGACGATCCCTGTCACTTCCTCGGTTACACCGGGCATCCCCTCCTTCTTCCACCGGGAGACGACGCCGACACCGGCCCGAACACCAGGTGCCACCATTGGGGGGCGCAGGCGGGCGGGCCCCAGGGCCGACCGCGATCGACGCCCTCCAGGAAGGCCTGGCCCAGCTCGACGGATTCCCTCGCGATCACGCCTACGATCTCTCGCACCCGCAGGACGCAACGCCCAGCGCCGCGGCTGACGGGAACGGCGGCACCACCGGTCCGACCAGAACCCTTCTCGCCCCCGGCGCCGGTCTCGACAGAGCCAGTGAATAAGCGCTTGCTTAGCTCTGGACAAGCGGGCCCCGGCGGTGTTGGCTGAGCGGCGAGGAGCTACCCGCGAGTAAGGAGTGCGAGTGCGCGCGATCCAGATCACCGAGTTCGGCGGCCCCGAGGTCCTGCAGGTCGTCGACCTGCCGGAGCCCGAGGCGCAGCCGGGGCAGTTGCTGCTGGAGGTCTCGGCGGCCGGGGTGAACTACGCGGACACGCATGCCGTCGAGGACTCCTACCTGTCCAGGAGCACGCTGCCGATGGTGCCCGGCGCCGAGGTGGTCGGGCGCACCGCCGAGGGCCGGCGGGTGGTCGCGATCACCGACGGCGGCGGATACGCGCAGCGGACGCTGGTGGCCCAGGCGACGGCCCACGACGTGCCCGAGGAGGTCACCGACGGGCAGGCGCTGGCGCTGGTGGTGCAGGGGCTCACGGCCTGGCACCTGCTGCGGACCTCGGCGCGGATCGCGCCGGGCGAGTCGGTGGTGGTGCACGCCGCCGCCGGTGGGACCGGGTCGCTGGCCGTCCAGCTCGCCAAGGAGTTCGGCGCGGGGCTGGTGATCGCCACCGCCTCCTCCGAGGAGAAGCGGGAGCTGGCGCTGGAGCTGGGTGCCGACGTCGCGATCGAGGCCCCCGCCGACGGGGCGGGCCTCAAGGAGGCGCTGATCGAGGCGAACGGCGGCGCCAAGGTCGACATCGTCCTGGAGATGACCGGCGGCCCGGTCTTCGACGCCTCGCTCGCGGCGCTCGCCCCGTTCGGCCGGCTGGTCAGCTACGGCATGGCCTCGCGGGTGGCGCCCACCCCGGTGACGGCGGCGGCGCTGATGGGCCGCTCCCGGGCGGTGGTCGGCTTCTGGCTGATGCACTGCATCGGGCGCCCCGGCATGTTCCGCGAGCCGATGGCCGAGCTGTTCGCGATGACCGCCGACGGCCGCCTCAAGCCGCAGGTCGGCGGCGTCTACCCGCTGACCGAGGCAGCCCGCGCCCACACCGACCTGCGCGCCCGTCGCACCTTCGGCAAGCTCCTGCTGGACCCGAGCCGCTGACCGGTGCCGTGACCCAGGAGGTTCGCCGGGTTGTTCGGTCAGCCGGTGAGGCATGGGCGTCCGCCCCGGCGGACGCCCTTTTCGCTGCCGGTGTCGCGCGTCCTCGACTAGTGCCGCGTCAGGCAACTTCGCGACGGGGCGAAGGTTGCCTGACGCGGCACTAGCTGGTGCTGGGACCGCCGGTGGCGTACTCGTCGAGGCGGCGGGCCAGCGCGCGTACCAGGTCGCGCAGGGCGGCGGGGTGCTCGATGACGAACGGACGGTCCAGCGCGGCGAGCAGCGGCGGGATCCAGTCCAGCCGCTCGGCCCGCAGCCGGACCTGGACCCACCCGGCCTCCCCCTCGGCCACCGGGGTCAGGGTGGCGAGGCCGGCCGGCAGCTGGGTGCGCAGGTGCGCGAGGTCGGCACGGACCCGCAGCGACACCTCGTGCTGCCAGGGCGTGCGCGCGAGACCGTCCAGCACCGCGGCCACCGGGTCGAACCCGGCAGGGACCTCGAACGAGCCGGGCTGCACGGCCATGGCGGTGATCCGGTCGAGCCTGAAGTTGCGCAGCTCCCCGCTCCCCGGGTCGGCACCGGTCAGGTACCACCGCCCGGTGTGCGCCACCAGACCGTAGGGCCGGACCACGCGGACGCTGTCGCGGCCCTGCCGGTCGGTGTAGCCGATCTCCACCGGCCGCTGATCGCGCGCGGCCTCGGCCAGTTCGAGCAGCACCCGGGCCTGCGGGGCGACGCCCGGGTGCGGCCGCGCGGTGAAGTCCACCGTCTCCAGCAGCGCGTCCAGCCGCCGGGCCAGGGGCTCGGGCAGCACCCGGCGCAGCTTCGCCGCGGCGCTCTCGCCCGCCGCGGCGGATGCGGCGGCCAACCCGGCCCGGCGCCCGGCCAGCAGGCCGAGCAGCACGGCCAGCGCCTCCTCGTCGGTCAGCATCAGCGGCGGCATCCGATAGCCGGGGGCAAGCCGGTAGCCCCCGTGGCGGCCGCGCACCGAGTCGACGGGCACGCCGAGGTCCAGCAGGTGGCCGACGTACCGGCGCACCGTGCGCTCGTCGACGCCGAGGCGGGCGGCCAGGTCGGGGACGGTACGCAGGCCGCCCGCCTGCAGGATCTCCAGCAGAGCGAGCACCCGGGCGGTCGATGTGGTCACGCGGGAAAGTCTGCCGCAGATACCGGGCGGATCCTGTCCGGTATCGGTCGTAGCGTTCGAGGCGCGCCGACCTCCGGCGTGAATTGCACGGATCCCCCTGGTCAGGAAGCCTCTGATGAACTTCGTCTCGATCCGCATCATCACCCACGACGTCGCCCGCCTGGTGGGGTTCTACGAGGAGGTCACCACCGTCCCGGCGCGCTGGGCGACCCCCGACTTCGCCGAGCTCGTCACACCGTCCTGCACCCTGGCGATCGCGAGCGAGCGCACCGTGGCCCTGTTCGGCGCCGGCTCCGCCGAGCCCGCCGCCAACCGCTCGGTGATCACCGAGTTCCGCGTCGCCGACGTCGACGCGGAGTACGAGCGCCTGGCGCACCTCGACCGCGCGTTCGTCCAGCAGCCGACCACGATGCCCTGGGGCAACCGCTCCCTGCTCTTCCGGGACCCCGACGGGAACCTGATCAACTTCTTCACGCCCGTCACCGCCGAGGCGGTGCGCCGGCAGGAGCGCTAGGTGGTCTGCTCCGTGAGGTCGGGGACGGTCTCCAGCACCGCCTCGACGTCGACCTCGACGTCCACCAGGTCGCTCACCACCACACCGCCCCGGTCCACCACGTCATTCCAACTCACGCCGAAGTCCTGGCGGTTGATCCTCGTGGTGGCCGCGAATCCGGCGCGCCGCCGGGGGCCGAGGTCACGCCCGTCCTCCCACCACGGGGTGTCCCACTGCCCCAGGTAGTTCACGTCGAAGGTGACCGGACGGGTCACGCCACGGATGGTGAGCTGGCCGGTGACCTCGAAGCCGCTCGCGCTCACCTGGTGGACCCGCGACCCGACGAAGGTCCAGGTCGGGTGGTGCTCGACGTCGAAGAAGTCGGCGCTGCGCAGATGCGCGTCCCGCTCGGGCGCACCGGTGTACACCTGCGACGCATCGATCGTCGCCTCGATCCGGGCCTGTTCCGGGACGTCCGGGTCGACCTCCAGGAAGCCGCGCACGTTCTTCAACTGGCCGCGTACGTAGGTGACCATCATGTGTCTGGCACGGAACTCCGCGCCGGTGTGGCTGGGCTCGAAGAACCACTTCGTGGTGGCCATGGCGACTCCGTGGGGTGGTGGTCGGTGTGGTGCCCGCGCCCCCTCCAGCCAGCGTAGGACGAAGTCGGCACACGGTCGTCCGCACGACCCCGCCGCCTGCCGGACTGGCAGCGGCGCGGCGGCCGGGCCAGGCTGGTGGGGACGGGCCGCACAGCCGAGGAGGCAGCCATGACCAGCGCATCGATCCCGGGAATCGACCCCACCGCCGCACCCGGCGGCGACGGCTGCGCGGAGTGCCTGGCCGGTGGCGGCTGGTGGTTCCACCTGCGGCGCTGCGCGGCCTGCGGCCACATCGGCTGCTGCGACTCCTCGCCCGCCCAGCACGCGACGAAGCACGCCCGCACGGCAGGCCACCCGTTCCTGGTCAGCTTCGAACCCGGCGAGGAGTGGTTCTGGAACCTGGAGACCGGCGAGTTCTACGACGGCCCGCCGCTGGCCCCGCCCACGGCCCACCCGGCCAGCCAGCCGACCCCGGGCCCGGCGGGCATGGTCCCCGCCAACTGGCAGGAGCTCCTGCACTAGGGCCTGTCGTCAAACCCCCTTCGTTCGCCCGCAGGGCGGCTTGGCGGCGTCAGGTGCGTGCTCTCGGCGTGCCGGGCGCGGGCCCTCGTACTGGACGTACTCGGGTCTGTGCCCGGTGCGGCGAGAGTGCGTGCATGGCGTCGCCGAGCAGAAGGGGGTTTGACGACAGGCCCTAGGGCCGTCGTCAGCGATACCAGTCACCCGCGATACCGGTCACCCGCGATCCTGGCCGCACCGGCCGCGCGGCGCTCACACCACCAGCGGCCGGTCCGTCGGCGTGATCGGCGCGGGCAAGGCGGTGGCGCCGGTCAGGTAGGTGTCCACGGCGGCAGCCGCCGCGCGGCCTTCGGCGATCGCCCAGACGATGAGCGACTGCCCGCGCCCCGCGTCGCCCGCCACGAAGACGCCGTCCAGTCGGGTGGCGAAACGGCTGTCGCGTGCGAGGGTGCCCTCGGGGGTGAGCGCCAGGGCCAGTTCGCCGAGCAGCGGGCTGTCCGGCTCCGGGCCGCAGAAACCCAGTGCGATCAGCACCAGTTCGGCCGGGATCACCTGCTGGGTGCCGGGCCGCGGCCGGCGGTCGGCCGGTGCGGCCTCGGCCAGGTGCAGCGCGGCGACGCCGCCCTGCGGGTCGCCCTCCAGGCGCAGCGTGGCGGCGGAGAAGATCCGCGCGTCCGCTCCCGCCGCCCCCTCCCCCGCCATTGCCAAGGCGTCGACCGCGTCGGCCATGTCGACCGCGTCGGCCACCGGTGCGTCCCAGCCCTGCCGGGCGCCGTCGCGCGCGCCGTCGCGGCCGCCGTCCCAGCGGCCGGCCAGTGCCTGGGCCTCCTCGTGCGAGGCGGTCAGCCGGTAGGTCTTGGGGTGGACCGGCCAGGGCTGCTCGGCGGTGCGGCGCTCGCCCGGGCGCGGGTTGATGTCGAGCTGGGTGACCCCGAGGGCGCCCTGGCGCAGGGCGGTGCCCAGGCAGTCGGCGGCGGTGTCGCCGCCGCCGACGATGACGACCTGCTTGCCGCGGGCGCTGATCGCGGGGGTGGCGAAGTCGCCCTCCAGGACCCGGTTGGCGAGCGGCAGGTACTCCATCGCCTGGTGGACGCCGTCCAACGCACGCCCCGGCACCGGCAGCTCGCGCCGGCAGGTGGCGCCGACCGCGATCACCAGGGCGTCGTACCGGGCGCGCAGCTCGGCGGCCGAGAGGTCGGCGCCGACCGTGACTCCGGCATGGAACTCGGTTCCCTCCAGCCGGAGTTGGTCGATCCTGCGGTCCAGCAGGCGCTTCTCCAGCCGGAAGCCGGGGATGCCGTAGCGCAGCAGTCCGCCGATCCGGTCGTCCCGCTCGTACACCGCCACCCGGTGTCCGGCCCGGGTCAGCTGCTGGGCGCAGGCCAGGCCGGCCGGTCCGGAGCCGACGATCGCCACGCTGCGGCCGGAGGGCCCCGGCGGGGCCAGCGGTCGCTCGCAGCCCAGGCGCCAGGCCTGCTCGGCGATGGCGGCCTCGATGTTCTTGATGGTGACCGGCTCGGAGTCGATGGCGAGCACACAGGCGCTCTCGCACGGCGCCGGACAGAGGCGCCCGGTGAACTCGGGGAAGTTGTTGGTCGCCAGCAGCCGTTCCGCCGCGGCCTGCCAGGTGTCGCGGAAGGCCAGGTCGTTCCAGTCCGGGATGAGGTTGCCCAGCGGGCAGGCGTCGTGGCAGAAGGGGATGCCGCAGTCCATGCAGCGTCCGGCTTGGCGGCTGACGAGCGGCAGCAGGTGCTGCCCCGCGTAGACCTCGTTGACCTCGTTCCAGTCGGCGACCCGCTCGGCGGCCGAACGACGGGGCCAGGTCTGGCGCGGGGTGGTCAGGAAGCCCTTCGGGTCGGCCATCGGCCGCCTCCGTCACATCCGTCATGGCCGTCACAGCCGTCACATCCGGCACTGGCGTGCGCCCTCGTCTGGCCACTTTATGCTCATTTGGACGGATATAAAACCGGATACCGGAGCGGCATGCACCCCGCGTGCACACCCCCCAGCGCCCCTTCGACCCCTTGCGCCCGATACCCCTCGGGGGTATAAAGATTACTGGATACCCCACCCGGGTATGGACGAGGCGAGCCGCAACCGACCGCCCCAACGCGACGCACGGACAACGCACGGACGCACGGACAACGCACGAACGAGGAGCGAGCACCGATGACCACCACCGTCCCCGCCACCAGCGAGGTCGAACTCGCGATCGGCGGCATGACCTGCGCCTCCTGCGCCGCCCGGATCGAGAAGAAGCTCAATCGCCTGGACGGCGTCCGGGCGAGCGTCAACTACGCCACCGAAAAGGCCAAGGTGAGCTATGACGAGGGCGTCGCGGTCGCCGACCTGATCGCCACCGTGGAGGCCACCGGCTACACCGCCACCCCGCCCCGTCCCGCCGCGACCAGCGCCACCCCCTCAGCGGCGACCGGCGGCGAGCAGGCCGCGGACGACCTCGCCCCACTGCGCCAACGCCTGATCACCGCCGTGACGCTGGCCGTCCCGGTGATCCTGCTGGCGATGGTGCCGGCCTGGCAGTTCACCAACTGGCAGTGGCTCTCGCTGACCCTGGCGGCCCCCGTGGTCACCTACGCCGCCTGGCCGTTCCACAAGGCGGCGTTCACCAACGCCCGGCACGGCGCGGCGACCATGGACACCCTGGTCTCGCTCGGCACCGGCGCCGCGTTCGCCTGGTCGGTGTGGGCGCTCTTCTTCGGCAGTGCCGGAATGCCCGGCATGCGGCACGGCTTCGAGCTGAGCCTGGCCCGCTCGGACGGCTCGTCCAACCTCTACTTCGAGGCCGCCGCCGGGGTCGTCGCCTTCATCCTGGCCGGCCGCTACTTCGAGGCCCGCTCCAAGCGCACGGCGGGCGCCGCCCTCAGGGCCCTGCTCGAACTCGGCAGCAAGGACGTCACCGTGCTCCGGGAGGGCCGCGAGCAGCTGGTCCCGATCGGCGAACTGGCCGTGGGCGAGCTGTTCGTGGTGCGGCCCGGCGAGAAGATCGCCACCGACGGCACGGTCGAGCAGGGCAGCTCCGCGGTGGACGCCGCCATGCTCACCGGCGAGTCCGTCCCGGTGGAGGTCACCGTCGGCGACCCGGTCACCGGCGCCACCGTCAACGTGGGCGGCCGCCTGGTGGTGCGCGCCACCCGGGTCGGGGCCGACACCCAACTCGCCCGGATGGCCCGGCTGGTCGAGGAGGCGCAGAACGGCAAGGCCGCCGCCCAGCGCCTGGCCGACCGCATCTCGGCCGTCTTCGTGCCGATCGTCATCGCCCTGGCCCTGGCCACCTTCGCCGCCTGGGCCGCCACCGGCCAGGGCTGGACCGCCGCGTTCACCGCCGCCGTCGCCGTCCTGATCATCGCCTGCCCGTGCGCGCTGGGCCTGGCCACCCCGACCGCCCTGATGGTGGGCACCGGGCGCGGCGCCCAGCTCGGCATCCTGATCAAGGGCCCCGAGGTGCTCGAATCCACCCGCGCCGTGGACACCATCGTGCTCGACAAGACCGGCACCGTCACCACCGGCCAGATGACCCTGCTCGCCGTGCACACCACCGAGGACACCACCGAGGCCGAGGTGCTGCGCCTGGCCGGCGCCCTGGAGCACGCCTCCGAGCACCCCATCGCCCGCGCCATCGCCACCGCCGCCGCCGCGTCGGGCCCGCTGCCCGCCGTCGAGGGCTTCGAGAACCTCCCCGGCCTGGGCGTGCAGGGCGTGGTGGACGGGCACGCGGTGCTCGCCGGCCGCGAGCAGCTGCTCACCTCCTGGTCCCAGCCGCTGCCCGCGCACCTCGCCGCGGCCAGGACGGCCGCCGAACAGGCCGGCCGCACCGCCATCGCGGTCGGCTGGGACGGCGCGGCCCGCGCGGTGCTGGAGGTCGCCGACGCGGTCAAGCCCACCAGCGCGGAGGCGATAACCCGTCTGCGGGCCCTCGGTCTGACGCCGATCCTGCTCACCGGCGACAATCTGGCGGTGGCCCGGGCGGTCGCGGCCGAGGTCGGTATCGCGCCCGAGCAGGTGATCGCCGAGGTGCTGCCGCAGGACAAGGTCGACGTCGTCAGGCGCCTGCAGTCCGAGGGCCGTTCGGTCGCCATGGTCGGCGACGGCGTCAACGACGCCGCCGCGCTCGCCCAGGCCGACCTCGGCCTCGCCATGGGCACCGGGACCGACGCCGCGATCGAGGCCGGCGACCTCACCCTGGTCCGCGGCGACCTGCGCGCCGCCGCGGACGCCATCCGGCTGGCCCGCCGGACCCTGGGCACGATCAGGGGCAACCTGTTCTGGGCCTTCGGGTACAACGTCGCGGCCCTGCCGCTGGCCGCCCTGGGCCTGCTCAACCCGATGATCGCGGGTGGCGCGATGGCCTTCTCCTCGGTCTTCGTGGTCGGCAACAGCCTGCGCCTGCGCCACTTCCGCCCCGCCGCCTGAGCCCCCGCCCCGGTCCCCCGCCCGAGGTCCCGCCCGAGGTCCCGCCCGGCGCCACCGAACCGGCGCCGGGCGACGGGCGACGTGGCGTCGGACGACGGACGTCGGCTCAGTCGACGTGCAGGGTCAGCGCGGCGGTGTGCAGCTGCCCGGCGGTCCGGAACTGCAGGAACAGCCGCCAGTCGCCGGCCGTGGCCGGCTCGGCGTGGAAGGCGAGCGAGGGCCCGCCGTGATCACCGTTGACGGTGGACTCCGGGTGCAGGTGGGCGAAGGCCTGGTCGCCCGCGTGGAAGGCGCTGAGGTGGGCGTAACTGTCCAGGTAGGGCTGGAGATCGGTGACGGGCTGCCCGTCCTTGCTGATCGTGATGGTCAGCGGGTGTGCCATGCCCGCCATCAGCTCGCCCTGGACGGTGGCGGTGTAGCCGTCGACGGTGGTGCTCGACGCGGCGGGCGGGAGCGGCGTGTCCGCCGCTGCGTCCGCCGCCGGACCGGGGACGGTGACGGTGCGGCTGAGGACGAAGTCGGTGCCCTTGCCGCTGCCGCTGTTCGGGGTGAACGAGGCGTACAGCCGCCAGCTGCCGGGCCGTAGCGGCGCCAGGTCGGCGGTCCAGCCGCCGTCGGCGGCGAGGACCGGGTGGACGTGCTGGTAGCCGGTCAGGTCGGAGCGGATCGCGTAGAAGTGCAGCTGCTCGGTCTGCTCGACGGCGAAGTCGGTGACCGGCTTGCCGTCCGGCCCGGTGATCGAGAACCGGTACTGGACCGGCTGCCCGGCGGCGAGGGTCGCGCTCGGCGCGTCGAGGCGGTAGCCGTCCTGCTCGGCGGCCAGGCCGTTGCCGGCGGCCATCGCCATGGGCGTCCCCGTGCCCATGCCCGGCATGCCTGACATGCCTGGCGTACCCGGCATGCCCGGCACGGCGGAGTTCGTGGCGGAGCTCGTGGCGGAGTTCGTGGCGGAGCTCATCGAGGAGTTGCCCGAGGAGTGGGCGTCGGAGTGCGTCGAGGAGGCGGACGAGCCGCAGGCGGCGAGCGTCAACGCCAGCACGGCGGTCGCGGCGGCGGCCGCCAGGGTGCGGCGGCGCAGGGTCGAACGGGAGGAAACGGACATCATGGAGGTTCTCTCAGGTGGCGGCGCACCTCGGCGGCGCGCGGTGAACAGGACGCCTGGCCGAACCCGCTCGAACACGCGGATCCGGCGCGGCCCTGTCACGTCCGCGCGATACACACCTGAAGCAGCAGCGCCCGCCCGCCACTCGGCGGCCCTCGCCGCCGGTGGGCCGAGGCACCCGGGTGACGGCCGCCCGGCCCCCGGTCGGCGACGACCGCGAGGACGGCGAGCGCGAGCAGCCCCGCCGCCGCGAGGACGGCCCCGCCCCGCGCGGGGGCGGCGACGCACACCGCACCGCCCGGCTGCGCCATCACGGCGGGCCGCGCCAGCGAACCGCCCGCCGGCGCGGCCGCCGGCACGGCCGTCGGGACCGCCATCGGGTGCGCGACGACTCCCCCGGCCTCGGACACCCCGGCCGTCACAGGCATCCCGCCGTGGCAGCCACTGGCGGCCGTGGCGGGCGTGCCGTGCATGAGGAAGAGGCCGAACAGCACCGCGCAGACGGCGAGCAGCCGGCGACGGTCCACGGTCTGCTCACCCCACTCCCGCGACGGCTCCCATCAGTACTCGCCGCTCAGGATACCCCTGCGGGGTTCCGGTATCCGCTCGGCCGTACCCCGTCAGCGAGCCGCGTGCGCGGCCCGGGTCGGCGCGGTCAGCAGCGGCGACAGCGCCCCTTCGCGCAGCCGTCCCACCAGCGGGACGGCGACGCGCCCCAGGAACCAGCTGGCCAGGAAGGCGACCGGCAGGGCGAGCAGGGCGGCGCCGATGACGTCGTGCGGGTAGTGGTCGCCGAGGTAGACGCGGGTGAAGCCCTCGAAGAAGGCGAAGCCGGTGGCGATCGCCGCCAGCCAGCGGTCGAGCAGCCACAGGGCCGCGACGGTGGCGAAGGCGGTGGTGCTGTGACCGCTGGGGAAGGCGTAGTCGGTGCGGACCGGGCAGGTGTCGACGAAGTAGGCGTGCGGCAGCGAGTAGCACGGCCGCACCTCGGCGACCAGCTTCTTGGCCACCTCGGCCACGGCGAAGGCGAAGCCGACGGCGATCGGCGCGGCCAGCGCGAGCGTCATGGTGCGGTCGTCCCGGCGGCGGGCGTTCCACCAGCCCAGCAGCATCAGGATGGCGAACACGCCCAGACCCGCGTTGGTCCACA
The DNA here is from genome assembly GCF_042957465.1 of Kitasatospora sp. NPDC008050. Taxonomy (NCBI): domain Bacteria; kingdom Bacillati; phylum Actinomycetota; class Actinomycetes; order Kitasatosporales; family Streptomycetaceae; genus Kitasatospora; species Kitasatospora sp. NPDC008050. The sequence goes on from NZ_JBIBIJ010000028.1 coordinate 81,345, forward strand.
GGTCGAGCGGGGTGTTGAGCCACTTGGTGTCGTGCGCGAAGCCGGTGACGGAGGTGAACAGCGAGCCGTCGATGCCGGAGCCGTCGAAGGCGAGGTGGGCCGCGGGGTGGACTGTCGTCAAGGTGGGGCTCTCTCCGGGTCGGTGCGGCGCGCCGTCGGATTCGCCGAGCCCGCTGGCCTGGCAGACTCGGCAGCGAGCCTCCTTCTACACTGCCGTAGAAGTACTACAGGACTGTAGACGATATACGGGAAGGTGACCAACAGGTGAACTCCGGGCATGGCGCAGGGGCTTCGAGCGAGCGAAGACCGGTCGGCGCCCTGGAGGCCGAGGTCCTGGAGCAGCTCCAGGCGGCCGGTGCACCACTCACCGCGGGTGAGGTCCTCACCCGTCTCGGCAGCCGGCTGGCGTACTCCACCGTGGTCACCGTGCTGACCCGGATGCACGACAAGGGCCTGCTCACCCGCACCAAGCAGGGCCGCGCCTACGCCTACGCGCCCGTCACCGACGCCCACGGCCTCACCGCCCGCCGGATGCGCCAGGCCATGGAGTCCGACCCCGACCGCAAGGCCGTGCTCAGCCACTTCGTCGACGACCTGACACCGGACGACGAGGCGCTGCTGCGCCGACTCCTCGGCGAACGCTGAACCGGGCGTCGTGGGGGCACCTCCCGGCCGAAGCCTGGGGAACCGCGTGCTGATCCGACGCGAGGGGTCGGGCAGGGCCTAGCGTGGTCCGGTGCCGGTCGGACCCGGCGTTCTGAAGGTTCTGACGTTTCCGACATGCCGAGGAGAGGACCGCCCATGGAGTTCCTGGTCGACATGGTCACCACCGTCCCGACGGGCACCGCCGATGAGACGGTGGCCCGCATCCGGGCCGAGGAGTCCGCCCGGTCGCAGGAACTGGCCGCCCAGGGAAGCCTGTTGCGACTGTGGCGACCACCGCACGCCCCCGGCGAATGGCGCACCTGGGGCCTGTTCAGCGCGCCGGACTCGGAGCGGCTGGAGCAGGTGCTCGCCTCGATGCCACTGCGGGTCTGGCGTCAGGACACCGTGACGCCGCTCTCCCCGCACCCCAGCGACCCGGGCCGCCCGACCGAGTCCCAGGACCCGTCCGACGGGAACACCCGGTGACCGGCACACCGGCCGCCGAGGCGGTCCTGCGCAGCCTCCTCGACCGCTGGAAGACGGCCGTCGACGCCCACGAACCGCACCAGGTGGCCGCCCTCTTCACGACGGACGCGATCTTCCAGGGCCTGCACCCGTACAGCGTCGGGCCGCAGGGCATCGCCGAGTACTACGCCTCCCAGCCCCTCGGCATGACGGCCACCTACCGGATCCTGGAGACCAGGCAACCCACCGACGACCTCGTCCTCGGCTACTTGAGCGTGGACTTCTCCTTCACCGACCGCCCCACCCTGGGCATCTGGCTCAGCGTGCTGGCCCAGCGAGCGGACGACGGCACCTGGCGCCTCGCCCACTACCAGGTCTCCCGCCTCGATTAGGACCTGTCCGGCGATCCACCTGGCGGAGGCGCTCACCACGACGGTGGGCGCCTTGTCCGCTCAGATCGCGCCGGTGCGCTGCGCGAACTCCCGCAACCCTGGCAGCGCGGTCGGCCCGTACAAAAGGCTCGACGTCATCGCCCGCAGTGCCGGGCGCCGCACCTCCTCTGGCGCGGCCTGCTCGACCTGCCTCAGTGCCGCGAACGTCCTCCTGGGGTCGCCGAGTTGCTGCCACATGCGGGCCACGTCCGTACCGGCCCGGGCCGTGCGCTCGACGGTGGGCCAGCGGACCGCGGTGAGGCGCTGCGCGTAGCCGACGCCCTCGTCCGGGGTACCGAGCGCGTTGTGGATGCCTACCCAGTACAGGTCCGCCTGGGCGCTGGAGGCATCGACGGTGTACAGCGGGCCGCCCGGTCCGGCCGACAACGCCCGGACCGATTCCTCGGCGCCGCCCATCAGGTCCAGGGCGTCCGCACGTTGGCTGCTCGTTGCGGCAGTATAGGCCGCGGTCATCAGGAGGGTGGCCCCGACCGCCCGCTGGCGGGCGTCGTCGTCCAGGCCGGTGGCGGTGCGGCGCAGCAGGTCGACGGCGGCCCCGGTGCGCCCGGCCCTCCGCATGGTGATCGCGAGGACGCGGGTGGCCTCGCCGAGGACGATCGGGTCGCCGCTCGTGCGCGCGGCGGCGAGAGCCCGGTCCGCGGTCGCCCACGCGATCTCCGAATGCTCCTTCAGCGCCAGCTCCGTCGCCAGAACGTAGCCGCGCGCGACGGCCGCCTGCGCCCTTTCCCGAGCCTGCCCCGACGCGGCATCACGAGCGGCCTCGGCAGCAGCCAGGAGAGCCGGCAGGCGGGCACCGAGAGCCCCGTAGCGGGCGCCTGTGAATTCGGCTCTGGCGGCGGCCAGGCCTCGCACGAGCTTCGGCAGCGGGACCGCCTCGACAGCGGGCAGGGAGAACAGTGCCACTTCCAGCCCACTGGCGGGGGCCCCGGTTGTCGGGCCTGGCGCAGCGGCCGCCACCGCCGGCAGACCGGCGAGAGTGATGCCGACGCCCGCGGCTCCGGCGAGCAGTTCTCTGCGGCGCACCGTGCCCTCCTGTAATCCGAGCTGTCCTGGGGCGATATTCAGCACCATGGCGATCCTGGCGACAGTGTCCCAGTCCGGTCGCAGCCGCCCGGACTCGATCCGGGAGATCGCCGACCCCGAATAGCCAACCTTCTCCCCCAGCTGATTCTGCGTCATCCGTGCTGCGGATCGGGCGCCGCGGATCACTGAGCCGATGTCGATGCCGTTCACGGCAGCAGCCTCCCCAATCGGTGACCCGCACGGTACTCGCTGACGCTCCGTCGGCCAACCATGCACGCCGTGTGCACGGCCCGCAAACAGGGTGCAGGCCCGCCCGAGACCTTCGCCGCCGTCTCCGCGACCGTCCGCGACAACAACCCGGGCATGGAGCAGCCACTCGCCGACCGAATCGTCGCCGAGGCCCTCAAGTTCATCGCCGCTGTGGGCGAGCACCGGGACCGGCGCATGGCACCCTCCCGCGTCGTCGACGAGGGCTGGCACGCCCTCATCCTCCACACCAAGGCCTACGAGGACCTGTGCGCCCAGGTCGGCGGCCCAGTCCACCACTACCCGGAGCGCCCGGACCCGGCCCGGTTCAACGGCGTCATCATCGAGCGCACGATCGAGCTGATGGCCGCCTCGGGCTACCCCGCTGACCGGTTCCTGTGGGGCAACCCGGCCTCCGGGGAGATCGTTGTTGCGGCGAACTGCCAGCACTCGCCGCCTGACTGCCAGGTGTCCTGCATGAACAAGCCCGGCAACGGCTGAGCTGCTGGCAGGATCGGGGGCATGACCGAGAAGAGCAGCGCCCCATTCGAGGCGCACAAGTGGTTGGAGCACCATGCGATCGCGATGCGGGCACTGGAGACCGGGCAGATCCACCTCGATGACCTGGTGAAGGTCAGGATCCCGATCACGATCACGCAGGCCGGCCCCGATCTGGTGCGGAAGGTCGACGTGCTGCCGACCACGTTCTACCGGTTGCCGGACGGCTGGCAGGACTGAGACCGCCCCGAAGTGCCCGCCGCGATCGCTGCGGCGGGCAACCTTCAACGAACCCTGCTGCTCCCTGGCCGAGTGCCTGGCCGGCCGGCGCGTTACCCCAGTTGCTCGCGCAGGCCGTCCAGGGCGGCGAGCAGGGCGGGCCAGGCGGGCGAGAGCGGGTCGATCAGGGTGAAGTGGCTCGCGCCGGGCAGCTCGATGAGTGCCGGTGCCGGGCCGGTTGCGCGGGCCCGGTCGGTGAAGACCCGGCTCAGCTCGACCGGTACCCGCTCGTCGTCGGTGCCGTGGATCAGCGTGGTCGGGACGGTGAGCGGGAGCAGCTGCGCGGGGTCGGCGAGGGCGTAGCGGGCGGGCAGCTCGGCCGCCCGGCCACCCATCATCGCGGCGGTGGCGTCCTCGCCCAGCTTCCATTCGTCGCACAGGGTCAGGCAGGAGCAGCCGGCCAGCGCGAGGACGGCGTCCGGGGTGCGGTCGGTGTGCCACGGGGAGTCGGCGGGCAGGTGCGGGCGGGCGGCAGTCCAGAGCGCGAGGTGGCCGCCGGCCGAGTGGCCGACCAGGACGACGGGGAGGCCCGCCCACTCCGGGTCCCCCACGGCTGAGTCCCCCACGGCCGGGTCCCCAGCAGCCGGTTCGCCGGCGGCCAGCAGGTCGATGGCGGCGGCGACGTCGTCGAAGATCTCCGGGAACCCGGTGCGCCGGTACTCGGGCACCGCGACCAGGTATCCGGCTCCGGCCAGGGCCGTGGCCAGCGGGGCCGCGTGGGTGCGATCGATCGCGGGGCGCCAGAAGCCGCCGTGCAGCAGTACCAGCAGGGCGCGGGGCGGGCCGGTCGGGCGGCGCAGGTCGATCACCTGGTCGGGGTGCGGGCCGTAGGCGAGGGTCCGGTCGGGCCGCGGGGCCTCGCCGCCGGTCGGCAGCGCGGCGGGCGCGGTGTCGCCGGAACGGGCGGGCGCGGTGTCGCCGGAACGGGCGGGCGCGGTGTCGCCGGAACGGGCGGGCGCGGTGTCGCCGGAACGGGCGGGCGCGGCGGGCATGGTGGGGTCGACGGCCATCAGGTCTCCTCCGGGTCGCCGGACAGGCCTGGCACACGGTATCCGTTCGGGCCCGGCCCGAACAGGCCCCGCCCCCAGCGGGGATGGTGGGGACGACCGGTCAGCTGCCGCCCAGCACGCCGGCCCGCAGGGCCGCGAGCAGGCGCAGCACGTCCTCCTCGCCGGCCGCGGTGAAGGTGTGCACGGCGTCCACCACGGCGCGTGCCACGTCGCCCGAGGCGCTGTCGGGGGCGGTGGCGGCCCAGCTCTTCAGCGTCCGGCCGAGCGCGGCGCACATCCGCACGGTCACGTCGGCTTCCTTGCGCTCCATCGCGGCGTCGAACTCCGCCTCGTCCATCCCGCCGTGGATGCCGCAGGCCAGGGAGAGCATGGAGTCGAGGACCAGGTCGCCGTAGTCGGCGACCAGGACCGGCAGCCGCGTCTCGCCCGGTCCGCACTCCGCCAGCGCCTCCAGGGCGCGACTGTCCTGCCGCCAGGCGGCTTCCAGGGCGGCCAGCGCACGCAGCGTATCGTCCGGTGTCACCTCGTCACCGTACCGCTCCCCCGATACCCGGCGAGACGTCCACAGATATTCCTAAGAGCTGTTCTTATGACCAGTCAGCATCCTTTCAGCACATGACAACCACGACCCCGCGTCCAGCAACCCGCGCCCGAAGCCGCCGGGCGGCGCTGGCGGCGCTCGCCCTGGTGAGCGCCTGCACACTGACCGGCGCCACCTGGTCCACCGCCTACGGCGCGAGCGCCCGACCCGCGGGCGCAGCGCACGGCGACGGCGCGATCCGAGTGCACGGCACCCTTCTGGAGATCCCGGTCAACGGCGGCCTCGCGCAGCTGCGGACCGACTCGCTGGCCCTGACCGCGCGCGGCCAGGGCGGACGCACCCTGACGCTCTCGGCGCCCGCGGCGCAGTCGCTGGGGCAGCCCGGCCGGGTCACCGTCCGTAACAGCACGGCCAGTTGGACGCTGCCGGAGCACGGCCTGAGCATCACCGCCGCCGCGGTGCGCGGCCGGCTGCAGGTGACCGTCCACAACGAGCAGGACGGCGCCACGCTGCCCTGGCCGGTCACCGGCACCGATCCGGCCGCCACCCAGCTGCAGTTGCCGAGCGGCGAGGGCCTGGGCCTGCCGGTGGACGACCCGTATCAGAACTCCGCCGACACCGGGGTGGCCGGGAAGAGCTACGACCTCGAAGCCGACCTGAGCATGCCGCTGTGGGGCTACACGCTGGGCGGTCAGGGCGTCAGTTACCTGGTCCCGCAGCCGATCGGCACCTCGCTCGGCCTCGCCTCGCAGGGCGGCCGGCTACGCGGCACCGCCGTGCACACCTTCTCCCAGCGGGCGGGCACCCAGGACTACACCGTCACCTTCGCCCTCACCGCCCCCTCCCCCGTCGCCCCCGCGCAGGACTACCGCCGCTGGCTGAGCGAGCACGGCCAACTGGTCACCCTGAACAGCAAGATCGCCGCCAACCCGGAGGTCGGCAAGCTGCTGGGCGCCTTCCACGCCTACACCTGGGGCAGCGCCCGCACCGCGCAGGGCGTGCAGCAGATGCAGGCGCTGGGCCTGTCCCGGCTCTGGCTCGGCTACGACGCCGACGACCAGCCGATGGACGCCTCGGCGGTGGCCGCCGCCAAGCAGGCGGGCTATCTGGTCGGCCCGTACGACTCGTTCGCCAACGGGCAGGACCCGAGCACCGCCGACGCGCCCACCTCCGTCTGGCCGGCCCCGGTCTACCCGGACTACTGCGTGCACCAGCAGGACGGCTCGGTGCTCGCGGGCTTCCACGACCGCGGCTGCTACCTCAGCTCGCAGGCCTTCGCGCAGCACGACGACGTCCTCGCCCAGCGCACCACGCAGATGACGGCCAACGGGTCGAACAGCTACTTCCTGGACGTCGACGCGGCGGGCGAGCTGTACGACGACTTCAGCGCCGACCACCCGATGAACCAGCAGCAGGACGAGGCCAACCGGATCGCCCGGATGCGTCAACTGTCCGGCCCGGACAAGCTGGTGCTCGGCTCGGAGGCCGCGCACAGCTGGGCGAGCCCGGTCGTCGCCTTCAGCCACGGCTCGCTGACCCCGCCCGCGGACGGGCTGTGGCCGCTGGAGAAGAACAAGGACCTCTGGGGCGGCTACGCGCCGGCCGGCGCTCCGGGGGTCTTCTTCAAGCCGGCCGACCTGCCGGCCGACCTGACCAAGCAGATGTTCGACCCCGCCTACCGGATCCCGCTGCTGGAGACCGCGCTGCACGACGTCCAGGTCAACCTCGACCGTTGGGAGCTGTCCTACACCAAGCTCCCCGCGCTGGAGACCACCCGGGCACTGCAGGCGATCCTCCAGAACACCCCGCTGAACCTGGTCCTCGACGGCCCGGTGCTGAACACCGACGGCAAGCAACTGGCCGCGCTGCAGCAGTACTTCGCGCCGCTGCACGAGGCCGCCGGCACCCAGCCGATGACCGGCTTCCGCTACCTGAGCGCCGACCACCAGGTGCAGCAGAGCTCCTTCGGCGACGGCGTGCTCCAGGTCACCGCCAACTTCGGCAGCACCGCGTACGGTTCGGGCCCCGACGCGCTGCCGGGCGGCTGCGTGGACGCCACGCTCAAGGGCGACCGGCAGCCGCGCCGGCTCTGCCCGACCACGCTGCCGCAGGCGCCGCTGAAGTAGCGCGGGGCGAACGGCGCCGGCGCGCGGGGACGCGCCGGCGCCGGCTCAGCACAGGTCCAGCCGGTACCCCACGCCGTGCACGGTGTGCACCAGGCGCGGCTCGCCGGCCGCCTCCAACTTGCGGCGCAAGTAACCGATGTACACCGCCAGCGAGTTGGAGGCGGGGCCGAAGTCGGCACCCCAGACCCGGTCCATGATCGTCTCCCGGGTCAGCACCTGCCCGGGGTGCCGCAGCAGCAGCTCCAGCAGGGCGAACTCGGTGCGCGAGAAGGACAGCGGGCGTCCGCGGCGGCTGCCGGTGCGGCTGGCGGGGTCCACGCTCAGGTCCTCGAAGCCGCGCACGCCCCGGTCGTCCCAGCGCTCCCACCCCTCGCGCCCGTCGCGTCCGTCGCTCCCGCCGCCGTCCTCGCGCCCCTCGCGCAGCTCGGCGTCGGGCGCGGTGCGGCGCAGCACCGCACGCAGCCGGGCCGTCAGCTCGTCCAGCGCGAACGGCTTGACCAGGTAGTCGTCGGCGCCCGCGTCCAGCCCGTCCACCCGGTCGCTGACCGAGTCCCGGGCGGTGAGCACGATGATCGGCAGCTGGTCCCCGAGGCCGCGCAGCCGCCGGCAGACCGCCAGCCCGTCCAGCACCGGCATCATCACGTCCAGCACCAGCGCGTCCGGCTGCCAGGTGGCGATCTCGGTCAGCGCGGCCAGCCCGTCGGCGGCGCCGCGCACCTGGTAGCCCTCGACCGCGAGACCGGTCTCCAGCGCGTCGCGCACCTCGGGATCGTCGTCGACGACCAGCACCCGCAGCCCACCGCTCACACCGTCCAGCCTCTCCAACCGGGAATTCGGCCCATCGGGAAGTCGGCCCATACCGGGCGCCCAGCCGGAGGGGACGCCGGAAGCAGCGGGTCCGGTTCCACCGGCCGACGGGCACGCCGGGGAAGGGGCCGGGCCCACTGGGGGAAGGGGCGGCCGAGGAAGGGGCCGCACCGGCCGGGGAAGGGGGCCGTGCCCGAAAGGGAAAAGCCGTGCACGAAGCCAAAGTTGTGCCGATGCTCACGCAGCCGTCCCCTGCTCGCCCCTTCCCGGTCCCCATTCAACTGAAGGGTTTTAGTTGTCCAGCCAAGTCCGCTCAGAAATGGCAGATCCATGGGTACCCCCGAGACCTCCCCCCAGCTCGGCCGTCGCAGGTTCCTGCAGCTCGGCGGCGCCGGTGCCGCCGCGGCCGGCCTGTCGATGTTCCCCCCGGCCATCGCGAAGGCGATGGCGCTGCCCGCCATCTCCCGCACCAAGTCCATCAAGGACGTCCAGCACGTGGTGATCCTGATGCAGGAGAACCGCTCCTTCGACCACTACTTCGGCACCCTGCGCGGAGTGCGCGGCTTCGCCGACCCGCGGCCGGCGCTGCTGCCCAACGGCAAGCCGGTCTTCCACCAGCCGACCAGCACCATCAAGACCGCCCGCTACCAGGGCCGCAACCTGCCGGCCAGCGAGAGCGAGGTGCTGCCCTGGTACATCGACCCGCGCAGCACCACCGAGCACACCGCGGGCACCGACCACGGCTGGCCCAGCGGCCACCAGGCGTGGAACGGGGGGCGCTGGGACTCCTGGGTCACCCAGAAGCAGGACGTCCTGACGATGGGCCACCTCAAGCGGCAGGACCTGCTCTACCACTACGCGCTGGCCGAGGCGTTCACCATCGGCGACGCCTACCACTGCTCCGTGCACGCCGACACCGCGCCCAACCGCATCTACCTGTGGACCGGCACGATGGACCCGCGCAACGTCTACGGCAAGACCAAGCTCAACGGGCCGGCCACCGGCGAGCGGGACGACACCAACGGCTACACCTGGACCACCTACCCCGAGCTGCTGGAGCAGGCGGGCGTCAGCTGGAAGCTGTACCAGGGCGGCAGCGGGATCCCCGGCCAGCCCACGGACAACTTCACCGACAACTCGCTGATGTTCTTCCACAACTTCCAGCCGGCCGACGGCGCCGACCCCAACAGCCCGCTGGTCAAGAAGGGCGCCTGCGACCACACGCTGGTCGAGTTCGCCCAGGACGTGAAGAACGGCACCCTGCCCCAGGTGACCTGGATCGTGCCGCCGGCCCAGTACTCCGAGCACCCGTCCTCCTCGCCGACCGACGGCGCCTACTACATCAACCTGGTGATGGAGGCGCTGACCGCGAACCCGGAGGTGTGGGGCAGCACCGTGCTGCTGCTCGACTACGACGAGAACGACGGCCTGTTCGACCACGTCCTGCCGCCGGTGCCGCCGCTGCACAGCGCGCCCGGCGGTGAGGGCATGGTCTCCGACAGCCTCGCGGCCGGCCTGCAGGACGAGTTCCTGGACATGACCAACCTTCCGTGGACCAGCCCGGCCGGCACCGTGGGCCCCACCGGGCTGCAGCCCATCGGGCTCGGCCCGCGGGTACCGATGATCGCCATCTCGCCCTGGTCGCGCGGTGGTTACGTCTGCTCGGAGACCTTCGACCACACCTCGGTGCTGCGCTTCCTGGAGCAGCGCTTCGGCATCGCCTCGCCGTACATCAGCGACTGGCGCCGGTCCGTCTGCGGTGACCTCACCTCGATGTTCGACTTCAAGGGCAAGGCCGACCCGACCCCGGTGCACTTCCAGGTGCCGGCGCCGATCGCGGGCCAGGGCAAGCCGTACAGCGTGGCGGTGCCGCAGACGATGCCCGTCCAGGAGTCCGGCACCCGTCCGGCCCGCCCACTGGGATACCGGGCGCTGGTCAACGAGGGCCCACGGCAGAGCGGCCGGGTCCAGCTCGAACTGCGCAACCACGGAAAGATCGGCGCCGCGTTCCAGATCCACGACCGGCAGCAGCCGCAGGCGGCGCCGCGCCGCTACACCGTCGCCGCGCACGACACGCTGCAGGACTTCTGGACGGTGGCCGCCGGCGAGCACTACCAGCTGGCCGCCTACGGACCCAACGGCAGCCTCTTCGAGTTCCAGGGCCAGGGCGGCGAGGACCTGTCGGTGGCGTTCTCGCAGACCGGCCAGGACGAGGTCCGGGTGCGGATCCGCAACCACGGCAAGGACCGCCGCACGGTCCGGCTGGCCAACTCCTACCAGCACGACGGCAAGGCACAGGTCACCCGGGTGCTCAAGGCGCACGACAGCCTGGAGTACAGCTGGCACACCGCCGGCCAGGGCAACTGGTACGACGTGCGGGTGAGCGCGGTGGACGGCACGGCCTTCGAACGCCGCTACGCCGGCCACCTGGAGAACGGCGAGCACAGCACCAGCGACCCGGGGCCGGCGGCCGGCTGACCTCCTAATGATGTTGTCAAGCCGCTGATGTGACGGGGAGTGCAGGCTCGTAGCTCTTCCCGTCACGGATCAGGGCCCATAGAACGTTGACCC
>NZ_JBIBIJ010000029.1:0-79707 GCF_042957465.1 Kitasatospora sp. NPDC008050
CGCGTGCAACCGGCTGAAAGCCATACCCGGTGTCCCTGGGCCTCAGGACCATACGACTGGCCCCTCTGCCACACCAACAACGTAGGACCGGCTGATTGAACGACTGAGCGGCCGAGTCAGGAGAGGTGTGGGCCCCGATGCGGAGTAGGTTCTCCGCTTCTGCTAGCTTCCTTGAGCCTGCTTATGCGGAGTCGAATCTCCGGTTCCTACCCACCTGGGGCCCACACCTATGGCTCGGACATCCACGGCGGCCACGGCTCAGACCAAGGCCCGCCCGCACTACAACGTCACCTTCGCCGTGCTGCTCCTCGGGGTCGCGGCGTACTCCCTGCTGCAGTCGCTGATCATCCCGGTGCTGGCGACGCTGATGCAGCACCTGCACACCAGTCAGTCCACGGCCACCTGGCTGATGACCGGCTACCTGCTGTCGGCCTCGGTCGCCACCCCGATCCTGGGGCGGATCGGCGACAAGGCCGGCAAGGAGCGGATGCTCGTGGTCACGCTGGTGGCGCTGACCGCGGGCTCGGCGCTGGCCGGCCTGTCCAACTCGATCGGCCTGATGATCGTCGCCCGGGTCATCCAGGGCCTGGGCGGCGGCGTGCTGCCGCTGGCCTTCGGCATCATCCGCGACGAGTTCCCCGCCGCCCGGGTGCGCGGCGCGGTGGGCGTCACCGCCGCGCTGACCGCCGTCGGCGGCGGGCTGGGCCTGCTGCTGGCCGGTCCGATCGTCGACCATCTGGACTACCACTGGCTGTTCTGGTTCCCGATGATCATGACGGCGATCGCCACCGTCGCCACCCTGCTGTTCGTCCCCGAGTCCCCCGTGCGCACCCCCGGGCGGATCAGCTGGGGCGCGGCGCTGCTGCTCTCCGTCTGGCTGGTCGCCCTGCTGCTCGCGGTCAGCGAGGGCCCGAGCTGGGGCTGGGGCTCGGGCCGGATCCTGGGCCTGTTCGCCGTCGCCGTGGTCTTCGCCGCGCTGTGGATCGTGGTCGAGCTGAAGTCCGAGGCACCGCTGATCGACATGCGGATGATGCGGATACCCGCCGTGTGGACCGCGAACCTGGTCGCACTGCTGTTCGGCGTCGTGATGTACACCGCGATGACCTTCCTGCCGCAGCTGGTCCAGACCCCCGCCGAGCTGGCCGGCTACGGCTTCAGCGCGAGCATCACCCAGTCGGGCGTCTACATGCTGCCGATGACGATCGGCATGTTCGTGCTCGGCGTGCTGACCGGTCCGCTGGCCGCGCGGTTCGGCTCCAAGCTGGTGCTGGTCGTCGGCGGCACCTTCACCATCCTGCCGTTCGCGCTGCTCTCACTGGCCCATGACCGGGGCTGGCAGATCTACCTGGCCTCCAGCCTGATGGGCATCGGCATGGGGCTGGCCTTCTCCTCGATGTCCTCGATCGTGGTCGAGGCGGTGCCGCCGGCGCAGACCGGCGTGGCCAGCGGCATGAACGCCAACATCCGCACCATCGGTGGCGCGATCGGCAGCAGCGTAGCGGCCAGTATCCTGGCCTCCGGGGTGACCGCCACCCACCCGTTCCCCCTGGACTCGGGCTACACCGGCACGTTCTGGTTCCTCACCGGGGCCGCGGTGCTCGCGGCGGTCGCCGCACTGCTCATCCCGACCCGGCACACGGGCCCGGCGGACGCCGAGCCGGAGCACCGGGCCGTACCGCATCAGGCACCCGGACCCGAGGGATCGACCGTCGCATGACCACCAGCCCCCCAGGCGGACCCGCACCGACCGGCAGCAAGGCGCTGCGCCGCGACGCGGCACAGAACCGGGAAAGGCTGCTGCGGGCCGCCTGGGAGGTCTTCGGCGAACTCGGCCCCGACGCCGGCGTCGAGGAGATCGCCCGGCGGGCCGGGGTCGGCATGGGCACGCTCTACCGGCGCTTCCCCACCAAGGACGCGCTGATCACCGCGCTGAACGACGAGTTCCTCGACCACCTGATCGACAGCACCCGCCAGGTGCTGGCCGAGGAACCGCCCGGCCAGGCCCTGGAGGCCGCGCTGTGGAACATGGGCCGGGCGATGGCCGCGCACTGCGGCTGCCTCTCGCGCCTGTGGCAGATGGCCCCGCCGGCCGCGGACACCCGCCGCACCGAGCTGTGGGCGCTGGCCGACGCGCTGCTGAAGCAGGCTCAGCAGGCCGGCACCGTCCGCGCGGACCTCACCCTGACCGACGTCTACCTCTGCGTGCTGTCGATGCGCGGCCTGATCGAGGACACCGTCGGCCGGGCCCCCGACGCCTGGCGCCGCTACCTCAGCGTGCACCTGGCCGGCTTCCGCCCCGCCGACCAGCCGCTGCCGTACCGGCCCGCGGACGACTCGCTGGTCGCCACCGGCGTGCCGCTGCGCTCGGCGCGCCGCTGAGCCACTGAGCCGCTGAGCCGCTGAGCCGCTGAGCCAGGCCTAGCCCGAACGGTCGCCTTCTGGCGCCATGGGTGCTCTGCCGGGCGCGGCGGGGGATGCTTCGCGCCGGTGACAACCCGTCGGAAGGATCTTCATGTTGGATCACGTGTTCACAAGGCTGGCGCGGACGGCGACCGTCTCGGCCCTCGCGCTGGCGACCAGCGTCGGCGCGAGCGGGGTGGCCGGCGCCGCCTCCCCCGAGGACCACCCCATCGAGGTGAGCATCGGCGCCTCCGGCCTGCAGGCCCCGGACACCGCGAAGGGCGGCCTGGTCAGCTTCCGGGTCAAGACGGACGACCCGAACGGCCGACAGCTCCAGTTGCTGCGCCCGCACGCCGGCGTGACGGCCGAACAGGTCTACCAGGACCTCGCGAAGGCCGTCAGCCCCGCACCGAGCACCGCGCGCGCCGGCATCCGGGCCGTGAACAAGGAGGCGGACCTGCTCGGCGGGGCGCTGGTCACCCCGCAGGTGCACGAGCAGTTCACCGAGGAGATCTCGCCCGGCCCGGTCTACCTGCTGGACCTCACCGCGCTGCGCAACGACCCGGCCCACCCGGTCGCCAAGCTGCTCACCCTGGCCGGCACCAACGGGCAGAGCGCCAACCAGGCCCGCTTCGACGACGGCATCGTGATCGAGCACGAACGGAGCTTCCAGACCGAGGACGTCGACCACGCGCACCTGGCCTACCTGGTGCACGACGAGTCCCAGCAGATCCACGAGATGGAGCTGCGGCCGATCGGCGCGGACACCACCGAGGAGCAGATCGGGCGGTACCTGCGGGAGGTCCAACGGGGCGGCTCCCCCAAGTCACCGTTCACCGGGCCGGCCACCGGGCTCGGCGCCATGTCCACCGACCACACCGCCTCGGTGCAGGCGCACGGCCTGCAGCCCGGGCGCTACGTGCTGCTCTGCATGGTGCCCGACGAGAGCACCGGCATCCCGCACGCGGTGCTGGGCATGCACAAGATCGTCACCCTGCAGTGACCCGGGCCCTGGCGAGCGGCTGAACTCCGGCACCGCAGCGGATCTCTGACTGACTGTCAAGCCATTGGCGGAGTAAGGACATTGTCTCCCGACCGGTTGACTGGGCGCACCGACAGCGCTTGGCTCTAGGCCGTGTCGCATAATTCCCGCCGGGCGAATTATGAGACACGGCCTATGCGTTCGTCCGGTCACCGGCCGTGGGGACGGCCGCTTCGGGAGGGGACCCCTTGTTCGGACTCCGTCGTGCCAGGATCCTGACCGCCACGGGCGCCTGCGCCGTCGCGGCCGTCCTCGCGGCCACCGGCGCCGCGCCCGCCTTCGCCGCCGCACCGCCGCCCGCACCGACCCAGGTCTGCCTGGCACCCGGGGGCGCCCAGCCCGACCAGCGCGTCGACCCGGACGCGCTGAGCGCGGACGGCCGCTACGCGCTGGTCGACTCGCTCGCCGACAACCTCACGGCCCTGGGCGGCAACGGCAACCAGGGCGTCTTCGTCTGCGACCTGCACAGCGGGCGGGTCGAGGAGGTGGACCTGAGCACCTCGGGCGGCCTGCCCGACTCCTACGGGAACGGCGGGGGGATCAGCGCCGACGGGCGCTACGTCGTCTTCAGCTCGACGGCCGACAACCTGACCCCGGGGGCCACCAAGGGCGTCGCCAACGTCTACCTGCGCGACCTGCGCACCCACCGCACCACGCTGGTCAGCACCGGCAGTGGCCGGCTGCCGCAGGTCGGCGGCAGCGACGAGCCGACCATCAGCGCGGACGGGCGCTACATCGCCTACCGCTCGACCCGTACCGACCTGGTCCCCGGCGACACCGACAACGCCGTCGACATCTTCGTCTTCGACCGCCGGACCGGCAGCACCGTGCGGGCCTCCGTGCACAGTGACGGCAGCCAGGCGAGCAACGGCTCGGTCGAACCGTCGATCAGCGCGGACGGCTCCCGGGTGTCCTTCATCTCGCTGGACCCGAGCCTGGCCGACCCCACCGGCGGGGCCCTGGTGCCGCACCGCGCACGGTTCTACCCGCTCTACGTCCACGACCTGCGCACCGGGCGCACCAGCGTGGCCAGCGTGGAGCCCGACGGCAGCACCGCCGCCGTCGGCCAGGGAGCGATCAGCGCCGACGGCCGCTACGCGGTGTTCACCTCGCTCGACAACGACTACCTCGCGCCGAGCCAGGTCATGGTGCGCGACCTGGAGCACGGCACCACCACGGTGGTCAGCGCGGCCCCGGGCGGCGCCCAGGGTGACCGGAGCTCCTTCATGATCGGGATGAGCGCGGACGACCGTCAGGTCCTCTTCACCTCCACCGCGGACAACCTGCTGCCCGGCACCGCCCCGGGAGCCTACGGCTACTACCGCTACGACCTGCGCACCCACACCACCGAGCGCCTGCTGCAGGTCGCCGACCCCTCGAACCTGGCCGAGGGCCTGCCGGCGGTCGTCGACGCCCGCGGGTGCACCCTGCTCTTCGGTGCGGACGGCAGCGAGCTGCTGCCGGGCGACACCGACCGGACGCCGGAGGCCTTCACCCTGCACCTGCCGAGGCACTGACGGGCACCTGCCGGGGCGCTGACGGCCCGGCAGTACCCGGCCCCTCAGAACGGCGGCGCGACGGTGCCGGCGCCGATCGCGGACTTCACGAACCCCGGCGCCCCGACGCCGAAGGCCGCGGCCAGCACGTAGCCCAGCGCCGCCTCCACCGGGGCGATCTGCGACTCGACGTCCCAGTCCGCGCCTGCCACCGTGCGCGGCGACAGGACGAACTCACCGATCCGGTGGTCGTCGCGGAGCAGCGTGCTGCGGTCGTCCGCGGTCGGCGTGAGCCGGTAGTACCGGCCGTCGTAACGGACGTCGACGCGGCGCGAGCGCCGGCTGACGAAGCCGAGGCCGGGGTCGACCGCCACCACGGCGCCGTCGATCACGAGCTCCAGCCGCGCGGGGGCCCGGGTGCCGATCGGGGACCGGCGGTCGGAGTCCGTGCCGGCGCTGCGCCGCAGGCTCACCGGCGGCAGCTTGGGACCGGTCACCGCCATACGGCCCTGCTCGGGATCCACGGTCAGCTCGACGATCCCGAAGCGGATGTCGTCGACCCGGGCTTCGGGGACGTGGGAGTCGGGTTCGGTGGGACGGCGCTCATCGTTCATGCCGCCAGTCTGCCAGCTGCCGCGATCGTGATCCGCGCAGGTCAGGCCCGAGTTCACTTCCGCAGCGGGGCGCCGACCTCGTGCATGTGACCGAAGGCCTGGCGGTAGGAGTCGAACAGCGAGGTCTCGGTGTAGGGGATGCCCACCGCCGCACAGTGCGCGCGGACCAGCGGCTGGGCCCGTCGCAGGTGCGGGCGCGGCATGTTGGGGAACAGGTGGTGCTCGATCTGGTAGTTGAGGCCGCCCAGGACCCAGTCGGTGACCAGCCCGCCACGCACGTTGCGCGAGGTGAGCACCTGGCGGCGCAGGTGGCCCCAGCCCTCGTCCTGCCCGTCGGGCATCTCCATCCCCTTGTGGTTGGGGGCGAAGGCCAGGCCGAGGTGCAGGCCGAACAGGGCGTGGTGCAGCAGGGCGAAGACCAGCGCGCGGCCCGGGGAGAAGACGGTCAGCAGCAGGCTCGCGTAGCCGACCAGGTGGAGCAGCAGGAGCAGACCCTCGACGGCGCGTTCCCGGGGTGCCTGGCGCTTGAGGTCCTGCAGGCCCGAGACCTTGAGCGCGATCCCCTCCAGCATCAGCATGGGCAGGAAGAGCCGGGCCTGGTTGCGGGTGAGCCAGCGGGCGAAGCCGGCCCGCTGCTCGGCCTGTCGCTGGGTCCAGACCATGGCGCCGACACCGACGTCCGGGTCCTTGTCGAGGTGGTTGGGATTGGCGTGATGGCGGTTGTGCTTGTCGTTCCACCAGCCGTAGCTCATGCCGAGCAGCAGGTTGGCGTGCAGCAACCCGAGCACCCGCCCGGACCGCCGGCCGCTGGTGATCTGGGCATGGCCCGCGTCGTGGCCGAGGAAGGCGGTGCGGGCCCAGCCGAGGGAGAGCGGCAGCGCCAGCAGCAGCCCCCACCAGCTGTCCCCGACCAGCAGCAGGCCGGTGACGGTGGCGGCCAGGGTGAGCGCGTTGACGGCGATGCAGAGCGCGTACCAGCCGGTCCGGCGCTCCAGCAGCCCCGCGTCCCGGACCGACCGCAGCAGTGGCGCGAACTCGCTGCCGGTGCGCGGCGGCGCGGTGGCCGTGGCGCCGGCGAGGGTGGTGCTGATCGGTGGCATGGCGTCTCCCCTGGGTCCTCGAACGGGCCCCGATGCCCCGTGCTGGATCGCCGGTGGGCCCCCGCCCCCGCAGTGACCTGCGCTGACACCATGAAACGTACGGATTCGCCACCCACCGCAGCCATGCGGCCACCACCCCGAAGCCGCAGGGGGGTTGCCACTACCGGAGGGTGGGGTTAACCACACCCCCCGCCGGGCGGGAGAAGGTCCGGGAACGACCGCGGCGGTACCGAGGGGACCTCGGTACCGCCGCCGACCGCGTGACGCGGTGAACTCTCAGCTCTCGACCGGGGCTTCGGCCTTGGGGAGCAGGGTGTAGGTCGGGTTGGCGATGGTCAGCCGCCCGTCCGTGTTGCCCACCATGCCTTCGGCGCGCAGCCGCACGCCGGGGCTGATGCCCGGCACGTCGCGGCGGCCGTAGAAGATCAGGGTGATGCCGCCGGTCTCGTCGTAGAGCCGGCACTCCAGGCGCGGCACGCCCGACACCGGGGTGAGGTTGACCGAGCGCACCTGGCCCTCGACGCCGGCCCGCTCGCGCCAGACCAGGTCGCGCATGTGGGTCAGGCCGTCGGTGCGCGGCGCGGGCACGGTGGCCCCGTCGAGCGGCGAGCAGTCGGCGGGCGGGGTCTGCAGGCCCTTGACGCCGCGCGATCCGCCGACGGCGGGGGCGGGCACGGCGGCGCCCTCCCGGGCCACGGTGCCCATGTCGTCGATGGCCTGGCTGACGTCGAACGGCACGATGGTGGCCGCCACGTTGGGCAGCCGGCTGGCCGCGCCGGCGATCCGGTCGCCGACCCGGGCGTGCAGCAGCCGGCCGATGAAGGTGCCGTACGCGCGGCGCGGGATCACCAGGGTGACCCGGGTGCGGCCGTCGGCGGTGGCCCGGGCGGCCAGCTCGGCGGTGGCCCGGCGCAGCCGGCGGTCCGGGCAGTCGACGATCTCCAGCGGGACGTCCGCGGCCCGGCTCTGCTCCCACTCGGCGCGCAGCCGCTCGGCGTGCCGGTCGTCGACCATGAAGTGCACCGCGCGCAGCTCGGTGGGCCGCAGACTGCGGCCGTGGTGCAGCGCCCGGATCGCGGACAGGTCGAGCCGGTCGACGAGCACGAAGACCGCGCTGCGGTCACGGTTGGGCAGGCTGGCGGAGGCCGGCGCGGCGGCCAGCGCGGCGCTCTCGGCGCGGTAGCGGGAGTTGGTGCGGATCAGCGCCCAGACGCCGATCGGGAAGATCACCACGACCGTCCAGGCGCCCTCGGTGAACTTGGTGACCGCGAAGATCACCACGACCGCGGCGGAGGCCACCGCGGCGGCCGCGTTCACCGCGACCTTCGCCGTGCGGTTCTTCTCCTGGCGGGTCCAGTGGTACTTCACCAGACCGCTCGCGGCCATCACGAAGCCGGTGAAGACGCCGATCGCGTAGAGCGACACCAGCCGGCTGAGGTCGCCGTCGGTGACCAGCAGCAGGACCAGCGACACACCGGTGAGCACGATGATGCCGTTGGAGAAGGCGAGGCGGTGGCCGCGGATGGTCAGCTGCCGGGGCAGGAAGGAGTCCTCGGCGACGAAGCTGGCCAGGAACGGGAAGCCGTTGAACGAGGTGTTGCCGCCGGTGTAGAGGATCAGCGCGGTGGCCACCTGGACGAAGGCGAACATCACCGAGCCGAAGCCGCTCTGGCCGAACACCAGGTGCGCCTCCTGGGCGAGCACGGTCGGGCTGCCGGAGGTGAACGGCACGGCGTGGGTCTTCCAGGCCAGCACGGAGACGCCGAGCACCAGGGCGCCGAGCGTGGCGCTCATGACCACCAGGGTGCGGCGGGCGTTGTTGCCCTGCGGCTCGCGGAAGGCGCTGACGCCGTTGGAGATGGCCTCCAGACCGGTCAGCGAGGAGCCGCCGTTGGCGAAGGCACGCGCCAGGACGAACATCGAGGCGAAGGTCATCAGGCTGCCGGACGAGTGGCCGATGTCGATCACGCCGGTGGCGTGCAGGTCGGCGTCGCTCAGGTGCGGCAGGGTGCCGGTGAACAGCCGGATGAGGCCGAAGACCACGGTCAGGCCGGTGGCCAGGATGAACAGGTAGGTGGGCAGCGAGAAGGCCTTGCCGGCCTCGCGGATGCCGCGCAGGTTGCCGTAGCAGAGCAGGCAGACCACGCCGAGGGTGATGTAGAGCTTCTCCGAGTCGATGTTCGTGTGGAACAACAGCTGGAGCAGTGAGGCCACCGCGTCGGTGCCGGCCGCCGTCTGCACGGCGACGGTGACGATGTAGTCGATCAGCAGCGCGACCGCGGCGACCTGGGCCACCCGCGGGCCGAAGTTCTCCCGGGCGACCACGTAGGAGCCACCGGCCCGGGTGTACGTCATGACGACGTCGCGGTAGGAGAGCGTGAGCAGGAGCAGCAGCGCGAGGATGACGCCGGTCACCGGCATCACCAGCGCGAAGCCCAGCACGCCGAAGGTGGGCACCAGCACGGTGAGCATCTGCTCGGTGCCGTAGGCGCTGGAGCTGATGCAGTCCGGGGCCAGCACACCGAGCGCGATCGGCTTCGACAGCTTCTCGTTGTGCAGCTCCGAGGTCACCAGGGGCGGCCCCAGCAGGACCTTCTTCACCCGGTAGCCAAGGGTCTCGGGCAGGTCGACCTCGGGAGGCATGACCTCGGGTCCGGCCGGCACGCCGGCGGGGCGCTGCGGCGCCGCGGTGGTGACATCGTCGATTTGCACCTGAACTGCTTAGCGCCTTCTTGACGCCAATAGCCAACCGCGGGAGCGCTCGCAGCTCGTTCTTGACGACTTCTTATCGTGTTCTTGTCGCCTGTGCGGACCGGCACCGCCCTACGCCCCCTACGGGCGGGCGGCCGGAGGGGTGAGAACGGCGAGGTTCCGGTGGCTGGGTCTTAACGGTCACCGGTCAGCCTTCGAAACCCTGGGCGCGCAGGATCGCGTCGATCCGGGCGCGATGGGCGGCCTGCCAGTCGTCGAGGGACACCCCGGCCTCCTGCGCCAGCTTCGCCCGGGCGTCGCGGAGCACCTGCTCCCGACGGTCCCGGGGCGTGACGACGACGCCCTCCTCGTCGGCCACCACGATGTCGCCGGGGCTCACCCGGACACCGCCGCAGCGCACCGGCACGTCGAGCGGCCGCACGGCCGCCTTGCTGCCGGGGATCGGGATCACGCCCCTGGCGAAGACCGGGAACCGCATCGCGCGCACCTCCGCGAGGTCGCGGATCACGCCGTCGAGCACGAAGGCCGCGATGCCGCGGCGCTGGGCGACGGCACAGACGTTGCCGCCGGCCAGCGCGTGGTCCAGGTCCCCGGATTCGACGACGACGACCGACCCGGGCCCCGCGCGGTGGATGGCCGCGTGCAGCATGAGGTTGTCGCCCGGCGGACACCGCACGGTGAACGCCGGCCCCGCCACCCGCGGGCTCCCCGACCACAGCGGACGGATGCCGATGTCCATCACCTGCTCGCGCCCCAGCAGGTCCGCCAGCGTGGTCGGCGGCACCTCCGCGAAGCCCGTCCACTCCTCGGTCACCCGTACGGAAATGTCATCTGTCATGCCCGTACCGTAGTCCGCCCGATGGCCACGGATGCAACACGGTTGACTGCGCAGAGTTATAGAGCTTGACTCTCACAATATCTGAGAGGAACCTCTCAGATCATGGATGCGAGCAGTCCCACGAATCAGCTGGGCGACATCGAGATCACCGATCCGCAGACGATGCGGGCGCTGGCGCACCCCGTGCGGCTGGCGATCCTGGAGCGCCTGCAGCGCCACGGCCCGGCGACCGCCACACAACTGGCCCCCGAGGTGGGCGCGACCCCGACCGTGACCAGCTGGCACCTGCGCCACCTGGCGGGCTTCGGCCTGGTCCGCGACGCCGAACCGGGCCCCGACCGCAGGCAGCGGCGCTGGCAGGCGGTGGCGCGCGGCTTCCGCTTCGAGGTCGGCGGCGACGACGAGGGGGCGGCGGCGGCCCGCGCGCTGTCCCAGCAGATGTTCCTGCGCTCCGGCGACCTGCCGAACCGCTGGATCACCGAGGTCGCCCCCGAGCTCGCCCCCGAGTGGCGACGGCTCGGCGGCCTGGCCAACACCCGCGTCGTACTCACCACCGAGGAGCTCGCCGAGCTCGGGGAGGCGATCGAGCGGCTGCTCGCGCCGTATGTGATGCGGGAGCCGGCCGAGCGGCCGGTGGGCAGTCGCGGGGTGCGGCTGATGCGGTACGTGCTGCCGGAGGCCTCGGACGCGGACGAGGGCGCACCGGCCGCGGGCGAGCAGGTCGCGGGCGCACCGGCCGCAAACGGGCAGGTCGCGGGCGAGCAGGTCGCAAACGGGCAGGTCGCGGGCGAGCAGGCGGACGGCGGTGGCGCGTCGTGAGCAGTGCCACCCGCCCCGCGCCCTCGGACGCCGCCTCTTCGCCCTCGGCGGGCCCGCTCTGGCGCGATCGGCGCTTCCGCCGCTTCTGGGCCGGCCAGTCGATCTCGCAGTTCGGCGACCGGATATCGGAGTTGGCACTGCCACTGATCGCCGTCGGCACCCTGCACGCCTCGGCCGGCCAGGTCGCCTCGCTGACCGCCGTGATCTGGACCCCGAACCTGCTCGCGGTCTTCCTCGGGGCCTGGGTCGACCAGCAGCGCCGCAAGCGCCGACTGATGGTGCTGGCCGACCTGGTGCGCGCGGCGGTCCTGGCCACGCTCCCGATCGCCTCCTTGACGGGGAAGGTGGCGATGGGTCAGCTCTATGCCGTGGCCGCGCTGACCGGTGCCGCGGGCGTGCTGTTCAACAATGCCTATCCCCCTTTCTTCACCCGTCTGGTGCCGCCCTACCGCTATCTCGACGCCAACAGCAGGCTCAGCGCGAGCCGTTCCGCCTCCTACGTCGCCGGTCCGGCGATCGGTGGCGCCCTGGTCCAGGCGCTGAGCGCCCCGGTCGCCGTCCTCGCCGACGCCCTGTCGTTCCTGGCCTCGGCGTTCCTGGTCGGACGGATCCCCATCGAGGAGCCGCCCCGCACGGCCGGGGAGACGGCGGAGCTCTCGATGCTCGGACGCGCCCGACAGGGGCTGGTGTTCATCGCCCGCCATCCGGTGCTGCGCGCCTGCCTCGGCTGCTGTGCGACCGTCAACTTCTTCACCTTCATCACGAGCGGACTGCTGGTGCTCTTTGCCGGCCGCACCCTCGGACTCTCCGCCGGCACCATCGGGCTGGCCCTCGGGGCCGGCGCCACCGGCGGCTTCCTCGGTGCGGTGCTCGCCCCACGGCTCTCGCGGCGGCTGGGCGTGGGGCGCGGCATCGCCCTGGGCACGGTGCTGTTCCCGGCGCCGATCGCCCTCGCGACCATCGCGAGCGGCCCGCTGCTCGCCCGGACGGGGGCGCTGGCCGCGGCGGAGTTCCTCTCGGGCGCCGGCCTGATGTTCTTCGACATCAACCTCAACTCCCTGCAGGCTGCCGTGATCCCCGACGGCCTGCGCAGCCGCGTCTCCGGCGCCTTCAGCACCGTCAACTACGGCATCCGTCCGCTTGGCGCCCTGCTCGGTGGCCTGCTCGCCACCGTCATAGGCGTCCGGGCGGCGCTGCTCATCGCGGCCGCGGGCGGCAGTCTCTCGCTGTTGTGGGTGCTGGCCTCGCCGATCCTGGGCATCCGGGACCTGCCGCAGCCCGCCGCAGCGCACCCGGCGCCGGAGGCCTGAGGCGGCCGCCCGGCGTGGGAGCACTGAGGCGGTGTCCGGCGCGGGAGGGCCGAGGCGGCGTCCGGCGCGGAGGGCCGCAAGCCACGGACGGCCCGGGTCCGACTCGGTGGTCGAGTCGGACCCGGGCCTTCGAAGTGCTGTGTCCGGTTGGCCAGTTGGTCTCGTCGGTCAGAAGTTGAATATCTGGCCGGTGGCCCGGATCGCGTTGCACTGGTTGGTGAAGGTCTGCTGGTAGGAGAGCGGTTGGCCGTTCCAGAAGCCCTGGGCGGCGGCCGTCACCGGCAGGTAGATCTCCGGGCAGGCGGTGTGGGCAGCCGGGAGGGCGGCGAAGTCGCCCTGGACACCGGTCAGTCCGGCGCAGGCCGCGGCCGCGTCGGGGTGGTCGCCACCGGAGGTGGGCTGACAGCTGAGCATCACGGTGTGCTCCCACTGGGCCACGCCCTGCCCGTTGGCACCGGTCAGGGTGAGCACCAGCGCGTCGGGGGCAGGGGTGGCGATGGTGGGCGCCGCCTGAGTGCGGACGCCGGGGGCCGCGGTCGCGGGGGCGGCGGTCGCCGCACCCAGCGCGAGGGTGGCGGCAGCGGCGAGGGCGGCGGCGAGGACGTTCTTGGTTCGCATGTCGAACTCCCTTGGTCGACTGAACGGACAGTGACCGCAGTATCACCACACGGAGTTGACATGCCCATAATCGATCAGCGCCGGACAGCCAGCGCCCGCCGCGCCAGATCGACCGAAACTCATCGCCACAACCGCCACAGTCGACTCGCCGGGCCCCACCCGACACCGGCCCCTGCGACGGCGGCGACCGCGCACGCGCCGTCTCCCCCGGGCCAAAGCCACCCCCGAACGGCCGAGACGGCCCCCTTGCGGGGCCGAAAAGCGGTGATCAAGGGCCGAAAATCACGGGCAGCAACAGAGCGGCAACCGAATGTTCACCTCCCGAAGACACCGCCGGGGCCCTGGCCGTCCGGACCGGGCCACCGGCGGTACGACCCGCAGCGATCGGAAACCGACAGCCCCAGGAACCGACTTCAGGAATCGGCTTCGGGAATCGGCTTCGGGAACTGGCTTCACGAACCGACGACGGCCAGAAGCTCAGACCGGTGCACGAGTAGTGACGGTGAGCGGCCGGCCGGCCGTCACCGGCGTGGTCGGCCGCGCCCGCGTGACACCGGCCAGGGCGGGTACGCGACAGGCATGGGCATTCTTCGCAGGAACCGCCGCCGCGGCCCGGAGGCCGGTCGCGCCGAGGGCACCGCGGACGGCCTCACCGACAGCCCCACTGGGGGCCCCACCGGCGACACCACCGAAGCGGAGCGACGGATCGCCGAGCTGACCGCCGAGCTGGCCACCCTGGACGCCGTCGCCGCGCCGACACCCGGCACAGGCCGGGCAGCCGAACAGGAATGGGGACCCGAGCAGGGACGGGCACCCGAACAGGAGCGGGCCCAGGCCCGGACCCGGGCCACGCTGGGCAGGGTCAGCCGGTCCCTCGCCGGCCGCACCGCCACGGCCTCCCACCGTGCCGCCGTCGGCAGCCGTTCGCTGGCCGACCGGCTGCTCGCCACCGCCCCGCGGATCCCGGTCCGCGACCTGGCCACGCTGCGCCGCCAGTTCCCGCAGGCCGCCACCCCCGAGGAGCTGGCCGACCGGCTGGCCACCGGAGCCGCCCGCGCCACCACCACGATCGGAGCCGGCGTCGGCGCGGCGGCCGTGGTGCCGACCGTGGCGGTGACCGCCGAGCTGGCGGCGGAACTGCTGGCGGTGGCGGCCGTGGAGGTCAAGCTGATCGCCGAACTGCACGAGGCCTACGGGCAGCCGGCCGTCGGCAGCCGCACCGAGCGGGCCACCGCCTACGTCGGCGCCTGGGCCGAGCGGCGCGGCATCGACAGCATCAGCCTGCTGCAGCCGAGCGGGCTGCTGACCATGGGCGCGGGCGCCCGGGTGCGCAGACAGGTCACCCGCCGGCTGACCCGCGGCTCGCTGCGCAAGCTGCCCTCGCTCACGCCTCTGCTGATCGGCTCGGCGCTCGGCGCGCAGCTGAACCGGCGCGACACCCGGCGGCTGGCCGCGCAGGTCCGGGCCGACCTGCGCGGGCGGGCGGCGCGGGCGCCGGGGTACTGGGAGGCCGCAGGCCCGGCCCGCTCCGCCGCGCCGTCGTCCGCGCGTGGGTCGAGCGGACCGGCCGACATGTGAGCCGCGTCACTTCTGCCGCTCCGGTGCAGCACAGCGCTTCGAGCCGCCGTCATGGGTGCGGAGACAACGGCTCGAAGAGGAGAGACCACGCGTGAACGCATCGGCGGACGGCTGGTGAGGCTGGGCAAGCGGGGCAGGCAGGCCCCACAGGTCGATTTCGTCCAATTCGTCGAGCAGCGCTCCGCGGCGCTGTTCCGCACGGCCTACATCCTGACCGGCAGTCAGCATGTGGCGGAGGACCTGTTGCAGGAGGCCCTGGAGAAGACCTGCCGGAACTGGCGGCGGGTGGCGGTCACGGACTCGCCGGAGGCCTACGTACGCCGGATCGTGGTCAACCTGGCCAACGACCGGTGGCGCGGGCTGCGGCGCCGGGGCGAGCGGGCGGAGCTGGTCGACCACGCGGATCCGCGCGACCCGTACCGGCTGGTGGACCTGCGCGAGGAACTGGTCCAGGCCCTGCACGCGCTGCCGATCGGCATGCGCACGGTCGTGGTGCTGCACTACCTCCACGACCTGGGCGACGAACAGATCGCCGACATCCTGCGTATCTCACCCAGCGCGGTGCGCTCCCAACTGGCCCGCGGTCTGGCCAAGTTGCGCAGCTCGGTACCGCGGAGCGAAGCACCGGCAGGGGATCTCGTGGACCGCTCAACCGCCAGAGGGCCCTTGGGGCCCGTCCAGTTCGAAGGTGCGTGATGACTCCGCTGCCCGCCGACGACCACCGCGATCGGGCCGATCGGCTCGTTCGCACCGACCCCACTCCCGACTCAGCGTTCGGAAAGGCACTCACCCAGGCCATGGACAACTTCGCGAACGAGGCACCGACGCCCGCCTTCGACGGCTCGGCCATCCTGCACCGCACCCGACGCCGGCGCGCCGTCCTCACGGTGGCCGCCTCGGCGGCGGCTGTCGCCCTCGCGGGCGGCACCGCCTTCGCGCTGCACGCCCCGAACCAGCCGCCGAGCCGGGCGGTGGCGGCCGTGGCCGGCCTCGGCGCCGACCACAGCCCGACGCCCTCGCCCGCGGCCTCGCCCACCGGCAACGGCAACGGCAACGGCAACGGCACACCCTCCCCCGTCACCTCGCCCACCGGCACACCCACCGGCACACCCACCGGCGATGCGCCCAGCCCGAGCCCGAGCATGGGCCACGGCACCCCCTCCGCCGGTCCCGACACCTCACCGCAACCGGGCCAGGCCGTCACCATCGTGCCCAACCTCGTCGGCCAGTCCCAGGCGGCGGCCGAGCAGGCCCTCATCGCATCCGGGCTGCTGGTCGGGCGCGTCCAGCCCTTCACCGACTGGCACGTCCCCGCCGGAGTGGTGATCAGCATGTCGCCTGCGGGCGGCACCCGGCTGCCGGCGGGGGCCACCGTCGACATCTTCGTCTCCACCGGCAAGCCCTGACCGTCCGTCCGCCACCTCGCCGCTCGCCCCGGACTGCCCCCGACCCTGGCCTGCCCAGGACCGGGGGCAGTCCGGGGGCAGGGGCAGTCCCGGGGGCAGTCCCAGGGCGGCCCCGACCAGGACGGATACGGAGGATATGACGGAGATCACAGCGATCTGTTGAACCTTTCCGGTCGAACGGTCAAGATCCCTGAGAACCCGACGGCGCACGACAGTTCCTGATCACAGCCATTCAGTAGCGATCAGACTGCGTAACAGGACATCAACAAGACGGCCAAACACGGTCTTTTTCCCTCGCCGGCCATGGTTAGACTGCTCGCCCGGTTGGCAACTCCAACCGATGCAGTGGGGGCAGAGGTAAGGGGACACATGGGGATTCGGCTGCTGGGCCCGGTGGAACTGCGGGCCGAGGACGGCAGGCTCCTGGAGGTGGCCGGCTCCCAGCGGCGGGCGGTTCTCGCCCTGCTCGCGCTGCAGCTGGGCCGACCGGTCGCGATCGAGCGCTTCTTCGAACTGCTCTGGGGCGACCGCCCGCCCGCCCACGCCCGGGCCGCGCTGCAGGGGCACATCGCCGCGCTGCGCAAGGTACTGGTCGACAGCACCTTCACGCTGCACACCCGCGCACCCGGCTACCTGCTCACCGGCGCGCCGGAGCAGGTGGACCTCGGATGCTTCAACGACCTCGTCACCCGCACCGAAGCAGCCCCGGCGGCCCAGGACGCCGCGGGCGGCACCGAGCCCGCGCCGAGCACTCCGCAGACCACCGTCCCCGATGGCGAAGCCGCCGCGCTGCTCCAGCAGGCGCTGGACCTGTGGCACGGCGCTCCGCTGGCCGACCTGCCCGACACCGAGCTGCGCCGGGCACTGGCCGGGCGGCTCCAGGAGTCCTGGACCCAGGTACTGATCAGCTGGTCCGAGCTGCAGCTGCGCCTGGGCACCGGAGCCGCCGCGGTCCCCGCGCTGGAGCAGAGCGTGCGCGCGGACGGGCTGCGCGAGCCGATGGCCGCGCTGCTGATCCGCTGCCTCCACCAGGCGGGCCGGATCGCGGACGCGCTCAGCGCCTACCACCAGGCCCGCGAGCGCCTGGACAGCCAACTCGGCGTCACCCCCGGCCCCATGCTCCGGGCCGCCTTCGCCGCCGCCCTGACCGACGAGGCCCCGACCCCGATCCCGACCCCAGCTCCGGCTCCGGCTCCGGCTCCGGCTCCGGCTCCGGCTCCGGCTCCGGACAGCCTCCGCGCACCCCGCCCGCCGCACCGGCCCGCGGCGGAGCAGCCGGCCCCGAGCGAACGGCAGACCGCGGGCGAGCAGCCGACCGCCCCCGCCGTCGCCGAGCCGTCCACGCCCGACCCCGCGCCCCGTCCCGCATCCACCGCGCCCACGCCCGCCCACGCCCACGCGCCCGCCCACGCCGAGCCCGCCATCGGGTTCCCGGCCGAGCCGACCGCCGCCGCGGGCACCCCGGCCCCCGCCGTCAGCAGGCAACTGCCGCGCCAGATCGCCGGGTTCGTCGGCCGCAGCCTGGAGTCGCACTGGCTGGACCGCGAGTGCGGCCCCGACCGGGTCGGCGACGGCCTGGCCGTGGTGGTCGGCCCGGCCGGCGTCGGCAAGAGCGCCACCGTCATCCGCTGGGCCCACAGCGCCGCCGAGGCCTTCCCGGACGGCCAGCTCTTCGTCGACCTGCGCGGCTTCGACCCGGCCGGCCCGACCGCCCAGAGCGAGGTCCTCGGGCAGTTCCTGATCGCGCTGGGCGTGGCCGAGGGCGACATCCCCGAGGGGGCCGCCGCCCGCGGCGCCCTGTACCGGACCAAGACCGAGCGGCGCCGACTGCTCGTGGTGCTCGACAACGCCCGCAGCGCGGCCGACGTCGTCGGCCTGCTGCCGATCGGCCCGGCCTGCGCGACGGTGGTCACCAGCCGCAACTCGCTGGAGGACCTGGTGGTCACCGAGGGCGCCGCGCTGCTGCGGCTGGAGGCGCTGCCCGACGACGACGCGCTGGGGCTGCTGGAGCGGGTCCTGACCCCCCTGCGGGTCCAGGCCGAACCGCAGGCCGCGCAGTGCCTGATCGCCCTGTGCGACCGCCTGCCGCTGGCCCTGCGGATCGCCGCCTCCCGGCTGGCCTCCCGGCCGACCTGGGCGATCGCCGACGTGGTCGCCGAACTCACCGACGAACGTACCCGGTTGCACACCCTGGACACCCAGGGCGCCACCAGCGTCCGAGCCGCGCTCACTCTGACGTACCGTCACCTGTCCTCCACCGCAGCCAGGTTGGTGACCCTGCTGGCCGCCCACCCGGGCCGTGAGGTGGACGGCTACGCGGCGGCCGCGCTGCTCGGCTGCCAACTGCACGACGCGCGGCGCACGCTGGGCGAGCTGGCCGCCTACCACCTGCTCACCGAGAACATCCCCGGCCGCTACACCCGCCACGATCTGATCCGCCTGTTCAGCATGGAGCTGTACGCGGACCAGCCGGCCGAGGAGCGCAAGCTCAGCTCCGACCGGCTGCTCGACTACTACCTGACCGCCCTGCGGCTGGCCTCCGACCACCTGGATCCGGGGATCGAGGGCTACGGCGAGCGCACCTACCCGCCGCTCGCCTGCCCGCAGCCGGCCGACGCCCGCGCCGCGCTGGCCTGGTTCCGTCCGGAGGAGCCGACCATCCGCGCCCTGGTCACCGCCGCGAGCACCGACGGCCGCCATGAGCACGCCTGGCGGATGGCCCGCATCTCCGAGAGCCTCTACTACGGGACCGGCCGGCTCACCGACGAGCTGGTCTGCCTGCGCGCGGGCCTGCGGGCCGCCGAGCGCACCGGGTCCGCCCAGGCCCTGGCCGTCCTGGAAGGCGCCTGCGCCAACGCGCTGTTCGGCGTCTCCTTCCAGGCCGAGGCGCTGAGCCTGGCCGAGCAGGCGGTGGAGCGCACCGTGCCCGCGGACGGGAACACCCATCTGCGCGCCGTCTACTCACTGGCGCTGATCAGCACCGAGTGCGGCGACCCGGTACGGGGCCGGGAACTGGCCGACCGCGCGGTCGAGCTGAGCCAGTCCCCGGAGGTCGCCGCGCTGCCCGAGCACCAGGGCGCCGCACAGGGCTACGCCGCCACGATCAAGCTGATGGCGGGCGACCCGGTGGCGGCCCTGACCCACGCCCGCGAGGCCCGCCGGCTGCTGGCCGGCTACCCGGCCTCCACGCTCAATCTGCTGGCCACCCTGAACGAGGCGCAGATCCTGCACATCCTGGGCAACTCGGCCGCCACCGAACCCCTGTGGGCCACCATCCTGGCCACCACCCGGGAGACCGGCTTCCTGCACCTGCAGGCGGTGGTGGAGAAGTGGTACGCCAGCTTCCTGGTGGACCTGGGACGCCTGGACGAGGCCGCCGAGCACCTCCGGATGGCGATCAACCTGCACCAACTGCACGGCCACGTGGCCACCGCGCTCACCGAGCAGCTGGCCGGCATCGAGGCGACCCTGACGCACTAGCCAGGCACCTGAGAGCCGCCGATCGCGGATCTCGGGTCGCCGGAGGAGCCGGAGCCGGAGGAGCCAAAGGGGTAGTTACATCTGATTGATTAATCTATTGTTACTACATGGACGAGACGACACCACCCACGGACGAAGCGGTCGAGACGGGCGCCGCGCTGCGGCTCGTCGTGGGCCGCATCGCACGCCGCGTGCGGCAGGCCCACACCGTGGGCGACCTCAGCCACTCCGAGATCTCCGTGCTGGCCCGGCTGGACCGGGACGGCGCGGACTCCCCCGGCTCGCTCGCCGAGCTGGAGCGGGTGCGCCCGCAGGCCATGGCGACCACCCTGGCCGGGCTGGAGGAGCGCGGCCTGGTGCTGCGCCGCCCCGATGCCGGTGACGGGCGCCGGTCGGTGCTGAGCGTCACCGAGGCGGGCCGGCACCTGCTGACCGACCGGCGCTCGGAGTCCGTGCAGCTGCTGGCCGGCGCCATCGAGCATGAGTTCGACCCCACCGAACGGCAGGAACTGCTCCGGCTGCTGCCGCTGCTCGACCGCCTCGCGGAGCGGCTGTGAGCGCCCCCGCCGGTCGCGGGGGCGGGAGCAGGAGCAGGAGCAGGACCGGGACCGGGACCGCGCACGGCAGCACCGCCGGCGGCGCGGGGCGGGAGGTGGGCGAGCGGTACAAGTGGATCGCGCTCTCCAACACCACGATGGGCGTGATGATCGCGACCATCGACAGCTCGATCGTGATCATCTCGCTGCCCGCGATCTTCCGCGGCATCGGCCTGGACCCGCTGGCCCCCGCCAACATCGGCTACCTGCTCTGGATGATCCTCGGATACACGCTGGTCTCCGCCGTGATGGTGGTCGTGCTCGGGCGGCTCGGGGACATGTTCGGCCGGGTCCGGATGTACAACCTGGGCTTCGCCATCTTCGCCTGCGCCTCGCTCGCCCTCTCGCTCGACCCGTTCCGGGGCGGCCCGGGCGCACTGTGGCTGATCGGCTTCCGGGTGGTGCAGGCCGTCGGCGGATCGATGCTGACCGCCAACTCGGCCGCCATCCTCACCGACGCCTTCCCGGCCCGCCAGCGCGGGATGGCGTTGGGCATCAACCAGATCACCGCGCTCGCGGGCATGTTCCTCGGCCTGCTGGTCGGCGGCGTGCTGGCCACCATCGACTGGCGCGCGGTGTTCTGGGTCAGCGTCCCGATCGGCGTGATCGGCACCTTCTGGTCCTACCGCAGCCTGCGCGAGACCGGCACCCGCAGGCCAGGACGGATCGACTGGATCGGCAACCTCACCTTCACCGCCGGCGCCGGCACCCTGCTGGCCGCCGTCACCTACGGCATCCAGCCCTACGGCGGCAACTCCACCGGCTGGACCAACCCCTGGGTGATCGGCGGGCTGAGCACCGGCGTGCTGCTGCTCCTCACGTTCTGCATCGCGGAGACCCGGATCGCCGAACCGATGTTCCAGCTGAGCCTGTTCCGGATCCGCGCCTTCGCCGCCGGGAACCTGGCCGCGCTGCTGATCGCGATCGCCCGCGGCGGCATGCAGTTCATGCTGATCATCTGGCTGCAGGGCATCTGGCTGCCGCTGCACGGCTACGACTTCGAGCGCACCCCGCTGTGGGCGGGCATCTTCATGCTGCCGCTGACCGTCGGGTTCCTGATCGGCGGCCCGGCCTCCGGCTACCTGTCGGACCGCTTCGGCGCGCGCTTCTTCGCCACCACCGGGCTGCTGCTGGTGGCGGGTTCGTTCCTCGGCCTGCTCGCCCTGCCGGTGAACTTCTCCTACCCCGCCTTCGCCGCCCTGCTGTTGCTCAGCGGACTCGGCCAGGGCATGTTCTCCGCGCCCAACACCTCCGCGATCATGGGCAGCGTGCCGCCCGAGCAGCGCGGGGTGGCCTCCGGCATGCGCTCGACGTTCCAGAACTCCGGGACGGCGCTGTCGATCGGGCTCTTCTTCTCGCTCATGGTGGTGGGCCTGGCCGGTACGCTGCCGCACACGCTGAGCGCCGGTCTGCAGGCGCAGCAGGTCCCCGCGGCCACCGCCCAGCAGGTGGCCGCGCTGCCGCCGGTGAGCACGCTGTTCGCCACCTTCCTGGGCAACAACCCGGTGGGTCATCTACTGGGCCCCAGCGGTGTGCTGCACACGCTGCCGGCTTCGAACGCGCAGACGCTGACCGGGACGCGGTTCTTCCCCGAGCTGGTCTCCGGACCGTTCCACCACGGGCTCGTCACGGTCTTCGGCGCGGCCGCGGTGATGGCGCTGATCGGCGCGCTCGCCTCGGCGCTGCGCGGCCGCTCCGAGGGCGCCGGGCACACCGCGTCGAGCGAGGCCAAGCAGCCTGCGCGGTCGTCGGACTGACGCCTCGTCAGTGAGCCGGCCCCGCCTCCAGGATGCCGCGCAGGACGCGGGCGAGGATGTCGTCCGCCCGGTCGGTGGGGCCGGCCGCCGGGGCGAGCCGGCCCACCAGCTCGGCCAGGTGCGGGTGTTCGCCCTGCTGCGCCAGGTGCCACAGGTAGGCGGCCTGGCGCTGCTGGGCGGCCTCGCCGCCGCCGAGTTCGTGCTGCATCAGCGCGGTGGCGACCGCGTTGAGCATGGCGAACGCCTCCAACTTGGTGGCCGCCGCGGCCGGGTGGTCGGCGAGCACCGCGAGAACGTGCTCCAGCAGCCCGGCACCGTTCGGCCCCAGGGTCGGCCGGGCGGCCACCAGGGCGGGCAGCCAGGGGTGGCGCCGCATGATGGCGCGCGCCTGCCGGCCGACCTCCACGAGGTCGGCGAGCCAGTCACCGCTGGGCGGGGCGAGGGCGTACTCGGCGGCAGTGGCGTCGGTCATCAGGTCGAGCAGGTCGTCGCGGGTGGCGAGGTAGCGGTAGAGCGAGGCCGCACCGGTGCCCAGCTCGCCGGCCAGCCGGCGCATCGAGACGGCGTCCAGGCCCTCCCGGTCCGCCAAATCGACGGCGGCGGCGGTGATCTCGGCGCGGCTGCGCTCGGCGGGCCGGCCGACCGACGCCTGCTCGGGGCGCAGCCAGATGACGTCCTCGGTCCGCCCGGTCGACATCCGTACCTCCGTGCTCAAGCCCTGCTGAACGTGTTTGCGAACAGTGTACGCGGCGCACTATCGTCATTCGCGTACACCGTTCGCAAAGTGTCTGCCCGTCTGTCTGGCCGTCCGCCTGCCCATCTGTCCGGCCATCTGTCTGCCCATCCCTGAGGAGCCCCCGATGACCCAGCTCGCTCCCGGCGTGACCCGCGTCGCCACCACGAAGAGCGACAACGCCTTCCTCGTCGCGGGCGACGACGGCCTCACCCTGGTCGACGTCGGCTGGGAGAGCGCGGCCACCACGCTGCTCGCCGCCGTCGCGGAGCTGGGCCACCGGCCCACCGACGTCAAGCGCGTGGTGCTCACCCACGCCCACCCCGACCACGTCCAGGGCGCCGCCACCCTGCGCCGGCTGACCGGCGCCCGGCTGCTCATCCACCAGGCCGACCAGCCCTGGCTGGCAGCCGGACGCGTCCCGGCGGCCGGGCGCTCCGGCGCCCTCGGGCGCCTGATCGACCGCCTCCCCAAGCTGCACTGGACGCCGACCACCCCGGACGCGACGCTCGACGACGGCGAACTCATCGAGAACTCCGGCGGCCTGCGCGTCCTGCACACCCCCGGCCACACGCCCGGCCACATCGTCCTGCTGCACGAGCCCACGCACACCGTGCTGCTCGGCGACGCGGCCTTCAACCGCGGCCGGCCCGCCCTGGGCCCCGCCGCCCTGGCCGCCGACCCCGCCCTGCGCGCGGGCAGCCTGGCCCGGATCCCCGAGGACGTGCGTGCCGTCGGCTTCGCCCACGGCGCCCCGCTCGGCGGACGCGACGCCGAGACCTTCCACGCCTTCCTCGCCCGGCAGCGGTCGGCGGCAGCCGAGGCAGCGTAGGCGGCCGAGGCAGCGTAGGCGGCCGAGGCAGCGTAGGCGGCCGAGGCAGCGTAGGCGGCCGAGGCAGCGTAGGCGGCCGAGGCAGCGTAGGCGGCCGGAGCGGCCCACCGAGCATGCGGGGCTGACGCCGCGGCGGCGCCGAGCGGGCATGTGCCAGGGTGTCATCGGTCAACTCGATTACGGACTACCAGAAGGAGACAGCATCATGGCGCAGCGCGCGCTGATCGCGGCGGTGGGTGGCCAGCGGCCGGTGGTGGACGAGGAGTGCTTCGTCGCACCGATGGCGGTGGTGGTCGGCGAGGTGACGCTGCACCCCGGGGCGAGCGTCTGGTACGGGGCGGTGCTGCGGGCCGACTGCGGGCCGATCGTGGTCGGCGCGGGCAGCAACGTGCAGGACAACTGCTCGGTGCACGTGGACTTCGGGTTCCCCATGACGATCGGCGAGCGGGTCTCGATCGGGCACAACGCCGTGCTGCACGGCTGCACCATCGAGGACGGCAGCCTGGTCGGCATGGGCGCCACCGTGCTCAACGGCGCGGTGATCGGCGCCGGTTCGATCGTCGCGGCGCAGGCCCTCGTGCCGCAGGGCATGCAGGTGCCGCCGGGCTCCCTGGTCGCCGGGGTCCCCGCCAAGGTCAAGCGCCCGCTGACCGAGGAGGAGCGCGAGGCGATCAGCGTCAACGCCCTGCTCTACGTCGACCTCGCCAAGGCCCACCGGTCCGCGCTCGCCGACCACCGGGACGCCGAACAGCAGGGCACCGAACAGCAGGGCACCGAACACCGGGACGCCGAACACCAGGAGGAGAGCTGACCGGGGCCCTGGCCCGAACGTGAGCTGGGTGGGCGGTCAGCGGTCGACGAGCTCCGCGAAGAGCGGCCAGCCGTCGACCTCCCGCTCGGCCCGCCCGGCCAGGCCGGTCAGCGCGCCGCGGGCGGCCGCGGCGTCCAGCAACCGTCGCACCACGTTCGGCTCGTGCAGGTTGAGCACGGCACCGCTGTCGCGGCAGCCGACGGAGCCCGTCTGCCACAGGGCGTCCGACATCAGCCGCCCCGGACCCGGCCGGAAGACGATGCGCAGGCGCCCCCCGGTGGCCTCCCGGTGCAGGGTCAGCACCTCGCCGGAGTCGTCGCCGCGCCGATGGTGCACCGACCAGCGCCAGGTGACCGTGCCGACCACGAGCCGGCGCAGCCTACGCGGGTTTCCCATGCCCTCTCCCTTCTCGTCCAGCACCTGCCGGCCAGCACCTGCACGGCCGGCCTTCGCCATGCGGTCTCAGCCGATTCTGCCCCTGCTCTCAGGAAGCACTCAGTCTTCCCTAAGGAAAGTCCCTGAGGTTGACTCCAGGTCAGCACGCGCGACTGACCGGGGAGCAGCCGGGTCCGGCGGTGGACGCCGACGAGGTCCGAGTCTGCAGGATGACGGGGAGCGGCATGGCCGATCAAGGGGCAGGCGTCCGGCCGGCACAGGTGCGGGCGGACGCCGACGAGGCGTCGGGCGACCGGACGGCGGCCGAGGCTGCGCGCGGAGCTCGGCCGGCCGGCGGCGGATCCGGGCGGCAGGCCGGGGGCCGGCTCGCCCGGGTGTCGCTGCGGGGGCGGCTGGTGGTGCTCACGGTGGTGGCGATCTCGCTGGCCGTGGTGGTCTGCTCGACGGCGAGCTGGTTCCTCGCCCGTGACCGGATGACCAGTCAGGTCGATCAGACGCTGCGGCAGTCCGTCGGGCCGGTCAGCAAGACCGCGGTGCGCCACCTGGCCGGGCTGTGCGGCGGCACCGAACCGTACGACACCGGGCTCCCCATCCCCACCGTGGTCTTCGCCGGCGGTCGCGCCTGCCCGCCGGACGGCGGCGACACGGTCGTGGTGACCCCGGGCGACGTGGCCATCGCCGCCAGCGGGACCACCGGCGCGCACGCGGAGAACCGGATCCGGACGGGCCGCACCAGGAGCGGCAAGTCGGTGCGGGTCTATGTGATCAGCATGCCGGCGAACCAGCCCGGCGGCACCGCCCTGCCGATGGCCGTGCTGGTCTCCCAGCCGCTCGCCCCGGTCCAGCAGGCGCTGCGCGAACTCGCCCTCTTCCTGGCCGCGCTGGCCGCCGTGGTCATCACCGGCACCGCCCTGGGCGCCCGGTGGATCGCCCGTACCGCGCTGCGGCCGGTGAACCAGCTCACCGAGGCCGTCGAGCAGATCGCCCGGACCCAGGAGCCCGGCACCACCATCACCGTCTTCG
The DNA here is from genome assembly GCF_042957465.1 of Kitasatospora sp. NPDC008050. Classification (NCBI taxonomy): domain Bacteria; kingdom Bacillati; phylum Actinomycetota; class Actinomycetes; order Kitasatosporales; family Streptomycetaceae; genus Kitasatospora; species Kitasatospora sp. NPDC008050. The sequence goes on from NZ_JBIBIJ010000029.1 coordinate 25,562, forward strand.
GCCACGACGAGATCGCCCGGCTGAGCGACTCGTTCAACGCCATGAGCACCGCGCTGGCCCACTCCCGTGACCGCCAGTCCCAGCTGATCGCCGACGCCGGGCACGAGTTGCGCACCCCGCTGACCTCGCTGCGCACCAATGTCGACCTGCTGGTGCGCAGCCAGGAGACCGGCCGGGCGCTGCCGGAGCAGACCCGCAACCGCATGGTCGCCGCCATGAAGGCGCAGCTGGTGGAGCTGACCACGCTCATCAACGACCTGCTGGAACTCTCCCGCCCCACCCACGCCCTCGGCGCCAAGCAGCTGGACGTGGTGCCGCTGCACGAGGTCGCGGCCCGCGCCCTGGACCGGGCCCGACTGCGCGGCCCCGGGCTGACCTTCACCGTCGAGCTCGACCCCTGGTACGTCCGGGCGGACGCGCACACCATGGAGCGGGCCGTGATCAACCTGCTGGACAACGCGGTGAAGTTCAGCCCGCCCGAGGGTTCGATCGAGGTGCGGCTGCGCTCCGGGACACTGACCGTTCGCGACCACGGGCCCGGCATACCGGCCGAGGACCTGCCGCATGTCTTCGACCGCTTCTGGCGCTCCCCCTCGGCACGGCAGATGCCGGGCTCGGGCCTGGGGCTGGCGATCGTGGCGCAGGCGATCCGGGAGGTGGGCGGCGAGGTGTCGCTGGGCCCCGCCGACGCTGCCGCCGCACGGTCCGACGGTGCGGGAGGGGCCGGGGGCGGCGGTCCGGCGGGGGCAGGGGGCAGCGGGGCCGTCGCGACGATCCGGCTGCCCGGGACGCCAGGCGCACCTGCCGACCCGCCGACCGCGCGCAGCTAGACCGAGGCGGGGACGGAGCCGCCCACCGGCTGGTCCGTCGCTCCGTCCGTCGCTCGGTGCGCCGCTCCGTGCGCCGCCTCGTCCGTCACCCCGTCCGTCGCCCCGTCCGTCGCCGCCCTCGCCGTGCGGCGCTCCAGTGCCGCCGAGAGCAGCGCCAGCAGCAGGGCCGAGCCGGTCAGCAGCGCGCCGACCCAGTTGGGCGCGGTGTAGCCGAGGCCCGCCGAGATGACCAGCCCGCCGAGCCAGGCGGCCAGCGCGTTGCCGAGGTTGAAGGCGCCGATGTTGACCGCCGAGGCCAGGGTCGGGGCCTGCGCGGTCTGGTCCAGCACCCGCTTCTGCAGCGGCGGCACCGTGGCGAAGCCGAACGCGCCGAGCAGCGGCACGGTGATCGCGGCGGCCAGCTGGTGGTGCGCGGTGACCGTGAAGAGGGCCAGGGTCACCGCCAGCGCGCCGAGCGAGACGTAGAGCATCGGCAGCAGCGCGCGGTCCGCGAACCGTCCTCCGACCAGGTTGCCGGCCACCATGCCCACGCCGAAGAGCGCCAGCAGCCAGCCGACGGCGGACTGCGGGAACCCGGCCGGGCCGGTCATCATCGGCGTGATGTAGGTGATCGCGGCGAACACGCCGCCGAAACCGAGCACGGTCATCGCCATCGCCAGCACCACCTGGACATTGCGGAAGGCCGCCAGCTCGCGTCGCAGCCCGCCACCGGCGGCCGGCTGCGGCAGCTGCGGGACCAGGGCGGCGACCCCGGCCAGACCCACCAGGCCGATCACCGCGACCACCGCGAAGGTCGCCCGCCAGCCGTAGTGCTGGCCGACCAGGGTGCCGAGCGGCACGCCCACCACGTTGGCCACGGTCAGGCCGGTGAACATCAGCGCGATCGCCCCGGCCCGGCGCTGCGGCGCGACCAGGCCCGCGGCGACCACCGAGCCGATGCCGAAGAAGGCACCGTGCGCGAGCGAGGCGACGACCCGGCCGACCAGCAGCAGCGTGAAGCTCGGCGCGACGGCGCACAGCGCGTTGCCCAGCACGAAGACGCCCATCAGCAGCATCAGCATCCGCTTGCGCGGGATCCGGGTGCCCAGCGCGGTCAGCAGCGGAGCGCCCAGCACCACGCCGAGCGCATAGCCGGTGACCAGGAAGCCCGCGGTGGGGATCGAGAGGCCGAAGTCCGCGGCCACCTGTGGCAGCAGACCGGCCGCGACGAACTCGGTGGTGCCGATGCCAAAGGCTCCGATCGCCAGGGCCAGCAGTGCGAGGGGCATGGGAAGCCGCCCTCCATGGTTGTTGCGAACGAGCATTACAGGCTCCGACAATAATTGCAGACGCCTGATACTTGCAAGCGCGGGCTATTTTGTTCTGGAGCTATCCTGGTGCTCCGGCACGCCGGACGATCGATGGAGGAGCGGAACGTGAGCGAGCAGGTCGGACAGGGTCTCGCCCAGGGCTGGTGTGCGCTCTCCGCCCTGCACAGCCGGATCGAGGCCCACATCGAGCGGGCCCTGCAGGCCGGCCACGAGCTGAGCGTGCGCGAGTACTCGCTGCTCAACGTGCTGAGCGGACAGCACTCCGGCGAGGGCGGCCACCTGCGGATGAGCCAGGTCGCCGAGTCCGTCCTGCTCAGCCAGAGCGCGACCACCCGCCTGGTCTCCCGCCTGGAGGACCGCGGCCTGCTCTCCCGCTACCTCTGCCCCGACGACCGGCGCGGCATCTACACCGAGGTCACCGAAGCGGGCCGGACCCTGCTCACCCAGGCCCGCCCGACCAACGACACCGCCCTGCGCGAGGCCCTCACCGAAGCCGCCGCCCGCCCCGAACTCGCCCCCCTGGTCACCGCCGTCCAGACCCTCTGGGCCCCGACCGCCTGAGCGGGGCGGGGAACGGGGCAGAAGCGGTGCCGGACGGCCACCCATCAGCCGAGCAGGTGCTCGGCGGCGGTGGCGTCAACCACGTGGTCCGGATGCCGGGCCGACGGGTGACGGCTTAGCCTTTGAGAGGCGTTCCCGCACGGCGGTGACCGCTGTCCGGACGCAGGCCCGAGGGACTGCGTCCCACCCGGGGGGCTGCCGTTCCACCGGAGGCATCATGTTCCAGATCGTGTGGATCCTCATCATCGGCCTCATCCTCGGCGTGCTGGCCCGCATGCTGCTGCGCGGCCCGCAGGCCATCCCCCTCTGGCTCACCGTCGTCCTCGGCGCCGTGGGCGCGCTGCTCGGCAACGCCGTGGCCGGCTGGATCGGCGTGCGGCACACCTCCGGGATCGACTGGATCCGGCACCTGCTGCAGATCGGCTTCGCGGTCGTCCTGGTCGGCGTGATCAGCCCGGCCTGGAGCAGACGCAAGGTGAGCCGCTAGACCGGGCCTGGCCACCCCCCGGGGAACGCCGCGCCCGAGAAACCCGCGAGTTCAGCGGCTCCGCGAACTCGCAGCGGCCTGTTCACGCTCACCGAAGGAAGCGCAGCACCTCCGCGCCGAAGTCCGTGGGGTGTTGGAAGAGGAAGCCGTGGCCCGCGCCGCTGAGGGCGGGGTCCCAGTGGTCGAACCTTCAGAAGTTGTGGGTTTGACTTTCATGTCTATGGGCCGGGGGCGGTTTGTCATGGCGCTGAGCTGCGCTTTCGTTGGCGTCGGTGCAGGTCCAGACCTGGGATCAGGACTGAGCATTGGCAGGAAGTTCACTCAAATGCCTGTCGAAGTCGTTGACTTGATCGACTTTTGGCAAGTAGCTTCCGGCGGACAGAAACGGGCGGAACTGGCGCCGTCCGGTCGACGACCGTGACCGCATCGGGGGGGGTGAGCCGTGGGCGGGATCGCAGGAGCGGGGCAGGACGGCGACGGAGCCGCCCGGTTCACCGTGCTCGGCCTGTTGGCCATCGCGGACCAGCGGGAGACCGCCGTGCTCCAGCCCTCCAAGCCCGCCACCCTGCTGGCGGCGCTGCTGGTCCGCCCGAACACCGTGGTCTCCGTCGAGTGGCTGCAGCGGGCGATCTGGGGCGAGGAGACCCCGGCCACCGCCAAGGCCGCCCTGCACTCCTGTGTGCTGCGCCTGCGCCGGCTGTTCGCCAAGTACGGCATCGCGGGGCACACCATCGAGGCGCTGCCCGGCGGTTACCGGATGACCGCCGACGCCGGCACCCTCGACCTGCTCGAATTCCGCGAGTTACTCCGGCTGGCCGACCAAGCTACCGACCAGGTAGCCGAGTTGGGCCTGTTACGCGAGGCGCTGACCCTGTGGCAGCTACCGGTCCTGGGCAATGTGCCCTCCGACGCGGTGCACCGCGAGGAGGTACCCCGGCTCACCGAGGAGTGGCTGCGGAGCGCCGAACGCGCCTACGACATCGAACTCGCCCTCGGACGATGTCGCGAGGTGCTCGCCGAACTCTGGTCGGCGGCCAGATCGCACCCGGTGCACGAGCGGTTCTGGGAGCAGCTGATCGAGGCGCTCTACCGCACCGGCCGTCGCGCGGACGCACTGGCCGAGTACCGCCGGGTCCGCGATCACCTCCTGGAGGAGCTCGGCGTCGATCCGGGGCCGGCCTTGCGGCGCCTCGAACTCTCCATTCTGCGCGGTGAGTCGGTGACGACCACGGCCCGGGCGGACGGCCCGGGCGGACCGGCCGAGCGGCCGCGCTCCACCGAAACGGCCGCCCGCACCGCGATCCCCGCCTCCATGTCCGCCACCGTGCCCGGGTCCGGGCCCGGGCCGGCGCCGGATCCACAGCCCGAGTCGACGGCCGGGGCGTGCGCCCTGGCCGCGCCGGACGGGCCGGGCGGACCGGTCAGCGGCGAACTCGTCCTGGCCGGGCTGGTCCAGGCGGGGCTGCTGCGTGAGGGCCCGCGCGGCCTCTACCGGGTCCACGACCTCCTGCTCTCCTTCACCCGTGCCGCTGCCGGGAGTTGGGCGCACGCTCCGGCCACCGGACCACCCGCCGAGAGCACCGGGCGCACCGAGAGCGCCACCGAGCACCCCCGCCCCCCGCGGCTTCCGGCCGCCCCGCTGCGCAGAACCTGAGGTGTGAGGGACATGGCCCTGTACGAGGAGATCGCCGACACGCGGCCGCGAATCCGCCGCGACGTGCTGTACACGCAGACGCCCACCGGCGTGCTCTTCCACAACGCGCACGGCGGCTTCAGCCTCACCACGAAGAACGCCTACCGCTTCGCCTCGCTGCTCGTCCCGCACCTGGACGGCGAGCACAGCGTGGCCGACCTCTGCGGTGGGCTCGGCGACCAGCAGCGCGCCATGATCGCCCAGTTGGTGGCCGCGCTGTACGGCCGGGGCTTCGCCCGTGACGCCGGCCCGGCCCCGGAGGCGGACGCAGCACCTGTCACCCCTGAGGTCGCCGCCCGGTTCGGCGCACAGCTGGAGTACATCGACCACTACGTGAACGGCGCCGCCGAGCGGTTCGCCCGCTACCGGCGGACCCGGGTCGCCGTCCTCGGCGACAACGAGCTTGCGCACTGGTGCGCGTTGAGCCTGATCCGCAACGGCTGCGCGACCCTGGGTCTGCTGCCCGGCATCCTGGCGGACGAGACCGGCGCGCCGGCCACCGAGGCGGCCGCACTCGCCGAGGCGGGCTGTGATCTGACGCTCCATCAGCTGTCTACCGACGTCGACCTGGTGGACTGGGACGCGCTCGACGGCTATGACCTCGTCGTGGTCACCGGCGGGGCCCGGCAGACCGCCCGCCTGCTGGCGGCGGGCATCCCGGCGGGGCAGCGGCTGCTGCCGGCCTGGACGGTCGGCGGCCGCGCGGTGCTCGGGCCGCTGATGACCGAAGGCCGCCCCGGCTGCTGGACGTGCGCCGCGCTGCGCCTGGGCGCGGGCGCCGACCCCGGTGACAGCGCCGAGCTGTGGAGCCGCGTCGCGCCGCTCGCGCCGCTGGAGTCCGGCGACCGGCAGCCGAGCGGGCCGCTGGCGGCGATGCTCGGCAACCTGCTCGGCTACGAGGTGTTCCGGCTCACCACCGAGGCGCTGCCGGCCGAGACCGACGGGCAGCTCATCGTGCAGGACCTGGACTCGCTGGACGTGGCCAGTGAGCCGCTGCTCCCGCACCCGCGCTGCCCGCGCTGCGCCGCGCTCGCCGACCCGGCGACGGCCCGGCCCGAGCAGCACTGGCCGAGCGCCGCCGAGCTGGACGCGGCGGACCAACCGCGGACCCAGCCGGCCGACGGCGCGGCCGAGGAGGCGGCGGCCCAGCACGCGCTGGCCGAACTCGACACGCGGGCCGTGCTGGTGCGACCGCACGCCGGGCTCTGCACCGAGTTCGCCGACGACACCTGGCAGCAGACGCCGCTCAAGGTCGGCACGGTGCGGCTGAACCTGGAGCCCGGGAGGCGCCGGGAGATCTCCGCCTTCGATGTGCACCACGTGGCGGGCGCGCGGCTGCGGGCGCTCTACCGGGCGGCCGAGGTCTACGCGGACCGGGTCATCCCGGCGACCGACCCGCACAACCGGGCCGCGACGCAGGACTGCGCGCGCGTCGACCCCGCCAGGCTGGCAACTGCCAGCGGCGTCCTGCCCACCGCCGTGCTGCCCACCGCCGTCCTGCCAACCGCCGTGCTGCCCACCGCTGTCCGGGCCTGGCGCCCGACCCGCTCGCTGCTCACCGGCGAGCGGCTGCTGGTGCCGGCTGCCGCGCTGCGGCCGCTGGGCGCCGACAACGCCGGTCATACCTTCGAGACCACCAGCGCGGGCACCGGCGCGGGTGGCACGCTGGCTGGGGCGACCGTCCGGGCGCTGCGCTCGGCGCTGGCGTACGACGCGCTGCGACGGGCGCTGCGCGGCACCGCCACGCCGCGGACAATCCCACTGGACCTGCTCGAAGCCGACGTCGAACTCACCTTCCTGGCCCGCTCGGCCAAGAACCTCGGCCTGGAGCTCGACCTGCTGCGCCTCGGCGACGGCCCGGCCGACCCGCTTCCGGTGGTGCTGGCCCGGGCCACCGAGCCGGGCGCGGATCGCGGGAGTTGGGCGGTGGGCAGCGGCCTGAGTCTGCGCGAGGCGGTACTGGAGGCGACCCGGGATCTGCTCGGCCCGGTCCAGCTCGGCCGCGACCTGGGCACCCCCGGGTCCGGCGACCCGGGTGACCCGCTGGTGCGGGACCTCGACCCGGCCGTCCTGGTGGCCAGCGCCGACGAGACCGCTGCCACCCCGGGCGCCCTCGACGAACGGCTCGACTGGGCGCGGGTCCTGGAGCGGCTGCGGCAGGCGGGGCGCGACGTGCTGGTCGCACCGGCGGGCGCAGCCGATCTCCGGGCCGGCCAGATCGAGGTGGTCAAGGTGCTTCTCACCCGCGGGACTTCGGGTGCGCACTGAGGTCATCGAGGTCACCGAGCGACCGGAGGCGAGGGATGAGCCGGCCGACGAGCGCTGGGCGCGCACCCGCGGCGCGCTGGCCGAGCTGCTGGCCCGGTCCCTCGACGAGCCGCAGAGCCCCCCGCGACTGCTGGGCGTCCAGGACGAGTTGACGGAGACCGAACCCGCCCCGGACGGCGACTCGGCCGATCCCGTGCACCTGTACGGCCACCACGCGATCGTCGGCCCCGGCCCCGGCTCCGGCCCCTCCCCCGCCGGCTCGCCCTGCCCACGCTGCCTGGCCCGGCGCTGGCAGGCCGTGCGCTCCGGGCCGCTGCGCGAGGCGCTCGAACTCGGCGGCGACACCCGGGCGGTGGGCGATCCGCCGTGGGCGGTGCCGTTCCTCGCCGACGCGCTGGCCGCGCTGCTCGCGGCCCGCCGTGAACGCCCCCGGGCGGGGCGGGTGCACCTGCTGGACCTGGAGACACTGCGGGTCAGCGGCTTCCCGCTGCTGCCCGACGCCGAGTGCCCGCGCTGCGACCCGCGCACCGAGGACTGCGCCGAGGACGCCCGGATCGTGCTGGCCGGCAGGCCCAAGTCCGCACCGGACGACTTCCGACTGCGCGGGATCGAGGAGTACCGGCTGTCGCTGCCCGCGCTGGTCAACCCGGTGGCCGGGATGCTCGGCCCCTCGGTGATTCCCGACCTGGTGTCGGCCACCACCTCCTCGACCGTCGGCTGCTTCACCATGCGCTCCGGCAGCTACCTGCGCGAGTCCTTCTGGGGCGGCCACACCGCCGCCTACCGGACCAGCACCCAGGTCGGCCTGCTGGAGGGCCTGGAGCGGTTCGCCGGGATGCGCCCGCGCGGCCGGCGCCGCACCGTCACGGCCACCTTCGACGAGCTCGGAGAGCTCGGCGAGCAGGCCCTGGACCCCCGGCAGTGCGGCCTCTACAGCCCCGAGTTCCACCAACTCAAGCCCGACATCCTGCCGTTCTCGCCGAGCTGGGCGATCCCCTGGGTCTGGGGCTGGTCGCTGCGCGAGGACCGGGCGGTGCTGGTGCCCGAGATCCTGACCTACTACCACGCCCCGGGCGGGCTGCGGAACCGCTTCGTCCAGGAGAGCTCCAACGGCTGCGCCTCCGGCGGCTGCCTGGAGGAGGCGGTCTACTTCGGGCTGATGGAGGTGGTGGAGCGCGACGCCTTTCTGCTCAGCTGGTACGGCAGGATCGCGCTGCCCGAACTGGATCCGCGGCAGAGCACCCGGGCCGAAACCCGGGCGATGGTGGACCGGTTGGCGATGTACGGCTACCGGGCCCGGTTCTTCGACACCCGGATCGGCTTCCCGATCCCGGTGGTGACCGCGGTCGCCGAACGGATCGACGGCGGGCTCGGCCGACTCGCCTTCGGCGCGGGCGCGAGCCTCGATCCGGAGGCGGCGCTCTGGGCCGGGCTCTGCGAGATCGCCACCGACGCCGTCAACCTGCGCCGCCGCACCGCCCGCGAGGAGCACCGACTGCGGGCGATGGCCGCGGACTTCGACCAGGTACGGGTGCTGCACGACCATCCGCTGCTGTACGGGCTGCCCGAGATGGCCAGGCACGCCGACTTCCTGCTGCGCCATGACGGTTCGTCAACTCAGCTGGCCTCCCCCGCCTCGCTCGCCACCGGCCCGGGTGCGATCCGGCCGGGCACCGACCTGCGGGAGGACCTGGAGCAGTGTGTGGGGGCGGTGACCGGGGCGGGCTTCGATGTCATCGTGGTCGACCAGACCATGCCCGAGCAGCGCGAGTTGGGCCTGTGCACCGCGAGTGTGCTGGTCCCCGGCCTGCTGCCGATCGACTTCGGCTGGCACCGGCAACGGGCCCTGACCATGCCCCGGCTGCGCACCGCCCCGCTGGCGGCCGGCCTGCGCGAGCGCGAGTTGTCGGATACCGACCTCAACTGGGCGCCACACCCCTTCCCCTGAGCCGACACCCGGCCACCACCCGAGGCCACGGCGAAGCAGCGAGACCTGAGACCTGAGAGAGGAGTCAGCATGGGCTACGCCCACGAGTACGCCGCCGCGGTGATGCGGCGCGGCCGGGTGCCGATGGAGCCGGCCGACTTCGTGCCCAACTGGGCCGACCGGCCCCGCAAGGGCAAGTACTTCCCCGGCGCCGAGCGCCTCCCGCTGCCGGACGGCACGGCGGCCCCGGACGCCGACGTTCAGCGCGGCCTGTTCGGGCCGCGCGGGCAGGGCGAGTTCACCCTGCCCCTGCTCGGCGGGATGCTCCGCGACTCCTACGGCCTGACCGGCCGGCGGCTGGCCGTGCAGGCCAACTCGGACCTGGGCTCGCTGCCGTTCTACACCCACGCCAACTTCTCCCGCGGCACCGCCTCCGGCGGCGGGCTGTACCCGATCGGGATCCACTGGGTCTGCGGGCCCAGTGGCCCGTTCACACCGGGCGTCTACCACTACGCCACCGGGCACCACGCGATGGAGCGCCTGCTCACCGGCGACGTCTCGGCCGAGGTGCGCGCGGCACTGGGCCCGGCGCCGCACGAGGGCCAGGGCAAGCACCAGGAGCAGGAGCAGGACCAGGAGCAGAAGCAGAAGCAACCCGACTGGGAGACCGACCAGTTCCTCGTGCTCGGGGTCAAGTTCTGGCAGAACGCCTTCAAGTACAACAGCTTCTCGTACCACGTGGTCGCCATGGACATCGGTGCGCTGCTGGAGACCTGGCGGATCTGGGCCCGCGCGCACGGCCTGCACATCGGCGCCGCACTCTGGTTCGACGAGCCGCGGCTGACCGGGCTGCTCGGCATGGCGCCCGAGGAGGAGGGCGTCTTCGCCGTCGTCCCGCTGCGCTGGCACCAGGACGGGACGGCCGGTGCCCGCCCCGGGTCCGCGCCGGCCGGGGTTCGGGTGCGCGCCGTGGACCAGGAACGCTCGCGCACGGTCCTGGACTTCGAGACCGTACAGAGCGTGCATGCCGCCACCCTGGCGGGCGCGACCGAGCGACCGGCTCCCGGACTGCTCGCCGGGGCGCTGGCCGACGCGCTGACCGACGCGCTGACCGACGCGCCGGCCGGTGGCGAGCAGCCGCCGGGTGGGGCACCGGCCGGCGCGGACCTCCAACTGCCCGCCCCGCAGCCGCTCACCACCGGGGTGCGCACCGCGCTGCGCGCCCGGCGCAGCAGCTTCGGCCGGTTCACGGCCGAGCCGCCGATGAGCGCGGTCCAGCTGGCCACCGCACTGGCCGCCGCGTCGACCACCGCCCGCCTGGACACCGATGCGGAGACCGGCACCGCGGCCCACCCCGACGGGCCGCCGCTGACCCGGCTGTACGTCTTCGTCAACCATGTTGCCGGTATCGCGCCGGGCTCCTACGCCTACCTCCCACACGGCGAGCGCGCCGCGCTGCGCCCACTCGGCAGCGGTACGCCGGGCGCGTTCCTGCAGCGCACCTACTTCCTGGCCAACTACAACCTGGAGCAGGCCGGTGCGGTGATCGCGGTGGCGGCACCGACAGCCGCCGTGCTGGACGCGGTGGGCGACCGGGGCCTGCGGCTGGTCAATGCGGCCGTCGGCGCCTGCTCGCAGGCGCTCTACACCGCCACCGCCGCAGCCGGGTTGGCCTGCGGCGTGGCGCTGGGCTTCGACTGCGTCTCGTACGCCGAGGAGCTGGGGCTGGCGGAGCGCGGCGAGGTGCCGATGCTGATCATGATGGTCGGCCAGGAGCACCGCAGCCCCGCCGACTTCGACCACCGGATCGCCTGACGTGCGGGGGGAAGAGTTGACCACTGGAGCACCGGACGCGGCCCCCGAGAGCCTCGGACGCCACTTCATGCTGCGGGTCGGCGGGCTGCCCGTCGAGGCGGTGCACGCCCTGCGCGCACCCGAGTCGCTCGCCTGGGCCGAGCGGCTGCTGGCCGAGGAGGAGCGGCTGACCGAGCTGGGCGCCCGGCTCAGCGAGCCGCTCTCCGCCCTGGTGAAGGCGACCGAGGACGCGGGCCGCCGCCGCGACCTGCTGGCGGTGCGGCGGCAGGTGTTCAACAACCGGCTGCCCGACCGGCCGGCCGAACTCGGCGCGCTGGCCGCCGAACTGGGCGGTGCCACCGGCGAGCTGCTGGCCGAGTGGCTGCGCGCCCGCCGGCACCTGGCCCGGCTCGCCGACCGTGGCACCGCCACCCTGGCGACCGAACTCCTCACCACCCGGGCGGAGTTGCGCAAGCTCGCGGAGCGCGAGGAGCTGCGCCTGGGCCTGCTGCTCGCCTCGCCCTCGCTGGTGGACCGACTGGACGGCCAACCCGCCGACCCGGCGGCCCCCTTGGACAAGCGCGCCCGCAAGCTGGAGCGGTCGCTGCTCTCCTACCTGTACCGGACCGCCTGCAAGACCAGCCCGTTCAGCACCTTCACCGCGGTCGCCGCCGGCACCTTCACCCAGCAGCCGGGCACCCCGTCCCAACAGCCAGGTGTCCCGTCCCAGCAGGCGGACGCCCCGTTCGGCGGCCGACCGGACGCCCCGGCGGACCTCCTGCTCGGCCCCGGGCGGACCAGCCACCCCCGGCTGAACGTGGTCGTCCTCGCCCGGCTGGCCGAGCTGATCGCCGCCGACCCCGAGCGCCGTGGCGACCTGCCGCTGATGCCCGCCTCCGGCTGGGAGCTGACCGAGGACCGGGTCCGCTACGTGCGGCGCTCGGTCACCGCCGGGGACGCCGCGGCCACGGTGAGCTTCGACGCCGCCCACGACCGTCTCTTCTTCCTGCGGCTGAGCGGGGTGCTGGAGCACCTGCTGGAGTTCTTCGGCGAGCGCCCGCTGATCCGCTACGGGGAGCTGGCCGAGTTGCTGGCCGCCCGCACCGGCGGCAGCACGGCGGACGCCGAGCGCTACCTGACGGCGCTGCTCGATGTCGGCATGCTCCAACTGCCCGCGCTCGGCACCGATGTGCACGCCGCCGACCCGCTGCGCGCCTTCCAGGCGGCGCTGCGCTCGCTGGACCGGCCGTGGGCCGAGGCCGCCGCGGCGCGGCTGGCCGGCCCGGCCGCCGCGATCGACCGCTACCCGGCGGCGGACGCGCCCACCCGACGGGCCCTGCTCGGCGCACTGCGCCGGGACCTCACCGCTCTGCAGCGGGAGCTGGCAGCCGGGGAGCCGCCCGCGCTTCCGCAGACCCTGCTCTACGAGGACGTGGCGGCGGGCGAACCGGTCGCGGACACCACCGAGTGGCGGGAGGCCGCCGCCCGGCTGCGCGAACTCGCCCGGATCCTGCCCGTCTTCGATCTGGGCCTGGCCCGCAGGCTCACCCTGAAGGGCTTCTTCCTGGCCCGCTTCGGCCCGGGCGGCAGCTGCCCGGACCTGCTGCAACTGGTGCACGACTTCCACGAGGACATCTTCAACCAGTACCTGCAGTTCACCGCGCTCAAGCCGGAGCAGGGCGAGGACGGAGCCTATCTGCCGGAGGAGAACTGGCTGGGCCGTCCCGAGCTGACCGCACTCGACCGGGCCCGCGGCGAACTCTCCCGGCGGATGGCCGAATTGTTCGCCAAGCTGCCGGACGGCAGCGAGGAGCTGCTGCTGGAGCCCGCCGATCTGACCGCCGTCGCCGGTGAACTCGCGCCGCTCGGCGAGGAGTTCGCGCCGCACAGCCACTTCGTCCAGCTGGCCCGGCGGGCAGGCGAGCCGCTGGTGGTGCTCAACCACTCCTACGGCGGACTGGCGTTCCCGTTCACCCGCTTCACCCACTGCTTCGACCGGCCGGACGCCGCCGGTCTGCCCGCCCGCCTGCGCCAGGAACTGCTGGCGGCCCAGCCCGAGGGCGCGGTGTTCGCCGAGGTGACCGCGGGATCGGCCACCACCAACCTCAACCTGCACGCCCGGCTGACCGAGTACGAGATCGTCTGCCCCGGCGAGACCAGCACCGCCCCCGAGGCCGCCCAACTGCGGCTCGACGACCTGTTGGTGGAGCACGACCCGGCCGCCGACCGGCTGCTGCTGCGCTCGCGCCGGCTGAACCGGGAGGTGGTCCCGCTCTACCTGGGCTACCTGGTGCCGATGGTGCTGCCCGAGGTGCCGCGCAGCCTGCTGCTCTTCTCCCCCACCTCGCGGGTCACCCCGCAGCTGTGGCGCGGGGTGCCCGCCGGCCCTCCCACCGCCGGGGCGACCAGGCGCCCCCGGGTCCGCTACGGCAATCTGGTGCTCCAGCGCCGCAGTTGGACGGTGGCACCCGAGGCGCGGCCCGCCGCCGCGGCCGGCCGCAACGAGGCCGAGCGGTTCCTGGACTGGCAGCGCTGGCGCCGCCGGCTCGGGCTCCCCCGCCAACTCTTCGTCCGGGTGCATCCGCTGGGCGGGGCCGGCCCGCGCCTGGGAGCTGTCAAGCCGCAGTACCTGGACTTCGCCAGCCCGCTCTCGCTGCTCGCCCTGGAGGGCCTGCTCACCGGCGGTCCGGCCGAGTTGGTGCTGGAGGAGATGCTGCCCGGCGAGCAGGAGCTGCATGTGCGCTCCGCCCAGGGCCGGCACGTCGCCGAAGTGGCCCTGGAGATCATCCCCCGCACCACGGCCGCCGCCACCGGGCAGCGGGAAGGAGAGCCCAGCCATGACTGACCGGCAACCCACCGCCCCCGGCCCCACCTCCACCTGCGACCCCGATCCCGATCCCGCCGTCGCCCCCACCGGCGCCCGCACCGACACCGCCACCCCCGGCGACTGGCAGGCCTTCCACATCTTCTACGCCGCCAGCCCGCGCCCGCTGCTGCTCCAGTGCGTGCGCCCGCTCGTCGAGGAGCTGAACGAACAGGGCCTGCTCGCCGGGTACTTCTTCATCAACTACTGGCTGGAGGGCCCGCACCTGCGACTGCGGCTGCGCCCGGCCACCGTGCGGGCCACCGCCGAGGTGACCGAGCGCGCCGAGGCGGCGATCGCGGCCTTCCTGCGCCGCCGCCCGGCCCTCTACGAGGTGAAGGACAGCTTCTTCGCCGAGCTCTACAACACCCTCTTCGAGCTGGAGTACCGCGAGGAGGACCGCGCGCGCCTGCTCGGCCCGGACGGGCGGATGCGGCTGCGCGAGAACAACAGCTTCAGCGCCGAACCCTATGAGCCGGAGTACGGCAAGTACGGCGGCCCGGCCGGGGTGGCGCTCGCCGAGTGGCACTTCCAGCGCTCCAGCGACCTGGTCATCGAGGCCGCCCGCACCATGAACGTGCATCTGCGCACCGTGGTGCTGGGGCTGGCCGCGCAGCTGATGATGACCGTGTCGGCCTGCTTCCTGCCCGACCAGGAACAGCTGCTGGCCTTCCTGGACCGCTACCACGCCTTCTGGAACGGGGCCTTCGAGGGCACCAACTTCACCGCCCAGCAAGGCTATGACCGGGCCTACAGCAGCACCGGCGAGGCCTTGGCGGACCGGTTCCACGCCATCCGCGCGGCCATCGGCAGCGGCGCGCTCGACCACCTGCCCAGCCTGCTGCGCGGCTGGGCGGAGCACTGCCTGGAGCTGCGCGCGCGGGCCACCGGCCTGGCCGAGCGCGGTGAGCTGGTCTTCCGCTCCTGGGACGGCACCCGGGACCTGCCGGTGACCGATCTCGCACAGGCGTTGCCGATGCTGCTCTCCCCCTACGCCCACATGACCAACAACCGGCTCTCGGTGACGGTTCGCGACGAGGCCTACCTCTCCTACGTGCTGGCCCGCGCGCTGCGCGAACCGCGGGCAGCGGTGACCACATGACGGATCGTCACCTGCTTGCCCTCCAGCCGCGGATCCGTCCGGAGATCCGGATCAGCCGCCCGCTGCTGCGCGGTACCGCGCCGGTGCACCTGCTCAAGGACCCGGCCAGCGGCCGGCGCCTGACGGTCGGCGCCAAGGAGCACTTCATCATCAGCCGGCTGGACGGCACCCGGTCGCTGGCCGAGGTCGGCGAGCAGTACGCGCGGCAGTTCCGCGCCCGGCTCGGCGAGCCGCAGTGGCAGCAGATGCTGGCCCTGCTCTACAGCCGCGGCCTGCTCGGCGACGCCCCGCCACCACGGGCCGAGGTCACCGGGCAGCAGGCCGAGCAGCCCCGCTCGACCGTGCTGGCGGGCCGGGTGCGGATGGTCGCCGACGCACCCGCACTGCTCGACCGGCTGCACGCGGCCACCGGCGTCCTGCGCCGACGCTGGTTCCTGGCCGCCCTGTTCACCCTGGTGGCCGCGCTGCTGGTCGGCCTCGCCGTCCAGTTCGGCGCGCTACTGGGGGACACCGAGCAGCTGTTCCATCAGCCGGTGGCGCTGTTCGCGGTCGGCACCCTGCTCTGGGTCAGCCTCGCCTTGCACGAGCTCGGGCACGCTCTGGTCGGCCGGGCGTTCGGTGGGCAGATCACCGAGATCGGCCTGCGCTGGCGGCTGCCGGTGACCTACCTGTACTGCGAGGTGGAGGACGTGCAGTTCTTCGCCCGGCGCCGGCAGCAGATCGCCACCGCCTGCGCCGGTGCGCTGGTCAACCTGGTCTTCCTGCTGCCCTGGTACCTCGCCTGGAACCTGCTGCCGGCGCACGCCCAGGCCCGCCCGTTCATCGGCGGCCTGCTGCTGCTCGGCGCGGCGCTGGCCTTCGCCAACCTGATCCCGCTGCCACCGCTGGACGGCTACCAGGCCCTCGGCTACGCCCTGGACTGCCTCCAACTCGCCACCGAGAGCCGCCGGTTCGTCGCCCTGCTGGCCCGCTCGGCGGTGCGCCGCGGGCCGGGGACCGACGGCTACCCCCGGCGCCTGCGGCTGGTCTACGGCGGTTACGCGCTCGGCTGCGCCGCCCTGGCGGCGGCCGCGCTCGCCGCGCTCGGGCCGCTGGCCCACCGGCTGCTGCCGGCCGGCTGGGCGCCGGTGGCCGGCCTCACCCCGCTGCTGGCGGTGGCCCTCGCGCTGGCGCTGTGGGCCGGCGGCCTGCTGCTGCGCACCTACCGC
This sequence comes from Kitasatospora sp. NPDC008050, assembly GCF_042957465.1. NCBI lineage: Bacteria > Bacillati > Actinomycetota > Actinomycetes > Kitasatosporales > Streptomycetaceae > Kitasatospora > Kitasatospora sp. NPDC008050. Next base: position 41,605 of record NZ_JBIBIJ010000029.1, read on the forward strand.
AGACGGCAGGCGACCTGATGCCGGCACGAGAACGAGCACGACCGCACGCAACGGAGAGATTGACGATGAGTTCAGCCGCAAGCCGCTCGGGCCCCGCCGTCGAACTGGACGGGGTGACCAAACGCTACGGGAGCGTGCAGGCGCTCGACGGGGTCTCGCTGACCGTGGCGCGCGGCGAGTTCTTCGGCCTGCTCGGCCCCAACGGTGCCGGCAAGACCACCCTGGTGGAGATCGTGGAGGGCCTGCGCACCCCGGACGCGGGCCGGGTGGCGGTGCTCGGCGAGCAGCCGTGGCCGCGCAACACCGCGCTGCTGCGCCGCCTGGGCATCCAGACCCAGAGCTCGGCCTTCTTCACCCGGCTCACCGCGCGCGAGCACCTGGAGACCGTCGCGGCGCTCTACCGCCTGGACCGGGGCGCCGCGCTGCGCGCCCTCGACCTGGTCGATCTGCGGGAGAAGGCCGACAGCCGGATCAGTGCGCTGTCCGGCGGCCAGCGCCAGCGCCTGGCGCTGGCCACCGCGCTGGTCCACGAGCCCGAGCTGATCTTCCTGGACGAGCCGACCGCCGCGCTCGACCCGGCCGCCCGGCGCTCGCTCTGGGAGGTGCTGAGCGCGCTGCGCGGGGCGGGCCGGACCATCGTCTGCACCACCCACCACCTGGACGAGGCGCAGGCCCTGTGCGACCGGGTGGCGATCATCGCGCGCGGGTCGATCCTGGCCCAGGACAGCCCCGACCACCTGATCCGCTCGCTCGCCGCCCCCACCCGGCTCAGCCTGCCGGTGCACCGGCTGACCGCCGCCGAGGCCGAGGCGCTGCCCGAGGTGGAGCGGGTCGCCGTCGAGGGCGGCGACCTGGTGCTCTGGACCAGGTCCGCGAACCGGGTGCTGGTCGCGCTCGGCGAGCTGGTCGACGTGGACGAGGTCCGGACCCGCAGCGCGACCCTGGAGGACGCCTACCTGGAGCTGACCGGATCGGAGCCCCGCCCGTGAACGCCTACCTCGCCGTCACCCGGGCCAGCTACCTGGCCTACCTGCGGGACCGCACCTCGGTGATCTTCACCTTCGCCTTCCCGCTGCTCTTCCTGGTCGTCTTCGGGCTGATCTTCCGCGGGCAGTCGGTCAACGGCGGCCTGTCGTACATCAATTACATCGCGCCCGGGGTGCTCTCCTGGGGGATCGGCAACGCCGCCCTGTTCGGCGTCGCCTTCACCCTGATGCACTGGCGGCGCGACGACCTGCTGCGGCTGATCTGGCGCACCCCCACCCCGCTGGGCTCGGTGCTCGGCGCCCGCTACCTGGTGGCACTCGGCACCGGGCTGATCCAGGCAGCGCTGTTCGCCGTCGTCGCGCTGAGCGCCTTCGGCCTGCACGTCACCGGCCACTGGCCGCTGGCGCTGCCGGTGCTGCTCTTCGGCATCACCGCCTTCGCCGCGCTCGGCCTGGTGGTCGGCACCCTCGCCAACACGCCCGAGGCGGTGGCCGCGATCGCCAACTGCGTGATGGTGCCGATGGCCTTCCTGTCCGGCGCGTTCTATCCGATCGACCTGATGCCGGGCTGGCTGCGCACGCTCTCCCGGGCGCTGCCGCTGCGGTACTTCGACGAGGGGGTCACCGACGCGTTCGCCGGGCGCGGCGGGTTCGGCGTCCCCGCGCTGGACTGCCTGGCGCTGCTGGGCTTCGCGCTGCTCTTCGCCCTGGTGGCCGGGCGCTTCTTCCGCTGGAGCAACCAGTCGTGACCGCCACCGTGCCCTTCGAGGAGGCCCGGGCGCTGCTGGAGCGCCGGCTGGCCGCGCGCGCCGCGGCCGGCGGCCAGGACGCCCCGCGGGTGGCCGCACTGGGCGGCGTCGACCTACTGCGGCCCGAGCCCTTGGACGCGGCCCGGCAACGGGCCGGCGCCACCGTGCACCTGGGCTCGGGGGCCGTGCTGATCGGCCCCTACGGCGGCTCGCCCACCGCGCCGGGCGCCTGCGGCTGCTGCCTGGCGATGCGCTGGCAGCGGCTGCGCAGCCGCACCGAGCGGGAGGCGCTGGAGACCGGATCGGCGGTCACCGTGCTGGACGCCCGCTGGCCGCGGCTGACCGAGCACGCGCTGGACGCCATCTGGGCGCTGTACCAACTCGCCCTGGGCGTAAGGCCGTCTGGCAGCGGTCCGGACGCGGAGCTGCCGCAGGTCAGCCGGCTCGACCTGGAGACCCTACGGGTGCGGACGGTCCCGCTGCTGGCCGAGCCGCTCTGCCCGGCCTGCGTCGCGGGTGAGGCCGCGCAGGCGGGCGAGGGGCCGGTGCTGCCGCTGGTCGCGCGCCCCAAGCCGGCGGCGCAGGAGTACCGGCTGCGTGCGGCGGGCTCCTACCCGCTGCCCGCCCTGGCGCTGGCCAACCCGGTCTGCGGCGTGCTCGGCGCCGGCACCTGGTCCGACGTCACCTCACCGACCACCGCGCCGGTGGCGGGCAGCGTCTTCATGCGCGGCTACGCGGGCCTCACCGACGTCACCTGGAGCGGCCAGGCCAACTCCTTCGCCGCCAGCCGGAACCTGGCCTTCCTGGAGGGCCTGGAACGGTACGCGGGCACCCACCGCCGCCGCACCGCGCCGCCGCTGACCGAGGCCTACCGCAACCTGGCCGGTGCCGCGCTGGACCCGCGCGACTGCGGGCTGTACGCCGAGCGGACCTACCGGGACGACCCGATGCTCAGCCCCTTCGACCCCGACCGGCCGATCCCTTGGGTCCAGGGCTACTCGCTGCGCGACCTGCGCCCGATCCTGGTCCCGGCCCGGCTCTGCTACTACAGCGCCGGGGTGGCCGCCGACAACTTCGTCTTCGAGTGCTCCAACGGCTGCGCGATCGGCAGCTGCCTGGAGGAGGCGATCCTGTTCGGCCTGCTCGAACTCATCGAGCGGGACGCCTTCCTGCTCGGCTGGTACGGCAACGCCGCGCTGCCCGAGATCGACCTGTCCCAGGACGCCGGCCCGGCGCTGCGGGCGATGGTGGACCGGGCCGCACTGCAGGGCTACCGGGTGCACGCCTTCGACAACCGGGTGGACCTGAGCGTCCCGGTGGTCACCGCGCTCGCGGTGCGCGAGGACGGCGGCCCCGGCACACTGGCCTTCGCGGCCTCGGCCGGGTTCGACCCGGCGGCCACCGTGGAGTCGGCCGTCTGCGAGATCCTCACCTATATCCCGCACCTGCCGGGCCAAGTGAGCGCACGACCGGCCGAACTGGCCGCGATGGCCGAGGACTTCGACCTGGTGCGCCGACTGCCCGACCACGCCGCCCTGTTCGGGCTGCCCCGGATGGCCGCGCACGCCGAGAGCTACCTGCGCCCCACCGCGCTGCTCGACTCCGCGCAGACGTACCAGGGTTGGCTGAAGCAACGGCCCGACTCCGGTGACCTGCTGGACGATCTGCTGCACTGCCGCGACGAGCTGGTCCGGGCCGGCTTCGATGTGATCGTGGTCGACCAGACCACGCCCGAGCAGCGGCGGCTCGGCCTGCGCACAGTCTGCACCCTGGTGCCCGGCCTGCTGCCGATCGACTTCGGCTGGTCGCGCCAGCGCGCCCTGCGGCTGCCCCGGCTGCGCACCGCGCTGCGCCGCGGCGGGCTGCGGCAGCGGGACCTGGCCGAGGACGAACTGCGCCTGGTGCCGCACCCGTTCCCATGACCGCCGTTCCCGTGACCGCCGGGCGCGGAAACGGCGGGCGCGGGAACGACGACGGCCCCCCGGCCGCTGCTCGTACCGGGGGGCCGCCGTACCGCCGCCGCTGGATCAGGCGGTGCAGCTGGTGGTGCTGGTGGTGCTGGAGCAGGTGCTGGTGCTGGAGCAGCTGGTCGACGAGCCGAGCATGACCTCGCTGGTGTCCGAGTAGTCGCTGATCTCGAAGGTCTCCGACTCCAGGTTCAGGATCTCCTCGGCCAGGGAGGCGAGGGAGTTGTTCTGCGGGGCGGCCATGGGAACTCCTTCGTACGGGGGTTGGCACGGGCCGGGACCGCGGGCCCCTCGAACAGGTACCCACCATCCCGCAACACCCTTTCTACGCCGCACCGCTGGCACCCCCGACTGCGGTCCGCTGGCACTCCACTGACCACCCACCGCCGACCCGCTCACCACGAGGACAGGAGAGACCCCCCATGACGACGACCAGCGCCCTCACCCGGGCCGCCGAGCTCTACCTCGAACTGCACCGCGATCCGGAGCTGTCCGGCGCCGAGCAGCGCACCGCCGCCCGGTTCGCCGACTGGCTGACCGGCGCCGGCTACCAGGTCGTCCAGGGGGTCGGCGGCCACGGTGTCGTCGCCGCCCTGCGCAACGGCCCCGGTCCGGTGGTGCTGCTGCGCGCCGAACTCGACGCGCTGCCCGTCGAGGAGCGCACCGGCCTGCCGTACGCCAGCACCGCCACGGCCCGCACCGCCGACGGTCGCACGGTCCCGGTGATGCACGCCTGCGGCCATGACGTGCACCTCGCCTGCGCGGCCGGCGCTGCGGCCGCGCTGGCCCGGGCCCGCGACCGGTGGCGCGGCACCGTCCTGGTGGTCGGCCAGCCGGCCGAGGAGACCCTGCAGGGCGCGGCGGCGATGCTCAGCGACGGCCTCTACCAGCGGTTCGAGCCGCCCCAGGTGGTCCTCGCCCAGCACACCGCCCCGCTGCCGGCCGGCCTGGTGGCCCACGCGTTCGGCCCGGTGACGGCAGGCAGCCGCACGCTGCGGCTGGTGATCCACGGGCGGGGCGGCCACGCGGCCGCCCCGCATCTGGCGGTGGACCCGGTGGTCGCGGCGGCTGCCGTGGTGCTGCGCCTGCAGGCCGTCGTGGCGCAGGAGACCAGCCCCGCCGAGCAGGTGGTGGTGACGGTCGGCTCGCTGGAGGCGGGCAGCCAGGGCAACGTGATCCCCGACCGGGCCACCCTCACGGTGACCGTGCGGGGCTTCTCCGAACAGGTGCTGGACCGGGTCAGTGCGGCCGTGGCCCGGGTGGCGGGCGGCGAGGCGGCGGCCTCCGGCTGCCCGCGCGAGCCGACCGTCGAGCTGCTCTCCCGCTCCGGGGTCAACCTGCCCGACCCCGGCCTGACCGAGGCCGTGCGGGTCGCGCACCAGGCCGCCTTCGGCACGGCCCGGGTGGCGCAGTGGCCGCCGGCGCTGGCCACCGAGGACTTCCCGCTCCTCGGCGAGGCCGGTTTCGACCTGCACGGGGTGCGCGGCATCCGGACCGCGTACTGGATGCTCGGCATGGTCGGTGCCCGCCAGTGGGCCGAGGCGCCGGGCAGCGGCCCGGCGGAGAAGATGGCCGCACTGCCGCCCAACCACTCCCCCGAGTTCCGCCCCAGCGTCCGGCTCACCCTGCAGACCGGCATCACCGCACTGGTCAGCGCGGCCACTGCTGCGCTGGGGCCCGCCTGAGCGGCGCAGCGGGGCGGGGCGGCGCAGCGGCTGCGGGCTCAGGCCACGCCGCCGTTGACCCGCAGGGTCTGGGCGCTGACCCAGGAGGCGGCCGGGCTCAGCAGGTAGGCCACCGCCTCGGCGATCTCCTGGTACCCGCCCAAGCGCCGCAACGGGGCCTGGGCGCGGAAGCGTTCGAGGTCCTGCTCGGTCTTGCCGTCGCGGAACATCGGCGAGTCGACCAGCCCCGGGGCGACGGTGTTGACCCGGATGCCCCGGGGCCCGAGCTCCTTGGCCAGCACCCGGGTGAGGGCCTCGACCCCGGCCTTCGCGGCGAGGTAGACGCCCAGGCCAGGGGTGCCGACGGCGACGGCGGTGGAGGAGAGGTTGACGATGCTGCCGCCGGAGGCCAGGCGCCGGGCGGCCTCCCGCATCCCGTACAGGGCGCCGAGCAGGTTGGCCCCGAGCAGTTCGCCGATCAGCTCGTCGCCGCTGTCCGCCAGCGGCGCCACCCGGCTCGCCCCCGCATTGTTCACCAGCGCGCCGACCGGGCCGAACGCCTCCTCGGCGCGGTCGAACAGCGTGCTCACCCCGGCGCTGCGGGAGACGTCGGCACAGACCGCGACCGCCCGGCCGCCACCCGCCTCGATCTCCCGTACCACCGCCAACGCCCGCTGCTCACCCCGGCGGTAGCCCACGGTCACCGGGCACCCGGCCAGACCCATCCGCAGCGCGACGGCCCGCCCGATCCCGGCCGACGCCCCGGTCACCAACACACTTGTTGTCATGACAACCACTGTGGCATGCATGGGTTGCCATGGCAACCTATGCTGGAGACATGGACCCCATCGCAAGCAGTGACCCCCACAGCAGTGACCCCAACAGCAGCAGCAACGACGGCAACGGCAGCAGCGGCAGCGAACCGCTCAGCAGCGACGAACTGGCCCTCTGGCACGCCTGCAAGGCCCTCGGCACCGTGGTCACCCAGCAGGTCGGCGCCGCCCTCACCGCCGCCACCGGCCTCTCCGGCACCGACTACGGCGTCATCTCGCGCCTGGCGGACCTGGGCCCGGGACGCCTGGGCCAGCAGGCACTGACCGACTCCATGGGCCTGAGCAAGGGCGCCATGTCCCATCAGCTGACCCGGATGACCCACCGCGGCCTGGTGCTGCGCGAGAAGTCCGGCAGCGCCAGCACCGTCATCCTCACCGACCACGGCCACACGCTGCTCCAGCAGGCCCGCCCGGTGCACGCCGAGGCCGTCCGCAGCCAGCTGCTCGACCGGCTCACCGCGGACGAGCGGGCCACCCTGCTGCGGATCGCCACCCGGCTCGCCCGGTAACCCGGGCCGCGCCCGGGCGAACTGTCGCCCCGTCAGCGAGCGGCCGCCCCCGGGTGCGGGCGCCGCAGCAGCCAGGCCCAGAAGCCACGACGCGCCGGCCGCGCCACGATGTGGCCGCTGCGCACCGACCCGGAGATCTCCACCCGCAGCACCGTCGGCTCCTGGTCGCCGCGGGCCCGCTTGACCTGGACAGCGCCGCTGTCCACGCTCACCTCGTCGACGTCGACCATCATCCCCGGCCTGGTGATGATGACCAGCGACCCGCTGCGCACCTCCGCGTCGATCCGCAGCACCGGCTGGGCGATCACCGCCTCGGTGAAGTCGAGCTTCACGCTGCCGCTGGCCACCGTGACGTCGAAGGCCCGCGGCACCACCCAGCGGCCGACCCGCTCGGTGTGGCCGCTGTCGCAGTCGATCCGCACCAGGTCCTTGACCTCCGGCGCCGCCGAACCCGCCACCGCGGGCAGGTCGGTGACCAGCACCGCGAGCTCGCTGCCGGTGCGCGCGGTCAGCGCGCGCTCCAGCCGCTCGTCCAACTCCGCGGCGGTCAGCCGGCCGTCCCCGGCGGCGATCCGCAACTGCTCCGCCACCCGGTCGCGTTCCTCGTGCGACACCCGCAGCTCCGGCCGGTGCTGCCCGCCCGGCGACATCTCACCCGTCATGCCAGGTACCTTATGCGCTCGCCTCGGACGCACGGTACTACCGGCGGGTAGGAATGCGGCACCCCGGCGGCACGCCCGCCCGGGCAGGCCCCTAGGCTTGGCGCGATCATGCCCCGCTCGACCGGTCGGCAGCAGCCCTGCCAGGAGGACATGTTGATGCACGCTCAGGGCTCCGAGCCACCGCACGCCGACCTCGACGCCGCCCCGCACGTCGACGCCGCTGCCACCGCCCCGCAGGCCGGGCGCGGGCTGCGCCGCCGGCGCTTCCTCGGCTACGTGGTCGCGGCGCCGACGCTGCTGGTGGCCGCGCAGCTGGAGGAGACGGCGCTGGCGCCGACGCCGGCCGCCGCGGCCATCCCCTCGCTGCCCGAGCCGGCCGACATCCTCGACCTCACCGACCTGCTCACCACCGCGTCGCTGCCGACCTCCGGCCTGATCAGCATCCAGCTGAACACGGACGGGACCGCGACCTTCGCCCTGCCGCGCGCCGAGGTCGGCCAGGGCATCACCACCTCCACCGCGATGCTGATCGCCGAGGAGCTGGACCTCCCGCTCGCCCAGGTGCGGATCACCCTCGCCGACGCCCGCCCCGAGCTGCTCTTCAACCAGCTCACCGGGGCCTCGAACACCACCGTCTCCACCTACACCCCGGTCCGGGTGGCCGCGGCGATCGCCCGCCAGCGGCTGCTGGCGGCCGCCGCCGCGCGCTTCGGCGTCCCCGCCTCGACGCTGACCACGGCCGCCGGCGTGGTCAGCTCGCCGAGCGGGCAGCACGCCGACTACGGCTCGCTGGCGGCGCAGGCGGCCAGCCAGGTCACCCTCCAGGTCGGCGTCTCGCTCAAGCAGCAGACGGACTTCAAGGTGATCGGCACCGACCAGCAGCGGATCGACGCGCTGGACATCGTCACCGGTCGCAAGCAGTTCGCCATGGACCTCACGGTGCCGAACGCGCTGCCGACCATGGTCTGCCGGCCGCCGACGGTCAACGGCACTCCGCTCTCGGTGCAGAACCTGGCGGCGGTGAAGGCGATGCCGGGCGTCACCGACGTGGTCACCATCTCGACCGGCGTGGCGGTGCGCGCCAGGACCTTCGGTCAGTGCATCGACGCCGTCCGCGCGCTGCAGGTGACCTGGGGGCCGGGCACCGAGGACGGCTCCTCCGACAGCACCGTGCTCCAGGAGCTGCAGGCGGCCGAACTCCCCTTCGCGGTACCGCCGGTGAACCTGCTGGCGAAGACCATCGAGTCCACCTTCACCTTCGCCTTCGCCAGCAACTCGGCGCTGGAGCCCAACTGCGCCATCGCCGACGTGCGTCCGGGGCGGGCCGAGGTGTGGGGTTCGCTGAAGTCGCCGATCGTGGCGCAGGGGGCGATCGCCGCCAAGCTGGGGCTGCTGCCGGGCGCCGTCACCGTCCATGTCACCCAGGGCGGCGGCTCCTTCGGCCGCAAGCTGTTCTTCGACGCGGCCCTGGAGGCCGCCGAGATCTCGCAGCTGATGGGCAAGCCGGTGAAGCTGATGTGGCACCGCACCGACGAGTTCCGCCAGGGCCGCACCCACCCGATGTCCGTCTCCCGGGTGCGGGCGGTGCACGCGCTGGGCCAGGTGCTCAGTTTCGAGCAGCGGCACAGCTCGGTGGCCACCGACTTCGGCCACGGCCTCGGCGAGATCGTCACCGCGCTGGTGGCCAAGCTGCCGGTCGGCGACATCGGCTTCTCGGAGACCATCTTCGGACTGAGCCAGGAGACGCCCTACAACTTCGGCCTCACCACCCAGTTGCTCAGCGAGGTGGACAAGGGCTTCAACACCGGCAGCATGCGCGGCATCTACTCCCCCAACGTACGCTGCGCCCAGGAGTTGATGGTCGATCAGCTCGCCGCCGCACTGGGCCAGGACCCGTACCGGTTCCGCCGCCAGTCGCTGAAGGACAAGCGCGCCGTGGCGGTGCTCGACCAGGTCGCCCAACTCGGCTCCTGGGGGCGCACGATGGCCCCGGGTACGGCCCAGGGCATCGCGCTGCACCCGGAGTACCACAGCGTCGCCGCCGTCCTGGTCGAGATCGACTGCACGCCGCAGACCACCGGACGCCAGATCCCGGACGCCTGCACCGGGCCGCGGGTCACCAAGGTGGTCTGCGCCGTGGACGCCGGGATCGCGGTCAACCCGCTGGGCCTGAAGGCACAGATGATGGGCGGCATCATGGACGGCATCGCGCTCGCCCTCACCTCCGGCCTGCACCTGGAGAACGGCGTTTTCCAGGAAGGCAGTTGGGACAACTACTTCTACACCCGGCAGTGGAACACCCCGCCGGACCTGGAGATCGTGGTGATGCCGCCGAGCGGTGACACCCCCGGCGGGGCCGGCGAGCTGGCGGTCGGCTCGGCGATGGCCGCGGTGGCCTGCGCCTACGCCCGTGCCACCGGGACCATGCCGACCAGCTTCCCGATCAACCACGCGGCGCCGCTCGCCTTCGACCCGCTGCCGACCTCCCCGCCCATCCCGCAGTCCCCCGTCGACGGCCTGACCCGCGCGTACTGATCCGCGCGTACCGATCCACGCGTACTGATCCGCGCGTACCGAACCGCGCCTACTAGGAGTTTCGAGAACCGTGCCCCAACACACCTTCATCCTCAACGGCGCGCCGGTCACGGTGGACGTGGAGGACGACGTCCGGCTGCTCTGGGTGCTGCGCGACGTCCTGGGCGTCACCGGCCCCAAGTACGGCTGCGGGCTGGGCGTGTGCCAGGCCTGCACCAGCCACATCAACGGCAAGGCGTTCAACCCGTGCTCGGTGCCGGTCGCCTCGGTGCAGCCGACCGACCGGATCACCACCATCGAAGGCCTGCCGGCCACCGTCGGCAAGGACCTGCACCCCATGCAGGAGGCCTGGCTGGAGTTCGACGTGGCGCAGTGCGGCTACTGCCAGCCCGGGCAGATCATGGCCGCGGTGGCCAAGGTCCAGCAGGCCCGGGCGGCCGGCCGCGAGATCGACGACGCCGACCTCGACGAGATCCGCAACATCTGCCGCTGCGGCACCTACGTGCGGATCCGCGAGGCGATCGCGGCCGGCGCGAAGAACTTCTAGGCCAGGCCGGAAAGGCCGCCTAGTACCAGCGCTGGTTCTGGTTGTTGTAGTCGGTGCCGTTCACGTAGACGCTGCCCACGTTGTACGTGCCGGCCCAGTCCAGGAAACCGCCGCTCTGGACGTTCTGGAGCTTGAATCCGGAGCCGGCGTAGACCTCCCGCCAGCGCTGGTACGAGTTCGTGCCGTCCTGGCCCGAGTTGCAGTTCTCCGTGTACGCCTGACTTCCGTAGCCCGTCAGGCAGCGCCCGAACCTGTCGACCTCGTTCCAGGTGCCGTCACTGTTCTGGACGTCGTGCCACTCCCAGCCCACGGTGCTGGCGCCCACGGCACCGCCGGCGGGCTGCGAGCCGAGGAAACAGCACTGGCCGTTCGCGCCGTTCTTCCAGGTGATGGTCCCGTTCGCGTGGGCGGCGCCGGTGAAGCCGATCAGCAGAGCAGGAACGGCCGCAGCCGTCGCGAGTGCCTTTGCGGCACGCTTCTTGAACACAGTGATTCCCCCTGGAAAAGTCGATTCGTTCTGTCGGCTCGAAAAGAATTGGCACACCGTCTTCCGGGTGCATCTTGAGCGAACTTGTCGAACGCTAGCACAGCTCCATATCTGTCAATATCCGACTATTGGCACATTGACTGGGTTTGCCCCCCGCCTCGCAAACCTCACGCGCACTGCCGCCGGATATGCGAAACCCGGCCATTCACACGGTTGGCGGCCGGGCGGATCAATCCACCACCACGGTGACCTTCCAGGGGAGCACGACGTGCGAGCAGACGACGCCCGGGGTGGGCACGCAGCGGCGGTAGGCGGTGATCTGGCCGCTGCCGCTGCCCTGCGCGGTGAACGCGGCCCAGGCGCTGCCGTCCGGTGCGGTGCCGCCCGCGGTGCGCCGCAGCACGGCGCTGTCACCGGCGGCGGGCTCGGTCCAGGCCAAGGTGGTGCCGCCCGCGCTGGAGCCGGCGAGCCGGACGTCGATCCGGTCACCGGCCGCCACCCGCACGGTCTGCCCGTTGCTGTCGTTGGTGAGCGTGACATCGTCGGCCACGCCCTGCGGCGCGGCGTGCAGCGCGCTGGGCACGGCGGCGGGGGCGGCGACCGCCGCGGGGGCGCCCGCGCTCAGCGCCAGGGCCGCGCCGAGGGCCAGCGCGGTGAGGGGGGTGGTCAGGTGCTTCGTGGCGTTCATCGGCACTCCGGGGACGAGGGGGGAGGACGGGGACGGACGGCTGTCATCCGTATACCGGCCACCGGCCCCGGCCCGGCGCGCCACGCCCACCGCTTCACCCCATCGCGTGAACGACGGGGACGGACGGGACTCCCTACCCCACCATTCGGTCCCAGACCGGTCAGCCGAATAGAATCGCCCCTTGGGCCTGCGGACCAGACGTCGGGCTCACAGGTGCGGGGAGGCTTCCGCCGGGCCTGCTGCCTATCCGCATCCGAGGGAACACGTTGAGCAACGAACAGTCCATCCCCGTCCTGCAGGTCCTGGGCGAGGCCGGCCGCCGCCGGACCTTCGCCGTGATCAGCCACCCGGACGCGGGCAAGTCCACCCTCACCGAGGCGCTGGCCCTGCACGCCCGGGCGATCACCTCGGCCGGCGCCGTGCACGCCAAGGGCGGCCGGCGCGGCGTGACCAGTGACTGGATGGAGCTGGAGCGCGAGCGCGGCATCTCGGTGACCTCGGCGGCGCTCCAGTTCGAGCACCGCGGCCACATGATGAACCTGGTCGACACCCCCGGCCACGCCGACTTCTCCGAGGACACCTACCGGGTGCTGGCGGCCGTCGACTGCGCGATCATGCTGGTCGACGCGGCCAAGGGCCTGGAGGAGCAGACCCGCAAGCTCTTCGCGGTCTGCCGCCACCGCGGCGTCCCGGTCATCACCTTCATCAACAAGTGGGACCGCCGCGGCCGCAACGCGCTCACCCTCCTCGAGGACATCGAGACGATCCTGGGCATCACCCCGGTGCCGGTGGTCTGGCCGGTCGGTGACGCGGGCAACCTGCGCGGTCTGGTCGAGGCCGGGAACACCGACCAGATGCTGCGCTACACCAAGGTGCCGGCGGGCACCCACGCCGCCCTGGAGGAGACGCTCAGCGCCGAGCAGGCGCAGGAGCAGGAGGGCGAGGACTGGTCGAACGCCCTGGAGGAGCTGGAGCTGGTGCTCTCCTCCGGCCCCGGCTACGACCAGGAGGCCTTCGAGGCCGGCCAGATCAGCCCGGTCTTCTTCGGCGCCGCACTGACCAACATCGGTGTGAAGCTGCTGCTGGACGCCGTGGTCGACCTGGCCCCGGCGCCGGGCCCGCGCCCGATGGTCAACGGCAACGCGCGCGAGGTGGGCGAGGACTTCTCCGGCCTGGTCTTCAAGATCCAGGCCAACATGGACCCGGCGCACCGCGACCGGATCGCCTTCGTCCGGGTCTGCTCCGGCGTCTTCGAGCGCGGCATGAACGTCACCCGCGCGGCCAGCGGCCGTTCACTGACCACCAAGTACGCGCACACCGTCTTCGGCGCCGAGCGCACCGTGGTCGACACCGCCTTCCCCGGCGACGTGGTGGGCCTGATCAACGCGGCCGCGCTGCGCGTCGGCGACACCCTGTACGTCGGCAAGAAGGCGGAGTTCCCGCCGCTGCCGGCCTTCGCCCCCGAGTACTTCGCGGTGGCCCGGCCCAAGGACATCAGCCGCTCCAAGCAGTTCCGCCGCGGCGTCTCGCAGCTGGACGAGGAGGGCGTGGTCCAGGTGCTGGTCTCGGACCGCCGCGGTGACCAGGCGCCGGTGATGGCCGCCGTCGGCCCGATGCAGTTCGACGTGGTGCTGCACCGGATGGAGCACGAGTTCTCCTCCCCCATCACGCTGGACCACCTCAGCTACCGCCTGGCCCGGGTCACCGACCCGGCCGGCGCCGCCGAGGTGGGCAAGTCCCGGCTGACCGACGCCGAGGTGCTCACCCGCCGCTCGGACAACGTCCTGCTCGCCCTGTTCGGCGACAAGTGGCACCTGAACGCCTTCCAGCGGGCCAAGCCGGACGTGCTGCTGGAGCCGCTGATCGCCACCGCGGACTGATCCGGCCCGGGTGCGCCCGCCATCGGCCCGCCAACGGCCGGGGGCGGGCGGGGGCGGGCGCACTCACAGAATGTCTACAAACTTGTAGACGCTCATCCGGGTGTGCCATCCTGCCGCCCATGACGACCACCCATCCGCACGTCAGCAGCCCGCCCGGGGCGGGCCTGCGTGTGATGAACAAGGTGCCAGAGGCGACCGCGACCTTCTGGACCATCAAGGTGCTGACCACGGGCATGGGCGAGACCGCCTCGGACTTCCTGGCCCACCTGCTGAATCCGATCATCGCCGTCGGCATCGGCGGCCTCGGCCTGCTGATCTGCCTGGCGCTGCAGTTCACCGTGCGGCGCTACATCGCCGCGGTGTACTGGGCCGCCGTCGTCATGGTCAGCGTCTTCGGCACCATGGCGGCCGACACCCTGCACGTCGCGCTGCACGTGCCGTACGCCGCCTCGGCACCGGCCTTCCTGATCGCCCTGGTGGCCATCTTCGCCACCTGGTACCGCACCGAGGGCACGCTCTCCATCCGCAGCATCCGCACCCGGCGCCAGGAGGCCTTCTACTGGGCCACCGTGCTGGCCACCTTCGCGCTCGGCACCGCGGTGGGCGACCTGACCGCCACCACCTTCGGCTGGGGCTACCTGAGTTCGGGCATCGCCTTCGCCGTGCTGATCGCGCTGCCGGCGCTGGCGCACCGGCTGGTGGGCCTGGGCGCCGTGCCGGCCTTCTGGATCGCCTACGTGCTGACCCGCCCGCTGGGCGCCTCGTTCGCGGACTGGATGGCGGTCTCGCACGAACGCGGCGGCCTGGACCTGGGCCTGGGCCCGGTGACGCTGGGCTGGACGGTGGCGATCCTCGCCCTGGTCGCCTTCGTCGCGGCCCGCCGCGGCGAGGCCCGCGACTGACCCTCCCAAAATCCCTACCAGTGACACCGCGTGCGGTGTGGGCGCCGACCAGGCCCGCACCGCACGCGGTGCCGTTTCAGTGCGCCCCAGGGCGCAGGGTGACGGTGAGGATGGTGCGGTACTCGGCGGGCGCCGCGGCCCCGACGGTGTAGCGGGCCGCCGGATCGGTGCCGTAGACGCTGCCGGTGGTGGGCAGCGGCTTGGGCGTGGAGTAGCCGGCGAAGACCATGGTCAGGCTGCCGTTGTCGTTCTGCACCACGGTCGGGTCGTAGACCCGGCCCGCGTAGTAACCGGCCACGCCCAGGGCACCGCCGGTGGCGGCCTGCTCGGCCAGCGGGGCGAAGGTGTAGTCGGTGCCGAGCAGCTTCTGCGGCGCGGACCAGCTCTTCCCGTCCTTGGAGGAGGAGTAGAAGATCTGGTTGAACGCGTCGCTGTCGCCGTCCGAGGCGTAGGCGCCGGACAGGAAGAGGCCGTAGCTGCCGTCCGGGTTGGTGATCACGGTGCCGCGCGAGCCGATCCAGCGCAGCACGCTGTCACTGCTGCTGCTCGGGTCGCCCAAGCCGCCGACCTGGCCGAGGTCGGTGAAGTGCAGGCCGTCGGTGGTGTAGGCGGCGCGCACCACGGTGTAGTCCTCGTTGTTGCCGAAGAGCGACTTGGGCTTGTTCTTGCCCTCGCCGATCGCGGCCAGCCGCGCGTAGGGCACGGTGGCCGCACCGGGCGCCCCGACACTGCTGCCCTTGGCCACCGAGCCGCTGCCGCCGGTGCAGCCGGTCAGCGCGGTGGGCGCGGCGCCGGTGCAGGTGACCTGGACGATGCCGGCGGCGGTGCCCAGGCTCACGGTGACCGAGCCGCCGGCGGGCTTCAGCCGCGAGCTGTCGGCGACCGGGATGCTGGCGGCCGGCAGCGTGACGGCAGCCGTGGTGGTGGTCGGCGTGAAGTAGTTGACGATCTTCTCGGTGTACAGCACCGCCACGCTGCCCTTGGGCGCGCCCGGGTACCGCGGCAGGGTGCTGATGATGCCGTCGGGGGCGATCAGGCCCGAGGTCTGCTGCGCGGTGGCCGGGATCACGGCGTCGGCCTTGACCGCGTCACCGGCGGCGATGTTCACGCCGCCCGGGGTGCGGGTGGTGCAGCCGGTGAAGGCGGTGGCGGTGGCCGCGTTGTCGTTGCAGTCGACCGTGACGCCGTCCACCGAGAAGTGGCCCGGCTGCTCGAAGTTCGCGGTGCTGCCGACGTTGATCGTCACGCCGTCGCCGCCGGGGCCGGCCGGCACGCCGACGGCGGCCGTGGCGCTGGTGGCGCCGCCCATGCCGACCGGCTCGGCGGCGGGCAGGCCGGCCAGCGGGTCGCCGTCCCGGGGCGTGAGGCGGTGGACGATCAGGTTGGTGCCCAGGGTGTCGCCCGAGGGACGGGAGAGCGTGTAGAGCACCTGGCCGCGGTGGCCGGTGCCGGCGTAGTTCGGCACGTTCAGCACGAAGGCGTGGCCCTGGCCGTCGTCGTTGGTGTTGCCGTCGGGGCACAGCCCCGCGTTCTGCTCCAGCGCCTCGCCGGCGTACTTCCAGGTCTTGCCGTGGTCGGTGGAGGTGGCGGCGACCACCGCCTCGTCACCGTCCTTGGGGCGGTAGTCGAACAGGCCGTTGAGCGTGTGGCCGCCGTCCTGGCTGGTGACGAAGGGGAAGTAGTACGGCTGCATCGGCAGCGTGCTGCCCTTGGGCTGGCGCAGCACCGCGCCGGTCTCGGGGGTCGGGCCGCCGCTCGCGCAGTAGCCGGTCAGCGGGCCGGGGCTGCCGGTCACGCCGCTGGCGGCCGGCACCGCGCCCGAACCGGCCGGGTCGACGGCCAGGTTGGGGTAGTTCACCCCGCCCGCGCTCACCGTGCCGGTGCCGCCGCCGGAGTAGACCGGCAGGCTGTCGCTGTACGAGGGGCCGAGCGTCAGGTCGCCCTGGGCGAGCGTCCAGGGGCCGCCCTTGACCCGGTCGACCGACGGCGTGCCGACGGTGTAGGTCACCGGACCCCGGTGGTGACCGCCGCCCCACCAGCCGTTGTCCGGGCCGGCGGCCAGGGCGGGGCTGGTGGTGGCGGCGAGTGCGGCAATGGCGGTCGCGCCGACGGCGAAGGCCGTCCTGGCCTGGCGACGAGGCATCCTGTTCCTCCCGGTTGCGCCCGTGCCGGGCCCGGGGTGGGCAAGCCGCACGGGGTCAGCCGTGATCCTGGCCGCTCGCCGCGCCGAGCGGCAGAGGGTCGCGGCAATGTTCATCAGCCGTTCGCCACAGGGTCCATGACCCGTCGTCGGGCCCCCGGCAGGGCCCCAGCGGACTGTCAGCTCGGGATATCCGGTTCCGCATCGAGGCCTTGATCGGGTACAACGTCCCGATGACCGCTGAACCGATCTCTGCGCCGGCCGCCCCCGCTCCCGCCTCGCGGGCCCTGACGCCCCGCAGCCTGCTGGCGGGCGACCTGATGCTGCGGCCCCTTGCGCAGGGCGACGAGCCCGCCGTGGCCGAGGCGCTGCGGGATCCCGGGATCCTGCGCTGGGCCGCGGGCCGGGCCGTCACCGAGGCACCGGAGGGCGAGCGGGCCCGGCGCTGGCTGGAGCCGCGGCTGGCGGGGTGGGCGGCGGGCAACGCGTGGTTCGCCGTCACGCAGGCCGAACAGGGCGTGCTGCTCGGCGCGTTGAGCGTCCGCGAGGTGAACCGGCTGCCCGACCAGGCGGTGGTCACCTACTGGGTGGCGCCGTCCGCCCGCGGGCGGGGCATCGCCGCCAAGGCGCTGGACGCGGCGGCCCGTTGGGCGTTCGCCGGGGCGGCGGACGGCGGGCTCGGGCTGCACCGGATCACCCTGGACCACGCGCTGCTCAACACCGCCTCGTGCGCCGTCGCCGCGCGCGCCGGGTTCGGGACCGAGGGCACCATGCGGGACTACTACGTGGACACCACCGGTCTGCGGCACGACTCGCACCTGCACGCCCGGCTCGCCACCGACGGGCCGGCTCCGGTCGGTTAGGGTCCGGGCGCCCGGGCGTCTAGTGCCGTGGGCGCAGCCCGTCCAGGACGCGCTCGACCGTGGCGCGGGCGTCGAAGCCGTCGAGCGGCTCGGTGCCGAGCAGGAAGCGGTAGTAGACCGGCGCGTAGAGCTGTTCGACCATCAACCGGGCGGGTATGTCCGCGCGCAGCTGCCCGGCCGCCACGGCCCGATCCAGGCGGGCCCGGCACTGGCGGGTGCGCGGCTCGGTGATGGTTTCGCGGACGGCTGCCGCGACCTTCGGGTCGCCCTGGGCCTCGGCGATCACCCCCCGGTAGACGGCGCCGACGTCGCTGTTGAAGAGCCGCACCACGTTGTCGATCTGGCCGGCCAGGTCGGCCACCACGTCGCCGGTGTCGGGGAAGTCGGTGGCGGTGCCCATCCGCTCGTTGATGCTCTCCAGGGCCAGCGCGCCCTTGGACGGCCACCAGCGGTAGATGGTCGGCTTGCCGACGCCCGCCGCGGCCGCGATGGCCTCGATGGTGAGCTTCGGATAGCCGTTGCGGACGGCCAGTTCGAAGGTCGCGTCGAGGATCGCGCGGTGCGAGCGGGCGCTGCGGCGGGCGGGGCTTGGCTCTGGGGTCATGGGATCACTCTACCGCCATGACGTGACGATACGTTTCGTTTCGAAAGTCCTTGCGGGCCGACTTAGACTGGTTGTACGTTACGGAACGTTCCGTAACCCGGGAGCCGCGCCAGAAGCCCCGTCTCCCCCATCGCCCCGGAGGGTCGCCATGTCCGCCACCGCCACCACCACGCGCTACGACCGCGGCCTCGCGCTGCTCCAGGAGGTCAGCGGCACCCCCTTGCCGGGCGTGCTCAGCAGCCTCGCCGACATCGCACCCGATCTGGCCCGCTACACCATCGAGTTCGGCTACGGCGACATCTACCACCGGCCCGGACTGACCATCCGGCAGCGGCAGTTGATCAATATCGCCGCCCTCACCGCGCTGGGCACCGCTGCCCCGCAGCTGCGCTTCCACATCGCCGGCGCGCTCAACGTCGGTGTCACGCACCGCGAGATCGTGGAGACGATCATCCACACGCTGATCTACGCGGGCGTGCCCGCCGCGCTCAACGGCCTGACCGTCGCCCGCCAGGTCTTCGCCGACCGGCCCGACCCCGAGCAGGCCGAGCTCGGCGACCCCGACCGGAGCCAGGTCCGCCCGACGGAGACCTCCGAGGAGCGCTACCAGCGCGGACTCGCCGCCCTGCGGGAGATCGACGGCCATGCGGGCGAGCAGGTGGTGGCCGCACTCCAGCACATCGCGCCCGATCTGGGCCGCTACATCATCGAGTTCAGCTTCGGCGACATCTACAGCCGCACCGGACTCACCCTCCTGGAGCGCGAGTTGGCCTCGGTGGCGGCCTGCACCGCGCTGGGCACCGCGGCACCGCAGCTGCGGGTCCACCTGCACGGGCTGCTCAACGTCGGGGGCAGCCGGGAGGAGGCGGTCGAGACGATCATCCAGATGGCCGGCTACGCGGGCTTCCCCGCCGCCCTCAACGGCATCACCGCGGCCCGCGAGGTCTTCGCCGAGCGCGACACCGACCCGCACACCGCCGGGCGCTGATGGCTCACCCGCACCCGGCCGTCCGCCTGTCCGGCAGTCCGGCGGTCCGCCCGTCCGGCCTCAACTCCGTTGGCGCCGTTGACGCCGACGGCCGATGGCGGTGCCGACGACGGCCACGGTCAGGCCGATCAATGCGGCCGAGACGTGGCCGATGGTGACGAAGCCCGGCAGCCGCCCGTACCAGCGGGCCGAGCTGAGCGGATACAGCACCGCGGCCGCCGCCCACCAGGGCCGGGCCCAGCGCGGCACCAGCACGGTGGCCGCACCGACGGCGGCGATCGACACATAACTGACGCCATAGTCCAGCGTGTGCCGCACCTCCTGCGGATACGTCCCGTTGCGGGTGGCCACCGTGATGACGGCCGTCGTGACCAGGGTTGCGCCCAGGTGGCCCGCCAGCGCCGTGCCGACCGCGCGCAGCGTGCCGAAGCGGCGCTCCAGCAGTGCCAGGCAGCCGGCCAGGCCGACGCCGATGATCAGCAGGTAGTCCAGCCAGCTGCCGTCGTCGACCACCAGCATGCTGCCGAACAGCGAACCGACCGGGTGCCGGCCCATGTTGTCGAGATTGGTGCTGATGGCGAGCAGCACCTTGCCGGCGGTCTCGGCCGGCAGCAGCTGCTTGACCACCAAGGTGTCCACCAGGAGCAGCACGAGGTAGCCGAAGGTCGCCGGGCTGCGCCGCGGACAGCCGGCCAGGCCGCGCCCGAGCCGTCGCAGGCGCCCGGCGGGGCTCACCCTCCCGCCGTGGGCCCGAGGGCTCATGCGGGGTCCTCGGCGGGAAAGAGGATCGGGCTGATCAGGTGCCGGGTGCGCCCGGGCGCCGGCTCGTTCGCCATCCGGGCCACGATCGCCCGGCGCAAGTCGGCGATCAGCTCGGCTCGTTCCTCCTCGCTGAGCCAGATCGCGTGCTGCCGGTAGCCCACCTGGTCGGCGCCCGGGTCGACACCCTCGCGGTCCAGGTAGGCGTTGAACTCGGCCAGCAGCACGGCCATCGCCGCCGCGAACGCCCGGCGGTGCAGGTCCGGCGAGGCCGCGGCGGCCGCGTCCGCACCGATCACCGCCCGCGCCCGCCGCAGCCGGTAGCAGCGCTCGACGGCGCCGCGCACCCGCTGCTCGCTGTCCACGTCGAGCAGCCCGCCCTCGGCCAGCAAACCGACATGTCGATACACCGTCGCCTTCGACACGTCGGGCAGCAGGGCGCAGAGCTGAGAGGTGGTCAGCGCCCGCCCACCCGACATGGCGTGCACGATGCGCAGCCGCACCGGGTGCAGCAGCAGGTCGACGGAGTCCATGGACAGACAATCTCACGTCGTATACCTTTCTCAAAGTTGAGAATGTTAAGCGGCAGAGCCACCGTCAGATCGTCGAGGGAGCACACCGATGCCACAGCCGTCGCCCACCGACCCGAGCGCCACCGCGAGCACCACCACAAGCGCCGGCACCGCCCTGGCCACCCCGCCGCTGGGGCGCCACTTCGAGGCCGGCGGCCGACAGCTCCTGCTGCACCGCTCCGGCATCGGCGGCCCGACCGTGGTCTTCCTGGCCGGGTCCGGCGCCATGAGCCTCGACTACCTCAACATCCACGACCGGGTCGCCGAGCTGACCCGCAGCGTGCTCTACGACCGGGCGGGCAACGGCTGGAGCGACCCGGTCGCGCTCCCCCGGACCGCCGCCGAGGTCACCGACGAGCTGCGCGAGCTGCTGCGCGCCGCCGCACTGCCGGGGCCGTACGTGCTGGTCGGCCACTCGCTCGGCGGCGCCTACGCGCGCCACTACGCGCGCCGCTTCCCGGGCGAGGTGGCCGGACTGCTGCTGCTGGACCCCTTCCACGAGTCCATGCTGAGCCTCGCCTCCGAGCAGATTCGCGCGAAGCTGACCGAGCTGCACGACTCGCAGCCCCCGGAGCCGACCGACGACCAACTCCACCGGGCCCGCGAGGCGCTCGGCCCGACGTTCGCCAACTGGCCGCAGGAGGTGCGCGAACCGCTGATCGAGCGCCACCTCGCCACCTGGCGCAGCGGCCTGGCCGAGGGTCGCAACCTCTACGTCGAGGTGGCCGAGGAGCTGCGGCAGGCACCCCCGCTGCCCGACATCCCGCTGATCGTGCTGACCGCGATGGGGGTCGATCCCGTTCAGGTCCAGCTGTGGTCCGAGGAGACCGCCCGGGAAATGAACGAGGGCAAGCACCGCCTGCACGCGCAGCTCGCCGCCGAGGTGCCGCGCGGCGAGCAGCGCGTCCTCCTCGACGCCGGGCACGCCTGGCTGCACGAGGAACGTCAGGACGCCGTGCTCCAGGCGGTCGGGGACCTGCTGGGCATGGTGGGCCGCTGAGGCCGGAGGCCGCCGCGGGTCCACTGCGGTCGGTGGACAGCGGGTCGCCGGGCGCGCCCGGCAGCGAGGCGGCGGACCAGCGGGTGCCACGGCCTCCGCCTCGCGGGTCCGGACACGTCCGGGCCGGGCACCACCCCAGCGGCGCCCGGCCCGGACCGGTCCTCAGCCCCGCGGGCTCAGCGGGCCGGCCAGGTGGGCAGGATCGGCCGCTTGAAGGTGTAGGCCGTGACACCGGCGAACGAGGCGTACCAGGCCAGCACCGCGGTGAGCAGGCCCAGCCAGCCGCCGGCCTTGGTGACGCTGTCGTAGGGCCCGAAGGAGCCGGCCGCGAGCAGCGCGAACGTGACGGTCAGCGACACGAAGACGGCCAGCACCGCCCCACTGACCCGCAGCGCGGCCACCGACATGTAGGCGGTGAAGATCGTCCAGGCGAGCAGGAAGAGCCCAACACCTTGGTGCTCATGCGGATTACTGTCGAGCCCCGGCAACACGTCCTTCGCCAGGAAGTAGTAGGCGAGCCAGAACGCGCCGAAGGAGCTGAACGCGGTGGCACCGAAGGTGTTGCCCTTGCGGAACTCCCACATCCCGGCCAGCAACTGGGCCACGCCGCCGTAGGCGAGGGCGAGGGGCAGCACCACGGCGCCCACCTTCGCGTCCAGCAGGTTGGCGTTGAAGCAGCTCAGGACGAAGGTCGTCATGGCGAAGCCGGCCAGGCCCAGCGGGGCGGGGTCGGCGATCTCGACTGGGGCGGGGGACGCGGCGGACTGCTCAGTTGCCACGGGCGTCTTCCTTTCGGGGCATGGGACGAATGCGCGACAGGACAAGTATGTTGACGTGAATAGACGTTTTGAAACAACCGGCGCGCGGGGTTTTTATGAGTCCGCTGAACTGTCACCCGTAGATCTGGTCATTTTGTTGCCCAAGAGGCCTATGTGACGACCGGGAAAAGGATGAGCCGCTCTTCCGTCAGCACATCCGTGCGCAATTAATCGAACAGGAAGGGCATATGAGAACACTTGAACGCATCCGCTGACCCACCCGAACCCCCCGCCACCCACCGGGCACCGTCTCCACCGAGCCGTCCCCCACTGTTGTGGTCCTGTTCGCGCACGGGACTACGCAGGTCAGGCTACCTGCGAGTAGCATCCGCAGCCGGTGGCCACCAGGAGGCTGCCGCACCGTCAGGAGGGGTTCCCCATGTCAGCGATCAGTCGACGCCGCTTCATCACCGGCGCCAGTGCCGCCAGCGCCGGGGCGGCGCTCTCCCTGGCCGGCGGAACCTTCGCCTCGGCGGCCGAGCTGGACCGCGCGCTGGCGACCACCGCCGCGCGCGCCGTCGACGTCGCCGGCACCACGCTGGAGCAGGTGGCAACGCCCGTCGGCACCACCGGCTACCGTCGCCTGCTGGCCGGTCCCGGCTGGCCGCTGGCCGTCCGCGGTGACCTCGCCACCGCCCGGACCGGGCGCGACGACCGCAGAACCCCGCTGGCCAGCTTCGTCCAGTTCACCGACCTGCACCTGGCGGACACCGAGTCCCCGCTGCGGTTCGAGTACCTGGCCCGCTGGAACGACGCCGCCTACCGGCCGCAGGAGGCGCTCACCGTGCGCGGTGCCTCCTCGCTGGTCGAGCGCGTCAACTCGCTCGGCACCGGCCCGTACACCGGCCTGCCGTTCAGCCTGGTGATGGCCACCGGTGACAACACCGACAACCACGAGCACATCGAACTCGACTGGTACCTCTCGGTCATGAGCGGCGGCCAGGTGACCCCCAACAGCGGTGACCCGACCCGCTACGAGGGCGTGCAGAACTCCGGCAGCAGCATCTACTGGAACCCCGAGCTCTCCTACCGGGATTCCTACAAGACGGCCGGCTTCCCCGAGGTGCCCGGCTTCCTCGGCGCGGCGGGCCGGCCGTTCTCGGCACCCGGCCTGAAGGTCCCGTGGTACACCACGGTCGGCAACCACGACGACAGCATCGAGGGCACCCTGCCCGACCTCGGCCTGCTCAACTCCATCTACACCGGCGACCGCAAGATCGAGGGCTGCGACGACGCGGACGCCGCCAAGCTGGCCGGACTGCTCCAGCACGACCCGGCCCAGGCCGTGCTGCTGCTGGGCCGGCTGCTGACGGACGCCGACGCGGTGCGCGAGGTGACCCCGGACAGCCGCCGCAAGCCCTTCAGCGTCAAGGAGTTCGCGCAGGCGCACCTCAACCCCGCCTACACCGGCGCCGGTCCGTTCGGCCACGGCTTCACCGCGGCCGCCGCCGCCAGCGGCACGCTCTACTACACCTGCCGGATAGCGGACGGGGTGGTCGGCATCAGCCTGGACACCACCAACGCCGCCGGTTTCGCCGACGGCTCCATCGGCACCGCCCAGTTGAACTGGCTCGAACAGCAGCTGCAGGCGCACAGCGACCACTGGTACAACACCGACGGCAGCACGGTGCGCGGCAGCCACGGCAACGACCTGATCGTGCTGTTCAGCCACCACACCAGCACCACCATGGGCAACCTGCTGCCCGACCCGCGCCACCTCTTCGAGAAGCGGCACAACGGCGACGAGCTGGTCGCCCTGCTGCAGCGCTACCCGAACGTGGTGGCCTGGGTGAACGGGCACAGCCACGAGAACCGGATCACCGCCCACGGCAACGCCGTGCCCGAGCGCGCGTTCTGGGAGATCAACACCGCCTCGCACATCGACTATCCGCAGCAGGCCCGGGTCATCGAGATCACCGACAACGGCGACGGCACCATCTCGCTCTTCACCACCCTGATCGAGTCGGCCGCCCGCTACGCCACCGACTTCTCGGACACCTCCGACGAGGGCCTGGCCGCGCTCTACCGCGAGCTGGCCTTCAACGACCCCTACGCCACGCCCGCGGTCAAGCTCGGCACTTCGCTGGACCACAACACCGAGCTGCTGCTGGCCAAGCCGGGCCACTGATCCCCGGCATCCGGCAGCCCCGGTGCGGCACCCTCGGCGGGTGCCGCACCGGGCGGCGATAACCCGTGGTCCATCGCGGCCCGCGCCGCCTAGGCTCGCCCCCATGACCGACGACCCCACCCCCGCCGAGGCCCACGAGGGGCTGCCACCCGCCGAGTTCGGCTTCCCCGGACCGCTCCGCGACCAGCTCGTCGCCGCGATCCTGGACGGTTCCAAGACCTCCACCACCGGCCTGCTCGCCGACTACGAGCACGAGAACGAGGCACTGCCCCGCGTCGGTGAGCGCACCGTGGTGATCGACTCCGCCGCACGTCCGGTCGCCGTCATCGAGGTGACGGAGGTGCGCGTGGTACCGCTGCGCGAGGTGGACCTGGCCCATGCGCTGGACGAGGGCGAAGGCTGCCGGACGGTGGCCGAATGGCGCGCCGTGCACGAGGAGTTCTGGCACGGCGCACAGGTGCGCGAGGCGCTCGGTGACCCGCACTTCACGGTGGACGACAGCACCCCGGTGGTCCTCGAACGCTTCCGCCTGCTCACCCGGCTGACCGCCCAGGGGAAAACCGGATGACCCGGGGCGCTCCGGTCTGACAGCCTCACCGTGGAAATCGCCGAACAGCACCGTCCTGTGCAGGGAGAGACCGATGCACCAACCGCCCACCACCCTGGCCGCCCTCTTCCAGCACGGCCGGCTCACGACGATCCCGCGCAAGACGGCCCGCCGGGACGCCCTGCTCGACCACCTCGCCAGCACCCTCTTCGAACCGGCGCACCAGTACAGCGAGCCCGAGGTCAACGAGGCCCTGCGCACCGTGCACGACGACTGCTCGGCGCTGCGCCGCTACCTGGTGGAGAGCGGCCGGCTCACCCGCACCCGGGACGGCCGCAGCTACCGGCGCCCGGCCGCGGACAACTGAGCGACCGGTAACAGCGTGGACTACGGGTAGCGCCTGGTCGTCGCGGGCCACTGAGCCACGCGGGGCCGCGCGAGCGGGGCAGGACGTGCGGGCCGCGCGATCGGGCAGGACGCGCGGGCAGGGCGGGACGCGCGGGCGCGGCACCGATGCCCCGCCCCCACACGCCCCGCCCCGCCGCACGCTCACCGCATCCGGCCCCTCACGCCGCAGGCGGCCACGGGCTCCCGGCAGCCACCTGCGCCCGCACCGCGCGCAGCGCCCGCGCGGCGCCGATCCCCACCGCCCCGCGGACCACCCCGTCCCGCACGCAGGCGGCGGCGAACCGCCGCTCCGCCAGGCTGCCGTCGACCACCTCGAACCGGTCGGCGCCACCCGGCCTGCCGTAGGCCTGCACCCGCAGGTCGTACTGGTCGGTCCACAGGTACGGCACCGGCTCGTAGGGCCGACGGTCACCCTCCTGACCGGCCAGCAGGTTGTGGGCGGCGGTGGCCGCCTGCTCGGTCGCGTTGGTGCGCTGTTCGACCCGCCGGCGCCGGCCGGTGCCCGGCTCGGGCCAGGCGGCGGCGTCGCCGGCCGCCCAGACGCCGGGCCCGGCGGCGCAGTACGCGTCGCAGGCCACGCCGTCCTCCAGCGGCACGCCGCTGTCGGCCAGCCAGCCGGTCTCCGGCTCGGAGCCGATCGCCATCAGCACGACGTCGGCCGCGAGTTCGGAGCCGTCGGCCAGCCGCACCCCGGTGGCCCGGTCGCGCTGCCGGGTGACCTCCTCGGCCACCCCCCGGCGGATCCGCACCCCGTGCTCGCGGTGGAGCCCGGTCAGCAGGGCGGCCGTCTCGGTGCCCAGCACGCCGGCCAGCGGCGTGGCGGAGGAGACCAGCCAACTCACCTCCGCCCCGAGGCCGACCGCGGTGGCCGCCGCCTCGGCCCCGAGCAGCCCGCCGCCGACCACCAACAGCCTTACCCCGGGCTTCAGTTCCTCGCGCAGTGCGAGCGCGTCCGCGAGGGTGCGCAGCACGTGGGCGCCGGCCAGCGGCTCGGTGGCACCGGGCAGCCGGCGGGCCCTGACCCCGGTGGCCAGGATGACGGCGTCACCGCGCACCCGCCCGCCGTCCGCCAGGTGCACGGTGCGCTCGCGGCGGTCCAGGCGTTCGGCGCGCACCCCGAGGCGCAGATCGAGGTCGAGCTCGCCCAGCGCCTCCGGGCCGCGCAGCGCCAGCCGGTCCGGCTGCCAGGCACCGCCCAGCAGGTGCTTGGAGAGCGGCGGGCGGTCGTAGGGCGCCTCGGGCTCGGCGCCGATCAGGGTGAGGCGGCCGTCGTAGCCGGCCCGGCGCAGCGCCTCGGCGGCGTGCAGACCCGCCGCGCCGGCCCCGACCACGGCCACCTCCCGCAGTACGGTCACACCAGTTCCAGGCGGATCGCAGCGGCGGGGCAGACACCGGCGGCCTCGCGGACGGCCTGGTGGAGTTCGGCCGGCGGCTCGGCGTCGAGCAGGACGACGATGCCGTCCTCGTCCCGCTGGTCGAAGACCTCCGGCGCCGCGAGCACGCAGTGTCCGGCCCCGCAGCACTTGTCCTGGTCGATGTGGACGCGCATGGCTTTCCCTTCGGAACTTGACTGTTCTCGACTTGATGTTCTCGACTTGACTGTTCCCGGAACTTCACTCTTCTTGGAACTGCACTGTGTCGGCCGGTACTTGAGGACGCTACTGAGGCTGCCTCGCATCCGGCCGGAATCGGTGACCGACTGTCACCAGGCGAGCGGCAGCTCGTGCAGACCGTAGACGAGCATCTCGTGGCGGAACCGCAGCTCCTCGAACGGCACCGCCAGCCGCAGCCCGGGCAGCCGGTCCAGGATGCTGGTGAGCGCGACCTGCAGCTCCAGCCGGGCCAGCGGCTGCCCCAGGCACTGGTGGACGCCGAAGCCGAACGCCAGGTGGCGGCGGGCATCGCGGGTCAGGTCCAGGTCGTCGCCGGCCGGGAACTCCTGCTCGTCCCGGTTCGCGGTGTTCAGCAGCAGCAGCACGCCGTCGCCGGCCCGCATCTCGACACCCCCGAGGGTCAGGTCCTCGGTGGCCACCCGGCTCAGACCCGAGTGCACGATGGTCAGGTAGCGCAGCAACTCC
Source organism: Kitasatospora sp. NPDC008050 (assembly GCF_042957465.1). Classification (NCBI taxonomy): domain Bacteria; kingdom Bacillati; phylum Actinomycetota; class Actinomycetes; order Kitasatosporales; family Streptomycetaceae; genus Kitasatospora; species Kitasatospora sp. NPDC008050. The sequence goes on from NZ_JBIBIJ010000029.1 coordinate 68,919, forward strand.
TCGACCGCGTGCGGGGCCTGCTCCGGGTGATCGCGCAGCAGCGCCAGCTGCTCGGGGTTGCGCAGCAGGGCCAGGACCGAGAGCGCGGTCATGTTCGCCGTGGTCTCGTGCCCGGCGATCAGCAGCAGGCGGGCGGTGGTGGCGATCTCCTCGACCGTCAGCTCGCCGCGGGCGAGCAGGCGGCTGAGGATGCCGTCGTCGGGCGCGGTGCGCTTGGCCTCGGTCAGCTTGGTCAGGTAGTCGCCCAGCTCGTCCTGGGCGATGCGCACCAGCGCGGGGTCCGAGTCCCGGCGCAGCAGGATCCGGCTGCGCTCCTGGAAGAACTCGTGCTCCTCGTAGGGGACGCCGAGCAGCAGGCAGATGACCAGGGACGGCAGCGGCAGTGCGAACTCGGCCACCAGGTCGGCGGACGACTGGTCGGCGGTCATCCGGTCGAGCAGGTCGTCGGTGATCCGCTGGATCTCGGGGCGGAGCGTCTCGACCTTCTTGATCATGAAGTCGCCGGTGAGCATCCGGCGCAGCCGGGAGTGCTCCGGGTCGTCCATCCGGATCAGGGTGGGCCGCCCGGTGCTCAGCTCCTGTGCGCCGGCGCTGAGGAACGGGAAGCCGGTGCGGGTGGCGTCGGCGCTGAAGCGGGTGTCGCCGAGCACCGTCCTGATGTCCTCGTGCCGGGTGATCAGCCAGGGGGTGGAGCCGTCCCAGAGCGAGATGCGGGTGATCGGCGACTCGCGGTGGGCCTGCTGGTAGGCGGGCGGCGGGGCGAAGGGGCAGGCCCCCCGGGGTGCGGGGGCGGTGAGTTGGGGGGTGGAGGCGGCGGTGGCCATGGTGGGGCTCCCTTCCCGGAGCGGATAACGCTCAGGACTGTTACATGCCCTAAGCAACTAACCCACCGTCACGCTAACTCGCGTTCCGTGGTGACGAAAGAGCCATTCGGGTGCGACCCGAATCTGTCCGAAAACCGGTCAGCGACTAGTCTGATTCGTGACCACGATCGACCTGCGTCAAGGGGGAAACCATGACCACGCTCGACAACCGGCCGAAGAGCGCCGTGATCGTCATCGACGTGCAGAACGGCGTCGTGGCACGGGCCCACGACCGCGACCGCGTCATCGCCAACATCGCCGCCCTGGTCGACAAGGCGCGCGCGGCCGACGTCGACGTCGTCTGGGTCCAGCACAACAGCGACGAGCTGCCCAGGGACAGCGAGAGCTGGCAGTACGTGCCCGAGCTCGTGCGCCGCGACGCCGAGGCCCTGGTGCAGAAGGCCTACGGCGACTCCTTCGAGGAGACCGAGCTGGAGGCGGTGCTCGCCGAGCGCGGCGTCGGCCGGCTCTTCGTCTCGGGGGCGCAGACCGACGCGTGCATCCGCTCGACGCTGCACGGCGCGATCACCCGCGGCTACGACACGACACTGGTCGGCGACGCCCACACCACCGAGGACCTGACGCGGTTCGGCGCCCCCGCTCCCGCCCAGGTCATCGCCCACACCAACCTGTACTGGCAGTACCACCTGGCCCCCGGCCGGACCGCGGGCACCGTCAACACCGCGGACGTCGATTTCACCGCCGGCTCCCCCGCCTGAGACCCGACCGTCCCGGAGCCCCCTCCGCCCCGGAGCGGGCTCCGGGGGGCCGCTCCGGAGCCGCCCGACACCTCCGGCCGGGCCGGAATCCCGGCGAGTGACGACCGGGCGTCGGACGGGCTCGCTAAGGTTCCCCCATGCCGGACGCGACAGACAATCAGGCCGCCACATCAGAGCTGGAGGCGGTGCTGGCCTCGATGGCCTACCTGCTGACCCGTTCGCAGACGCACGAGCACCAGACGGCCCGGGCCGGCATCACAGCCGCCCGCTCGGACATCTACCTGCTGCGCGCGCTCGCCGAGGCCACCGAGGCCAGCCGGGTGGGTGACCTGGCCGCCTGGATGATGGTCGAGCCGTCCCACGTCACCCGTCAGATCGACCGGCTGCAGGCCCAGCGGCTGGTGGAGCGCACACCCGACGCGCTCGACCGCCGGGCCCGGCAGGTGGCCCTCACGGACGAGGGTCAGGAGATGCTCAACCGTCTGAAACAGGCCAACATCACCAGCCTGGACAACGCCCTCGACGGCATCCCCGAACCGGACGTCGCCACCACGGTCACCGTGCTGCGGCACCTGGTGGAGCGCTACGCGCGCAAGTGGCGCAGCGAGCTGCTCCCCGACACGACGCCCGCCGCGCCCGAAGGGGCCGACAGGTGAGGCGGCCGCCCCGGCACCCTGGCCGGGACGGCCGCCTCGACGGAACTTCGCCGCCGGGCCTTCCCCGACAGGCCCCGGGGCTTGTCGGGGAAGGCCCTGACGGTCAGCCGCGGTGCGGCGGCACGTGGTGGCGGCGGCCGGGCTCCTGCCGGGGGAAGTGCTGGTCGGCGCCGGGCAGCGTCGGCTTCGGGTTGGTGGCCACCTCGTGCTCGGCCAGCGCGAGCTGCGCCGCGGTGTCGGGCAGCTCGGGCGGCCGCGAGGTGCCGGTGCGGAACTGGAAGGCCGAGGTGAGGTCGCCGAAGGTCTGACGCCGCCAGTCGGTGACGTTGGCCGCGGTGACCCCGGTGAACCGCTCCAGGAACTGCAGCACCGAGGTGTGGTCGAAGGACTCCGAGGCGACCCAACCGCCCACCGTCCACGGCGAGACGATGATGCACGGGACCCGGAAGCCGCCGCCGATCGGCAGCCCCTGGATGAACTCGCCGTCCGTGTCCGGGTCGTCCGGCACCGGCGGGGCCACGTGGTCGAACAAGCCGTCGTTCTCGTCGTAGTTGAGGATGAAGACGGTCTTCGCCCAGAGCTCCGGGTTGCCGGCGATCGCCTCGATCTTGGAGGCGACGAAGTCGGCGCCGGCGGCGGGCAGGTAGTCCGGGTGCTCGGACTGGTAGCTGGTCGGCAGGATCCAGGAGACCGCCGGCAGGCGGCCGTTGCGGGCGTCCTCCTCGAAGGTCCCGGTCGGCTGCGCGGCCATGCCCTTGTCGTACAGCGGGTCACCCGGCTTGGCCTGCTGGAAGTTGGCGAACAGCGAGAGCACGTCGGTGCCGTAGTTGTCGGCCTCCTGGTAGACCTTCCAGCTCACCCCCGCCGCCTCCAGCTGCTCGGCATAGGTGGTCCAGGTCAGCGGCGTGGGCGCGGCGTTCTGGATGATCGGGCCGCCGCCCGTGCCGTCCGGGTCGATCGAACCGGTCATCCAGTAGAGGCGGTTCGGCCAGGTCGGGCCCTGCACCGAGCAGAAGTAGTTGTCGCAGATGGTGAAGGACTCCGCCAGCGCGAACTGGAACGGGATGTCGTCACGGGTGTAGTAGCCCATCACATAGGGCCCGTTGACGCCGTCGGCGGCCCGGTGGGCCGGCAGCCACTGGTCCATCCTGCCGCCGTTCCAGGCCTGGTGCTGCACCGCCCAGGCGTGGCTGGTGGACGGGATCGCCTGGGCACTGGTGGTGCGGGTGTCCAGGTGGAACGGCAGCAGGTAGCCGTCGGGGTTGACGCTGTCCGGCTGGTAGAAGACCGAACGGCCGTTGTCCAGGCGCAGCGCGTTCGGGTCGTTGAAGCCGCGGACACCGGACAGGGTGCCGAAGTAGTGATCGAAGGAGCGGTTCTCCTGCATCAGCAGGACCACGTGCTCCACATCGCGCAGTGAGCCGCGCCGGGGAACCCCGGCTGCCACCGCCTGCTGCACGCTCGGCGGCAGCAGCGTCATCGCCGCCGCACCCCCGGCCACACCGGCCGCCGCACCGAGCAGCCTGCGTCGGGTCATTCCGGACATGGGGATCCTGCCTCTCCGTCAGTTCCTCGCTGTGCCACGGAAAATGGTTCGACCGGTCCGGGACGACTCTGCCGTACATGTCAGGCATTGCGTCGCCGGAATTCGGTGAACAGGCTGCGAACGTCCGGTGCGTGATCGGACAGGAACGGGACGGAGGGCTCCGGACAGCGCGAGGGTGGGCCGCGTGTCCCGGGCGTTCCTTGTGAAACGCCCGGACACGCGGCCCACCGTTCGGTCGGGTCAGCCCCTCACTCTCAGTGACCTACTGCCGGCTTCCTGTTCTCAATGCGCCACGCGACGCGGCCCGTGGTGGCTCCCCCGCTCCACCAGGCTGCGGGCCACCACGAGCAGGATCGCCAGCACCGTCGCGCCCCAGAACACGGAGAAGAGCGCCAGCAGCCACGGGGTGGTGACCTGCGCGCCGACCAGGCCCAGTCCCATCGAGAAACCCACCAGGATCCAGACCGTCATCGGGCGCATCTCGTACAGCCCGTGCAGCAGATCACGTATCGGATGCACCACGGCCGAGGATCCCGACGCCCTCGGCGACTCACCAGTGCCCTCTGCCACCGCAACCACCTCCGTGCCTGTTGGAACCAGGCCGCCGGCCGGACAGCCTCGTTCCATCGTGCCTCCGGCCGCGCCGAACCGCCGCTCCGGCCTCTGCCGCCTCCCGCCACGGGTCAATCCCCGAGGACGGCCAGATCGAGCCGGGCCAGGCGCGCCGGGTCGGCGATCACCTCGTAGGCCGCGATCCGGTCCTCCGCGACCGTGACGGCCAGGACGAGCACCAGCCGGCCACGCGGCGCGACGACCACGCCGACCGCTCCGTCGACCAGGGCCGCCTCGGCCCACCGCGCCCGGCGGCCGAAGACGAGCGTCTCGGTGGCCACCGCCCGCGCCCCGCGCGACTCCAGCGCCACCCCCGCCGGCAGGGCGGCCGGGTCGGCCCGGCGCACCACATCGGGGGCCAGCACCGCGAGCAGCCCCGCCAGATCGCCGCCGCGCGAGGCGGCCAGGAAAGCCTCGACCACCCGCCGGTGCCCGGCCAGCTCGCCGGCGGGCCGGGCACCGGCGAGCTGGCCGGGCACGCCGTGCACCCGGTGGCGCGCCCGGCTGGCCAGCTTCTTGGCGGCCACCGGGGTGCGTTCCACGATCGGCGCGATCTGCTCGAACGGGACGGCGAACAGGTCGTGCAGCACGAAGGCGACCCGCTCGGCCGGGCCCAGCCGGTCCAGCACCACGAGCAGCGCCCGGCCCACCGACTCCACCAGCAGCGCCTCCCGCTCCGGGTCCGCACCCTCCCCGGCACCGTCCTCCCAGGGCTGGTCGGGCGGCTGCTGCCCGGCCAGCTCCTCGCGGCGCGCGGCACGCGACCGCAGCAGGTCGAGGCAGATCCGGGAGACCACCGTGCGCAGCCAGGCGGGCAGATTCTCCACCTGCGCCGCGTCCACCCGGCCGAGCCGCAGCCAGGCCTCCTGGACGGCGTCCTCCGCCTCGCTCGCCGAACCCAGCAGCCGGTAGGCGACCGCGCGCAACCGGTCGCGCTGCTCCTCGAACCGCCGGGCCAGCTCGTCCCGCTCCTCGTCCATCCCGTGCCCTTTCTCCACCGGTCACCTTTCCCCGACCCACTCCGTCTACCGCTATGACGTGCGCGATCGCGCCGAAGTGACAGGAGAGAGCAATGAACACCACCCCGTCCCTGCTGCACCTGGACTCCACCGCCGGCCCCGCCGGCCCCTCGGTCAGCCGACAGCTCACCGCCCTCTTCGCGGACACCTGGCGCGACCACCACGGCACCGCCGGCTACCGCTACCGCGACCTGGCCGCCGAGCCGGTACCGCTGCTGGGCGCCGGCTACGTCACGCTCGGCCGGCGGCTGGGCGAGCAGGGCACGGTCCCGCCGGCCGAGGTGGCGGCGCGGGTCCGGGACGCCTCGGAGGAGCGGGAGTGGGCGCTGACCCTGCCGCTCGTCGAGGAAGTGCTGGCCGCGGACACCGTGCTGCTCGGCGTCCCGATGTACAACTTCACGGTGCCCGCCGCCCTCAAGGCCTGGATCGAACGGATCTCCTTCCCCGCCGCCTTCACCGACCCGCGCACCGGCGAGAGCCTGCTGCGCGACACCCGCGTGGTGATCGTCACCGCCCGCGGCGGCGGCTACGGCCCCGGCACCCCGCGCGAGCCCTTCGACCACCAGGCGCCCTACCTGCGGGCGTACTTCGGCGACCTCGGCGTACGGAAGGAGAACCTCTTCCTGGTCCACGCCGAACTGACCCGCGCCGCAGCGATGCCCGCCCTCGCCCAGTTCACCGACCTCGCCGCCGGCTCCCTGGCGGCGGCCCGCGACCAGTTGCTGACCCTCGCCACCACCACCCCCCGCCGCCCGACGCCCGCCCTCGCCTGACCCAGGGGCGGTGGGGCCGGGCCGGGTCGGGCGAGGGGGCGGTCCACGCCTGACTGATGATGCCGGTCAGCAAACGGGGCCGACCGGCATCAACCGAGGAGAAGCCCCACCACGCGGGGCCGACTACAGGTCCGGCAGATCGCAGATCGCAAACGGGACCATCCCTGCAGGTGCAGGGCCGACGACTGCATCTCCTGGGCAGCCTCGCCCGACGGAGGACCATCCCCGCGCGTGCGGGGCCGACGCGCCGGCCGCCACGAGTGCGCCCTGCTTCCCCGGAGCATCCCCGCGCGGGCGGGGCCGACGTATGCAGGTGGGTCTCCACGCTGTCCTTCGGGGAACCATCCCCGCGCATGCGGGGCCCACCGCCGGCCGACAGCCGAGACGTAGACCATCCCGGGACCATCCCCGCGCATGCGGGGCCGACCTGGCCTCCGGGCGGGGTACGGCGGGTGGAGCGGGACCATCCCCGCGCATGCGGGGCCGACTCGAGCCACAGGCGCAGGATCAGCGCCGTGGTGGGACCATCCCCGCGCATGCGGGGCCGACCGCAGCCCGCGCGACCTGCTCACCGCGCAGGCGGGACCATCCCCGCGCATGCGGGGCCGACAACCAGATGGGCGAGGACGGGTACAGCCGGGCGGGACCATCCCCGCGCATGCGGGGCCGACCCTTCGTGAGCTGCGAGGATATCGCGTCATCACCCGCTTTTCAGCCAGTTCGAGCTGCTCGATACTCTCCGCGAGCCCTGCCCATCGCGTCGGCGCCAGGCCCCCGTTGCCGTGAGCCGAACACAGCTGCGGGCAACACCTCCCGCCCCAGCGACGGGCCATCGAATCTCGGCCCATAGCCTGTGACGTCGGCGGCAGCTGGTATAGATCGTGTCATGTATCTGTTCGGGGGAACGGTCACCGCGGCCGCCAAGGAAGTTACACAGCCGGAGTTCTTCGCCGGGTGCGAGCAGCGCTTTCCGCGCCTCTTCGGGCTGCGGCCCAGCGTGCAGGAGGTGCGGAGTTGGCGGCGGAGCTGGCCGGCGCTGATGGACGCCCTGCTGGCGGCGGAGCTGGGTGGGCTGCGAATCCTGCTGGAGTACGCGCTGCCGGCGACTGGCGAGCGGGTGGACGCCCTCCTGGTCGGTGAGGGTACGGACGGCGTCCTCGATCTGGTGGCCGTCGAACTGAAGCAGTGGACCCACCTGCAGACCAATCCACAGTTGCCGGGGCTGGTGCGGGTCGGTGAGCGAATCGTGCAGCATCCGGCCCGTCAGGTCGGTGGATACGCGAGCTACCTGGAGGACTGGATCGCCCAGGATCACGTGCGGACACGCGCGAAGGGCGTCGCCGTGCTGCACGACGCTCCCTCGGATCTCATCGCCGAGTTGCGAGCCCGCTCGGCCGGAGGACCGTCCGAGCGGTTCCCCGTGCTCGGGCGGGAGGACCTGACCGGCACACGGCCACCGGGTGAGCTTGCCCGGATCCTGGGCTGTGCCGACGTCTGGCCGCCCACCGAGCGGAACGTGCAGTTCCTGCTGGAGGCCGAGCACCGTCCGTCACGTGGGCTGTTGGCCCGGGCCGGGAAGGTGATCGAGGGACATGAGGCGTTCCAGCTCATCGGTGCCCAGGATGTCGCCCGACAGGACGTCCTGCACGCCGTGGCCACCGCGCAACACCGGCGAACGGGAAACATCATCGTCGTCACCGGCGGGCCGGGCACCGGGAAGACCGCGGTGGCCTGTCGCCTCCTCGGCGACCTGTGCAGGCGTGAGGACGCGAACCCGCGGTTGCTCTCGCCCTCCGGCACGCTCACCCGGCAGCTGAAGCGCACCGTCGGTGAGAACTCACGCGGACTGATCACGACCTTCGCGGGCAAACTGCCGGGCGGGCTCACCTCGGAGAGCGTCATCCTGATCGACGAGGCCCACCGGGCCCGCACCGGGCCGGCCGAACAGCGCACGGGCTTTCCGATCGTCCTGGGGAAGCTGATCGAGGACGCGGCGGTAACCGTTCTCTTCCTCGACGAGCGCCAGATCATCCGTCCCACGGAGGGCGTCACGCTCGACGAACTCAGGCAGCATGCGAGCAGCCGTGGCCTTGGCTTCTCCCACATCGAGCTCAGCACGCAGTTCCGGTGCAACGGCTCGCAGGCGTACCACCACTGGATCGATCGGCTCCTCGCTCCTTCGGGGCCGGCTCCGGCGTGGCAGGGCACCGACTACGACCTCGCCCTCGCCGACGACCCCGACCAGTTCACGCACTGGGTCGACACCCACATCGCCGCCGGTGACACTGCCCGGATCACGGCCGGGTTCTGCTGGCCGTGGGAGTCGCCGTCGACGCCGCCCCTGCTACCAGAGGTCGCTGTCACCTGGAACGGACCGGAGGGCAAGAACAGTTGGGCCCGCCCGTGGAACTTCCGCGAGGACGACCCGGCGTTCGACGCACCGGACATTCCCGGGCGGCCTTTCTGGGCCACCGATCCGGGCGGTCACCAGCAGGTCGGCTGCGTCTACACCGCCCAGGGAATGGAGTACAGCCACAACGTGGTCATCATCGGGGACGACCTCGTCCGCCGCGGCGACCGCTGGGTCGCACGACCGGAGAAGAGCCGCGACTCCCAGCTCAACTGGCTGTCGCCCGAGCGCTACCTGCCCTACGCGCTCAACACCTACCGCGTCCTCGCCACCCGCGGCACGGTCGCGACCCGGCTGTATTCCACCGACTCCCTGACACAGGACTACCTGCGGACGCTTCTCACCCCGCATCGCGTGTAGAAAGCATCCCCGCACACGCGGGGCCGATCACCTGTCCCTGGAGGTCCCCGGTGGCCTGGTGGGAACATCCCCGCACGCGCGGGGCCGATCCTTCACGAGCTGCGAGGATATCGCGCCGCCGCCCTCGTTTTCAGTCAGTTCGAGGACTCGAACATCGCGAAAGCCGACGCCCCTCCACCGACTGCCCCTCCGTGCGATACACCGGTGGCGGGTCTACGCTCGACCTTTTCCCGACTTCCCTGGGGGGATCACCGCATGACCGTCGTCGCCATCCAGCCCTCGTACGGCAACCCCGCCGCTCGCCGCCACTGGAAGGACACCCTGGACCAGGAAGTCCACTTCGCCGGACCGTCGCACACCGACACTCTGACGCCCGACCAGCGCACCGCCCTGCTGGAGGTCCACCCCACCGGGAAAGCCCGGTTCTGGGGAGCGACGAAGGCGCAGGACAAGAAGATGCAGCGCCTGCGCGCGGGCGATGTGGTCCTGTTCACCGGTGGCAACCACGTGCGGGGAGTCGGCGAGGTGGGGGTCACGTTCAGGAGCGCGGCCTTCGCCGACACGATGTGGTCGCAGGACCCGAAGCACGGCAGCTGGCACAACGTGTACAGCCTCGCCAGGTTCCAGCCCACCCAGATCCCGTACACGGAGATCTGGGACCTTCCCAGCTTCAACCCCAACGACAACTTCATGGGCCTGCGGATACTTCAGGGTGCCCAGGCCGAGGAGGTCCTCGAGGGGCTCGGCATCGAGACCGCGGCCGCGGCCCTCGAGCTGACCGCGCTGGAGTCGGCCGTCGCGGCCGCACTCGACGCCGGTACCCAGATCATCGCGACCGAGAACCTGCACACCCAGGAGACGACCTACCAGCGTGACGCCAGGCCGGTCCTCGTCCGCCGCGCCGAGGCGCTGCTCGTCCGCGAGTACACCACCAGCATCAGCCGCCCTGACGTGCTGATCCAGCGCCTGCAGACTCCGGCCGGCATCACCGACCTTCACGTCACCGGCCCCGACGGGACCGAGATCGTCGAGGCCAAGCGCAGCGCCGACCACCGCTTCGTCCGCGAGGCGCTCGCTCAGCTCCTCGACTACGCCCCTCACAGCCCCGAGCCGGCTGACCGCCTGACCGGCCTCTTCCCGAGCCGCCCCGCCGACCGCGAGGTCGCGCTGCTCCACCGGTACGGCATCGACTGCGTCTTCCGCACCACCCCGGGCGACTTCGAGCGCTCCGCCGCCCCCACCGACGCCCGCGACCACATGCGCAAGGCCTGGTCCGAGTAGAGGTACCGGAGAACTGAAGTACCGGAGCACTCGGGCAAACGGCGGCGGGCGGCGCCGCGCGTCCGCCGCCACACGTCAGACGATGTGGATCCGCTCCAGGGTGCCGTCCTTGTCACGCGGCAGGAGTTCCTTGCCGTCGTCCGTCTCGGCGGCGCCGAAGGCGTCCACGCGGTCCACACCCCCGAGAACGGTGACCTCACCTACGACCCGGACGGCCGCTGGAAGGCAGATGTGCGCCATCACGACAACGGCGAAGCCGCCCGTTTTCGGCAGCAGCAGGGCTTCCTCGTGAACACCCCGGCCATACCGGGCTCCTGGTTCACCGAGCAGAATCCGCTGCCGGACCCACGACCGGCCCGTCTCCGAACACAAGGAACTCAGGAACTACCACGTGCTGCTTTTCGACCGGTCGGGTACCTGTGTCAGCGGCCCCCGGCAGCTCCGCTACGACCCGGTGACCTCCTAATGATGTTGTCAAGCCGCTGATGTGACGGGGAGTGCAGGCTCGTAGCTCTTCCCGTCACGGATCAGGGCCCATAGAACGTTGACC